>JAMFSJ010000057.1 GCA_026225255.1 Methylacidimicrobium fagopyrum | reverse complement strand
TTTTACCCTTTGCCAAATCTCCCAAGAAAAAATTGCCGTGAAAATTCAAATCCCGCTTCAATTCAGTATTTAAATTTGCACGACATACTTAACACACCTTGGCTGATTTTGCCTCGGAAAAAATTCGCCCGGCTAAATCAATTCCCACGGCTGGTAGCTCGGCTGCGCCGTAACCGTTTGCTGCTAATGAATCTAAAAAAGGGCTTCCAGTATTTTCATGATTTTCTAAGGCGTTAATTTAGTTTCGCCCGAGTGAGCTTTGGATCCATTCGCGATCAAGCTGCGAGAACTCTTAGCAATGACAATGCCGTCACGTCCCACCGCCAAAAACCCTAACGAATCGCCCGCGGGCGCCAGCATGAACCTTGATTCACAATTGCAACGTGCATCAAACCAGTTGCAGTCTGCAATCGCCGAAAAACGTTTCCGGACGATCATAAACCTTAGGAAAACCAAGCAAATTGCAACCAACCGATTGCATTAAGCAATTAGTTTTTGGCAGCCCATTTCTGAACTCATTCGGTTTCCTTCGTAAACCAGCGATTATTCGCTCAATTTTAAGTGGCATAAAACAAGCAGAGGAATGACAACATTAAACACGACTAAACATTTCTATATGACGAAGCCAATCAACTTATTAGTGGTGGAAGATTCTGAGAATGACACCCAGTTACTCATGCAAGAGTTGCAACGTAACGGATATGCGCCCACCCATCGTCGCGTTGAAACGTCCGAGGATTTGTCCAAGTCGCTGCGGCAGTCGGATTGGGACTTGGTCGTTTCCAATTATTCCATGCCCCGTTTCAATGGTTCGGAGGCGTTGAAATTATTTACCGAACAAAAGCTTAACATCCCCTTCATCTTTGTCTCGGGCACGCATGGGGAAGACGCCGCGGTGCAGATGATCAAAGCCGGGGCTTCGGATTATATCGTCAAAGGTAATCTCGCCCGCTTCGTGCCGGCGATTGAACGCGAAATGGAATGTGCCAAGACGCGCCAGCAACAAATTCAAAACGAGGCGACCCGCCAACATTTGGCCGCCATTGTCAAATCCAGTCAGGATGCCATTTACAGCCTCAATGCGTATGGCTCGATTATCAGTTGGAATCCGGCGGCTGAACTTATGTTTGGTTACACGGCAGAAGAAATCATGGGCCGATCCGTCGCGCTCTTGTTTCCTTTGAGTCATCGCAACGAATTGCTCGAGACCATGACCTATATTGGCCGGGGCGAATTGGCGAGTGCTTATGAAACGCAGCGCCGCCGCAAAGACGGTCAGACTATCCCGGTATATTTGACCACTTCACCCATTAAAAATGCCGCCGGCGAAACGGTCGGCACGTCGGTGATCACCCACGATATTTCCAAGCAAAAACAGGAAGAGCACGATCATTTGACCTTGATCGCGGAACTCACCGAAGCTTTGAACGAAGCCGAACTCGTGGCGGGCCAGTTTCCCATTTGCGTTTCCTGCAACCGCATCCGCGATGATGAAAATACTTGGTGGCAGGTGGAAACTCAGATCGCCAAAAAATCTCCCACCCACTTTATCCATGACATCTGCCCGCAATGCTTAAATGGATCTGAGGCCACCGCCGACCTAAAAGTATCCGCTCGTCTGGCGCGTTAAAAATGGGTGGTTCCAGGTTTCTGGCAGGTCGCCTGCGCTCGGATGTAATCTACGCCGCAGGCATGGGGCCTGCACGGGTGACGTGTAATCTATCCGCGTCCTCACGTCCTCGGCGATGTTACGAGAATAATTGCAATCTAAAGTATGCCCCTAACGGCTTGTAAAACGTGCGGCTTAGTTCAACACCTTGATGAGGTGCCCGTGCGCTTTAAAGCTCACTGCGCGCAGTGTAATGAAGTCTTTGAAAGCAAACATTTGAACAGCCGCGCCCGCACCGGCGCCTTGGCCTTGGCGGCTTTGCTCCTCTATCTACCGGCCAATCTCTATCCCATCATGGTCATGGAATATATGGGGCGTCATACCGAAAATACGGTGTGGGGCGGGGTTAAGGCCTTGTATGAAGATCACATGTGGTATGTCGCCATCATCGTCTTTGCCGCCAGCATACTGGTTCCACTGCTAAAATTACTGGGACTAGCTTTTCTCGTGTTGTATCGCGGATCGCGCTGGAAAAACGGGCGCACCAAGATTTACAAGTGGGTTTGTTTGATCGGACCTTGGGCGATGCTCGATGTTTTCTTGCTTTCAGTATTGGTTGCCTTAATCCGGTTCGGCCAATTCGCCACGGTGATTCCCGGCCCCGGGATCGCTACTTTTACGCTGGTAGTCATTTTGACAATCTTAGCCTCAACCAGCTTTGATCCACACCTCATTTGGAAGGAAGGAAGAAATTGAAACCCACCCATCAAACCGAAACGGATGCCCAAGAATTAAAGTCGGCGAAAATTACGGAGCCGCAACGTCACCGCTCGCTCATTTGGGTGGTGCCCGTGATTGCCTTAATCATTTCCGGCTGGCTGACGTTTGAATATTTCCACGAAATGGGGCCGTTGGTTGAGCTTCAATTCAGCAGTGGCACTGGCCTGCAGGCGAATCAGACCGTTTTGAAATATAAAGGCGTGCGGATCGGCGAAGTTCGCTCGGTGCAACTGGCGGGTGACCTGAGCCACGTCACGGTAGCCGTCCGACTGAATGCCTCAGCCAAGCAACTCGCCCGTAAAGGTTCTCAATTTTGGATCGTTCGCCCCGAAGTGGGTGCGGGCGGCTTACAAGGTTTAGAAACCATTGTTTCCGGTCCTTACATTCAAATGCAGCCGGGCGACGGCGTTCCTCAAAAAACATTTGTGGGCCTCGAAAACCCACCAATCCTGGAAAAATCACGCGAGGGAATGGAGATCATTCTAACCACGCCGCAGATCAAAACGTTGTCCATCGGCGCGCCGCTTTATTACCGCGGCACCGAAGTCGGCAAGGTGGAGTATTTTGAATTGGATACCAATTCGACGTCGGTGAAGATCCATGTCATCGTCAAAACTAATTATGCGCCCCTGATCCGTAAAGATACCAAGTTTTGGAACGCGGGCGGCATCAGCGTGAATCTAAAGTTTTCGGGCATCAGCCTCAGTGCGGAAACCTTAAAATCGCTCATCATTGGCGGCATTGCTTTTGCCACGCCTTCATCGCCGGGTGACTTGGCCGCCGAAGGCGAGACTTTCCCGCTCGAGGAAAAGCTGGATCAAAAATGGCTGGAATGGTCGCCCGTGATTGCTATTACCAATGCCAGCGTCAGCCTGCCTCAAAGTTCGCCAACTTCCCTATTATTGAATAATTCGGTTCCGGATTCTAAATAATTTTCCGGTCGACTTGGGTTTGGGACCGGCACCAAATTTAAAGCGTGCAAATAACCCTCCCAAGCCGTGCATAGCGCGAGCTATCAATCGGCGAATCGTGCGATTCATTACAGATTCCTTCATTATTTGCGAATAATCAGCCGTTGGTTTTCTGGCATTTAACTGGCTATGGCATAGGTATGTGCTGGGATGTGACTATCTATAAATTTCCGGGCGACGTTGAAAACGTCGCAGAGTTGAATGATGATTTTAAATTGACCGCCTTGGCGCCGCGAACCCAAGTCGTAGAATCACTGAAGCAATTATTTCCGGAAGCCGATGTTTCCGACTTAAGTTGGCTGGTGGTAGATCACAAGGAATTCAAAATAGAAATCAGCACCGGCCACGCGGAATCCTGTTTAGGCCTCACCCTGCACGTTAGTGGCGAGGAATGCCCGTTGAAAGAGGTAATCAAAATCGCCCAATATTTTGGTGCCCGCGCTTTTGATATGACCGCCTATCAATTTCTTGACCGCATGAATGATCCAGCCAGCGGATTCGAGCAATGGCGCAAATATATTCATAGACCCCATCGCGGAGCGGCAGCCTCGGCGGAAAATTAATCGGTGGAAGACGTTGGTCGTTAATCCCGTAGCGACGGAAAAAGGCAGTATTTTCGTTTACTCACTCATCAGAGATTGCAATTTGCATTACCAAATCAGTTCGATCGGCAATTTGCATTCAATCTATTTCTCTACCTTGCAAAATCCCCATGTAATTCACCGAAAGCGCGCATGGCATTCAAAACGCTGAATAGTTAGCTGTTAAAACCTAACTAACATAAAAAACTAATATGATACTAGCCATGATGCCAATGTTTGCCGCCGCCGGATACTCTCTGATTTATTTACTATTAGGCGGAGGTTTTGGTGGTGCGATTCTGATCTTCATCGTCGCTAAAATGTTCGGCAAGTGAACCCATCATCAATCTTGAGTTAATCAATCCCAACTAAAAAAACTTATGCCATTAATAACTGTTGTCATAACCCTCATTGTCATCGGCGTCCTCCTTTGGCTCATTAACACCTACATACCGATG
The DNA here is from genome assembly GCA_026225255.1 of Methylacidimicrobium fagopyrum. GTDB lineage: Bacteria > Verrucomicrobiota > Verrucomicrobiia > Limisphaerales > UBA11358 > UBA11358. The sequence continues at coordinate 34,787 of JAMFSJ010000057.1, read as the reverse complement.
GATGGTAAGATCAAGCAGATCCTTAACATCGTCGTAGTGATCTGCGTCGTGATCTGGCTGCTCTATGCGTTTGGAGTCATCAATCACGCGGGCGATATTAAAGTGCCTCAAGTTCATTGACGCCGACTGACCGACTAACTACCTCAAAATTTTTAATATTATGAAAAAAGAAACCGGTTCGTCGAACCTCGCCATCTCCCGTGAAAAAATGGTCGAACTCCTCAACGAGGATCTTTCCCGGGAATATCAGGCGATCATCGCTTATACCGTTTACAGTCAAGTGATGAAAGGAGCGGCTTATACCGATATTGCCCGCGAACTAGAAAAACATGCCAGCGAAGAGCTGGACCACGCCATCAAGATCGCCAAGCAAGTGGATTACTTTGGCGGGATGCCGTCGGTCACGCCCAAGCCGGTCAAGACTTCGGAAGATCCGAAAGAGATGTTGCGGGCGGATCTTGAAAACGAACGTGAAACGATTGCCCATTATCGTCTGCGCATTCGCCAGGCGGAAGCGATGGAGGAATTTGCCTTAAGCGAAACGTTGCGCGGAATTATTGTGCAGGAGCAGGATCACGAAATGGATCTTTGTGATGCGTTGGGCATTGATGTTCCCAAACCGAAGGGAGCTTGAACCGATTTCGGATTTAAGTTTAGACAGTGCAGTTTTTTGTTGGTGAACGGATAATTTAATCATTATCCGTTCACCGTTTTTTATTGTGCTTAGAGTTTACCAAGCAATTTGTGGTTCCTGCCACTTCCTAGACCACGCTCAACTCGACCGATAAACCCCGCTTAAAACAAGTGATCGCTGTCCGCGTCAATCGGAATTGACGCGCAAAAAACCACGTTTATCAAAGGTCTCGGCAACCGGCCAGGGCCTCAAACTTTCGGCACCCGTTTGCGCGGACCTTTTTCTTGCACGGGCAAAGTTTGGGGCAGGCTGGGCAGTTCCGGTGCCGGCAACGTGGCCGCATCACGTTGCGCCGCCGCCAATTGCTCGGATAGGTTCGGCAATTTCGGGGGCGCTGACTTTTCATCGGCAAACCGGAAAGCCGCCGTCATATCGCCGAACGTTTCACGTCGCCACGGAGTGATGTTTGGCTCTTTCACACCGGTAACTTTTTCCACGAGTTGCAACACCGAGGTATGATCGAAAGGCTGGCTGCAGACCCAACCGCCGGCGGTCCACGGCGACACAATGATGCACGGCACGCGGAAACCGCCGCCAATCGGGAGATCTTTAATAAATTCGCCGGGCGTGCCAACGGGCGGCACGGGCGGCGCGACGTGATCAAAAATACCGTCATTTTCATCATAATTGAGGATGAACACCGTTTTCGCCCAGACTTTGGGATTGGCGGCGAGCGCTTCAATTTTCCGCGCGACAAAGGCCGCGCCCGCCGCGGGCATGTGATCGGGATGTTCCGATTCCAGGCTCGTCGGCATGATCCAGGAAACGGCGGGTAATTGATCGTTGCGGCAATCTTGCTCAAATTGATCCGGGGCATCGTGCGCCAAACCCTTTTCGTAAAGCGGCGAACCCGGTTTCGCCTCCTGGAACGCGGTGAAATATTGCAGAATATTGAACGGCTTCTTTTCCGTATCCTGACTGCTGGGTTGATTATAAATCTTCCAACTGACGCCCGCTTTTTCCAAACGTTCGGCGTAAGTCATCCAGCGGAAGCCGCCGGGGATCGCCTTATTTTTGATGACCGGTCCGCCCGCTTGGCCTGCGGCATCAACCGTGCCCGTCATCCAATACATCCGGTTGGGCCACGTCGGCCCCATGACGGAACAAAAATAGCCGTCGCAGATCGTGAACGCTTCCGCCAGCGCAAATTGAAACGGAATGTCCGCCCGCGTGTGATAGCCCATGACATAAGGCGCTTTTTCGCCATCCGCCTTGCGATGCGCGGCCAGCCAATTATCCATTTTGCCGCCATTCCAAGAAGCGTGCTGCGTGGCAAACGTGTGGCTCGTGGACGGATGTTTCTGCGCGTTGGTTTTGCTCGTGTCTAAATGGAAGGGGAGCAAGTAGCCGTTGGGGTTTTTGACGTCCGGCTGATGAAACACCGATTTGCCATCGGGCAATTTTAGCGCGTCCGGATCATCAAACCCGCGCACACCCGCCATCGTGCCGAAGTAATGATCAAACGAACGATTTTCCTGCATCAACATCACGACATGCTTGATATCGCTCAGTGATCCTTGCGTCGGCACGCTCTCCGCCAGGATGCGGCGCACGCTGGGCGGCAACAACGAAGCCGCCGCGGCAAAGGCCGCCAGGCGCGCCGTCGTGCTCAACAAGCGCCGGCGCGTTATTTTGCGGGAACCGAAAATTTCTTCTTCCATAAATTAATTGATACTAAAACCGACTCTTGAAATAGCCTGCTGCGGGGGATTTTTTATCCGGCAAAACAGTTGCCAAAAAATCGTCACCGCCAATCTCCGGTGCGCTACCCGACGCAACCAACCTTAGATCGGCGACAACTTAAAAATATGAAATGAAGAAACGGACATTCAACTGCCACGGATATTCTAATCCGGTTTGCTTTGAATTTTTTGCCGCTGTTTTAGACGATCAAATCGTCCGGGAACGGGCGGCGGTAAAGGCCTAGCCGCGATCGGGATTAGCGCCAGCGAGCTGATTCGCCTTAAGTGACCGACGCATCGGCGCGCCCCGCCCGCAAATTCGTAAAAAACCGCTGCCCGGAAGCCCGCGGCCGAGCGCCCGCCCGGATAAAGGAATGTTTTTGAATTGAAAAAATCCACGCCATCAGTCAAAGTGACGTTTCTGGTGGAGAGATGGCTGAGTGGTTTAAGGCACACGCCTGGAAAGCGTGCGTAGGTAACACTACCGTGAGTTCAAATCTCACTCTCTCCGCCACTCTTCATTTTTCGGTCGGCCTCAGCTAAAGTTTGCCCCATTTTTCCGCGCCGCGCCGCGCCGTAAGTTTTTCTAAATTCCGCACGCGCCGAAATCCATTATCTTATTCTGCATTCCCGTGAAAAATGGATTGCCAAAAGCCGTGTCCACAAGGCATCGTAATGCCCGACAGTTTGGCCGGAGAATGATTCAACCCTCTTAACATGAATAGCGCAGCCACAACCTTAAACCCCACAGAACTCCCAGCGCATTTAATTGCGCACATCAACGTCAAGCTCGCGCACATCGGCTGTCAGCCGGTGCCGCTGAAAGGCGATGCCGAATTCGCGGAAATCGCCGCCGCCATGGCCGGCCAATCGCGCGAGAAAGATCGTTTGCTCGGCAATTACCTGTGCCCGGTAGATCAGCGCATCCAGACGTTCTTGCACGATTATCTGCAAGACGTGCCGGTGACGAAGTTGCCGACGCGCACGTTTACCCTGGATCGGCCAGGCTTGGCGCGCGTGTTGTCATTGCCGTTGGATCGCGATGATTTCACCTCCAGCATCTTGAGTTCGTATCGCGTTGCGAACGGCGTCTTGCACAATCCGCGCAGCGACCGCCGCACGACGCAGGGAATCTTTCACGTGACCGAAGGCGGCCTGCCGATTCCCGATGACAAGCTGGGCGTGCCCAAGATCACGTTCGCCAAAATGCTCGCGCTCGCGCTGAATCCGCCGCGTGACCTCATGCGTTTGCCGTTCACGGCCACGCAACCGCAACCGGCGGATTGCTTTGTCTCGTTGCTGTTGCGTCCGCTCGTGTGCCCGTCGGTGCCCGGTTTGACGGCGGAGAAAACGATGGAAGTCCGCTTTTTTGTGCCAGGAAATTTGGTCAGCAATTTGGATTTCGTCGAAAGCATTTTCGGCAACGGCGGCGATCCGTTGCTGCCGGAAAATGATTCGGCGCTCGATACGGAACATTGGAGCGGCCACACGGGTTGCGTGATTCTCGCGCCGCACTTGGTCAGCGCGACGAAGAAAGCCGTCGGCCTCCCGCATTGGGATCAAGCGACGGAGCGGCAACGTCGCGATGGCATGTGCTGGAAGGAAGAAAGTGAAATCTACAATAACGGCGGAGCGTTCAAGCTCACCTGTCGCGACGAATCGGGCGTCATCGTCACGTTGATCGCGGATAATTATTACGGCTATTGCAAAAAAGAGGTCAAGACGCAGATCAGTTACGCGGCGAATCTTTTTGGCAACGCCGAAGAAGAACACGCGGGCGGCGCGCTGGTTTTTCCGGGTTACGATTTAGGCGAAGAATTTAAAGGCGACGCGCATGTCCGCCGCCTCGGCCACACGTTTGAGGAAGTCGTCAAACTTTACGGCGACCTGATGGCCGTGCAGGCGGAAGGCTATGGCATTGATAGAAAATATTCCGAAGTGCTTTACGTGCCGCACGACGCGCATTTTGATCTGAAGGCGCAAACGGTTTCGTGGAAGAACGAAACCGGCGAGCGTGAAATCAAATTGTCACCGGAAAAAACTTACATCCGTCCGTCCGGCTACAAAGTGCGCATGGAAAAACCGCCGGGCGCAAATCGCGCGTGGCGGCTCGTCGGCACGGCGGCGGAGGGTCTCGTCTGTCACAAACCCTGCACGGTTTCCGGCGGCGGCAAATCGGAAATTTCCAAACCGATCACCGACGCGATTCTGACCGGACCCGTGTTCGTGGCGGACATGAAACGCGATTTTGCGCTCGTCGAGGAATTGATCCATCGCGATTACGCGGATCGTTATCTGGGCAAGGCGAAGAAAGATTCGCGCGCGGTTTTATCGCCCGAACGTTCGCTGGGTTCCGTCATCAAATTACTCACGCCCGACGCCCGCGAATTTTCGGCGGAATACAATGCGTGGGTCGAAACGGTGCCGCAATACGTCAAAGAACTCGTCTTCGTCGTGAAGCGTTATTATAAGCCGGAATGGGGCGACGATTGGCGTTCGCATTTCAGCGTGGACATCATCAACGGCATTTCCGGCAATGAATTGAAGTGCGATAATCGCGTGCTCGTCACGACGCGGCTGCGCGTGGGCTTCGACAAAGACGGCGCGTGGCGCACGTTTGGTTTGCGCAAAGATTTTCATCCCGCCGTCAAAGTGCAGTTGGAAGATGACATCACCGCCTCGACGCTCGTGCCCGCCGCGAACGTGGAACACCTTTCCGGCATGGATAAAGGCAAGACGCTGAAATTCATCCAGAATTGCGAACAACGTTTATTCCAACGTCCCGACGATGCGATCCATCGCGGTTATGATAAACAGACGGAATCGGATTTTGCGCGTCGCGATAATTTCTTTTCCAACTACGAACCGCTCACGCAAAAAGATGGGCAAGATTTGGTCGAGGATGCGATGCATTTTCACGAATTCACCAAGCCGATGCGCACGTTGATCCGTGAATTCGCCCTCGTGGGCAAGCCGGATTACCTGATCTCGTCCGCGCACCCGCGCATGGTGGACGGCAAACCAACGAAAAATCCGCGCTACCTCCAGAAGCGTCCCGACTTGATGCGGCCGGTGGAAACTTACGTCGCGGAAGTCGGCGCACGTTTGCGTCGCCGCATGCCCGCACACGGCGTAGTGCCGACGCCGGTGGACGCCGTTCTGCCCGGTCGCCGCAATAATCCGCCGGAAACCGGCATCCGTTCGCTCGCATGTTACAACCCGATCCATTACATGGAACTACCGGAGTTGTTCATGGAATTCATTTGCAGCATGACCGGGAAATCGCCGTCCACCACGGGCGCCGGTTCCGAAGGCGCGCTGACGAAAGGTCCGTTCAATGCGTTGCCGCCGATCATTGATTTGAACAACGCGCTCGTGTCATTCATTCTCACCGGCCACAACGGCTTCATCACCGCCGCCGGTTATGTCGGCCCGAAAGTGCGCGTGGATCACGACGTGAGTTTGATCGTGCCGGAAGTGTTTTGCCGGATGCAACCGGAAGAACGCGATCCGAAATTTCTCATCGAGCAACATTACTTGGACAAGCTGGAAGATTTCGAACACGGCGGTAAAAAAATTCTCGCCAGCCGGCTCGGTTATCGCATCAACGTGCGTTTCATCCACGCATTTTTTGGTCGCGTCTTCAATCATCCGCACGCGGTGTTCACGCCGGATATGCTCAAGCCGGAATTGCAGGAAATGGATTTGTTCGTGGACGGCATGGACAACATCATCGCCACGCAAAAGCGGGTCGCGAAAATGTATTTCGACGACGAAAGCATCAAGCAAGCGTGCCCGCCGCTGCACGCGTTGTTGCACATCATGTTGCACGACACGTGGGAAGGCAAAGGCCTCGACGCGCCGGAATTCCGTAATTTGTTCACGCGCGAAACGCTGCTGGCGAGCGACTGGTATGCGGCGCGGCTCAAGGCGAAACAGTCGGTGGATCGTCAATTGTGGAAACGGCACGTAGAATATCTCAACGCGTTTCTCCACAAGCGGAGCCATGAAGACATCGCGGAAAACTTGAAGATTGGCGAACGCCTCGCGCGCGCGCGGAAAAATCTGGAACGCGTGGAAGCTGCGGATTATCTGAAAAGTTTGTCCGGCACGCTCGGCGCCGAGCCGGTGGGAAATTATTTGTAAAGCGCGCTGTCGACGACAAGTCGACAGCCCTTGGGCCGGAGCGCCGATCTCCTGATCGGCAGGTTTCTGTTTTACACCGCGCCGATCAGGAGATCGGCGCTCCGGGCGGAGAAGATTTAGGACAGGAGGGGGGAAAACATTCACGTCGGCAAAACGCCCGCGAACCAGTTTGATTTGGAAAAATCGGCAATCGTAAATCGGCAATCGGCAATTAAAAATATGTCCATTCACGTCGCCCTGCATCACAAGACGCATTACCAATACGACCGGCTCGTCAATCTCGGTCCGCAGGTCGTGCGGTTGCGCCCCGCGCCACATTCGCGCACGCGCATCCTGAGTTATTCGCTCAAGATCACGCCGGAAAAACATTTCATCAACTGGATGCAGGATCCGCAGGCGAATTATTCCGCGCGCCTCGTTTTCGAACAACCCACGCGCGAATTCTGCGTCGAAGTGGATTTGGTGGCGGAAATGTCCGTCTTGAATCCGTTCGATTTTTTCCTCGATCCCTCGGCGGAAAAATTCCCCTTCGCCTACGATCCCGCGCTCGACAACGAACTTGCGCCGTTCCAACGCAAATGCTGGCTCACGCCGGCGTTCTCGAAATATCTTACGCTCCTCCGCAAAGATCTGCTCGGCGAAGTCAAACGTCGCACCAAAAAAGAACGGCTCGAAATGCCCGAAGCCGAAAAGGTGCGCACGAACGATTTTCTCGTCGCCATTAACCAGCGTTTGTGGTCGGACATCAAATATCTCGTCCGCCTCGAACCCGGCGTGCAGACGCCCGAAGAAACGCTGGAAAAAGTCAGCGGTTCATGTCGCGATTCCGCGTGGCTGCTGTGCCAGTTACTCCGTCATTGCGGTCTCGCCGCGCGGTTCGTCAGCGGTTATTTGATCCAGCTCAAGCCTGATGTGAAATCGCTCGACGGTCCGAGCGGTGCAGAAAAAGATTTCACGGATCTCCACGCGTGGACGGAAGTCTATCTGCCCGGCGGCGGCTGGATTGGACTCGATCCGACCTCTGGTTTGTTCGCGGGCGAAGGTCACATTCCGCTGGCTTGCACGCCCGATCCTTCAAGCGCGGCACCGATCTCCGGCGGCGTGGATGAATGCGAAACTGAATTCGCCTTCGACATGACCGTCACGCGCGTTTACGAATCGCCGCGCGTCACCAAGCCTTACACCGAGGAACAATGGCAGCGCATCGAAGTGCTCGGCCACGCGATTGATTCCGATCTAAAAAAGGGCGACGTGCGCCTCACGATGGGTGGCGAACCGACGTTTGTTTCCGTGGATGATCCGGACGGCGCAGAATGGAATTTCACCGCGATGTCGCAGAAGAAGCGCGAGCTCTCGGGCGAACTCATCAAGCGGTTGCGCCACAAATTTGCCCCCGGCGCGCTGCTGCATTATGGCCAAGGCAAATGGTATCCCGGCGAACCGTTGCCGCGTTACGCGCTCGCCGCGTATTGGCGCAAAGACGGTGTGCCCGTATGGAAAGATGATTCGCTCATCGCCGACGAATCCAAAAATTACGGTCACGGACCGAAGGAAGCGAAAGAGCTCGCGACGCGCCTCGCCCAAACGATTGGCGCGGATCCGAAACATTTAATTCCCGCTTACGAAGACGCGTTTTATTACACGTGGAAAGAACGTCGTTTTCCGTCCAACATCACGCCGGAAAAATCCAATCTCAAGGACAAGCAGGAACGCGAACGCATCGCGCGGATTTTTCAACGCGGCCTCAGCGAAGTGGTTGGTTACGCGTTGCCGCTGAAGCGCACGTCGTTCGGCCAGCAACACGGCTGGATTTCTGGCCAATGGTTTTTGCGCGATGACGATACGCTCTGGTTGATTCCCGGTGATTCCACGATGGGCCTGCGCCTGCCGTTGGATTCGATTCCGTGGGTGGCGGAAAAAGATTTTCCCTGGCTGCGCCCGCAAGATCCGTCGCAACCCAATCTGCCGCCGTTGCCGAAAGACTTTCCGTATCGGCAACAAGTCGTGTCCGGTCGCAACGCCCCGTCCGCCGCCGGTTACGGTCCGGGCCAACGCGCGCAAATTTTGGACGATCCCAATCGCAAACCCGCGCCTGGCGAAAGCGCGCCGTGGATCATCCGCACCGCGCTCTGCGTCGAGCCGCGCGATGGCCGCCTGCATATTTTCATGCCGCCGGTGGAAAAGGCGGAAGATTATTTCGACCTCATCGCCGGCATCGAAACGACCGCTGCCGCGACTGGTTTGCCCGTGGTCATCGAAGGCGAAACGCCGCCCAAAGATCCGCGCCTCAACAAGCTCGCCGTGACGCCCGATCCCGGCGTGATCGAAGTCAACATGCACCCGAGCAAGTCGTGGGATGAACTGGTCGAACGCACGACCGTGCTTTACGAGGAAGCGCGCCAGCTGCGGCTCGGCACGGAAAAATTCATGCTCGACGGTCGCCACACCGGCACCGGCGGCGGCAATCACATCATCATCGGCGGTGAAACGCCGTCGGATTCACCCGTGTTGCGCCGGCCCGATCTGCTGCGTTCGCTGCTCACGTATTGGCAGAATCATCCGTCACTGAGTTGGTTGTTCAGCGGCCTGTTCATCGGTCCAACGTCGCAGGCGCCGCGCATTGATGAAGCGCGCAACGATTCCCTTTACGAACTGGATGTCGCGTTCAAGGAAATGGATCGGCAACTCGGTCAGCATGGTCAGACGCCACCCTGGCTCGTGGATCGTTTGTTCCGCAATTTGTTGATTGATTCCAGCGGCAACACGCATCGCGCCGAATTTTCGATCGACAAATTATTCGCGCCCGAAAGCAGCACCGGTCGGCTCGGCCTCGTGGAAATGCGCGCGTTTGAAATGCCGCCGGACGCGCGCATGAGTCTCGCGCAACATTTGTTGCTGCGCGGTCTCGTTGCCAAATTCTGGAACGAACCTTACCAAAACAATTTGGTTCGCTGGGGCACAGACATTCACGACCGCTGGATGTTGCCGCATTTTTGCGAAACCGATTTGAAAGATGTCATCCGCGACTTGCGCGACTCCGGTTATCCGTTCGAGGCCGAATGGTTCGCGCCGCATTTTGAATTTCGTTTCCCGCGCATCGGCGATCTGGAGCAACGCGACGTCCAACTGGAACTCCGCACCGCGCTCGAACCGTGGCACGTCCTCGGCGAAGAACCCGGCGGCGGCGGCACGGTGCGTTATGTGGACAGCTCGGTGGAACGTCTGCAAATCAAGGCGCGCGGCCTTGCGGGCGACCGCTTCGCCGTCAACGTCAACGGCCATCGCGTGCCGCTCCATCCAACCGGCACGAATGGCGAAGGCGTCGCGGGCGTGCGTTATCGCGCCTGGCAACCGCCGACGTGTCTGCAACCCACGATCAAATCGCACGCGCCGCTGCACTTCGATCTTTACGACACCTGGAATCAACGTTCGCTCGGCGGCTGCACCTATCACGTCGCGCATCCCGGCGGCCGCGGCTACGACACGTTCCCGATCAACAGTTACGAAGCCGAAAGCCGTCGCCTGTCGCGCTTTTTCCGCCACGGCCACACGCAAGGAAAAGTAAAAATTCCCGCCGCGGTGGAGAATGCGGATTTCCCCTTCACGCTGGATTTGCGAAATGTTTAAAATGCGGAGCGCCGATCTCCTGATCGGCTCGATAATTATATTTTTATCAACTGGCCGATCAGGAGATCGGCGCTCCGGGTAAATTCCGCACGCTTGGCTTGCCGGTAACATTATGGTTAATTAAAGCCTCCGAGACAGCTATCAGCCGGGAAACCAAAGCGAATGTTCCAATCGCAATCACAATCCGCGACCAGCGCCGCCAGCGACCTTAAACCTGTCGCGCCGGCGGGGCTTTTATCCGGCTACAAACCGGTGGGCGGCTTGTTTGATGAATGGCTCGCGGCGGACGGTTCACCGCGCGGGCATTACGCCAAACTGCTCGGCACGTTGGGAGAATTCAGCGCGGCGGAAATGGAGCAACACGCGGAAACCTGCCGCCGCCTCATCCACGAACAAGGCATCACCTACAATGTTTACGGCGATCCGCGCGGCATGGAACGTCCGTGGCAGATGGATCCGATCCCGCTCGTCATCGCGCCCGACGAGTGGCGCAAACTCGAAATCGGTTTGATCCAGCGCGCGACGTTGTTGAATAAAATTCTCGCCGACTGCTACGGCAACCAAGATTTGATCCGTTCGCGCTGGCTGTCCCCCGCGCTGGTTTTTGCGCAACCAGATTTTCTGCGTCCCTGCCATAACATCCGTCAGCCGAACGGAAATTTTCTACATTTTTACGCCGCTGATTTGGCGCGTTCGCCCGATGGTCAATGGTGGGTCGTTTCCGATCGCACGCAAATTCCCACGGGCGCGGGCTACGCGTTGGCGAATCGTTTAATCACGTCGCGCCTTTTGCCGGAGCCGTTTCGCGACAACCACGTTCAGCGGCTCGCCGGATTTTTTCGCACCGCGCAAAACACCCTCGCGCAACTTGCGCCACGTCCCTCCGAAAACACGCGCGTCGTCATGCTCACGCCCGGCCCGCACAATGAAACCTATTTCGAGCAATCGTATCTGGCGCGTTATCTCGGTTACATGCTCGTCGAAGGTCAGGATTTGACGGTGCGCGATAATCACGTCTGGCTAAAAACCTTGAGCGGGTTGGAACGCGTGGATGTGATTTTGCGGCGCGTGGACGAAGATTTTTGCGACCCGCTGGAATTGCGCAACGACTCGATGCTCGGCGTGCCCGGCCTCGTCGAAGCCGTCCGCGCGGGCAACGTGACGGTGGCCAATGCGCTCGGCAGCGGCCTGTTGCAAAGCCCGGCGTTCCTGTCGTTTTTGCCGGGACTCTGCCGTCATCTGCTCGGTGAAGAATTAAAATTGCCGTCGGTCGCGACGTGGTGGTGCGGACAGAAATCCGCGCAAAAACACGTGCTCGAACATCTGGATAAATTGATCGTGAAGCCCGCGTTCCGCGCATTTTCCTACAACGCGAACGTCGAAAAATTATTTTCCCACGCGCAACGCGACGAACTGAAACGGCGGATTGAATTTGATCCTGATTTATTTGCCGCGCAGGAACGGGTGCAATTTTCCACCGCGCCCTCGTGGGACAAAGGGGCGATCGTGCCGCGACCGGTCGAGCTGCGCGTTTATCTGGTGGCGAATGGCGACGGCTTTTGCGTGATGCCCGGCGGACTCACACGCGTATCGCCGGACAGCAGCCAACATTTTACGTCGCTCCAACGCGGCGGGAGCAGCAAAGATACGTGGGTTACTTCTGAAACCCCGGTCGAAGAAATCACCTTACTGCAAAGTTCGCAGCAAAATGTCGAACTGCGGCGCACGGGAAATAATCTGCCGTCGCGCCTCGCGGATAATTTTTTCTGGCTGGGCCGTTATTCCGAACGCGCCGATGCGACCGCGCGTTTGCTGCGCAGCGCGTTGTTACGTTTCAATCCCGAACGCACGGGCAGCGCCCTCGCATTGCTCGCGCCGCTGTTGCAAACGCTCCAGACGCAAGGCCAGTTGTCCGAGGTTTTGGAACACGCCGCCCTGTGTCGCAATGCCGAAGCGTTCGAGGCGGAATTGCTCGGGGCGATTTTTGATGCCGCGCACGCCGGCAGTCTGCGCGAGATCGTGGATCATTTGCAGCGGCTCGCAATGTTCGTGCGCGACCGCACGTCCAACGACATGTGGCGCGTCATCAGCAGTCTTAACGACCGGCTCGCGTTGCCCACAAATAACTCCGTGCTGCTCGTCGGCGATGCCGTGGTCACGCTCAACGAAACGTTGCTCGGCCTTGCCGCGTTTCACGGTCTCGCCCGTGAAAACATGACTCGGGCGCAGGCATGGCGTTTTCTCGATATGGGTCTGCGGCTCGAACGCGCGATCTACCTCGGCACGTTGCTCGACGCGACGTTGCAATCGCCCGAAGCCGATAATCCCAGCGTGCTCGAAGCTGTGCTCGACGTGGCGGATAGTTCCATCACGTATCGTTCGCGCTACACGTTACTGCCGCACATTCCCGCCGTGTTCGACCTCGTGTTGCTCGATGATAAAAATCCGCGCTCGGTGTTGTTTCAGATCGAACAGCTCATCCAACATTTTTCGCATCTGCCGCTCGAACGTGACGCAGACTTGCCGGAATCGGGAAAAAATATTTTGCAAGAATGTCGCAATCGTCTGATCAAAACCGACACGCGCGAACTGGCTTCACTGAAAAATAACTGGCATGCGAGCCTCGTCGGCGAAGTCATCCAAGCGACGCTGGCCGACCTGCCAAAAATATCCGACGCCATCGCCGCCGCCTATTTCGCGCACTCAACCATTTCCCGGACCGGACGGGAGAACGCGTGATGAACTACAACATCATTCATCGCACGATTTACGAATACACCGCGCCCGTCACGGTGTCGCATCACGTGGCGCGCCTCGAACCGCGCGCCACCGCGACGCAAACGCAGGAACAATTTTCGCTCAAGATTTTTCCCGAACCTGCGTTGCGGCGGGGCCGCACGGATTATTTTGGCAACAAGCTGTGTCTGTTCAGCGTGCAAAAAGTTCACAGCCATCTGGAGATCCTCACGCAAAGCCGCGTCGCCGTTCATCTCAAAAACCCGCCCGCTTACGAAAACCCCACGGCGTGGGACGAAGCCGCCAAGTTATTTCGCGACCCGGTTTCGCCGGAAGTAGTCGAGCCGTATCAATTTATTTTTGATTCGCCCATGATCCGCGCGTCGCTGGAACTGTCCGATTACGCCCGTGAAAGTTTTGGCAAAGATACGCCGTTGATCGAGGGCGCGAAAGATTTGACCCGCCGCATTTTCACCGATTTTAAATACGATCCGAAAGCCACGACCATCGCCACGCCGCTCGAAGAGGTTTTGCAAAAACGGCGCGGCGTCTGCCAGGACTTCGCGCATCTCGGCATCGCGTTTCTGCGTTCGCTCGGATTGCCCGCGCGCTACGTGAGCGGCTATCTGCGCACGCATCCGCCCGAAGGCAAGCCGCGGCTAGTCGGTGCGGACGCCAGCCACGCGTGGTTCTCGATTTTTTGTCCGGGCACCGGCTGGGTGGATTTTGACCCGACGAACAACGTGCAGACCGGCATCGACCATATCACCGTCGCTTACGGTCGCGATTTTGGCGATGTCAGCCCGGTCGCGGGAATTTTAACCGGCGGCGGCCAGCACGTCGTGAAAGTTTCCGTGGACGTGGAAGCCGTGTGATTTCAAAAATGTTTCTGCAACCATTCCAGCGCGTGACGCAGCCAGTGAAAATTTAATTTTCCGAGGGTAAAAGCGTAAAACACCAGCAGCAACCCGCCGAAAACCGCCGCCCATTCCCAGCAGAGAATTTTCGATTTGCGGACTTTGATCAGAAAAAGCGCGACGAAAATATTGACCGCCGCCGCGATGCCCAAGCCCCAGAACATTAGTAATCGTCCGGTGGGCGCGGAAGAAAATTGCAAGTTACCCCATTGCTCCCGCGTCGCGGCGGGCAAACCGATGAGGAGAAAAGCCAGCAACACGCAATTGGCGATGATGATCAGAATGCGTTGCATGATGAACGGATGTGAGCTTCCGCGAACGGAGCACGGACCAGGCTATCCGCGCTCCTAATTTTTAATTCAACAACTGATACCAATTATCCCGCTGATGCGGTTCGTAGCCGAGATCTTTGATCAGGCGTTGCATGTCAGCGACGGTCATGCGGAAGGTCGTGCCGGCCTGCGACACCACGTTTTCTTCGATCATGATGCTGCCAAGATCGTTCGCGCCGTATTTGAGCGCGACTTGGCCGATCTCCAGACCTTGCGTGACCCACGAACTTTGGATGTTCAGAAAGTTATCCAGATAAATTCGCGCGAGCGCCTGCATCCGCAAATATTCGTGCGCGCCCACCGTCGGTGCGCGTAGCTTCGTATGTTCTGCTTGAAACGTCCACGCAATGAACGCGGTAAAACCTTTGGATTTGTCCTGCTGCGCGCGGAGACGTTCGAGATGTTCGATGCGTTCTTCCACGGTTTCGACGTGGCCGAACATCATTGTCGCGCTCGACGCGAGGCCGAAGCGATGCGCCACGTCCATGACTTCGAGCCAATCGTTACTCATCGCCTTCAGCGGCGCGATGCGTTGACGCACGCGGTCCACGAGAATTTCGCCGCCGCCGCCGGGAATCGAGCCCAAACCCGCCGCCTTGAAATCACCAATGATCGTTTCCAACGGTTCGTTGAACACGTCGCGGAAATGGATAAATTCGCTCGGGCTAAAGCCGTGGATGTTGAACGTGGGAAATTTATTTTTGACGTGCGACAACAGATCCAAATACCACTGCTTCGTGAGCTTCGGATGATGTCCGCCCTGCATCAACATTTGCGTGCCGCCGAGCGCGATGGTTTCTTCGATTTTCTGATCAAGTTCGGGCAGCGAAATGACGTAGGAATCGTCATCTTTTTCCGTGCGGTAAAACGCGCAGAATTTGCAATACACATTGCAAACGTTGGTGTAATTGACGTTGCGATCAACGATGTAGGTAACGATTTCGTTGCCGCGACCGTTGAAATCCTTCGCCTTCGCGAGCTGACGACGGCGATCCGCGAGCGCGCCGAGTTCTTCGAGCGGCAAATGATACAGCCGCAGCGCTTCAGCAGCGTTGATGCGTTTTCCGTCCCAAACTTTTTGGAGCAACTCGTCCAATGACGCGTCGTAAATCACAGCCACAGTTTAGCGGATGAATGGACTTGAAACAAGTCGCGTTACATGAGGCGATGATAGAAAATTCAACGCCAAGACCCCAAGACACCGTTAACAAATCCTGCTCATCCTCCTCGTCATCGTCATCCTCAAACGTTTTAAAAACTCGAGGATGACGATGACGATGACGATGAGGAGGATGAGGAGGAAAACGAGCTGGAAAACGATGAGGATTCACAAGCTGCGTTGCATTTTGTGCCGGTTGAGCCAAAGTATCCCCATGGAAGGGGATAAAAAATTTCATGTCGTTGTGGTCGGCGCCGGTTTTGGCGGGCTGACGTTCTGTAAAAATTTTCAAATGGATGACGCGCGCATCACGCTCGTGGACCGCACGAATCACCATCTGTTTCAACCGTTGCTGTATCAAGTCGCGACTTGCGGCCTGTCGGCGCCGGACATCGCGCAACCGATCCGCTCGATTCTCTCGGAACGCGAAGACATCACGGTGTTGTTGGATAACGTCACCGGTTTTGATCTGGCCCAGAAAAAAGTTTTACTCGATAAGAGTTCCCTTGATTTTGATTTTCTCGTGCTCGCAACCGGCGGGCAGACCAGCTATTTCGGCCACCCCGAATGGGAACGCTTTGCGCCCGGCCTCAAATCGCTTACCGACGCCTTGCGCATCCGCAGCCACGTCCTATTTGCTTTTGAAAAAGCCGAAAACGAAGCCGACACTTCCGAACACGATAAACTCATGACGATCGTGGTCGTGGGCGGCGGCCCGACGGGGGTGGAACTGGCGGGTTCTTTTGCCGAACTGACGCGCTCGGTGTTGAGTCATGATTTTCGACGCATTGATCCCACGCAGGCGCGCATTGTTTTGATCGAAGGCGGGCCGCGCATCTTGTCGCATCTCCCGCCGGATCTTTCGGCGAGTGCGCAACGCCAGCTTGAAGCCCTCGGGGTGCAGGTGCGCACGGCAACCTCCGTAAAAAATATCCGGGATGGCGAGGTCGAGCTCGCGGGTGGCGAAATCATCCACGCGGGAAATATTCTTTGGGCGGCAGGTGTTTCCGCCACGCCGCTTTCCAAAAAACTGGGCGTGGAATTGGATCGCGCGGGTCGGGTTAAAGTAAATCCTGATTTGAGCGTGCCCGGTCATCCCGAGATTTTCGCCATTGGCGATCTCGCGCTCGTGTTGGAAAAAGACGGCAAACCGGTGCCCGGCGTTTCGCCCGCCGCGATGCAGATGGGCAAACACGTCGGCAAAATCATCGAAAACGAAATCCGTTTTAAAGCCAAACCGATCGCGCGTCCGGTGTTCAAATACTGGGATAAAGGCACGATGGCAACCATCGGCCGTTCCGCCGCGGTGGCGCAAGTGGGACGCTTCGAGTTCTCCGGCTTACTCGCGTGGCTGGCGTGGTTATTCATCCATCTGATTTTTCTCGTCGGCTTCCGCAACCGCACGTCGGTGTTGTTTCAATGGGCGTATTCTTATTTTTCCTATAAACGCAGCGCGCGAATCATCACCCATCAGCCGGCGGATGAAACCGACATGGATGCGACCTGACTATTTAGCAAAAACCTCCAGCACTAACCGCCTAACTAAAATAGTTTCAATCTTTTGGCAGGACGTTAAAATCTCGACGTGCTATTACTTGAACCACCTGACTCGCATTACCTCTCCGCCGCCGCTGGCTGGCTCGGGTTGAATTGCGCCGCCGATGCACTCGCGGAATTAGAAAATATTTCCACCGAAAATCTGCAGCATCCCGCCGTGCTCGAAATGCGCTGGACAATTTCCGCGCACGAACGGCAATGGAGCGACGCATTGCAGATCGCCCAAGTCGAATTGACGCTCGCGCCGGACAATGCCTCGGGCTGGCTGCATCGCGCTTATGCGTTGCGCCGCGTGGCGGAAGGCGGCTTGCCACAGGCGTGGGAGGCGTTGCTGCCGGCGGCCAAAAAATTTCCGGCGGAACCGGTCATCGCCTACAACCTTTCATGTTATGCGTGCCAGATGGAACAGCTCGACATCGCGCGCCATTGGCTGCGACAGGCCGTGACCGCGGGCAAAAAAAGTGAGATCAAGAAGATGGCGCTCGCAGATAAAGATCTGCAACCGTTGTGGCCGGAAATCAAAGAACTCTGAAATAAAAAAATTGCCCAGCGGCCAACCTTCAAGCACCAGAGAAGCACCCAACACCCAGCTCTAACCGGGACGGTTAATCAGAAGGCATTAAAAAAATCGCCGCGCATTTTGCGCAAATTTCTTTTGGGTGTTTCGGGTATTTCGTGGTTCAATAAAAACTCATTTTGAAAACTGCCCAACCTATTTTATCCGTCGAGGAGCTGCACATTGAACGCGGCGGCACGGTGATTTTGGATCGCATTTCGTGGCGCGTAGAACGCGGTCAACATTGGGTGATTCTCGGCGCGAACGGTTCCGGCAAAACGTCGTTATTGAGCGCGTTGACCGGTTATCTGATGCCGACGGCCGGGGAAATTTCGTTGCTCGGCGAAACTTACGGCGAATTCGATTGGCGTGAATTACGGAAGAAAATCGGCATCGTCAGTTCGTCCGTGCGACAGATGATGGCGGATGAGGAGCCAGCGCTGGAATCCGTCGCCAGCGGCAAATACGCGATGATCGATTTTTGGGGGCAAATCACGCGCGCCGAAAAAGCGGAGGCCAGACGATTGTTGCAGCAGGTCGAATGCGAATATCTGGCAGATCGTCCCTGGAGCGTCTTGTCGCAAGGCGAACGTCAACGCGTCTTGATCGGTCGCGCGTGGATGGCCAAACCGCGTGTGCTGATTTTAGATGAGCCGTGCGCCGGACTCGATCCCGCGGCGCGCGAACATTTCTTGCAATTCATCCAACGGCTCGGGCACGACAAAAATGCGCCGACGTTGATTTTGGTCACGCATCATGTGGAAGAAATCATGCCGGTGTTTTCCGACGTCCTGGTTTTGAAAAGCGGCAAGGTGCTTGCCGCTGGGAAAAAATCTGTCACGCTGACCCCGAAAATCCTCGCGCAAACTTTTTGCGTCAAAGTGAAATTGCAATTGCAAGCCGGACGTTATGCGATGAGTGTGCGGTCGAAGCGGAACGTGGTGGTTTAAAAACGGATGGCAGCGATGGAAACAATCGGCTTGTTTTCAAAATGCTTTGGGCGGCACAGGCCTCCGGCCAGTTGTTTGGGCGTCCCGCCCAAAACCGTTTACGGCCTGATTGCTTTTGGTTTACGCGAGTCAAAAAATCATGTCAGCCACCAAAAAAATCTGGCGAGATGCCGAATTTTACAGGCGGGACGCAGGTGCTACCATTTTGAAAACATAACTTAAATTTATGCCAAAACGCGTCTGTCAACATTGCGGCTATTCGTTTGAAATTCCGGACTCGCTCGTCGGCGAAAATTTTCATTGTCCGCGTTGCGAGAAAAACATTTTACAACCGCGCCCGGTTCGCGAGCCAAACGAAAAAATCAAACTGACGGTCACCGCGCCGCCAGATTTGATTTATGCCGCCGATCAGCTCGCCCATATCGCCCAAGAAATCATCGCGAACGTGCAGCGCGTCATCGTCGGCAAACCGGATCAAGTGACGCTCGCGGTGATGGCCCTTTTCGCCGAAGGTCATCTTTTACTCGAAGATGTGCCGGGCGTGGCGAAGACGATGTTGTCGCGGGCGATCGCGCAAAGCGTCGGCTGCTCGTTCAAGCGCATCCAATGCACGCCGGATTTGCAGCCGGAAAATGTCATCGGCGATTTCATTCTCGATCCGACGACCGGTCGAAAAGATTTTCGTTTTGGCCCGCTGTTTTCGCAGATGGTTTTGGTGGATGAAATCAATCGCGCCAGCCCGCGCACGCAGGCGGCGTTGCTCGAGGCGATGGGCGAAGGCTCGGTGACGATGGATCGCACGTCGTATCGGCTCGAGCGTCCGTTCATGGTGATGGCGACGCAAAATCCGATCGAGCAGGAAGGCACGTTTCGTTTGCCCGAAGCGCAGATGGATCGCTTTTTGGTGCGCTTGAGCTTGGGTTATCCGAGTGCCGAGGACGAAAAAGAAATGTGCATCCGCGCACAACAACAGCATCCCATTGAGACGATCAAATCGGTAACGACGGCAGATGAAATTTTGAAATGCCAGCGCGGGGTGCGCGATGTTTCCGTCGGTGCGGAGGTGCGCGATTTCATTGTCGCGCTCACGCGGGCGACGCGTGAGCATCCAGCGTTGCGATTGGGCGCGAGCCCGCGCGGGTCGTTGGGATTATTTCACGCGGCACAGGCGTTGGCGGCGATTCAGGGCAAAGATTCGGTTTCGATCGAACACGTTAAAACCCTTGCGGTGGCGGTGTTAGCGCATCGGTTATTGGTGCGCAAGGAAGCATTGAAGGATTATCCGGACGGCGCAGCGGTGATTCGGGAAATTGTGGAGCAAATGGGTTGAGGAAAGCTCCCGGCGTCCCAGCTCCAACCTTCCCAATCGCAACTTTAACACAACCAATTTTTGCAACCTGATGTTTGGCGTTTCTCTGGAGGTTGAAGCTTGGACGCTTGGCGGTTTTGTTTTGCTTCGCTTGTTAAATCCATTTCTTCGTGTAATCTGCTCACGGTTTTGGAAGGGCGGAGAATCGCTCCCGGCGTAAGTTGGGGGAGGAAAGTCCGAACACCAGCAGGGCGCGATGCCACGTAACTTCGGTTTTGACCGGAGATACACGCGGGCGGGAAGTTGGAAGACTTCTCGACGGAAAGTGCCACAGAAAATTAAACCGCCAATGTTCCGCAAGGAATTTTGGTAAGGGTGAAAAGGTGCGGTAAGAGCGCACCGCGCGAAGCGCAAGCGACGCGGCACGGAAAACCCCATCGGGTGCAAGGCCAAATAGGAAACCGAGGAGCGGCCCGCTCCGCGTTTCGTGAAAGCGAAACAGGTTTCGGGTATCGGTCGCTAAGACAAATGATTCTCTCCGTTCGCAAGAACGCAGACAAAATTCGGCTTACAGCCCTTCCAAAACCACTATCAGCCATGGCAGCAGGATGAATGCAGCAGGAAGAAACCAAGGCACACGCAAAAATTTCCCACTCTGCCTTCTGCCTACTTCATTTCTTGGTCCACACCGTCGGCGCACTCAAATTTCCCAGGCGGTCCGCGGAGCGGATGGCGATAGCGTCGGCACCGAAAGTATCTAAATAAATATCCGTCTGGCCGGCGGGTAGAATCTGCGTGGTCCAAATCCCATTCGTGCGCGTTTGCAAAACCCACCAGCGCGCGGGTTTGCCGAGGCCATCGCGCCATTGCACATGCTGCGATTTCCACCAGGTGCCCACCGTTAATTTCGGTGGCGCGGGCGGCGTGGCATCCAACCACGGCGACGCGGGGACGAGCGCGGGGCGCACATATTGTGTGCGGACGACGTTAGCGAGCTTGGGATTATCCAACACGTTCCGCAAATGATAATGCACGACGCCTGGATCCGCTTGCGCCCGCACTAATTGAACCTGGTTGAAAATTTCCGTGTTGGAAAATTTTCCGCCAACCGACGAATCCGCCAGCGCCGGCCACAGATGACGGCCTTGCGGATTTTGCGCCCGCCACCAATTCAGCAGCGCGGAAAAACTTTGATCATGCGACGCGATCGGCCAGTAAAGTTGCGGGGATAAATAATCCACCCAGCCATTGGCCAGCCATTTGCGTGAGTCGGCGAAAATTTTCTGATACGCGTCCAGACCGCGGATTTGCGGTGGATTTTGCGCGCGCCAGATGCCAAACGGGCTGATGCCAAATTGCACCCACGGCTTGGCGGTCTTAATGGACAACGACAATTTTTGCACAAACCGGTTCACATTCTCACGCCGCCAATCGTCGCGGCTCAAACCACTGTTCGCGCCGTATTTTTGCCAGCTGGCATTGTCGGGAAAATCCAGGTCGCGACCATTGCGATCTTTGTCGGGATACGGATAAAAATAATCGTCCAGCACCACGCCATCCACGTCGTAGCGCTTCACCACGTCGAGCATCACCGCCAACGCCCGCGCCTGCGTCGCCGGTTCGCCGGGATCGAGAATCGTTTGCGACCCGTAACGATGCACGAGTTCGGGATGGGTGCGCGTGATGTGATTCGGCGCGGGCGGCGATTTGGCATCCGGATGCGCGGCCCGAAACGGATTGAACCACGCGTGTAATTCCAATCCGCGCTTGTGCGCCTCGGCAATCGCAAACGTCAGTGGATCATAAAATGGCAGGGGCGCTTGGCCCTGGCGCCCCATGAGATATTCCGACCACGGTTCAATGGTCGAGGCGTAAAGGGCGTCGCTCACCGGACGGACTTGAAAAAAAACGGCGTTGAAATGCAGCTGCGCTGCGCGGTCGAGCAACGAAATCAATTCCAATTTTTGCTGCGCCACCGGCAAACCCGGTTTGGACGGCCAATCAATATTGCCCACGGTGGCGATCCACGCGGCGCGAAATTCGCGCGGTGGCGGCGGTGGAAAAACGGTGACTGGCGCGGGCGAATTGCTATTCGCCGCGAATAGAATCGTCGCCGACAAACACAAAACGGCGGTCATGATTGACTTTTTCCAGTTCATTTCCTTGCGCACATGAGACGCGGCAAAAATGATTTTGGCAAAGTTATTTTGAGATTTTTTGAATCAATCGCAAAAGCGCAGTGGGGGAAAAGCGGAAAGCGAGCCAGCGGAAAAGCGAAAAACGGGCGCGTCATATTCTCCGATCAGCGTCCCTTCGCAGTTAAGTTTTTAAATTTTTTCTCGACTCTTGAAAAAAGCGGCGTAAATAACTTCTCTCAAGGACAAGCCCCCGGGGCATTTTTATGACGAACAAAAAAATATTTTTGGCGGCGGCATTTATTTTATCGCTGCGTTTCACCACGCCCGCGGCGGAAACCATTCCGGAACTGCAAACCAAGTTTGCGCCGCTCGGCCAATTGCTTTTCACGCAATTTGTTTCCGCACCGTTTCCGCACCCGGCGCGCGCAAACGGCCATAAATATGATGGGCAGCTTTATTCCGCCGCGGAACATTATTCCAATTCCGACGTCGCGATCTTTATTCCAAAAAAATTTCGGGCCACGGACAAAGTTGATTTCATTGTTCATTTTCATGGTTGGATGAACAACATCGCCGGCACGCTGGAACAATACAAGCTCGTGGAGCAACTCGTTGCCAGCGGCAAAAACGCGATCCTCATCGTGCCCGAAGGCCCGCATAACGCGCCGGATTCCTTCGACGGCAAACTCGAAGATACGAATGGTTTTACAATTTTCATGCACGAAGCCGTGGAAAAATTGCGCGCCAGCGGGGCGTTGACGGAAACGAACTTTGAAATCGGCAACGTCATTTTATCCGGCCACAGCGGCGGTTATCACGTAATGGCTGAAATTGCGGATCATGGCGGCATGGGACAAAATGTCCGCGAAATCTGGCTGTTCGATGCACTTTATGGCAACACGGAAAACTACGTCGCGTGGCAAAAAAGTGAGCATGGACGGTTGCTCGACATCTACACCGACCACGGCGGCACGAAGCAAAATTCCGAAGCGTTGATGACGTTGCTCAAAACGAACGGCGTCAGTTTTTTTGCGGGTGAAGATACGAACGCGGTGCCGGATAATTTAGCGACGAATAAGTTGGTTTTTCTGCACACCGACATGGTGCATAACGAAGTCGTGGCTAAACGTGGCAATTTCGAACAATTTCTCAAAACCAGTTGCTTGCGAGACGAATGAGTGTTTTGTTGGTGGGCGAAACCAGCAGTTTTCAAAACAACGTCACATCATAACTATGAAAACAAATATCAAACTTGGCCTCGCCCTCATTTTGAGCGCAACTTTATTGGGTTGCGCCACCGCTAAAAAAACGTCCCATGCCAAAACGACTTATCCGCTTACGTTAGCCGAAATTAAGCAGATCAACCATGCGTTGCTAAAATTAAAACCGGGTATGTCCGGCCAGGAAGTCGTGGCGATTCTTGACCCGACGCCGTTACACTTTGTCGGTGCCCAATCGGGTGGCAGTTCAGGAAATTATTTTCGGGCGGTTTATGTTTTGCGACCGGGCTATACGCTCGTTCTGGTAGAAGACTTGGCAGCGCAACCGGTGAAGTTTATCGGCTATCAAAAAGCCGGTGATTCATGGTTGAGTCCTTGAAATTAAAAAATGATGCTTAAACTTATTTTAAAGAAAAAAACCAAAGAAACGAAGGGTTCGCTTGGTTTCCTTTGGTTCATCTGTGTTCTCTCCGCCGCGTTGCTCGCCGGCTGCCACTCTATGCCCACTCAAAATGTCGCCACCCAGCCGCCGGTGAAACTCGGCGTGGAAGTTTTATTTGAAAAACATCTCGATTTGATTCGCGGCAAACGCGTCGGCCTGATCACGAATCCGACCGGCGTGGATTCGCATCTCGACAGCATCATCGAATTATTCCGCGCCCAGCCAGACGTGAAACTCGTTTCGCTTTACGGGCCGGAACATGGCGTGCGCGGCAACGCGCAGGCGGGACAATACGTTTCGTTTTATTACGATGAACATTATCAACTGCCCGTGTTCAGCCTTTACGGTCAGACGCATAAACCGCCGGCGGACATGCTCACGAACATTGACGAATACATGCGCACGTTCGACACGAAACATGAAGGCAAACAAGTCGAGACCGGCATGTTGCAATCTGTGGACGTGATGGTTTTCGATCTGCAAGACGTCGGCACGCGCGTTTATACTTACATCGCTACGATGGCTTATGCGATGCAGGCGTGCGCGGATTCGGGCATTCCGTTCATCGTTTTGGACCGCCCCAATCCCATCGGCGGCGTGGATATGGAAGGGCCGATTTTGGAATATCCCAAGCATAGTTCGTTCATCGGGCTCTATCCGATTCCGCTACGCCACGGCATGACCGCAGGTGAACTCGCGCAATTATTCAACGCAAAATTTCTGCCGAAGAAATGCAATCTCACCGTTGTGCCCATGGAAAATTGGACGCGCAATAAATGGTGCGATGAAACCTCTCTCCCGTGGGTTTTGCCGTCGCCCAACCTGCCAACGCTCGATAGCACGACGGTTTATCCCGGGCAGGTCATACTGGAAGGCAGCAATTTATCCGAAGGTCGCGGCACGACGAAACCATTCGAAACGTTTGGCGCCCCGTGGATTGATGGCTTTGTGCTCTCCAAAAAACTAAATGATTTGAAACTACCCGGCGTGCAGTTCCGTGAAGTCTGGTTCACGCCGACGTTCTCGAAATTTTCCGGCACGAATTGTGGCGGCTGTCAGTTACATGTGACGGATCGGAATAAATTTCAATCCGTTGCCACCACGCTGGCCATTTTGTCCGTCGTGAAACAAACCTACGGCGACAAATTGGAATTGCATGCGAGTTATTTTGATAAAGTGATGGGGACATCGTCGGTGCGCGAGGCGTTAGAACGCGGCGAGCCAGCGGAAGAAATCATCGCCGGGTTCCAGCCGGGGCTGGCGGCGTTTGAGAAATTGCGTAAACCGTATTTGCTGTATCCCTGACAATTGGAGCGCCGAGCATTGCTCGGCCAAGAGATCGTCGAATGCCACCGAGCCGAGCAATGCTCGGCGTTCCGGTTTAAACCAAGCACCTTATTTTATGCAGCGGAAAATCATTTT
Organism: Methylacidimicrobium fagopyrum; assembly: GCA_026225255.1. GTDB lineage: Bacteria > Verrucomicrobiota > Verrucomicrobiia > Limisphaerales > UBA11358 > UBA11358. Next base: position 9,900 of record JAMFSJ010000057.1, on the reverse strand, counting down.
CATCACGGCTCTGTTACTTGGCCTCGCGCCGCAATTGTTCGCCGACGTTTTTCGCGCGGATAAATTGGCCACCATGGACGCCGCCATCAACGACGCCATTGCCAGCAATAAATGTCCCGGTGGCGTCCTCTGGCTGGAACACGCTGGCACGTCGTATCACAAAGCGTTTGGCAGTCGCGCCCTCGTGCCCATGCGCGAGCCGATGACAGAGGACACGATTTTCGACGCGGCGTCATTGACGAAAGTCGTTGCCACCACGCCCGCCGTGATGGTGTTGATTGAACGTGGCGAAATAAAATTGGACGCGCCGGTGGCGACTTACATTCCAGAATTCAGCGGCGGCGGTAAAGAAACTGTGACCGTGCACGAATTAATGACGCACACGTCCGGTCTGCCGCCCGACGTCGAAACGGCAACCGACTGGCACGGTGAAGCAACGGCCATTAAAAAGGCGTGCGCGTTAAAACTCTTCGCTCCGCCCGGCACAGTTTTCAAATACAGCGATGTTAATTTTTTTCTGCTCGGCGAAATTGTCCAGCGCGTTAGCAAAATGCCGTTGGAAGTTTTTGTGCAGCGTGAAATTTACGGGCCGTTGAAAATGACGGACACCGGTTATTTGCCGGCGTCAGAAAAACGGCCACGCATCGCGCCCACCGAGGTCGTGAATGGCAAACCGTGGCGCGGAACCGTGCATGATCCGACCGCGCGGCACATGGGCGGCGTCGCCGGCCACGCGGGCTTGTTCACGACCGCGTCCGATCTCGCGCGTTACGCACGGATGCTGGTAAATCTCGGCGAACTCGACCACGTGCGCCTTTTCAAACCGGAGACGGTGCAGCTAATGACCAGCGTGCAAACACCGCCGGGAATTTCCGCCAAGCGCGGGTTGGGTTGGGACATTGATACGCCCTTCAGCGGCCCGCGCGGCGAGATTTTCCCGATTGGTTCTTATGGTCACACCGGTTGGACGGGCGGATCTTTGTGGATTGATCCGGCCTCAAAAACGTTCGTGATCTTTTTATCAAACCGCAATCATCCGACGGAAGCGGGCAACGTGATTCCGTTACGCCGCAAACTCGGGACGCTCGCGGCGGAGGCCATTGCGAAATAAAATATCCAACCCTTAACGAATGCCTGCTCAAATGCCAGTTTCGCCTTGCCATTCCTGATGTTTCAGCGGGTTTCCCCTCACTGAACCCGGAAAGGTCAATCAGCTTTCGCGCGGCACTTTAATGTCCCGCAGAAATCGGTGTTTCATCTGGGTTCATCTGTGGCTAAAATTTCCGCCACATGGAATCTGCGCGCACCCAAACTGATTCGCTGACGCCGTCGCAACGGCAAGCCGTCCTCGCGCGCGGCAATGTCCTAGTCATGGCCGGCGCCGGCACGGGCAAAACCAAAACGCTCGTCGCCCGTTGTCTTGATTGCCTGGGCCGCGATCACGCCTCGCTGGACGAATTGCTCATCGTCACCTTCACTGAAGCCGCCGCCGCCGAAATGCGTCTCCGCCTGCGCCGCGCCATCGAAGCCGAAGCTCAAAGCCCGGAACCCGGAACCCAGAACCTTGATTTTTGGCCGGAGCAACTGGCCCGCTTTGACATCGCGCACATCGGCACGCTGCACGGATTTTGTCTCAAGCTCGTGCGCGAACATTTTTACGAACTCGGCCTTGATCCGCAGATTTCGCTACTCGACGAAGGCGAAGCCCGCCAACTCGCCAACGAAACGCTCGATGAACAATTCAAAGCGCATTACGCCGGTGAAACGGAATTTTCCCGTGCGGTCCAAAACCTGATCCAAATCTACGGCAACGGTCGCGATGAAAAAATCCGCGCGCTCGTTTTGCGTCTGCATAAATATTCGCAAACGCGCCCCGACGCCGCCGGCTGGCTCGCGGCGCAACTTGAAACTTTTTCCACCGCCGAACCCGCCGATTGGCAGCCCTGGCTGCTCGCCGCGATTGCGGATTGGCGCACCGAATGGCTGCCGGTGCTGGAAAATATTAAAGGCGAAAACCCCAAAGCCGCTGAGCTGGTTGAGATCATTTCACGTTTAGGGAACACCCGCGAACTTGCCGCTGAAGTTTTGGAACACGTTTCCGCGGCGGACGCCACCGCCAGTTACAAAGGCAAAGCCGGAAAGTTGCGACCCGCACTGGGCAGCATTTTTGATGAAGCCAAATTTTTCAGTTCCCTTGCCACGCTCAAAGCCAGCGGCGATCCGCTCGTGGAAGATTGGAATTGGACCCGCGTTCACATGGCCACCCTGCTCCGCCTCGCGCAGGAATTCGCCGATAAATATGCCCGGCAAAAACAGACTGATGGCGTTTTAGATTTTCATGACCTCGAACAATTTGCGCTGAAATTGCTTTGGAATTTTTCCACCAACCTGCCGACCGCCACGGCTGAAATCTGGCGCAAAAAACTACGCTTCATTTTCGTCGACGAATATCAGGACATCAATGCTGCGCAGGATAAAATCATCGCCGCCATCAGCCGCGAAAATGGGTGGGGCGAGACTCCGTCGAGCCCTGACTCTGCCAATCGTTTCCTCGTCGGCGACATCAAACAAAGCATCTACCGTTTCCGGCTCGCCGATCCGAAAATTTTCCGCGACTACGCCAAAAACTGGCACGGCGCGAAGGGCCAAACGATTCCGCTCTCCGAGAATTTCCGCAGCCGCGAAGGCTTGTTGAACTTCGTAAATTCCGTTTTCACCTTGGTCATGCGCGAAGAAATCGGCGGTGTGACTTACGACGCCGACGCGCAATTAAAATTCGGCAAACGCTTAAGTTCACCGACAAACAATTCAACGCTCGTGGACTTACCTAAGATTTCCACTCCCTCGCCCCTCCGAGGGGAGAGGGTCGGGGTGAGGGGTGACGAACTTGCAAATAATCTCCCGCCCTCTCCTGCCGCCACCGAGCCGCGAACCGAATTGCTTCTGCGCCTCAAAAAAAGCCGCAACGAAGTTGCCGAATCCGAAGGCGACGATGAATTAGCCGATCTTGACGACTCCACCAAGGAAGCCCGGCTCATCGCGCAGCACTTAAAAAAACTCGTCGCGGCCCAACATGAAATCTGGGATGACGAACAGAAAAAATTTCGCGGCGCAACCTTTGGCGACATGGCGGTGCTGCTGCGTTCGCCGCGCGCCAAGGCAGAAATCTTCGCCAAGGAATTTGAACGTGCCGGCGTGCCGCTGGCCATCGCGCGCGGTGGATTTTATGACAGCAGCGAAATTCTCGATCTGCTCAGCTTGTTGGAATTGCTCGATAATCCGTTGCAAGACGTGCCGTGCATCGCTGTCCTGCGTTCGCCGCTCGTCGGCTTGTCGCTGGCGGAGTTGGCGGAAATCCGGCTCGCATTGAAGCGCGAAAAATTTTGGACCGCGCTCGCCAGCCTCCCGCATTCAGAAGCACACATCGCGCCCGACTTGCGGGCTAAGGCGGAAAAATTTCTCACCCGTTTCACGCGCTGGCGCAAGCTCGCCAAGCAAACGTCGCTCTCGCAATGCCTCGAACAAGTGCTGACGGAATCGTATTACGCCGACTGGCTGAAAGCGCAACCGCGCGGCGAACAACGCGCGGCGAACGTTGAACGTTTTCTGCAACTGGCGCAGCAGTTTGATCAATTTCAGCGCCAGGGACTTTTTCGATTTTTGAAATTCATCGAGGCGCAGCGTGAGATTGAGGCCGAGCCGGAAGTTCCCGCCATCGCCACGGAAAATGCGGTGCGACTGATGAGCATTCATCAAAGTAAAGGCTTGGAATTTCCCGTCGTGGTCGTGGCGAATCTCGCCAAAGGTTTTAATGAAGCGGATTTGCGCAGCGAAATTATTTTGGATGAGCAGTTCGGTCTTTGCCCGCGCGTAAAACCGCCGGACAGCGGACGCAGCTACCCCAGCTTACCACATTGGCTCGCGCAAAAAAATCAACAGCGCGAACTGCGCGGCGAAGAATTGCGATTGCTTTACGTGGCGCTGACGCGCGCACGGGACACGTTGATTTTGTCCGCCAGCATTTCCGAATCAAAATGGGAAAAAGCGTGGACGAAGCGTGAACCCGTAACCGTGCAAAAAATTGCCGCCGCGAAAGGGTTTGCCGATTGGCTCGCCTTGTGGTTCGCGCAAAAAGTAGAGGCGCAAGCGTCCTCGAAAACTTCAGAAAAGATCGAAGCCGAGCCGACGAACGAGGACGAAAATAATCTTTGGAACGTGCAACCGAACCTCAGTCTGCGCTGGCGATTTGTGACCGACGCCGAACTTGGCAACGAATCCCCAATCGGCAATCGGCAATCGGCAATCGGCAATGAATCCAAGGCCTCCGGCAATAATATTGAGTCGCTCGATGACGCGACGTCCGAAAAATTGCGCACGATTTTGAGTTGGGAATATCCGAACCTCGCGGCCACGCAACGCAAAGCCAAGGCTTCGGTCACGGAATTGCGGCGCGCAGCGGAAGCAACGGATGACGAGGCGGAAAAGCCAGCTCAAGTTTTCAGCCGTTCAGCTTCCGAAGCTAAATCAGCGCGCATAGTGGCTGCGCCCGCGCCGCCATTGAAATCTGAAATTTCGAATTCGAAATTAAGCGCGGCGGAAATCGGCGCGGCGCATCATAAATTTCTCCAACACGTTTTGCTGGAAAAAACCGACGACTTGGCGGCGGAAGCAGATCGGCTGCAGCGCGAGAATTTTTTATCCGACGACGAACGTGCCGCGCTGGATTTGGAGGCGTTGGGGCAGTTTTGGCATTCATCGCTGGGCAAAAAAATTAGCGCCCAACCGGCTGATTTTGTGCAGCGCGAGCTGCCGTTCACGGCGCGTTTCAGTCCGACGGAACTGGCGCAAATCATTGGTCGCAAAACAGAAGACAGCCCGGATGATGAATTTGTAATCGTGCAAGGGGTGGCGGATTTGGCCGTGCTTTTACCGGACGAAATCTGGTTGGTGGATTTTAAAACGGATCAAATCCGGAGTGGCGAACTGGCGGAAAAGATTCAGACTTACACGCCGCAGTTACAACTTTACGCGGCTGCGCTGGAAAAAATCTTTGCGCGGAAAATCACGTTACGGGCGTTACATTTTCTCGCGGCGCGGAAGACGGAAGAGGTTTAACCGCTAATCTGCGCTGATCTTCGCTAATCGCACAAGCGGTTGACTCATGCACGCGTTTTGCAAGTTTGTTGGGAAAGCGGCGGCTCTTCGCCGCTTTTTTCTGGACGCACACGCAAATTTGAACCCAGCCATTTCAATGAGCGTCATCAGCTTCTCATTGGCTACGGCTTCATCAGCGAAGATCAGCGCCGATTAGCGGTTTAAAATTCCAGCTTTATTTACAGCGGCAATTCATCCGACGCAATTTCTCTGGCTTCGACCGTGGCCAGTTTTTCGGGAGCGGTTTCTTCTTTCGGCTCGGCGGGGCTTTGCAAACGCACGAGCGCAGGACGAATTAACCGGCCTTGAAACGTAACGCCGGGCGCAAGCGTTTCGGCGGCGATGGCGTCGGCTGGCGGAGTTTCCACGCCGTGGGCACGATGACGTTCGGCATCAAACGGCTCGTTTGGTTCGGCGGCGAAAGGCGTGAGGCCGACGCGCCGGGCCGCATCGCGGCAGGCGTTTTGAAAATGACTGATCTGGCTGGCGAGTTCGGGTTGACCCGAACGCGCGGCGGCGGTGTGCAACGAATAAATGTGATCGAGAATGCGCACGACGACTTGCAGCCAATCCGCTTCGATCCGTTTCAACTTTTCGACTTCGAGCCGGAGCGCACCCTTCTCGGCGTCGTTCATTTTTTTCTGAAACTCGGCGAAGTCGCGCACTTCTGCGGTGATGCGTTCGGAGATTTGATACGCCGCGGCGGCGGTTTTTCCGCACTGCCTTTGGTGGTTTCGTGGACGCGCGCCCATTGATCGGTCGCGGCGGAAACTTGTTCGGTAAATTTTTTCAGGTCTTCGATCTTGCCGGAAACTTCGCCGACGGAATGCAGTTCAATCAATTTCCCGGTCGCTTGATATTCGAGATAATACGGAATCACGCTCAACACGGCTCCGATCACGACACACGCGGCGGCGAATTCCCAATGATGCAGAGATTGCGGCGCGCGCAGGATGAAAAACCAGGCGAAGCCAAGCAGCACAGCGTAAGCGGTAAAAAACGGCCACTTGGGAATTTTCCATTGGGGGACTTCGTTCATGGGGAGAGTTTCGGAAAATTCAGTGGCGAGCGCAACGCCAACTTACGGAACGGGATATTCCTGAAGGACTTTGCCATTTTCATCCGTGCGCCTGGCTTTTTGTAATTTCCACCCGCCATTTTGGGAAGTGCGAATGAAAGTGTAATGGTAAAAAGATGAATCGCCATTTTTCCGGCCGTTCAGAACCACAGAGTCCCGATAAGGCGAATCGGTGTGATCCACTTGAGAATCCGTCATGGTCCCGTGGTCCTCTTTTGATATGCCCGGCAACTGGCCTTGCTTCACTAATTGAACCATATATTTTCCCGCCGATTCAGTAGCCGACCGCGCCCTTGTTTCCGTGGCCTTATTCATCAAGGGAAAATCGCTGGTGCGTTTGAGATAGAGCGTGTGCTTGGGAAAATCCAAAGTGACTAAATGTCGCGCTAAAAAGCGGAGTCCAATGCCATCCGATTCAACATCTTGAACATCTAAAAACATTGAAGAATATCTTTTCCCGCCAAACACACCGTCGGGCGAATGGGCTTCACCTTTGGCTGGCAAATCCGTTTGATTCGTCCATTGTTCAAAAAACTTTGGCATCAACCATCCGTCGGCTCTACCTCCATAGCCACTGTCAATCAACGAATGGGGTCCTTGCGCTCCCAAAAGATTTTGCGCCACGGCCGGTCGCGGATCATTGGCATTCAAAGCCACGATCGGAAATGCCTGTCCCCAGTTTTTTGTGTCCGCCGATTGATCATCGAGAAACCGTATTTTTCCGGCAGTAAAATCAAGCTGAAGGCAATAATGTTGCAGCGCATCCATCCCGAGAACGCCCATGACCCGATGACCGGCAACTTTTGAAAAATCCTTAAAATCACTGGCGACAACCGAATCGCCCGTCGGCAACAAAACCCCGCCTAGATATAATTTAGGCGCGGCATAAACGTGCCGGTCCTCATGCTTTCCCCAATGCTGAATGTTCACTGTGCCGATGGGTTTCCCCAATTTCGGAGCCAACGATTCATCAATCAAAATGAAGCCCGCTCCGGTATCCAGTATGAACGGCAACTTTTCGCCATTCTCCAATTGCAGTGTTACCTCCAAAAAACCGCCGCGCCCAGCATCTTTGTTCATCGTTACCGTCGCCGGAAGCCGTGGTTGGGTTGAATTTTTCGTGGCGCACGAACACAAGAACATCAGACAAATGGCAGCAACGCCAAAAAATAGCAGCCTTGGTTTGAGCCAACTACGCAGGGAAAGCATGGATGGATTTTATTCAGGCTTTCCCCAAAGTCCACACGCTTTCTCCTCGACTAAAAATGCCGATGCGAAATCATCTGCGCGTGCGCACTTGCGTTATTTTCAATCCGGCCGCGCGCGGCAATAAGGCGCGTCATTTTCGCGAACATCTTGGCGAGATGGCGGGCGATTGCGCGTTCAAGGCCACGGCGGCGGCGGGCGATGCGCGACGGCTCGCGGCCGAATCCGTCGTCGAAGGTTTTGACCTCATCGTTGCGGCGGGCGGCGATGGCACAGTCAATGAAGTGCTCAACGGCATCGGCGATGCGCCGGATGGTTTTGCGCGCGCGCGCCTCGGCGTGTTGCCGCTCGGCACGGTGAATGTCTTTGCACGGGAATTGAAAATCCCTTCGCGACTCAAACCGGCGTGGGAAATTTTGCGGCGCGGCCACGAAACGCGCATTGATTTGCCGCGCGTAGAGTTTTCAGCGAACGGCCAAACGGAGCGACGCTATTTCGTCCAACTCGCCGGCGCGGGACTCGATGCCCGCGCGATTGAACTCGTCAGTTGGCAACTCAAAAAAAAGGTCGGACCGCTGGCTTACGTCGTCGCCGGGCTTAAAGCGCTGGCGGAACGGCAGGCAAAAATCACCGTGCGCGCAGATAAAAAAACGATCGCGGGCGAGCTGGCACTGATCGGCAACGGCAGATTTTATGGTGGCTCCATCGCCATTTTTCCGGCGGCGGATTTGCGCAATGGCCGCCTGGATGTTTGCGTTTTGCCGCGCGTGAATTTGCCCACCCTACTGCGTTGCGCACCAAATTTTCTGCTGCGCAAAAAGCTTCCGGAAAAAGTGGTGCAACGGATCAGTGCGGAAAGTTTTGAACTGACGAGCGAAGTTCCCGTGGCGTTTGAATTGGATGGCGAATGGATCGGCCATTTGCCCGCGACGTTTTTAGTAGAGCGGGAAAAACTGCGCGTGACCGTGCCGTGACTTCACTTTTTTGATGGGGCGAGACTCCGTCGAGCCGTAACTTAAAGGCACAAGCAGAAAAAAGGGCTGCAAAATTACGGCTCGACGGAGTCTCGCCCTACCCTTCGATTAAAATCCCTTCGGCTTGCCGCCATCGCCGATTCCCCTTACTCTGCGCGCGACTTACAATGAGTGAAATCCTTGTCATCGGCCATCGCAACCCCGACACCGACGCGATCTGCTCCGCCATCGGTTACGCGGAATATAAACGTCGCACCGGCATGACCGGCGCCATCGCCGCGCGTTGCGGCGACACGAACGACCGCATCAATTTCGTGCTGGAAACCTTTGGCGTGCCCGCTCCGATGTTCGTCGCCGACGTTTCGCCGAAAGTTTCAGACGTGATGCAGCGGAAAATCTTGAGCGTGAAACCAGATTCGACCGCTGCGGAAGCGTTGCGTTTGATGGATGAAAAGAACGTTCGCATTTTGCCGGTGATGGACGACGAACGGAAATGTCGCGGCCTGCTTTCGTTGTTCAAACTGAGTAAATTTCTTTTTCCCGCCGTGAACCGCGCGGAAAATTCGCGCGAATTATTGTCATCGCTGACCGGGCTGACGCAAACGCTCGGCGGCAAATTGGAACTCGGCTTCGACGCGGACCGCGAAAATGAATTGATCCTGATCATCGGCGCGATGCGGGAAGATTCCTTTGCGAAACGACTGGAAAAAGTTCCGCCGGAAAAATTATGCGTCGTGGTCGGCGATCGCTGCGATATTCAAAATCATGCAATCAAAAACGGCGTGCGCGTGCTCATCGTCACCGGCGGCGGGCCGGTGGAACCGAAAGCACTCGAGGCCGCGCGGGAGAAAAAAGTCAGCATCATCGTCTCGCCGCATGACACGGCCACGACAGCGTCACTTTGCCGCGCCGCCGTCAGTGTGCGCCACGTTTTGAACGAGGAATTTCTCTGTTTCCGCGAACACGCGCCGCTCGCCGCTGTGCGCGAGGAAGCCACCGCATCCGGCTACCAGATTTTTCCCGTGCTGGACTCCGAAGGCGCGACGGTTGGGATTTTATCCAAAACGGATTTCTTGAAAACGGTCACGCGCAAATTAATTCTGGTGGATCACAACGAACTGTCCCAAGCCGTGCAAGGCGCGGATGAAGTGGAAATCATTGAGATCATTGATCATCACCGCATCGGCGCGATGACCACGCAACAGCCGATCCTGTTCTACAACGAACCGGTTGGCTCGACGAGCACGATCGTGGCGAATTGTTTTTTCCGCAATAATGTAGAATTGCCGCGCGCCATCGCCGGCCTGCTGCTCGCCGGCGTCGTTTCCGACACGTTGAACCTGACGTCGCCAACGACGACTTCGCGCGATGCGGAAGTTTTGAAAAAACTCGAAGTGTTGGCCGGCGTCAATGCCCGCGAGTTCACGGAAAAACTGTTCGCCTCCGGATCGCTGCTCACGCTCAAGCCCGCGCCGCAAGCCATCACGA
>JAMFSJ010000056.1 GCA_026225255.1 Methylacidimicrobium fagopyrum | reverse complement strand
GCAAACGTCCGAGTTTGCGTTCAACCAATGTTTGGAGCGCCGATCTCTTGATCGGCTCGTTACTATTTTTGGCGACGAGCGATGGCGACTTGCCGATCGGGAGATCAGCGCTCCGGCCCATTTCCACAAATTCCGGCAGCGGAAAACCAGCTTGTTTGATGCTGCTCAAAAACTCCACAGACGGCTTTTCGTCCACCAAAACCAGATCATCCTGACGGCAGAGAAATTGCGGCAGATTTTCAAGATCACGGACGAGCTGCGCCTGATGCTTGGTGGGATTGAACGATTTGCCCTGCGCGATGCGCGCCTCGGCCAGTGGATTGAAAATAAACACGTTCGGTGTGCGGCCTTTCGATTGCGAAAAAACATCGAGCGCGGCGATGAATTGCGGATCCAGTCCGGCGGCGCGACGGCCTTCGACATTCAACGTGATGCCTTTCGCGCGTTGCGGGGAGAGTGGGAATTTTAATTGGCGACAAAACGCATCCCAATCGCTTTCGCTTGGATTTTTCCAACGACGAAACCATTTCAAACCGTAAGCGACGTGGCCGATTTCATCGCGATAAATTTTCTCGAGCAATTTTGCCGTCGCGTCGTCGCCGACTTGCGCGAAATTCTTCGCGTAGTGCCGCGCGAAATCTAAGTTCGCTTGCTCAAACGTCAGGCATAGGCTGGAAACGTAATCCATCGGATTTTCCATCGGCGAAACGGAGCGCCAAAAATAGCCGCTCACCGGCAGTTCGCCGAAATGAATGCCGCACGCGTTCATGCGTTCGAGGTAAAGCCGCGTGTGTTCCTGTTCGTCCTTGAGCGTTTGCAACAGGCCTTTGCGAAACGCGGTCGGCGCGGCGGGAAATTTCAGCAACACAAGGGCCATCAGTTCGGTCGCGAGTAATTCGTGATTCGCAAAAAAATGCAGCAACTGTCCGCGCTCACGGGGCTGCTCCAAACTTTTTGTGCCTGGAAAACTATCACGCGCGGTGCCGGTGATTTTGAATTCCAACTCCGCCGGACGACCGGGCGCGTTCGGCGTCGCGATCGCGGTGCCGGGATTTTCGTCGGTAATGTCCACGGGCCGCAGGAGTTTTTCCTCCAACGTCGTCGCGAACAAAACGCGCTCGGCAAATTCACGCAGTTCCATGGAAATGACGTAACAGTTGCGAGAGGGAATTGCCAGTCTGATTGAATCTTACATATTGATTCTAAGATCTAGACATTCCTTTCGTTCGCGTATTTCACGCGTTTGACAGGTCAAAGGTTATCCAAACTTCATGCCGCTTGATATGGGCGGCCATCCATGCAAATATGGGTAGCCATATTATGAAGACAACCATTGAAATTGCCGATGACTTATTTGAGCGCGTGCAGAGCGTTGCCCGCAAAGAGAAAACATCCTTTCGTGCTTTAGCGGAACAAGGTTTACGGCTGGTGTTAAAAGAAAAGCAACAAAGCACCACCAAAAAACTCCCGCCCCTCGTCACTTTTCGTGGCGAAGGGTTGACAGATGAATTTAAAAATGCCGGCTGGGATAAATTTCGCGACGAAATTTACAAGGGACATGGCGCATGATTGCGATTGATACTAATCTATTGATTTATTCGCACCGTGAAGACAGTAAATTTCACCCGGAAGCGAAAGCGTTGATTGATTCACTTCGCCATCAATCCGCGCCGTGGGCAATTCCGTGGCCCTGTGTGCATGAATTCACCGGCATTGTTACACATGGTAGCATTTTTAAACCGCCGACCTTACTAAACCAAGCTTTTGCCAGCATCGATGCCTGGATGGCGGGTGGCAATCTGCATCTACTCGCCGAAAGTCAGGGTTATTTTGAAAAGCTACGCGAGCTTGCCTCGGCGGCAAAATTATCGGGACCAAGGATTCATGATGCCCGTATTGCCGCACTGTGTTTGCATCATGGAGTGCGTGAATTATGGACGGCAGACCGAGATTTTTCACTGTTTCCAAAACTCAAAACGCGTAATCCATTGATTAAAAAATAAGCGGCTGATGCCTGGTTGTGCCTGCCGTTCGGCTTGAGACCTAGGTTCCAAAGCCGTTTAAACTCACGGGCGAGACGCCGGCCACTACTCCTTTTTCGACGGATGCAACGGCTCGTTGATACGGTGCGGCTTTAGTTCGGCGTAGATGGATTTCGCCAATTCTGATTTCGCAAAGCCAACAGTCTTTGCGCCTTCGATTTTGAACAGCCGCGCAAAATCCGCCGCCGTGAAATGTTGCACGACGGGATAATGCCGGTTCTCGGCCAACACTTCGTCGCGATGATTCGCGACAATGTCCGTTGTGATCAAAACAAAATGCAGATGACTTTTGTTTTTGCGCACGGCTTCGCGGCCGATCAACAGCAGCCGCGACTCGAGCGCGAGCGTCAATAATTGCTCGATCAACGGGGTTGGATTTTCCCCGCTCATCAGGCCGCTTTGATCTTCACTTTGTTGCCTTTAATTTCCGCGCGGTTCAGCTTGGCGAGAATCGCGTTGGCGTGCTCGGTGGCAACATCCACAAACGAATAACTATCACGGACTTCCACTTTGCCCACAATTTTGCCGGGCAAACCGGTTTCACCCGCGATGGAGTTCACGATGTCGATCGGCACGATGCCTGATTTTTCGCCGACGTTGATGTGCAGGCGCGTTTGTTCAGCGGGAATTTTGCGATCCTTTTTTTCGCCCTTCTTGGCCGTGGCTTCCGCGGCGTTAGCCTTCGCGTAAAATGGCGGGGGCGTTTTGGAGTCGCCGCGCGCCGCGGGTGCGGGCTTGACTGAGGCTAAAATTTCTTCGTCCGTGTAAGTTTTGACCGGCGTGGCTTTCGGGGCGACGGGGGCGGCCGTAATGGGGGCAGCGACGGGCGCGGGGGCAGCGTCAGCAGCGGCTTTCCACGGTGAAATTTTTGATTTCGCGGGCGGCGGAATGATTTGTTTGGGCACGCGCGGGCCGGCGGGCGCGGCGTTGGGCGCACGATAATCACGCGCCCCACGGTCGGCACGGCCATCATGATACGGGGCGCGTTCACGGCTGTCGCGACGATCACCGCCGCGGTCGCCGCCACGATCACCACCGAAACGGTCGTTGCTGCGCGGCGCGCGGTCTTCGTAACGACCACCGCGATCCGAACCACGGTCGCGATAATCCGGACGTTCGGCGCGTTCCGGACGTTCCATGTTCGCTTCGGCGGCAGCGGGTTTAGCGGGCGTTGCTTCGCCGCTTTGCAAATGATGAATCAGCGCGGACGCGATGTCGGTGCTATTAAATCCTTCTTCGAGCAAACGTTCGATGAGGTGATCTTGTTTCTTGTATTCACCCGCCGTCAACGTGGCGCGCAATTTTTCGAGGAACAAGCTGGCGCGCGCTTCGTGCACTTCATCCGCGGTCGGAATTTTCGCGCGTTGAATCCGCATGTTGGTGAAACGTTCGATGTTGCGGATCTGAAACAGTTCGCGACCCGACACGAAGGAAATCGCGCGTCCCGTGCGACCGGCGCGGCCCGTGCGGCCGATGCGGTGAACGTAATCTTCGCCGTCGTAAGGCAGATCGTAATTGAAAACGACTTGAATATCGTCCACGTCAATGCCGCGCGCGGCGATGTCGGTAGCGACGAGAAATTCGAGGCCGGATTTGCGGAATTTATTCATCACGCGATCGCGCATGCCCTGCGTCATATCGCCGTGCAAACGGTCGGCTTGATAACCGGCGGCTTCGAGATAATCCACCAAATCATCCACCATGCGTTTGGTGTTACAGAAAATAATGCCGAGCTTCAGATCGTGCAGATCAATGAGCCGCGTGAGCAATTCCATCTTGTAACGACGGTCCACTTCGTAATACATCTGCTCCACCGTCGGCACAGTCATCGCCTTTTGCTCGACTTTGACGTTCTGCGGATCGCGCGAATATTTTTCGATGAGATCACGGATCGGGCGCGGCATCGTGGCGGAAAAGAAAACCGTCTGCCGTTCTTTCGGCGCGTCTTTCAAGATGGTTTCGATGTCTTCGCGGAAACCCATGTTCAACATCACGTCCGCTTCGTCGAGAATGACCATCTTCAACGTTTCGAGGCGCAACGTGCCGCGGCGCATGTGATCCATCACGCGACCGGGCGTGCCGATGACGATCTGAGCGCCTTGTTTCAGACCCCAAAATTGGCGTTCGTAAGATTGGCCGCCGTAAATCGGCAACGCGGTGATGCCTTTTTTGAAGAGTGCGAGCTTGTGCACTTCTTCGGAAACCTGCACCGCCAATTCACGCGTCGGGCAGAGAATGAGCACTTGGACATTGCGCTGATTCGGATCCACTTTTTCAATGGCCGGAATCGCGAATGCCGCCGTTTTGCCGGAGCCGGTCTGTGATTGGCCGACGACATCGCGTCCGGTCATCAGCACAGGAATGGATTCAGCCTGAATCGGCGAGGCTTGCTCGAAGCCGAGCTTTTCAATGGCTTTCTGGACTTCAATGGAAAGTCCCAGTTCGGAAAAAAGTTTAGTGGTCATGCAATTTTTGGCGCTACTATCAGCGCTACTCCCTGACTTTAACTGAAACACGGTGGCAACGGGAGCTTTTAATTGGGGTTAACCGCGAAATACGCAAAATACGCGAACGCGAAAACCTACCCCCAGAACCCAGACCTAAGCCGCCAAACCTTATTCAGGCTTTTTTCGCTTGTCACTTTCGCTTGATAACTAAATGCTTGGTGCAAATTACCACCGCCAATTTATTTATGAACCGCCGAGAATTTATCCGCAACGCCTCCTTCGCCGCCGCAACGTTAATGGCCGCGCCGTCCGTCAGTTGGGCGCAAACCGGGGGCTTTCCCGATGTCCGCACGCCGGAAGCAAAACGACGGTTCAAAAGCCTGGCCGTGGAAAAAGTTATCGCGCAAGTCCAGTCGTCCATCGGCAACAAGGAAATCGCGTGGATGTTCGGTAATTGTTTTCCCAACACGCTGGACACCACGGTCGATTTCGAAATGGTCAATGGCAAGCCGGATACTTACGTCATCACCGGCGACATCGACGCGATGTGGCAGCGCGACAGTTCCGCGCAAGTCTGGCCTTACCTGCCGCTCATGGCGGAAGATCCGCAGCTCCAGCTCTTGATCGCCGGCGTCATCAACCGCCAGACGCGCAACACGCTGCTCGATCCTTACGCGAACGCGTTCTACAAAAACGAGCACAAGATCAGCGAATGGAAAAGCGATCTCACCGATATGAAACCCGGCGTGCACGAACGCAAATGGGAAGTGGATTCGCTCTGCTACACGTTGCGTTTGGCCTACGGTTATTGGAAAACGTCCAAAGATACCGCGCCGTTCGATGACGCGTGGCGTGAAGCCGTTTCAAAAATTGTTCAAACGTTCCGCGAACAGCAGCGCAAAGAAAATCACGGCCCGTATCATTTTCAACGGCGCACCGAAACGCAGACCGACACCGTAGCCGGTCGCGGTTATGGCAATCCCGGCAAACCCGTCGGCTTGATTTGTTCAACGTTTCGGCCGAGCGACGACGCCACGGTTTTTCCGTATTTGGTGCCGGCGAATTTCTTCGCCGTCGTCAGTTTGCGCCAAGCGGCGGAAATGTTGGAAGCGATCTTGCACGACGCTGCGCTGGCGGGAGAATGTCGCGCGCTGGCCGACGAAGTGTCCGAGGCGTTGCAAAAATACGCCGTCGTGCAGCACGCGAAGCTCGGCAAAGTTTACGCTTACGAAGTGGACGGTTACGGCAATTACTACTGCATTGATGACGGCAATGTGCCGAGCTTATTATCGTTGCCGTATCTCGGCGCGGTCAAAGCCGATGACAAAATTTATCAACACACCCGCCACCTCGTTTTGTCCGACGCGAATCCGTATTACTGCCAAGGCACGGCGGCGAACGGTCCCGGCGGCCCGCACGTCGGCATGGGCATGATCTGGCCGCTCGGCTTGATCGTGCAAGGTTTGACCAGCATCAACGACGCGGAAACCAAAAACTGTCTCACAACGCTGCAAAAAACCCACGCCGGCACTGGTTTCATGCACGAAGCGTTTAATAAGGATAATCCGAATCAATACACGCGCCCGTGGTTTGCGTGGGCGAACACGATCTTCGGTGAACTCGTCTGGGAGACGTTTCAAAAACGGCCGCAGTTGTTGAGCTGAAAATTCAATCGGGCGGCGAGTTCGGCGACGATTTTTTTCACGCCTTACCTTGAAGCTTTCGCTGCTGCCGCGCCTTTGCTAGCGTGACGTCGTCATGCTCAGCAAACGGTTTTCGCGCCTCCTCAAAATCCTCACCGGCACCAACGCCGGCGGGGAAGGCGAATTACTCCATCTCGAAGGCCGGCTCGAACGCTTCGTTCATTTTTGGGTGCTCGTCGTCACGCATTTTGTCCGTAACCGCTGTCTCATCCGCGCATCGGCGCTGGCTTACACCTCGTTGCTCGCACTGATTCCATTGCTCGCCGTCGTCATCAGCATCGGCAGCAGCTTGTTGAAAAACGAAGGCGAAGATAAAATTTATCAAGCCATCGCGAGCATCGCGCCCGACGCGCCGATTGCGATCAATAATTTGGGCGCGCACACCAATTCCGTGGTCGTCGGCACCACAAATTTTATCACCAACGGCACCAACGCCGCAACGGCCACGAACGAAACGACCGCCGCAACCACCCCGCCAGAAACGCCCGCAAGCGCGCAAAAACAAATCGCCAGCCAACTTCACAGTTTTGTGCAAAACACGCGCGGCGGTGCCCTCGGCGTTACCGGTTCAATCATTTTTGTCTTCATCGCCATCGGCATGCTGAGCCGCGTCGAGGAAACTTTTAATGATATTTGGGGCGTGGCGCACGGACGCAATTGGTTCCGGCGGATCGTGCTGTATTGGACGACGATCACGCTCGGTTCGGTGCTAGTGCTCACTGCGTTCGGCCTCACCAGCAGCGGCCATTTTCAAGCCGCGAAGAATTATTTTCTGGCGATGCCGTGGCTGGGAAATTTCATTTTCAGCCTGTTGCCACTGTTCGTTTTGTGGTGTGCTTTTTCACTCATCTACTTCTCCATGCCGAACACCAAGGTCAATTTTTCCGCCGCGCTGTTCGGCGGCATGGCGGCCGGGACGCTCTGGTATTTGAACAACACCTTCGGTTTTCTCTACGTGTCACGCGTCGTGACGAACAGTAAGATTTACGGCAGCATCGGCCTCGTGCCGGTGTTCATGATCAGCCTCTATTTTTCGTGGGCGATCTTGCTGCTCGGTGCGCAAATCGCCTACGCGTTTCAAAATCGCGCGGCGTATCTGGCGGATAAACTGGCGGACAACATTAACCAACGCGGCCGCGAATTCATCGCGTTGCGCCTGATGACCGCGCTGGGTCAACGTTTTCAAAACGGCTGGCCGCCCGCCGACGTCGCGCAGATTTCCATAGAACTCGGCGTGCCCAGCCGGCTGGCGCAGCAGATTTTTCAAACGCTCGCCTGCGCCCAACTCGTCACGGAAGTGGGCGGCGCAGAAACCGCCTACGTGCCCGCCCGCGCTCTCGAGACCATCAACGCGCACGATATTTTGCTCGCCCTGCGCACCGCCACCGGACGCGAATTGCCGATGGAGAATGCGCCGGCACTCACTGAAATCTACGGTGAATTCACACGTATCGAAGCCGCCGAACGCGCCGCGGCCGAAAAAATTTCCTTACTCGTCCTCGTTCACCGGTCGCCCCTTCCCGCACTCAATCCGCCGAAACCGATCGGCCATAAAGGTTGATTTTGGCAAGGCGAGAAACCTCCAACCTCCACCGCTTGGATGCGCCGGTCGCCTAAGATTTCTTCACGGCGGAAAACCGATGGCGAGTTTTACGGCGGAATATTCGGGATGAATTTTTCCTTCGCGCGTGCGAATGATCAAATCCGGCTCCGTCCACGTCTGGCCCCGAAACCATTCGGGCAAATCGTCCGCCCGCATCAAGCCAAACAGCGCGATGAGTGCGGGTTCCCCTTCGCGAAAAACGACGGGACGTTTGCGGACGATGACGAGCCCGGCAGTTTTGGCGCCGGCTTCGACGCGGGCGAGTTGTGCGGGTTCGTGCGGGAAGACGCAGGCAAAAAATCCGCCGAGGGCGAGATGTTTCGCGGCGGTCGAGCAATAATCGGCCACGGTTCCGCGCAGTTCAAAACGACACGCGAGTTTTTGCGGATGTTCGCTTTTCACCCCCGCGTCCGGCGGGAAATAAGGCGGACTGCCGGTGATCAGATCGAATTTCTCATCGGCGCGGAGAATATTTTCACCACGAAAATCACCGGCTCGGATGTCGTAGCGGTCGGTAAGGCCGTTGAATTGCGCGGATTTTTTGGCGAGCGCGAGGCTGTCGGTTTGCGCTTCAACGGTCACAAATTTCGCGCCGGGCAACCGCCAGGCGCAAATCATCCCGACCGTTCCAATGCCGCTGCCGAGATCGAGCGCGGTGCGCGCCGTTGGACCCCACGTCGTGCCATACCACGCCGTCAAAATATCGTCGGTCGAAAAACGGTGGCCATCGCGAAGTTGAAACAAGCGGAAATAGCCGCTGATGGCGTCCAAGGTTTCGTGCGGTTCTGCGGTCATCCCGGAATTAAAGCCCGGGGGAATGATTCCCGGTTTGGCCCAGCCTTTGAAATGGGTTTCGGGATTCACTAGGCAGATTTTTTGGCCGGAATCTCGAGCGGCTCGATGTGAATCAGCACGTCGCGCACACGCGGCAATTTTTCGCGCACACGATTTTTTACCGCGTGGGCGATTTCGTGCGAGTGGAATACGGTCATTTGCGGATCCACTTGGAGGTGCATTTCGGCGTAAAAATGATAGCCCATTTTACGCACATAACATTTTTCCACGCGCCCGACTTCCTCAACGGTCTCGGCGATCTTGCGGACTTGTTCGTTCAACTTATGATCGGGTGCTTCGTCCATCAATTCGCGCACGGCGGGACGCAATAGCAGCACGCCGTTGAAGCCGATGACGAGCGCGGCAAAAATCGCCGCAATGTCGTCGGCACAAACAAATTTCGGCCCACCAATCAATGCCACGGTGATGCCGATGGCGGCGGCGATGGATGTGAACGCGTCGCTGCGATGATGCCATGCGTCGGTGGTCACGGCGGAATTATCGAGCGCGGTGCCTTCGCTCAAAACGAAACGGAACAAACCTTCTTTCACCGCGACGACGCCGGCGAGAATCACCAGGGTAAACCATTTTGGCGCTTCGCGAACGAGGTGGCTGCCCGGATCGAAAGCAATGGCAATATTATTCGCCGCCTTGATCGCGATCCACAGCGCGGCGACCAGCAACATGACGGCGCCAAACGCGGCGGCGAGCGGCTCGGCTTTGCCGTGGCCGTAGGGATGATCTTCGTCGGCGGGCATTTCGGCGACGACAATGCCGCGCCAGATGATGAGCGAATTAAAAATGTCAGCGAACGATTCCGTCGCATCCGCGATCAACGCATGCGAATGACCAAAAACGCCCGCGATAAATTTGGCGCAACCTAAAATGATGTTCACCGCGATGCCTAAAAAGGTCGCGCGCAAACTGCGTTCAAGGCGGTTGGTAGCCACGGCGGATTATTAACTGCGGGAAACCAGAATGACGAATGCTAAATGACGCGTGGTCATTCCACGCGACCTCACCATCCGTCATTCGTCATTAAAAATTAGATCATGTGACAAAACATCGCGTCGCGCAGCTTGGGTTCGAACCACGTGCTTTTCGGCGGCATGATGCCACCGGCGTCAGCGATGCTCATCAAGTCTTCAATGCTCGTCGGGAACATCGAGAACGCGCAGGCGTATTCGCCGCTGTCCACGAGCTTTTCCAATTCCGCCGAGCCGCGAATGCCGCCGACGAAATTGACTTTTTTGCTCGTGCGCGGATCGTCAATGCCAAACACCGGCGCGAGAATCTGTTTCTGCAAGAGGGTCACGTCGAGCTGTTCAATGGGATCATTGGTCGCGGTGAATTGCGCCTTGAACGTCAACGTGCGCCATTGGCCTTGGAAATAAAAACCGAACTCATGCTTGCGCGTCGGCTTGGCGTTGCTGCCGGGTTTAAGATCGAAAACGGCTTCCAGCTTTTGGAGCAATTGTTCCGGCGAATTGCCGTTCAAATCTTTCAACACGCGATTGTAGGACAAAATCTGCATCTGATTATGCGGGAAAATCACGGTGAGAAATTGTCCGCTGTGACCCGCGCCTTTGCGCGATTGAAAAATGCGACCGGCGGCGGCGCTGCGATGATGTCCATCCGCGATATACAAAAACGGAATCGCGGCAAACTGCGCGGCGACGAACGCGATTTCTTCCGCACTGGAAATATTCCACGACGTGTGGCGCACCCCGTCTTTCGCGGTCAAATCCACGGCGGGCGTTTCGGAAATTTTCTTCGCCACAAACGCATCAAAGGTTGGCACCGCGCGATAGGTCAGAAAAACCGGGCCGGTCTGCGAGTTCAACGCTTCGATGTGGCGGACGCGGTCGTCTTCCTTGTCGGGGCGCGTGAGCTCGTGTTTCTTGATGATATTCTGCAGATATTCCTCGCAATCCGCCGCCGCGACGAGCCCGACTTGCGTATGGCCGCCCATGATTTGGCGATACAAATAAAACGCCGGCATATCGTCTTGCTTGAGCGCACCTTGGGCAATCAGCTTCTGAAAATTTTCCGTGCCTTTGGCATAAACGGCGGGCGAATACAGATCGGTCCCGGGCGCGAGATCAATCTCCGGCTTGCTGACGTGCAGAAAGCTCAGCGGATTGCCGCCCGCGATTTCACGCGCCTCGTCAGACGACATCACGTCATAAGGCAGTTCACAGATTTGCGCCGCGAGTTCAGGTTTCGGCCGCAACGCGGCGAATGGTTTTAAAGTGGCCATAAAATTTTAATTACGATTTTGAACCGCTAATCTTCGCTATTTTCCGCTAATCTCCCAAAGACACTGAGCGAATATTAGCGGTTCAAAAAATCAGCGGGCGGAAAGATAAAGCGGAACGGCGGCGGACGCACGCAGATTTTGGATACTGCCTCACTAGATTGTGTTGAGTGGCAGCCGATGACGGATCTGGGCCGGGCTTGCTAAAGAGGATCGAAAGGGGTTTTATTGGTGGAAAATATGAACCCCACAAACGAGCAATTAGCGGAACATCTTCAATTGATTGGAAATCATTTGGCCGAACTTGAAGGGTTCATTCGGTCAATTGCCTACACCCAAGCGAATCAATACAAGCTGATTGCAGCGAAAACCTCTAGCCTTTCGTCCGAGGAGAAGAAGTCTTTGACAGACGGTGCGCAAGCCTGCCTAGATTCATTAGAGAAAACGAAGCCAATGCGTATGGTGTTCCGCCAAGCCGAAGCTTAAAGTCGCGTATCGGGTATGCGGGACATCGCGGCCATAAAAATGCCATAAAAAGGATTTTCGGTGATGAAATTGACCATGTGACCGAAGAAAAGGAGTTTTTCAAGCAAGGTCAATTCATCAGCCGTAAATTGGTTAAAACGAAGCGGAAAGCTCGCATAGGCAATCCAGACATGTCACGTGGCTCAACTTCAACCGTGGAACGCACGAATTTAACCCTGCGCCTTTTCAACCGGCGATTCACTCGCAGCACCTTGGGATTCTCAAAGAAGCTGATAAATCTGCGTCATGCAGTGGCTTTATTCACATGGCATTTCAATTTTGCACGCAAACACACAACACTTCGAACCAGTCCAGCGATTGTAGCTGGTGTTTCCTCAATTATTTTAACCGTTCAAGACTTGTGGAGTTACACACCTTGACCCAATCTAGTAGAGCACTATCAGATTTTGCGGAAATAAGACTTGTCATCACCGTTACAAGTGCTATTCTCCACGGCTCTTTAACAAAAGAAAAATTTATGGCACGCATTTGTGAATTGACCGGTAAAGGCCCCCGCAAGGGCAACATCATCTGGCGCTCTGGTAAAGCCAAGAAAACTGGCGGTATCGGTACGCACGTCACCGCCATCACCAAGCGCAAATTCCATGTGAATCTGCAGCGCGTGAAAGCCATCTTGCCGAGCGGCGAAGTCCGCTACATGCGCGTGGCCGCCACCGCCATCAAGAAGGGCCTCATCACCAAGGCGCCCAAGCGCACCTGGAAAAAGGGCGACGACAAGAAGGCCGACGCCAAGAAGAAGTAACTGCCGTTACATCGAAAGTTTGCTGAATCGTTAAATCGATTTCGGGCGCGGCCCGATCCACGATTTAACGTTTCAACGTTTTAACCGGGAATCTCGGTGCCTTCCAAGGCCTATTTCCCCTTGGTCCACTTCATCGTGGCCCGTTTCAAGTCCCGGTCGGAATCGCGTTT
>JAMFSJ010000055.1 GCA_026225255.1 Methylacidimicrobium fagopyrum | reverse complement strand
GGTGAAAGGAAACCGCCGAACGCAAAAAAAATCAAGGAAACAAATAGAAAAACAGGAACACGTCTAAACGCATTCCTGTTTTGAAATGTTTGGTTGGAGCACTTACGCCACTTCAACTAGCCTCGTCACTTTCACCGGAACTTCGCTGAATTGCGCCTTCACTTTGGCGACGGTGTTCTCGACGGACAGGCCGTATTTCTTGCGCAGTTCGTCCTGCGTCGTGGCGTGTTCGATGAATTGATCCGGCCAGCCGATGCGCACGACGGGCGTGCTGATGTGTTTTTCGCTGAACAGTTCCAGCACGGACGAACCGTAGCCGCCCATCAACACATGATCTTCGAGCGTGACGACGAGGTCGGCTTCGTGGCCGTAAGTTTCGTGCGCCGCTGCGTCGAGCGGCTTGGTGAAACGCGGATTGATGACGGCGACATCGTAACCTTCGCCGGCGAGTTGCTGCGCGGCTTTGCGGGCGATGGTGTTCATCGGGCCGAGACCGAACAGCGCGACTTTCTTTTTTCCGTTGTTGGTGAAAGTTTGCACGATCTGCGCCTTGCCGACTTCGAGCAATTGCGGTTCGGCTTTCACCGGCACGCCTTCCGCCGTGCCGCGCGGATAGCGGATGAACGTCGGATGATTCGTTTTCGTCGCGGTGAACATCATGTCGGCGAGTTCGTCTTCGTTCGCCGGTGCCATCGCGACGACGTTCGGGAAACAGCGTAGATAGGAAATATCGAACAAGCCGTGATGCGTCGGGCCGTCGTTCGCGGAAAGTCCGGCGCGGTCCATGACGAAAATCACCGGCAAATCCTGCAGGCAAACGTCGTGATGAATGCAATCGTAAGCTCGTTGCAAGAACGTGGAGTAGATCGCCACGACCGGGCGATAACCCATCGTCGCCATACCAGCGGCAAAAATGACGCCATGTTCTTCGGCAATGCCGACGTCGAAATAACGTTCCGGCATCGCTTTTTCCAAATGCTTCATGCCCGTGCCGGTCGGCATCGCGGCGGTGAGGCCAACGAGATTCTCGTTCTTTTTGCACAACTTCACGAGCGTCTGGCCCATGACGTCTTGATACGCGGGCGGCGTGCCGGGTTTGCTCGCGGGCGTTTCGCCAGTCTTCGCATCGTAAGAACCGAGGCCGTGGAATTTTTCCGGAAATTTCAACGCGGCGTCAAAGCCTTTGCCTTTCTGCGTTAAAACGTGGATGACGATCGGATGATCGCACTGCTTGGCAAATTCCAACGTGCTGATGAGCAAGGGCAGGTTGTGTCCGTCAATCGGGCCGAGATAACGCATGCCCATTTCTTCGAACAAAATCGGATTGCCGAAACCGCCGCGACCGTCCGCCAGTGTCACGTCGTTCTGCGTCAGGCCAACGCTCAACGCGCCTTTGAAACCTTCTTCGGCCTTGTGCGCGAGCTTGAGCGCGAGATCGCCCTTGGGCAAACGCTTCACGAAACCTTCAAAATCTTTCGCGAGCTTATTGTAGCTCGGATTCGTGATGAGCTTGTTGAGATAACCGGAAATCGCGCCGACGTTTTTGGCGATGCTCCATTCGTTGTCATTGAGGATGCCGATGAATTTTTTCGTCGTGTGGCTGATGTTGTTCATCGCCTCAAACGAAATACCGTTCGTCAACGCCGCGTCGCCGAAAATACAAACGACTTGTTCATCCGTGCCGCGCTTGTCGCGCGCCGCCGCCATGCCGAGTGCGGCCGAAAGCGCGGTGCCCGCGTGACCGGCACCAAAGCAATCGTGTTCGCTTTCCGTGCGCAGGGCGAAACCGTTCAAGCCATCCGTCTGGCGGATCGTGCGAAAACGGTTTTTGCGGCCGGTCAGCAATTTGTGAACATAAATCTGATGGCTCACATCCCAGACGAGTTTGTCCTTGGGCGTGGAGAAAACCTTGTGCAAGGCGATGGTCAATTCGACCACGCCCAGGTTCGGTCCGAGATGGCCGCCGCCTTTGGCGAGACCTTCGATCAGCTCGGTGCGGATTTCGCCGGCGAGTTCCTGCAATTGCGGGATCGTGAGTTTTTTGACGTGCTCGGGCGCGTCAACCATTTCGAGATAACTACTCATATTTTGTTAACTAAAAAATTATTCTTCCGATAAATCCAGCGGCGACACTTTCATTTCGCCCGCGGCGTTTTTTTCGAGCTGCTGGATTTTCAATTCCGCTTCGCCCAGTTTTTCCTGACAAACCTTCACCAATTTCGCGCCTTCTTCGTATTTAGCCAGCAACGTTTCCAGCGGCAAATCGTCCGCTTCCATCGCTTCGACGACGCCTTCGAGTTTTGACAACGCGGCTTCAAACGGCAAATCTTTGGCGGGACTGATCGCACCCGCGCCTTTGGTGTGGTTCGGCACGCATGAATCATAGGGGAATCACCCCCGTTCGTCCAGTTCACATTGCGGCAAATTGGGGCTGGGTTCCGGGTTATTGAGTCTGGGTTCTGGGGCTATTCCTCTTCATGCTCGTCCTCGTCCTCAGAAATTAGATTTAACGCCAGAACATGAAAGTTTCAACCACGGATGGACACCGATGAGGAAAAGCTGTTGGGCACGGATCAGACTAATTTCAGAAAAATTTGATGTCCCCGGTTTAAATTCGCGTTAATGGGTGGAATTCGCACCAAAGCCTTTTTTTATCCGTGTGCATCCGGGCGCATCCGTGGTTAAATTATTTTCAAATTGGATGAGCAAAAACAAATCACAGTGGGATTTTGGGGAATTATTTCCAGCGGCGGAACTGCGAAAAGTCTTGTCGGTCTCAGAACTGACGTCCACCGTCCGCGCGCTGCTGGAAAAATCCATCGGCCAGATCTGGGTCAGCGGCGAGATCACGAACTTGCGCGCGCAAAGTTCCGGCCACATGTATTTCACGCTCAAAGATGCGGGGGCGCAGTTGAGCTGCGTGTTGTTCAGCCGCGAAAAAGTGGCGCAACGTGAATTGCTGGCGGACGGCCAAAAAGTTTTGCTGCAAGGCGACCTGACGGTTTATGAAGCGCGCGGACAATATCAACTCATCGTGCGCGCGGTGGAATTGCAAGGCGTGGGCGCGCTGCAAGTGGCGTTTGAAAAGCTGAAGGCGAAATTGTCGGCGGAAGGACTTTTTGCCCAAGAACGGAAACGTCCGCTGCCGCGTTATCCGCAACGCATCGGCCTCGTGACCTCGCCGACGGGCGCCGCGATTCGCGATGTGCTGCACGTGGTGCAACGGCGGAATCCAGCGTTAGAAATCATCCTCGTGCCCGCGCGCGTGCAAGGCGTCGGCGCGGCGAAGGAAATTGCGGAGGCGATTCGAACGCTGAATGAATTTTCTGTAGCGGCGGTCGCTGACCGCTCGTTTGGAGTTTCGGATGAAGAACGGCGGTCACAGACCGCCGCTACAGGTCTTCTCGATTTAATTCTCATCACGCGCGGCGGCGGGTCGTTGGAAGATTTGTGGGCGTTCAATGAAGAGGTTGTGGCGCGCGCCATTTTTGAATCGGCCGTTCCCGTCGTGTCGGCTGTCGGGCATGAAATTGATTTCACCATCGCTGATTTTGTCGCGGACGTGCGCGTGGCGACGCCTAGCGCAGCGGCGGAAATCATCACGGAAGACGTCTTTGCGAGCCGCGAATTTATCAGCGAAGCGCCGGCGTTGCTGCGGCGTGCGGCCCGGCGCGGATTGGATTCGGCGATTGAAAATTTCGATTCGGCCGCGGCGCGTTTGGTGCGTTTACATCCTCGTCGACGTTTGGACGAATCGTTGCAACGACTGGACGACTTGCAATCCAGCTTGCTGCGAAACCTAAAATCCGCCGCCCGTTCGCGCAGTTTGGTTTTCGAAAATCTGGCCGGCAGGTTTTTGCGCGCCAAGCCATCGCAGCAATTGAAAGGGCGACGCGAAGCCTTGCGGCAATTGGAACGACGCTTGAATTCGCTCGGCCCCGAACAGGTTTTAGCCCGCGGCTATTCGATCACAATGGACGCGATCACCGGAAACGTTTTGCGCGATGCGACGCAAGTGAAAGCCGGACAAAAGTTGAAAACCCGCTTGGCCAAGGGCGAAATAAAAAGCGCGGCGGAATAAAATTCCACCGCGCTCGCGAAAGTTTAAATCAGGTCAGAAGCCCACCGAGGAGCGCGTGCCTTGTTTGCCGATTTCTTTTTCGCCTTCCCACACCTGAACTTCTTGGCGGGGATCATTGAGCGAGAGTTGGAAGCTGTAGGTCGTGCGGCGGGTATCGCCGGCGCGATCGACCGTCTCGATGATTTTTCCGGATAGGGTAAAATCCGGCAACCGCGTCGTCTTGGTCGTGCCGTCGGGTTGGATTTCTTTATGATAATTAGCCGCCATTGGATCAACGATCTTGGTGACCGCTTTGCCGCTTTGCAGCAGCGCGATGCTGATTTTCTTGGTCAATAAATCCATATCAATCTGCTGGCTGGTGTTATTGATGATCCGGCTGATCTCCAACAAAGCCGGCGGATTGGGCACTTTATCGAGCGCACCGGAGGCCAGCAGATCCTTGACGGCATCACTGGCGGCGTTGGCGTAATCTTGGATGTTGATCTGTCCCAAACTGACGACCTGTTCTTTGTCGCCGGTCTGGACGTAATGAGCATTGGTGGCGCAGCCGGCAAAAATGGCGGTCAGCGCAGCGAGGCCGAGGGGGTAGAGAATTTTGGTTTTCATATTTTAGTTTGAGTAATAAGGCTTAATCAGCTTCGATAAATTTGACGCGAAAATCTTTGCAGTTGGTATTGGGCGAGACGCTGTAAATAAATTTATTTTCGCCGCCATAAATCTGTTCGGGGATGGCGGCGGAGACGATGTTATTGATCTGCATGCCATTGGCATCAAACCATTCAAATTGGTAAAGAAAACGTTGGGTGGAACCGGTGTGATTTTCCAGTTCAACCTGAACTTTGAGCAGCCCGCCGGGGGTCGTGGCGGAATTAAGGCCGACAATATAGACTTTGCTGTTAAGGCTGCTATCCGTGACCACACGTTTGTCGGCGACGGGGTAACGCTGGCCGGATTTTTGCGCGTTCTCGACCGAATTGACCGTGGTGCTGCAACCGGTCACGGCGAGTGCGCTTAGGACGGCGCAGCCAAGGAAGAATTTTGCGATTTTCATTTTAATTTAAATTGTGACACCAACATCGGCGTCAGGGCGTTGATGGATTTAACATACACCACATTTATCGTGCCGGGTTCGATATTTACGGATGTTTTCACACCGGACGGGGTAATCAAATCAATTTTTCGGTCGGCGGGCGTGGGCACGCGCGCGACTTGAATTTCCTTGGGCAACGTCGTCCAGGTGCGTTCATCGGCGATATTTACCGCCGCCTCATAAACTGCCGTGCCGATCTGCGCCAGAATACCACCTAAATCTCCACCCGCTTGGTTGGCCGCGGCATTCGCAGCGTAAGCGGCGGCGGCCTTGATGACGGTGGCCGTGATCGTTTTGGTGATGACCGCCGGCTGTTCATTTTTAAAATCCGAGGCGATCACACTATCCATGCTGCAAACCGATTCAGTCGGGAAACTGGTATTGCCGGCGACGACCATCAGGCTCGGCATGAAGTCACTTTGAAATTTTAAAGTCGGGAAAGCGACGCCCACATAAGATACGCGCGAAATAAGAATCGGGACATCAATGCGGATCTGGCTGCGTTCCGGTGCGCAACCGGTTTCGAAAATCACATACGTCGTAGGCAGCAAAGATTTTTGCGCCATCAGATCATTCGCCAAGGTCAAATCTTGTTTGACGTAGATATTGTCCGGAGCGAATTGACTGACCCGTTCGAAAGATTTGCGGGCGCGTTCCAAATCGGAGGCGTCATTCGCATCCGCCATAAAGAACAAGCCATCCAGATAGACTGTGAACGGATTGACGTAATTGGCATAAGCCTTCATCGAATTCAGATCGGTCGTCGCATTTGAAAGCTGGGATTGCAATTGCGGATCGTTTTGCGTCCGTTGAATCGCCGCCGCATTCTGATTCTGATTGGCCGCGTCTTGGGCATCGGCGATGCGTTTTTTGTTCGCCGCCACCGCATCTTGTTGCCGTTGATAAGCGTGGATGAGTTCCGGTCGTGCCTTATCGACTTCACCCAAGGCCAGATAATTCAGCGCCTTGTAAGTGTCGAGCATGATGCCGTCATAAGAACGGCCCTCGTAATCGAGCGTCGCTTGATTGGAGATCAACGCGCCGGCTTCCTGTCCGACCCTGACTTTGGCTTTTGCCGCGTAGTCATCAATTTTTCCTTCCGCCTGATCAAAGGCTTGATTGCTGTCCGCATAACGACCGACGGCGCGCAGCACCGCGCCTTCCTCCAAACGCCAGATGATCGCATTACGGTTATTGGCATTTTTATCCGCCAAAGTTTTGGCGCGATCAGCCGCTTCATTCAATTGGCCATTGCGCCAGTCCACGATGACTTTGTTTTGTTGCTGATACGTCTGACAGCCCGCCGTCAGCAAGCCGGTGACGCCGGCCAACAAAAGCAATCGAGCATTTTTCTTAAACTGGATGACGTCAGACAATTTCATTCGATACCCGTTAGTAGACAGCTTGAAGGCCATTGAGTTCAATTGAATTTTACATCCGACTAAATGAGAAGGCTTTGCAATTACGGCGCAATCACCCGGTAAAACTTTTGTGCGCCAGCAGAATTCGTATCGGTGAAGGTGAACGGCGCTTGATTGGTCAGCACGGAAAGCCAATTGCCACTAGTCAAATTCGTGCTGGATTGCACGACGTAGTTTCCGCCGGCGGTTCCCGTGACGGGAAATTGAAGTTGTCCATTGGTAAGCGCCAGCGTGCCAATGACCGCGGGAGCATTGGTGGCGTGGGCGGTGGAATTGATGATGCCTTGGATCGCCAAATCCGGCGCATTGGTTTCGCCATCGGCGATATACCAATTACCACTGGCACCACTCGCACCATAATTGACGATGCGGAATATCACGACGGTATTTGAAACGACATTTTGTAAAACCGCGATTCCTGAAAGATCAACGACGGGTAAAGAGGTTGTCGAACTGGACGGATAGGAAAAAGTAGTTACATCGGTAAACCCGCCCGAACCGACTTGGAATTGCAACACGCCATTGGTCGGACCAGTGGAGGACCGTTTGTAGTCATATTTACTCAACGAAGTGAACGAGACGGTATAGCCCGGGTTGACGGCGATTGAAAAAGTGACGAAATCGTTGGCGGTGATCGCCGCACTTTCGCTGGTAGTATTAAAACCATTGCCACCCCAACTATTGGTGGAGGCAGTATTCATGGTCATCACCCCGCTGCCGCGTGTCAATCCGCCCACCGTCAGATTGGGCGCATTGGTCGTCGGCGCGAAGGGCGACGGCCCATAACTGCCCAAACCGCTGACGTCCCAACCCGCCAACACCACGGGCGTGCCGATCACCGGCGGCGTCACCGTAAGCGCCACGATAGAACTGGTCACGCTGCCAACAAAATTGCTGATGATCACGGAATAATTTCCCGCATCGGTCAACTGCGCGCTGGCGATGGTATAAATATTGGTCAACGCGCCGGAGATATTCGTGCCGTTGAATTGCCATTGATAATTCAACGGATTCGCGCCCGTGGCCAAAACAGTGAACGTCGCGGTTTGACCCACCGAAACGCCTTGCGCCGGCGGTTGCGCGGTAATGACGGGCGGCGAATTGCTGACGCTCAGCACCGCGATGGAACTGGTGATGCTGCCGATGAAGTTGGTGACGATGACGGAATAATTTCCCGCGTTCGTAAGTTGAACATTGCTGAGTGAAAACGGATTGATCGTCGCACCGGAAATATTGGTGCCGTTAAAAAGCCATTGATAACTCAAGGGCGCCGTGCCATTGGCAACGATACTAAAGGTCACATTATTGCCCGGCGAAACGGTCTGGCTTTGCGGCTGCGTGGCGAGCGTCGGTGCGTTGGTGGTCAGGCCGCTGACTGGAATCAAAAAATCTTTCATCACGGCCATGTGCTGGGCATTCGCCGAATCACCCACCAAAACCGGCGGAACATCACTTAACGGCGTATACACTGCCGAATCAAAAACCAAGCCACTCGGAAAACTGTGCGACGGCAGAACCGTCGCCGTTTCCAGATTGGTGAACGCAAGACTAGGCAGAACGTAATCGTGCGGATTATTCCGGTTCTCGCTCGTGTCGGAATTGCCGACGTTATCCACCGGCACGGGCGAATCGCTCAGAAAAGTTTTGAAGGTGGTCATGCACGCCTCGGTGCGTGAACCGGTATTAAAATCACCGGCCAGCACGATCCATGCGTTCGCGGGGAAATTGGTTTGCATGTAGCTTTTCAATTGCGTCGCCTCTGCCGCGCGGGCGGTGGCGGAACTCGTCAGCAGATGCACGCTGACGACGTAGAGGAAATTGGTTCCGGGCAATTGGATTTGGGCCCACGCGAAACCGCGATTCGGCTGCGACTGTTGGGCGTCCGCCCACGAACCGGAATTGACGATCGGATAACGGCTGATGATACCGTTGGGAATATTGCCGTTGGCGTTGAACGGTTCGCGATAATAAACAAAGTTTGTCCCGAACGCCGTATCGAGCATAGAGCGAAAATCCGCCGCGGCATTCGCGCCATAATTAAATTCTTGGATCGCCACGACGTCGGGTTGCAGTCCTTGCAGAATCCGCAACGCAAACGGCTGATAACTTTGCGTATCGCCATTCAAATTCGCCGCCATGACGCGAACGTTGACATTGTTTTGCGCGTGGCTGGTATTGAAAATGGAAACGAAGCCCAACAGGAACAACGCTTTTAAACTAATTGAAACCAAAGATACAAACCTCATTCACTACATTTTCACCGGCGCAAACGAAGTTGCAAGTTTTGATTTTGGCAGGAAAAGGCGGAGGATTTATCCGGGGTGAACGGGCTAAAACAAAATGCCCGATCGCCGGTTTTTTTGTTCGCGGTTGGCCGGCTGGCGGCCGGGCGCATGATTTTATTTTTGCTTCCGATTTTGCTCGAACTGCGCGCGCCATTTTTCAACGCGTTCTTTGATTTTCTTTTCCACACCTTGCTCGGTGGGTTCGTAATACACTTTATCGGTGCCGAGATAATCTTGCGCCACAAAATGATTTTTGCCGTCGTGCGCGTATTCGTAGCCGACGCCGTGGCCAAGTTTCTTGGCGCCGGCATAATGGCCGTCGCGCAGGTGTTCGGGCACGGCAATCGTGCGGCCTGAGCGAACGTCGGCCAGCGCGGCATCAATCGCCTTGTAAGCGGAATTACTTTTATTGGCGGTGGCGATGTAGATCGTCGCTTCGGCCAAAGGAATTCGCGCTTCCGGCCAGCCGACAAATTCCGACGCGGCCAGGCAGGCGTTCGCCAAAACTAAGGCCATCGGATCGGCGAGGCCGACATCTTCCGCCGCGCAAATCACGATGCGCCGTGCGATGAAACGCGGGTCTTCGCCGGCGTGGATCATTTTTGCGAGCCAATACAACGCGGCGTCGGCGTCGCTGCCACGCATGGATTTGATGAACGCAGAAATCGTGTCATAATGCGCGTCGCCATCGCCGTCATATACGATGGCTTTTTTCTGAATACTTTGTTCCGCCACGGCGAGCGTGATGCGAACAATTCCGTCCGCCTCCGGCGACGTCGTGAGCGCGGCGATCTCCAGCGAATTTAAAGCTTTGCGCGCATCGCCGTCGGCGATTCGCGAAATATGGCGCAAGGCATTTTCGTCCGCCGAGATTTTCAGATAGCCGAGACCGCGTTCGCCATCGGCCAACGCGCGTTGCAGGAGCGAAAATAAATCGTCTTCCGTCAGCGCGCGCAACTCGAAGATTTGCGAACGCGAAACGAGCGGCGAGTTGACGAAGAAAAACGGATTGTGCGTCGTCGCGCCGATGAGCTTGATGACGCCACTCTCGACATCCGGCAGCAACACGTCCTGCTGCGATTTGTTGAAGCGATGAATTTCGTCAATGAACAGAATCGTGGAAGCCCCGGTGTTTTCCAGGCGATTGGCCGCCGCACCCAAAACGCGGCGCATGTCGGCGACGTTGGATTCCACGCCGCTCAAACGCTCAAATTTGCTTTTGGTCTGGCGCGCGATGATTTGCGCGAGCGACGTTTTGCCGGTTCCCGGCGGACCGTAAAAAATAAGCGATTGGATGCGATCCGCTTCAATCGCGCGCCGCAATAATTGGCCGTGACCGAGGATGTGCGTTTGCCCGGCGTATTCGTCCAGCGTGCGCGGACGCATCCGCGCGGCAAGTGGTTGACTACGGAAAGGATCCGGGGCCGCAACGGTTTTCGTTTCCGGTTCTTGGGAAACCGGGGTGGAAAACAAATCGTCGCGCGCCATGGTTGCAAATTAACATTGGCCAACGCTTGACCCCAAACAAAAAAGCCCGCGAATTTCGCGGGCTTTGATTTTTGATCTCAAAGCTGAAACGTCAACTTTGAAACCGGAAGAAACCCCCGCCATTGCCGTGTCTAACTTAACCTGTGAACATGTATTGCTACATGTGGAACTTGTTGCCGGCGGCTTTCGACTTCCATTGAAGGCATGTCGGCCACAGCTTGACTCGCTCCGCGATCGTTTAACTTACGGTTCAAGGATTGCTTCGAATCACGAACAGGGCAGGGAAATTTAATTTTCAACTCAAAGAGCAATTGGACCTTTGTCCGGAACAACAAATCGCTCCTTTTGAGAAATTTCTCAAGAACTATTTTTGAAATTTTTTTCGCGCAGACCATTGACGTTGTGCGCGTTTCATGCCGGGCGCGGCGATGGATACCGATAATTTTGCCACCGAGACAACGAGCGCACAGAGATTTCTAAAATGTTTTTCCCCGGTGTCCGCTGGTCTCGGTGGCAAAATAAAAAAGCCGCTCCGGTTTCCCGGAGCGGCTTTGAATTGATCAGCGCGAATTATTTTTTCTTCGCCGGTTTCGCCGCCAGTTTACGTTTTTCTTCGATCGCAGCTTGCGCCGCGGCCAAACGCGCGACAGGCACGCGGAACGGTGAGCAGCTCACGTAGGTCAAACCGATCTTGTGACAGAATTTCACAGAATCAGGATCGCCGCCGTGTTCGCCGCAGATGCCGAGCTTGATGCCGGGACGGGTCAGGTTGCCCTTCGCAATGGCGATTTCCATGAGTTGGCCGACGCCCGTCTGGTCAATCGAGGCGAACGGATTCTTCTTCATGATTTCGGCTTCTTGATACGCGCCGAGGAAGCTACCGGAATCGTCGCGGCTCATGCCCATCGTGGTTTGCGTCAGATCGTTCGTGCCGAAGCTGAAGAATTCAGCCGTCTGCGCGATTTCGTCCGCCGTCAAAGCGCCCCGCGGCACTTCGATCATCGTGCCGACGGTGTAAGAAATTTTCACTTTCTTTTCCGCCTGCACCAGCTTCGCCGTTTCGTGAACGATGGCGACTTGCATGTCCAATTCTTTCTTGAACCCGACGAGCGGGATCATGATTTCCGGTTTGCATTTGATGCCCTTCTTGGTCGCATCGGCCGCGGCTTCGAACACGGCGCGCGCTTGCATGCGGGTGATTTCAGGAAACTTAATTCCCAAACGGCAACCACGGAAACCGAGCATCGGGTTGAACTCATGGAGTTCGTGCACGCGATGTTCGATCTTGTCGGCCTTGATGCCGAGTTTCTTCGCGAGGTCAGCTTGCGCTTCCTTCGTGTTAGGCAAGAATTCGTGCAACGGGGGATCGAGGAAACGGATCGTCGCGGGATAACCTTTCAGCGCCTTGAAGATGCCGAAGAAGTCTTCGCGTTGATACGGCAACAATTTCGCCAGCGCCGCTTCGCGGGATTCGAGATTGTCGGCCAGGATCATTTCGCGCATCGCATCAATGCGATCGCCTTCAAAGAACATGTGTTCCGTGCGGGTCAAACCGATGCCGGTCGCGCCAAACGCGAGGGCGTTCAACGTTTGTTCCGGCGTGTCGGCGTTCGTGCGCACTTGCAAGCGCGTGAACTGCGAGCACCATTTCATGAGCTGGGTGAAGCTCTTGAATTTTTCCGTGGCCTGTGCCGCTTTGTCGCCACCGATCAAACCGGCGATGATTTCCGACGGCGCAGTTTTGATCTGGCCGGCATAAACGGTTCCCGCAGTTCCATCAATCGAGAGGAAGTCGCCTTCGTTGTAAGTTTTGCCATCAACGGTGACCGTCTTCTTGTCGTAATCCACCTGCAACGCCGCGGCGCCGCAGACGCAGACTTTACCCATTTGACGGGCGACGAGCGCCGCGTGCGAGCTGACGCCGCCGCGGGCGGTGAGAATGCCTTCCGCTGCAATCATGCCGCGCAAATCTTCGGGCGACGTTTCGACGCGCACGAGCAAAACTTTTTCGTTCCGCTTTTCCGCTTCAACCGCGCGTTCGGCGTTGAAATAGATTTTACCCGTCGCGGCGCCCGGACCGGCCGGCAAACCGGTGGCGATGACTTTCGCTTTTTTCACTTCGGCCAGATCAAAGATCGGCGCGAGGAGTTGATCCAATTGATCCGCCGGATTCCGCAACACGGCGGTTTCAGGCGTGATGAGTTTTTCTTTCACCATGTCCATCGCGAACTTCAACGCCGCGGCGGCGGTGCGTTTGCCGTTACGCGTCTGGAGCATGAACAACTTGCCGCTCTGGACGGTGAACTCGATGTCTTGCACGTCCTTGAAATGGCTTTCGAGCGTCTTGCGCACGGCCATCAATTCGGCGTAGGACTTCGGCATCTGGGCTTTCAACTTCGACACCGGTTCAGGCGTGCGGACACCGGCCACGACGTCTTCGCCTTGCGCGTTGATCAAAAATTCGCCGTAGAATTCATTCACCCCGTTCGCCGGATTGCGCGTGAACGCCACGCCGGAACCGGAATCTTCGCCGGTGTTACCGAACACCATGGCTTGCACGTTGACGGCGGTTCCCCATTCGGTCGGGATATTATATTTGCGACGATACACGGTCGCACGATCGTTCATCCAAGAACCGAACACGGCACCGGCGGCGCCGCGCAATTGGTCCCACGGATTGCTCGGGAACGTTTTGCCGGTGCGTTCTTTGACGAGTGCCTTGAAACGTTTGACGAGTTCCTGTTGATCGGCAGCGGTAAGATCGCTGTCCACGATGTCCTTGTGATAT
>JAMFSJ010000054.1 GCA_026225255.1 Methylacidimicrobium fagopyrum | reverse complement strand
CCCTTTCAGATGAATCTTCAGCCCTAAAATCGAGTCGTTTCCCAGTGTCATTAAGTATTTGAATCCACCAAGCCTCATTTTGAGACACGTATATATCTCATCGGCAGTTCGAGTGGCCCTATGGCTATATTTGTAGCGGAAATGCTTAAATGGCACCTTGGTTTTAAACTGGCTTAAAAGGTTTGACATTTTCTGCCTATTCGGTAGATTCACCGCCCTTTTAAATAAGAAATCATTTATGCCGAATACGAAGTCAGCCGAACGCCGGATGCGCAACAGCGAACGCAAAAACCTGCACAACCGCAGTGTCACCTCCAACTTGCGTCGCGTGGAGAAAGAATTTCGCGCCATCGTCGCCGCCGGCAAAAAGGATGAGGCCGCCAAGCTGCTCCCCGGCGTCCATTCCGCGTATGACAAAGCCGTCAAATTCGGCGTCGTCAAACGCCCGACTGCTAACCGCAAAAAATCCCGTCTGGCGATTGCGCTGGTTGCCAAACCGGCCGAAAAACCGGCCAAAGCCGCTAAGAAGTAATTCGTTACTTGGGCAAAGCTCCACTTTGCCGATCTCACATTTTAACCGAAGGAAATGAAGGGGAAACCCTTTGTTTCCTTCTTTTTTTGGGATTAAAGCCCGTCGAGTCAGCCGCTCCTGCCCGAAATTGTCGCGGATGGCTTTTGCTCTTAGCATCTGGGAGTCAAACACTTGCTATTTTAATTTAATTTTCCATCACGACCCCCTTCGATTACTGTGCGGCTTTGCGCCATGATACAATTGCCCAAACGTAACAGTCTCGTCCATGAAACGGCTTCCACCTTGAAACAATGGATCGCCACCGGGGTTTTGAAAGATGTGTTGCCGGGAGAACTGGATTTGAAGAAACGGTTGCGCGTGGGGCGCGACACCTTGCGGTTGGCGTTGCAATTATTGGTGGATGACGGCTGGGCCGAGCCTTCCGTGCAAGGTCGCAAACGACGCATTCACGTCCAGAAACTTTCGGGCATAAAAAAACGCGCCCAAGCCAAATTGCCGGTTATTTTTCTTTCGCCGTATTCCGTGGAGCAGGGCCAAACCTTGTTGGAATTGGAGGAGACGCAAAAGCGGTTGGTGGAAATGGGCCGTGAACTGCAATTTGTTTCGCCGGATATCTTTCATCTGAAAGATCCGGAACATCAATTGGAAAATCTGTTGCAGACCCATCCTTCCGCCGCCTGGATATTATGCGCGTCAAACGAGCCGATCCAAAAATGGTTCGACAAAAGAGGTTTGCCGACCTTGATCCACGGCTGGCCGTATCCGGATATCACCCTGCCCTACGTGACCAAAGATTGGGAACCGGCGGGATTTCATGCCGGCCTGCAATTCATCCGCCACGGTCACCGGAATATCGGCATGTTTGAATATGTGGAGCGCGGCGTCGGGGCGATGTTGATCGAACGCGGCTTGCGACGGGCGATTGAAACGGCGGGCAATGGCGCAAAATTATTGATGTTCAAAGATCATCGCACCCCGGAATCCATCGCCAAGGCGTATGAATCCGCGTTCAAATTGAAAGAACGCCCCACGGCCATGGTGCTGACGAGCTCCAACCATTTGCTGACGAGTTTTTCGTGGCTGATTTCCAAAGGCATCCGCGTGCCCGATGACGTTTCCCTCGTCGTCATGCCCAACGACACTTGGTATTCCGAATTTTATCCCCCGCTCTGCCATTATAAACCAAACACGAAATCTTTTTCGCACGGCCTGGCCGAACGCGTGTTGGAATTGGTCGAGTATGGCCGCGTCATCCACAAACCCCTCGCCGTCGCGGTGGAATTTTCCGCCGGCGCAACCATCGGCCCGGCCCCGCAGCTGTGACGAATGGGGGCTGGCGCCTAGGATCTGGGGTCTGGGTTCCGAGGTCTGGGATCTGGGGTCTGGAGTCTAGGCGGAGCGAGTTTTTAAAATGATGGCGGCCATAGAATAAAGCCGCCGGGTTAACGAGCGCTATCAATGTGCCCAGACTCCCCAGACCCAAGACCCAAGACCCCAGACCCAATAAATCACTTGTTTTGATTTCAAACAGGTAAGTTTCGCTTTCGCTGGCCGCGCGGGAATGAAATAAATGAAAGACCGGCTGGAATATAAATATCTTTTAGAACACAGTTAGCCTTTCAACTGACGGACAATAAAAATTACAAAATGGAACTTATGAATTTTCGCAATCTCTTCGCCGCGCTGGCGGGAACGGGGCTGTTGGTGACCGCGGTTGGAGCGCAACCGAATCCGGTGGATTTGCCGTTACCGATTGTCGGCACGGATGCGCACGGTCATGCGTATCCCGGCGCGACGGTTCCCTTTGGCATGGTGCAGTTGAGTCCGGACACGCCGTTGCAAGGTTGGGACGGCAGCTCGGGTTATCATTATTCTGACTCGACGATTTTGGGTTTCAGCCACACGCATTTAAGCGGCACGGGTTGCGGCTGTCTGGGCGATATTTTATTGATGCCGACCGTCGGCGACGTCGCATTGGATGCGGGCACGCCGGGTCACGGCTATGCTTCCAGTTTTTCGCACGAGGAAGAACACGCGACGCCGGGCTTCTATTCCGTCTTTTTGAAAGACCCGAAAGTTGCCGTCGAACTCACGGCCACCGCGCGTTCCGGTTTTCATAAATACACTTTTCCCGCCACGACGGCGGCGCACATTATTTTGGATCTCGATCACAACGTCGGCAACGACACGATTGAAGCTTCCGTGCATTTTGAGAACAGCAACACGATCAGCGGCTACCGTTTTTCCAACGGTTGGGGCGGACGCCGCGCGATTTATTTCGTGATGCAATTTTCCAAGCCGTTCGCTGGCTATGGCATTGAACGTGATGACGAACGAGCCGCGGCCACGGTCAGCCAGACCCACGGTCAGAAAATCAAAGCGTTCATGAATTATTCAACGACCGCGAACGAAACGATCTTAGTGAAGGTCGGCATTTCCGGCACGGGCATCGAAGGCGCGCGCAAAAATCTCGCTGCGGAAATTCCGGAGTGGGATTTCGACGCGGTGCACGCGGCATCCGTGGCTCAATGGAGTAAATTATTCAGCGCCGTGCAGATCGAAACCTTTGACCCGCACCTCCGCACGACGTTTTATGCGAACATGTATTTGAGCGGCCTTGGCCCGGTGCTGGACAATGACGTGGACGGCACGTATCGCGGCATGGATCACAAAAACCACGCGGGTAAATTCGCGAATTACTCCACGATTTCCATCTGGGATATTTATCGCGCGGAATGGCCGTTGATCGAACTGTTGCATCCCGATCGCGTGGACGACATGGTGCAGTCGATGCTCGGCCAGTATCGCGAACTCGGCCAGCACACGACGCCGATCTGGCCGTTGTGGAGCAATGAAACCTGGTGCATGATCGGTTATCATTCGGTGGATATGATCGCGGACGCTTACTTGAAAGGCTTTCGCGGCTTCGATACGGATGCCGCCTATGCCGCCATCCGCGATACCGCGATGCAAGATCGCAACGGCTTGGATACTTATAAAAAGAATGGTTACGTCGCTTCCAAACCGGGCGACTGCGCGACGTCCAAAACCATTGAATACACCTATGACGATTGGTGTCTCGCGCGCATCGCCGAGTCGTTGGGTAAAACGAATGACGCGAACTTATTTTATCAACGCGCGGGCAACTATCGCAATTTATTCGATGAATCCGTCGGCTTTTTCCGGGGCCGCA
Source organism: Methylacidimicrobium fagopyrum (assembly GCA_026225255.1). Classification (GTDB taxonomy): domain Bacteria; phylum Verrucomicrobiota; class Verrucomicrobiia; order Limisphaerales; family UBA11358; genus UBA11358. Next base: position 58,420 of record JAMFSJ010000054.1, on the reverse strand, counting down.
AAGCCAACGGCGCGTGGCGTTATCCGTTTGTGACGAACGGGCTCGTCGGTGATGAATACACGGAAGCCGACGCCTGGCAATACGCCTTCGCCGTGCAACAAGACGTGCCCGGCATGATCGCACTTTACGGCGGCGGCGCCGGTTTCATCGCGAAACTGGATTCGTTATTCACGCAAGATTCTCATATCAACACCAGCATTCCCGACATCAGCGGTTTGATCGGGCAATACTCGCAAGGCGATGAACAATGTCATCACGTCGCGTATCTTTATAACTATGCGGGCGCCCCTTACAAAACGCAGCAACACGTTCGTCAGGCCATGTCGCTGGAATACAACGACACGCCGTCCGGCCAATGCGGCAACGTGGATTGCGGTCAGATGGCGGCGTGGTATGTGTTCAGCGCGCTCGGTTTTTATCCGGTGAATCCCGATAGCGGCATTTATATCATCGGCAGTCCGATCGTCAGCCACGCCGTGATCCAGCTCGACGATAAAAAATATGGCGGCAAGACGTTCACCGTCATCGCCGATAATAACAGCGCGGAAAATATTTATATCCAATCCGCCACATTGAACGATCAACCGTTCACTAAAACGTATTTAACGCAAGCGCAGCTCACCGGCGGCGGCACCTTGCATCTCGTGATGGGACCGAAACCGAATGTGGATTGGGGCAGCGCCGCGGCGGATCGTCCCCCCACCACGATGCCGGCCGATTATCATTATGTGCCGTTGCCGACGCCCGCGTCCAACCAAGCGGTGGTCCTGCCGCTGCCCATCCGCGTGATCTGCGGTAGCGATGAACCGGCCGGGAAATTTGCGCCGGACGTGAACATGGTGAGCGGCAACTCGGGCCATTCCGATTCAGACATTGATACCAGCGCGCCGCACGCTGCGCCCGCGGCCGTTTATCAATACGAATATTATGCCAACGATTTCACCTACACGTTTCCCGTGCCGAAAGACGGACATTACCTCGTGCGCCTGCACTTCGCGGAAGTGTTCGACAATGGCGCCGGCAACCGGCTGGAAAACATCGCGATCAATGGCGAACCAGTGCTGACGGATTTCGATATTTTCGCCGCTGCCGGGGGTTTGAATAAAGCGCTCGTCAAAGAATTCCCGAACCTCACGCCGGACGCGCAAGGCAATATCGTCATCCGTATCTCGACCACGCCGAACAGCCCGGATCACAATGCGAAAATCAGCGGCATCGAAATTTTGCGACCGGAAGATGTGGCGAAAGGCGATGCGCCGGACACGTTTAAAGTCACCACCACGGATGGCAAAACGACGATCACTTACGACACCACCGCCGCGCCGGATCTGAAAGACTGGGCGCAAACGAAACTGGCGCCCGTGCTCGCCGCCGAATATCCGAAAATCGTGGCGTTGCTGCCGAGCGAAGGGTTCACCGCGCCCACGCATTTTAAGATCACCATCAAACCCATGGACGGCGTGGCCTACACCCTCGGCACCGCCGTCTTCGTCAGCGATAAATGGATTCGCTCGCAAATAAACCGCGAAGCCGTTGGCTCGCTCGTGCACGAATGCGTTCACGTCGTGCAACAATACGGCCATCACGGCTACGGTTCCGAAGCGCCGGGCTGGATCGTGGAAGGCATGGCGGATTATTATCGCTGGTTCAAATACGAACCGCAAAGCCACGGCGCGGACCTCGGCTGGCTGCGCGCCACCCGTCAATCTTCGCCCCGTTACAATGGCAGCTACCGCGTTTCCGCCAACTTCCTGAACTGGGTGAGCGAAAAATACGATCCCACTATCGTTACCGAATTAAACGCCGCGATGCGCGACGGCAATTACACCGAAGACCTTTGGAAACAGCACACCGGCAAAACCGCGCCCGACCTCGGCGCCGAATGGCAAAAGGACCTGAAAACGCAACTGACCCACTAACCGGTCCAGTCCGGCACTTTTCCATCTTCCCCTTCCAGCCACGTCTCCGGACGTGGCCTTTTTTATTTTCATCGGTGTAAACCGTTGATTCTCTAGCTGTTTTGTTTTCAAACATGTATATTCCCCTTCCTCTTATGTTACAACCATGAGACAAACTAGGAGTCAGTTGAACTGATCAACCAAAAGTTGATCCCATCAATATAAGGAGAACGATTACATGTGTGGTGACGAAATTAATACCGTTACATTGACCAACCTAGAACGGGACAACATTCAAGGCCTTGCTACCAATCTTCGGTTTCAAAAAAGATGCTTGACCGGAGGGCCATCAGCGGCGGCGGGATTCACCCTGATCGAACTTCTGGTGGTCATCGCCATCATCGCCATTCTCGCCGCGATGTTGTTGCCGGCTCTTGCGCGGGCAAAAGCCCGGGCGCAAGGCATCAATTGCGTCAATAACCTAAAACAGGCCAACTTGGCCTGGCTCATGTATGCTAACGACAACGGAGATAGTTACGCCTATAACCTACGGCCGCCGCCCTATAATAACATTGGAAGCTGGACCGACGATCAGCAAGACAATGCCAACTTAGCCACTGACCCCGCCTATCTTACCACGAAGTATACGGCTTATCCGCCTCTCTTGGGCAGCTACATTGGGAACAACGCTAAAATTTATAAATGTCCATCCGATACTCGGACGACCAAGGTCGGCACCCAAACGCTGCCACTGACCAGAAGTTATTCGATGAACTGCTACATCGGTCCAAGACCCAATGACGGTATCGATTCTTATGGTTACCTCGCCTTTCGCAAATCCAGCGACTTGCACAATTCTTCCGATATGTTTGTCTTCATCGAGGAAGCTCCCTTCTCGATCAATGATGGTTTCTTCTGCTTTTTTGCCGGAACGCCCAATGCCAATGCGTGGAGCGATTGCCCCGGTTCATATCATACCAAAGCCTCCGGGGTTTCCTTTGCCGATGGCCATGCGGTGTTTCACAAGTGGCAAGGAGCAGCCGGGGTTTATGGCGATAAAAAAGCGGCCACCTTCGGGCAAAACAGTCTAGCTGGCTGGCCGGCGTCCAATGCCGCCAACGATCCTGATTACCAATGGTTGACCGTGAACGGAAGCGTTCACAATTAAAACCCTCACGCTACTTTTGAATTTAGACTCTGAAACTATTATATCCAACCCAATGCCCCAACCGCTCAAGCTCTAACCTATAAAACCATCAAACCCGATATTATGAACAAACATTCCATCCGCAGTTTGTTATCAGTGCTAGCCATTGCACTATCCACGACCGGGGCGCAAGCCGACTACTCCAGCACGGTGTTATCACTTAACCCCACCGGCTACTGGCCCTTGAATGAAACCAACCACACGCCGGCGGCTTATATCGCCACCAATTCCGGTTCTTTGGGAACATTAGGCAATGGTTATTACAATAATGCCTACTACCCGGACGGCACCGGCTTTGATCTTAAAACCTTGTTCACCGGTCCCGTGGCTGGCGCGACGAGTGACGGCAATGCGGCAGCGCAATTTAATGGCGGGGCTAATAATGATGACAATAGCGGCTATGTGCTCATCCCCGATGTGAATCACGGTCTGGATACGGGCATCATTCCCTTTTCAGCGGAGGCCTGGGTCATGCCGGAAGGCGGCGATCCCAATGATCCGAGCGGCGCCAGCTATGCCAGCACGGAGTGGACCAGTATTATTAAAAAAGGTGGCGGCGGAATGTTCTATACGGAAAACGGCGACGCGAATGGAAACACCTACGGTTGGACCATCTCATTGGCGGGCAAGTATGTGCTGGGAGCACCGGTAGGTTGGTATGGCGGCGTTCCCTACACGAATCCATTGCAATTACAAACGAACGCCTGTTGGGTGGTTGATTTCTATAATGGTGCTAATGGTAATACTCCCTCACTGGAATTTGATGTGCCGTTGAATGAGCCATCGCCTCAATGGTTTCACCTCGCGCTTTCCTACGATGGCACGAACGCCAACTTTTACGTCAACGGTGCCCTCACGGCTACCACTGTTCCCGGCTTGGCCCAGTCAACGAATAATGTATTTGCGCCGAACAATTATCCCGCCTCACCCACGGGCGCTTACCAATTCATCAAAAACAGCAGTGGTGCGGGCTATGTGCCAGACACTCTCAACCCGGCTTGCATCGGTAACATCAATGAAAGTTACTCAATTATTCAACAGGGATATCCCGCGGCAAATGCCATTGGTTTCAACTGCCAGAATTTCAACGGCGCGATGGATGAAGTAGCGATCTATACCAATGCTTTATCAGCGGTCGCGGTAGCGAAACATTTTACGGATGCCACGGCGGCGAACAAAACGCTCTATACTAATGATGTGTTCAGCGCTAATCCTTTGGTCTATCTCCGCTTTGATGAACCGGCCTATGTCGAACCGCCTGTTGATTTTAGCACCTACACGATCGCCACTAATTATGGTTCCTTGGCCGGTGTCGATGGCCTTTATCAACCGGGCGTGATCCCGGCGGTTTCCGGGCCGGCGGTCTCGGGCTTTGGATCCAATAGCTATGCCGTCCAAATTAACGGTTTGGATGCCGCCGTAGATATCGGAAATGGGGTTCTCTTTGGCACCGATCTTGATCCGCAAGGTAGTGCGCCCATGACGCTCTCTTATTGGTTCAAAGCTAATCCATCTGATTGCTATGGCAGATTTCAAGGGATCGTCGGTCGTGGCGACAGTGGCTGGCGCTCCAGTATGGATGGCTCCGGCGAAGTGCGTTGGAATCCGGGCAACGGCCCGGAACTCACCACGCCACAAAATTATAATGACGGGCAATGGCATTACTTCGTGGGGGTTTCTGATGGGGCGAATGATTATCTTTATATTGATGGCCAACTTAAGAGCTCCGGCGGTAACGTTGGTATCTTGGGTGGCGCTTCGCCGGACATCTTCATTGGCGGGGCCCCTGACTATACTACCAGTTCGGTAAATTATTCAGCCCAACGCTACTTTGCCGGCGCCCTCACTCAGGTAGCTTTCTTTAATACCGCACTGACGGGGACCCAAGTTCAAACCTTGTATAATTCGGCTGGCTTCAAACCAACGATTTCCGTGGCCCCGCAACCCATTATCATCGGTCTCGGTGCCAGTGGCTCCCTGAGCGTAACCGCCACCGGCAGCACGCCCTTCGGCTATCATTGGTATCAAGGCTCAACGGCCCTGTCGGATGTGAGCGGCAATATCTCCGGTTCATATAGCAATGTATTAACCATCAGTAACGCGACGTTGCTAAACGGTGGTAATTACACCGTGGTGGTGACGAATGTCTCCGGATCAGTCACCAGCTCGATCGCTTTGGTTACCATCAGTTCCGCCCCGGCCGTAGTCACCCAGCCGACGCCGGCCAGCACAACCTTATACACGGGCAACCAAACCAGCTTCGGTATCAGTGTAGTTGGCAGCAGCCCGTTCGCGTATCAGTGGTATAAAAACGCCACCGCTATTTCGGGCGCGACCGCAACTAATGTAGTAGTCACGGCCACCCTGGGCACAAACCTCTATAATTGTATCGTAACGAATGTGTATGGCTCAGTTACTAGCAGTGTGGTATCAGTCATCGGCCAGACGTTTATTCCACCCGCCGCCGGCTTTACGGTCAACTTCGCAGTTGCTCCAGGCGGCACGGCTAGTCAGGTGTATAAAGGTCAAGGTGTCTATAGCGATCCCGGCAACAATATCTGGAATCCCTTCCCGGGCAGTTCGGGAGTCACCACCGCCCTGGCCTTCACCTCGGCCAGCAATCAAACGTTGGTCACCGCCACTCTGAAATTTGGATTCAACAATGGCGCGGCTAATAACACCACGAATGGCACACCCTCATGGCTGCTCGCTTATGAAGATGGGGTGAATACCAACCTGCCGGGCGGCATGGTGGTCCCGACCGGCACCTTGAAGATCAATGATTTGCCGCAGGGCACTTACAAGCTCTACCTCTACGGCGCCAATTATGATAACAACCGTGGTTCCGTCTTTGCCACCTCGCCCACCAACGGCGGCGCGGCCGACAACGGCATCACCGGCACCGTCAACGGTTCGATCATCGGACAAAATGCGATCGCCAACGGGGTCTGCACTTTTGCCGAAGGTGATAATTATGTGCTCTTCACCAATGTCACTACGGATGCCTCCGGCGCCATTACCGTAACCTATATCCCTAATCCTAGTGGCGCGCTTACGGGTGAAGCACCTTTCAATGGCGTCCAGGTCATTGGCAATATCATTGTGCGGCCTACCTTGACGATTCAAGCTTTGGGCAGCACTCAGATCATCACCTGGCTCCCGTCCGTCGGCGTTCTACAATCAGCCACTACGGTGGTCGGCCCTTATACTGACATCGTGGGCTCCACTTCGCCCTACACAAACACAGCCGCCGGAACGCAACAGTTCTTCCGGGTAAAACAATAAGGTAGGACCATTCAAGCAGTCAGCGGCCGGAGGGAAACCTCCGGCCTCTTTTCTTTGCTCAAATGTGGCGGGAAGGATGACCCCGAAATAACCGGCTAAGGCTTTTAACCGGCCTTCCTAAGGAGCGCCGATCTCCTGATCGGCTCGATGAAGTAGTAGCGTTCTCTTTGCCGAGCAATGCTCGGCGCTCCATCGGGCTATGGCTTCACTACCACATTGTCGAACAACGTGGAGTTCAACACGGAGTTATTATGTGCGCTTAGGGCGAGGCCGACGCAAATGGTTTTCTTCACGCCTTGCGCCGGAGCGCCGAGCATTGCTCGGCTCGATGAAGCAGCGGCGTTCTCCTGGCCGAGCAATGCTCTGCGCTCCTAGTGTCACGGTTTCACCACCACATTGTCGAACAACGTAGAGTTCAACCCGGAGTTATTATGCGCGCTCAAAGCGAGGCCGACGCAGCAGGAGCGCCGATCTCCCGATCGGCTCGATGAAGTAACAGCGTTCTCCTAGCCGAGCAATGCTCGGCGCTCCGTCGGGCTACGGTTTCACTACCACATTGTCGAACAACGTGGAGTTCAACACGGAGTTATTATGCGCGCTTAGAGCTAGCCCGACGTAGATGGTTTTCTTCATCGGAATCGTGATCATATCCACCGTCGTCCACTGCTTGCCGTCGACGGAAATCTCGCCGGTGAAAAGATCGCCCGCACGCGTCAGACGCACCCATGTCGGGATGAGCGTCGCGACGCCGTCCGTGTTGTGACTGCCTTGATCGTCGGCGGGGCGCCATTGATAGACCGAGCTGTTGTGCGCGGTGATCGCCATCAACGCATATTTCGCGCCCGGCGAATTACTCTCGCGGAACATCACGCCCGCTTTCGCCCACGGATCGGTATATTGCAATGAACTGATATGCGCCACGATCTGGCCATCCCCCGCGAGCGTTTTGTAAGCGTAATGAAACGTGTCCGCCGTTTCCCAAATATCGTTGCCGGACGCGAGCACGTTGAAGTTGCCGTTGAGAAAACTCGCTTCGCCCTCCACGCCGACGTTGCCAATATCCGCGTCCGTCCAGCCGCGCGGCAGAATCGTCGCCTTCGCGGGCAGTTTGGAAATCCATTGACCGATCAACGCCACCGCTTTGTCATCCACCACGTTGCGCGCGATCGGCGGCATCTGACCTTCGCCCGTCACGCTGATGCGCTGGAACAAAATAGAACGGTTAGTATCGCCGGGCACCACCACTTTCGCGCCGGTGATGCCGCGCAGATTCGCGACCGGGCCGTTGAGGAGATTCTGTTTCTTCAACGGCGTGACAAAGCGCGCATCGAAGAACGCGCCCGCGCCGCCAGGCCGATGACACATCGCGCAGTTCGCGTCGAGATACGAACGCACGCGCAGTTCGAGCGCCACGGATGTGTTCGTTAGGTTCACGAGCTTCGGGTAGCGAAAGATCTTTAACGGATCGAATTCCTTGTCGAACAATCCTAGATGGCCGAGCGTGCGGAGTTGGTTATCCGTGACGCCGTTCGGATATTTATAATCGCCATTGAGCTGCCGCGTGGACACGCCGAGCACGCCGCCGGAAACGGGCGTGTGACACGTGAGACAATCCTGGCGTCCGGGATAAAACCATTTTTGCGTGCGCGTGCCGGTGGCGGTTTTGATGGTGATGAGCTCGTTCGTGCCCGCCGTGATGAGGTCGGCATCGGAATTATCCGCGCGCCATTTATAACTCGCACCATAGACCGTGCCGCTCGTGTCGCGGATGAGCAAACGTGTTTCGAGCCGATGCTGCACGGCCGGATCGTTATCATCCACGGGCAACGAAAAGTTCTTCACGAACACCGTGCCCGCGGGGAACTTCCATTCGCCCGTATCCGAAAAACCAATCTTGGTTTGCGTCGGCAGCACGAACCAACGTTGTTTCTGCGCGCCGTCCGACCACAGCGGCGAGTTGACGCCGTAGGGAATCATTCCGTCCGCCGGTTGCAGGTTCAGCAAGTCCGTGAACGCGCCGGTCTGCGATAATAATTTCGGCAACTGATGCGTGGACGGCGGCGGCCCGCCCCGTTGCAAGGTGAAAATGCGCCCGCCAATACTGCTCATCTGGCAGAAATAAAGTTCGCCGGCTGAATCCACGCCAAAGGAAGACAGTCCGGTGTAGTCGGACCCGGAGTTGGGTCCTTCGCCTTTCGGCATCACGCAGAGCACGGTCTTCTTGGCGGGCGTGGCGGTCTCGTCCAAGGCCCAGACGATGCGCATGACGTTGTCGCCGAAGATATATTTACCGCCGAGATCGCTCGCGAATTTCTGGCCGCGATACACATAGCCGCCGATGACGGCCCGACCGTCCGTGTGCGGATAATCCAACACGGGTCCGCGACTGATGCCGAGGAAGGGCGCCTTCATCGAGCCGAGATTGCCTTCGCACTCATTCCATTGGAAGTTCAGTCCGGATTCGCCGGGCTGGATCACGTCAATCTCTTCGCGCGAACTTTCGCCGACATCGCCGATGAAGATGCGGCCCGTCGGCGGATCGATCGTCATGCGATGCGGACTGCGCAAGCCCAGACAGAAAAATTCTTCCAACGGCGCTAGTGGGACAGGCATCTTGCCTGTCACGTCGGACTGCGTTGCCGAGGGACTAGACAGGCTGGAAGCCTGTCCCACTACGGCTGCGTTCGTAGCTACGAACGGGTTGTCGTTCGGCCGCGGTAGTGGGACAGGCATCTTGCCTGTCAAGTCGGCCTGCGTCTCCGAGGAACTAGACAGGCTGGAAGCCTGTCCCACTACGGCTGCGTTCTTGGCTACGAAGGGATTGTCGTTGGGAATAAAATAATTCGCCGTGAGTCCGTTCAGCGGCTGACGCGGCGGGGCGTGACTGATCGCACCGCCACGTTGATCCACATCAATCCGAAATACGCCGGAGTAAAGGCTCTTGTTGATGAGCTGATCATTGTCGCCCACGGAATTATCGCCGTCCGTGTAGTAGAGAAATCCGTTCGTCGGATGAAAGAACATACCGCCGCCGTGATGCCACACAGTTTGATTCGTGAGGTCGACGAAGATCTTCACCGAGTCGGGCAGCGCCACGCCATTGGCATCCAGCGTGTAGCGTTCGAGCCGGTCGTGATACTTATTCGGCAACACGGGATTCGGGCGCGTGTTGGGATCGCCCACGACGGTGCCGGGCGCGACCCACGTGTAATAAACGAACATGAAATGATTCGTCGCGAAGCCCGGATGAAACGCCACGCCGAGCAGCCCGGAATCGTCCCAGCCCTGGCATTGCGCGCTGACGTCGAGCACGAGTTTTTTGGACGCTGTGCCGGGTGAATTATCAAACGTCCACACGCGTCCCTCGCGTTCCCACACGCAGAGCAGATTGGAATCCGGCACGGGCGCGAGGCCGACAGAATTAGTGAACCACAGATTAGTGAAGGCAACGACGGCGGTCCAATTGCCGGAGATCGTCGGTGCCACTTCCGGCAGCGTGCCGTTGAGAAACGCGCCCGTAGACGGCAAGGACGTGAGCGCGTAAGTGGGCGCGGCAACGGGCGTGGATGGCTTGGCGGCAAATGCCGGAAAAACGCCGACGCCCAACCCGGCGAGCAGCAGCAGCCATTGGCCTTGGGCGCAGACGGTTGAAAATAAATTTCTCACGCGTGAAACGGCGACAAGATTCTACACCACACGCGCGGCGTCAACCTTCATTGCGTGACATTTGTGGAAATAATTCTCAACGATGCGGCGGGCGCCGATCGCGCCGTGCTTTACCCAAGGCGAGCTCACGCAAAGACGCAAAGGCGCGAAGAGAATTTTCACTTGGCGTCTTTGCGTCTTTGCGTGAGCTCGCCTTGGATTTATCCCGGCTCGGCGGCGGAGCATCCACCCACGAAAAAGCCGCCCGGTGAACCCGGGCGGCAATTCTACCTGACCGCAAACTGCTTACTTGCGCCGTTGCGCCAGCAGCAGCGCGCCGATGCCGCCCACCGTCACCAGTGCCAGCATGCCCGGTTCCGGCAACATCGGGACTTTGGTCCCGGCCTGTAAATCAACGGCCAACGGAGTCGGGATCAGCGGACTCACACTCAATTTTGAATTCGCCAAACGGTCGTCCACCTGGGCGAAAACATTCGGTCGCAACACATCGGGTGGAAAATACAACCCCGTGGTGAGTTCATAGCTGACATCCTCCGTATACCAGACGATGCCGGGTGAAATCTTCTGCGTGTCCGCGTGCAGCCAGCCCGCATCTTGGATTGTGGTTTGGGCGACGACAGCTTGAACCGTCAGTCCGCCAATGATAAAGCTCGTGATAATTTTATAGAATTTCATGCCCTTAGATTCCCCAATACCATCTCATACTGGGTGTATCGTATCATCTTATCTCCTTGAATGCAAACGAGAAGGAGGAGGCCCCCGGCGGGAGAGGCGAGGGGCCGTGGGCCGTGGGCGATAGGCGGTGGGCGACGGGTGGGGCGAGACTCCGTCGAGCCGTGACGATCGCCCGTCCCTCCGCTTTCTCATTGAATCTTGAGTGCGGCGATGGGCTTGAGGCCGTGGGCGGTGGGCTTAAGGCGAGCGAGCAGACGGAGCGCCGAGCATTGCTCCGCTCGGAGGCGACTTACCCCAAACGCGCTACCGGTGGGCCAAAACTCCATCGGGCCGTGACAAAGCTCCCTGTGGGTGGGGCGAGACTCCGTCGAGCCGTGACTACCCCCCGCCCGGCCGCCCGCTCCCCTCCCCACAACCGCCAGAAATGCCAACCCCACGGCCCGTAGATTCGTCCGCCCCTCCGCCCACTTGCCTACCGCCCACCGCCCACCGCCCTCCCCGCCCCCCTGCAAACATCCGTGTGGCCATTGACTCCCGGCGCGATGCCGTCGCTCTCTTCGGGGGCGTGTTGGGATGAGGCAACGGCGCTGTGCCCCCAAGCTGCCGCCTCGTGGGACAGTGCTTGGGCCTCATCGGCTCCTTCAACGCCGCCGTGGGATGATTCTTTGGCCCCGTCCGACCATTCCATGGGTTCGTAGAATGATTTTTTGGCGCCTGCGGACCATCCTATGGGTCCATAGGATGGTTCCATGGACCCATAGGATGATCCGACGGGTCCACAGAATGAATATTTGGCGCATAAAAATGATCCCACGGCGTCTTGGGAAGGTTCTTTGGACCCATAGAATGGTCCCACAAGGCCATAGGATGGTTCCATGGCCTCCAAGAATGATTCCAAGAGACAGAAAAACCCTGAAAACGGGCGTAAAATGAAAAGTAGTAGGCTTTGAGAGCAACTTGGCACAAGCGGCCTGGCGGTAAAGTGTCCCTGAATATCCCCAAAGGACGCGCAGCGGGTCATTGGATGTTAGTAACTTTAACTAAACTCACTACAATACCACACTCCATTTTAGGAAGTGCCGTAAGGGAGGCGGGCGGGAGCGACGCCGTTAAGCCGTGTTGAACCCAAGACCATTTTCACGCAAAGACGCAAAGTCGCGAAGAAAATTTCCCCTTAGCGCCTTCGCGCCTTGGCGTGATTTTTAGAGCCCAACGCAAAAACAAAGCCGCCCCGGTGGCCCGGAGCGGCTGGTATCAGTCCGTGAGATTATTTCTTCCGGCGCGCGCCGAACCATGCGCCTATACCGCCAAGTGCCGCTAACGCCAGCGTGCCCGGTTCCGGCACCGGCGCCGTGCCGATGACTTGCCATTGCCCGATCACTTGACCGGGGCTGGCTCCAAATCCCGTCTGAATGTTTCCGATAGCGCCCGGCAAGGGTAGTTGGGGGGTGGCACCGGACAGGTCAATCGTCCAGGCGCCGGTAAAGGCGGTGGACGTGGTGGTAAATGTCTGATACGTGAAGCCGGTTCCCACAAAGCCCAAATCAATGATACTGCCCGAAGCATTGTCACCATAATAGGTGCTATACGGGTTTCCCGAGTTGCCACCAATCAAGGTTCCGTTAGTATCGCTGCCACCGACACTAGCGACACTTGTGAACAGCTTCAGTAAATCAAACCCGTCCCTAATTGATCTATAACTGTTCATGGCGGCATAGTTGGTCGTGGCGGTGAAAATCACCGCGCTGGGGTTGGAGATATCCACGGTCAATAATATACCTTGGGCTTTCACGGCGGTGGCGAGCAGGAGTCCCAGCAGGGTCAAGGCGACGAATTTTGTAAGTTTCATGGGGCGAGTTTCTTTCTTGGTTATGTTGTTTGCTTGCGCCGCGCCCTCATTCCCCCAGCGGACGATTGTTTGTTTCCTAATTGATTCAGTCGTTGAACCCGACGACGGTCTGATCCAACCCTATTAATCTACACCTCCGCCGAGATCCAGCAACCGGTCATTAAAACACAAATATGCTTGTCCGCGGTGCACGGGAATCGGATCAGGGTTCGACGGAGTCTCACCCCACCCATAACAAAGCCGCCCCGGTGGCCCGGAGCGGCTGGTGAGTCAGCGTGATTATTTCTTCCGGCGCGTGCAGACCCAGGCGCCCACGCCGCCGAGACCCACCAAGGCCAGCGTGCCCGGTTCCGGCGTCGCTTCAGCGGTAAGCATGAAGTTCGCTGCAAATCCACGGCTCGGCCCCCCCACAGGATCACTCGCACCGAGTCCCGCCCAATTCAGATTCGTGGAGGCGAAGACGCTGGTGGCGGCAAACGAGTAATTTTGCGAGTCCAGCGTGGCGCTCAAAATCGAACCGCTTACCGTGTCAATGGTATAAGACAATGCGTGGTCTTGAGTGCTATCCCAATCCCCTTGGTAAGCTTGAGAACTCACGACGGTTGAGTTTCCTGAAGAATCATTATTCAACAAGTTAAGGCTGCCGTCGGTGGCATCTAACAGCAACCCGGTAAAATCAGCCGTGCTGACATTCGTAGTAAGTGTGATGCCTCTAAAATACCCGAGATACATCCCGCGCTTATTAGCATCATCGCCTCCAATATTATTTTCAAAGAGAGTAGCCGAAAGCGTCAAATTAGGGCTTGGCAAAGTATATCCCTGCAGGCTGATTCCCGCGCCGGTTTCGACGAAAAAAGAAGCATTGCCATTTACACAATACGGATATCCCTCCGTGCTTAGGTTGCCGGACATACTCCAAGGATTGCCCGTCAGATTAACATCCGGGACATGACTAGGCAGCGCAGTATCTTGATCGTCATAAAAGCTATCATGAATGATGGTGGTCTGGGCGGAACTAGCCGCCACTCCCAACAGGAGCGCATTTAGGGCTATGACCAATGGTTTTATCGGCTTTATCTTGCGTAGGTTTTTCATGAGTGTTTTGTTTGTTTGTTATTGGTTGACTGCGCCGCACTCGGATGACCTCAGTGGAAAATGATTCGGGTTAATCAAGCCGCCCGGGTTTTCCGGAACAGCTTGAGTTGGTCAGCGTGATTATTTCTTCCGGCGCGTGCAGAACCAGGCGCCCGCGCCGCCGAGTGCCGCCAAGGCCAGCGTCCCCGGTTCCGGCGTCGCTTCGGCGGTAAGCAAGAAGTTCGCGGCATATCCATATTGACCACTCGCAGGAGCACTTACTCCGAGTCCCACATAATTCAGGTTCGTGGACGCGAAGATGCTGATGGCGGCAAACATGTAATTAGACGAGTCCAGTGTGGCGCTCAAAATCGAACCGCTCACCGTATCGATGGTATAAGACAATGTGTGGAGCTGACCTTTATCCCAAGTCCCTTGGTAAGATCGAGAACTCACGACGGTTGAGCTCCCTGAGGAATCATTATTCAACAAGTTAAGGGTCCCGTCGGTGGCATCCAAAAGCATCCCGGTAAAATCAACGGTGCTGATATTCGTGTTAAGCGTGAGGTCTCTAAAATACCCGAGATACATCCCACGCGTATTCGCGTTATCGTCAGCAATATTATTTACATAGAGACCAGCCGAAAGCGTCAAAGTAGTGCTCGGCAAAGTATATCCCTGCAGGCTGATCCCACCGCCGGTGTCGCCGATAAAAAGAGCAACGCCGTTTATACAACCCGGAGTTCCCCACGTGGTTTGATCACCGGCTATACTCCAAGGATTGCCCGTCAGATTAAGATCCGGAGCATGATCAGGCAGCGCGTCATAACCACCAAAGGTATCATAAATGATGGTGGTCTGGGCGGAACTAGCCGCCGCGCCCAGCAGGAGCGCATTCAGGGCTATGACCAGTGGCTTTATCGGGTTTGTCTTGCGTAGGTTTTTCATAAGCTCTTGGTTTGTTATTGGTTGACTGCGCCGCACTCGGATGCCCCGGCGGAAAATGATTTGGTTTAGCCCAGCCGCCCCGGTTTTTCCGAGACAGCTGGAGTTGTCAGCGTGATTATTTCTTCCGGCGTGCGCAAAACCATGCGCCCACGCCGCCGATTGCCGTTAACGCCAGCGTCCCCGGTTCTGGAACGGGAGCTAGGCTACTGCTACCTGAAACTAAACTCATGGATTCACCGGAATGGTAGTAGTCAGCGCGCATACTCTTGCCGGGCATGCCGCTGGGATAATTACTGCCGTTATTGCCGGCAAAACTAAAATCCTGCAATTGAATATTGGCCGCCCAATTGCCACTAGGATCGAAGTCATAATTACCAGAGGCATTGGTGGACGTTATAAAAAGAAAGTAATGAAAGTTACTTTCAGTAAAGGTTCCATTTCCCGTGGAAGATCCCGATACAGTCAGAGTTAAATCGGATACAAATCCCGGAAAAATGCCACCATAGGCTCCAGTAGTGCTATAATAGGATCCATTATTAGTAGTGGGATGGTTTAACTGCATATTTAAGGCGCCGACATCCAGATCAAAAGTCGCCGTGGCCGTCGCACTATTGCTATAACTGGCCCCACTCCAATTGGCCGTCATCTGGTATATCTGGGCTTTGGCCGCGGTGACGAGCGTTAGCCCCATCACCATCAGAGCGGCCAGCTTGATTAGTTTAATTTGTTTCATATTTATTTATGGTTGTTGTTGGTTACTACTCCGCCCTTAACCGTCCGGCGGAAAATTCTTCGGTTCATTATTTATCGATAGCGAGCGAGTTGGCGCGGCGCCTGATTGGTAGCGGCAGTCTGCGCCGGTGACCGCCGCGCTACTGCAACCGAACTTCACCAGCATCCTTTCTACCATTCAATACCGCATGCCGACTCTAACCGTGCGAATTTTTAAAGGCCGCCCGGGTTGCCCGGAGCGGCTGAAATTGACCGGTGATTATTTCCGCCGACGTGCGCAGAACCATGCCCCTACTCCGCCGAGCCCCGCCAACGCTAGCGTGCCGGGTTCCGGCGTCGGCGCCGCATCCATCACTTGCCATTGGCCAAGCAACACGCGGTGGTTGCCAGAATAGCTAGTGTAAATGTTTCCACTAGCTCCTGCCGACGGTAATGAGCCAGCTATGCTGGATAAGTTAAGCGTCGCCGTCCCAGTAAAGGCAGGCGCGCCGGTGCTAAATGTCTGAGGATCTCCGACCCCATAGTTATAAAGACATAGATCATTGCCGGGGGAATTGCCTCCCGTTTGACAGAAATATGCGTTATATGCCACGCCTCCCCCGGTCAAGGATCCTGCGTATGTGTCAGTTTTGGCCACCGCACTCGTGAGAAAACTCAGCAAGCTCACACCCTCCCACGCTGGAGTTGAATTATCATTCACCGCAGCATTGTTGCCGGTGGCGGTGATGATCACATTGGTTGGATTGGAGAGGTCCACGGTTAATAAAACTCCTTGGGCATAGGCCGAGGTCGTCAGCGCGGCCCCCGCCAACGTCACCAGGGCCAGCTTAGTTAATAGATTCAGTTTCATTGGTTATGTTTCTTTCTTAGTTGTTGTTGTTTCGTGACTATGCGCCGTTATGCCCCAGCAGAAAATCCTTCACCATCTACGGCCGGCGGAGCGGTCGCTCCGCTTGGCTTGATTGAGGAATTATTTCTTCCGACGCGCGTAGAACCATGCGCCTACCCCGCCAAGACCCGCCAACGCCAGCGTGCCCGGTTCCGGCGTCGGCGCCGGCGGGGTGTAAACCACTTGCCATTGACCGATCACCGCTCCTTGGTTGCCAAACCAGCCCGCCCGAATATCTCCACTCGCCCCGGAGGATGGCAAGGCGCTGACCACACTAGAGAGATCAATCGTCATCGATCCGGTGAAGGCAGAAGTCCCCGTGCTAAAGGATTGAATCGGCGGACTACCGGGTTGGTTTTCATAAAGGTTCAGATTGAAATGATTAGCGTTACGGCCTGATGTGCCATCCGGTTCATAGAAATCATACGCTTGACCTGAACCACCGCCGATCAAGGTTCCGCCGATGGCGTTCGTGCCAAATTGGCCATAGACATTACTTAGGAAAATCCCCAGCAAGTCGATGCCGTCCCAGGCGGTTTTTGAACTATCATTCGTCGAAGCATTGTTGCCGGTGGCGGCGATGACCACACTGGCCGGATTGGAGATGTCCACGGTTAACAATACGTTTTGAGCATAGGCCGAGGTCTTCAGCGCGGCTCCCGCCAACACCACTAAGGCCAGTTTAGTTAATGCATTCAGTTTCATTGGTTATGTTTCTTTCTTAGTTAGTTGTTTCATGACTCTGCGCCCTGATGCCGAGCGGAAAATTCTTCACCATCTGCGGAAGGCGGAGCGGTCGCTCCGCCTTGCTTGATTTAGGAATTATTTCTTCCGGCGTGCGCAGAACCATGCCCCTACTCCGCCCAGGCCCGTCAATGCCAGTGTGCCCGGTTCCGGCACCGGCGCCGTGCCGATCACTTGCCATTGGCCGATCATCGATCCGAGGTTGCCTGACCAACCCGCCCGAATATCTCCACTCGTCCCAGAGGCTGGCAATGAGTTGGCAACACGGGATAAATCAATCGTCATGGATCCGGTGAAGGCAGGAGTCTCCGTGCTAAAGGATTGAACCGGCGGACTATTGGTTTGGTTTTGATAAAGGTTCAGATTAACGTAATTACCGTTCCGGCTCCCGCCCGCTGAGTCATCAGGTTCATAGAAATCATACGCTTGACCTGAACCACCGCCGATCAAGGTTCCGCCGATCACGTTCGCGGCAAATTGGCCATTAACATTACTGGTGAAAATCCCCAGCAAGTCGATGCCGTCCCAGACAGTTTTTAAATTATCACTCGTCGAGGCATAGTTGCCGGTGGCGGAGACAATCACCGCGCTGGGGTTGGAGATGTCCACGGTTAATAAAACCCCTTGGGCATAGGCCGAGGTCGTCAGCGCGGCCCCCGCTAACGCCACCAGGGCCATTTTAGTTAATGCATTCAGTTTCATTTGTTATGTTTCTTTCTTAGTAGTAGTTGTTGTTTCGTGACTCCGCGCGGTTATGTCCCAGCGGAAAATCTCCGGTTAGTTTTCATCTTCGCCCGTCAGATAAAATTTCAAGACCACCGGCTCGCCACCGTCCACGTCCGCCGCGCCGGCCGCCGACATCAATTGCGGCTGGCTTGGGCAACCGTCGCCACCCGCGGCATTTTTTTTGCGGTGGCGCATAATCAAGATGCCGCCCAAGCCGCTCACGCCGGCCAATGCCAACGGACAATTTTGGGGCGGCGGCGGAGCGGCGAAGTGCGCCGCCAGTTCACGTCTGGTCTTAGCCAAACGGGCGGCACGGATTTCGTTCGCCAAGGCAACGGCGGGGGCATCCAAAGCAAGATCGGGCGGGGGCAGGTTCGTTTTCATAAGCTTATCCTTGGTTATTCGTGGGGGAACTGGCGGGCAGGAAAAAATACTACCGCCCCAGTGGCCGGGGCGGTGTCTAGAGAGAGGTTTTGAATACTGCGCAAGCGGAGCTGATCGCCCCGGCCATTCATCATGGCCCAGACCATCCCTCCCGGTTCCGGCGTAGGAGCCACACAGCCGGAGGTAAGATTATTTTGTATGTCCGCCAAGGGGTTGCACTTCGGCGCGCACCGCGCACTACCGGCAACTCGTTGGAAACCAATTGAGTAAGTAAATGTTATTGAAACACCTACTGATAAAGATCGCATCGCGAGCGGATTAGCTTTCATGACAGACGGTTATGACTAACGGTTAATACGATTAATCACTGCTATTTTACTCATCATTTCTAACATTCACATTGATCGCCGCAACATTTCAGCGGCTTAATTTCATTACGAATGTGGAAAAGCAGCACTAATGCCAACCAAATAAAACCGACCTCACTTTTCTCCGTTTACGCCTCTCCCCAAAAGCCAACGCGAGGTAAAAAGCTCACCGACCGACGACGAAAAGCCGCCGCGAAAAACCGGTCGTCAACGACAGTGACCCGACTCACCGTAGAAAAAAATTTCCGGCTATGTCGCTGACGGTCAACCGAGTATGAAATCTCAAAAAATCTCCGTCGCCGGCCAGAAACCGGTCCGCAATTAAAAACGCCACGCGGGCCGCCCGCGCCCGGACGGACACGCCGCCGTTAAAATTTATTACGCAAAAATATTTTGTGACGACCGAAGCCGGACGCTAACCCCGCTCCGGTTGGCGCCAAAAAATCCCCGCAAGTTGACACATCCGTCCATTTTAAAGACAAAACCCACTTGGCGAGGTTCCTGCTTAGCAGGCGTAGCGCTCCAGCAATGAGGTGGTGACGCAGAGGTTTGCCGGAACGTAATCAGACTTAATTAATTACATGGGATCACTCAGCGATAGGATGAGAAAGCTGCTGCGCTACGGCGATTTGTGGCTCGTTTTCGCTTTGTTTGGCACGATCCTGCTCTTGATCCTGCCGGTGCCGCCCATCTTGCTCGACTTGCTTTTGACGGCGAGCATCAGCATTTCATTGCTCACGTTGCTGGTCATTCTTTACCTGCGCACCCCGGCAGAATTTACCGGCTTCCCGACCCTGCTCTTGTTCATCACTTTATATCGGCTCGCGCTGAACGTGGCTTCGACGCGGCTCATTTTGCTGAATGGCTACGCGGGTCACATCATTCAAGCGTTCGGCAATTTCGTTGTGCAAGGCAATTACGTGGTGGGCCTGGTCATCTTCCTGATTCTCGTCCTGATCAATTTCATCGTCATCACCAAGGGCGCGGGACGCATCGCGGAAGTCGCGGCGCGGTTCACGTTGGACGCGTTGCCGGGCAAACAGATGGCGATTGATGCCGAACTCAATGCGGGGCTCATCAAGGAAACCGAAGCGCGCACGCGGCGGCGGGCGTTGGAAGAAGAAGCGGATTTTTACGGTTCGATGGACGGGGCGAGTAAATTCGTGCGCGGCGACGCCATCGCGGCGTTGCTCATCACGCTGATCAACGTCATCGGCGGGTTCGCCATCGGCATCGCGCAACGCAACATGACGATCAGCGAAGCGTTGCAAAGCTACACGATTTTGTCCATTGGTGACGGGCTTATTTCGCAAGTGCCCGCGCTCATCATGTCTACGGCGGCCGGTATTTTGATCACGCGCGCGACGGCGAAAAACGATCTCGGCCGCGAACTCGGACGGCAATTATTATCCTATCCGAAAGCGCTCACGATTCTTTCCGTGATGCTCGGTTTCATGGCGCTCGTTCCGGGTTTGCCCATGATGCCGTTCCTCACCATCTCGATCATCACCGGTTTGCTTTCGTATTCGATCCACCGAAACGGCACGCCGGAATTGAATCCGATTAATTCGCCCGCCAACGCGCCAGGCATGTTGGGCAAAGCGGGCGACGCGAAAACTCTCGGCGCGGGCGCGTCTCCGGCCGAAGCGAAGCCCACCGATAAAATTGAAAATCTGCTCACGCTCGACACGTTGCAAATCGAACTCGGTCACGGCCTCGTTACGCTGGCGGACACGCGCAAAGGCGGCGACTTGCTCGAACGCGTCACCGGCGTGCGCCGCAATTTTGCGAGCGACATGGGCTTGTTGATCCCGCCGATCAGGCTGCGCGATAATCTCCAATTAAATCCGAACGAATATCGTTTTCTGCTCAAGGGCAATCCGTTCGCGCAAGGCCAGCTTCAGCCCGGTCATTGGCTCGCGATGAACGCGACGAATAGCAAAACCGTGCTCAAAGGCATGCCGACTGTCGAGCCGGTTTTTCAATTGCCCGCCACGTGGGTCACGAACGTTGAACGCAAAAATGCGGAGATCGCCGGCTACACGGTGGTGGATGCGCCGTCGGTTTTGGTCACGCACCTTTCGGAAACGATCAAGCGGCATTGCCACGAAATTTTGACGCGCCAGGACGTGCAGGTGTTGCTCGATAATTTGAAGCAGACGAATCCGGCGGTCGTGAATGAATTGATTCCCGCACCGTTGAGCATCGGTCATGTGCAACGGATTTTGCAGAATCTTTTGGCGGAAGGCATTTCCATCCGCAACCTCGCGGGCATTTTGGAAAAAGTGGGCGACCATGCGGCGTTCACCAAAAATCCGGATGAACTTTCCGAACACGCGCGCCGGGCCTTGGGCTCGCAATTAACCAAGCCGTTTCAAGGCGAAAACGGCGGCATCCGCGTCATCACCATTGATCCCCGTTTGGAACAGCAGCTCACGCAAAGCGTGCGGCAATCGCCCACGGAAATGGCGCTCATCATCGAACCCAAACTTGCGCGCCACGTCGTGGAGGTGCTCACGAAATTTGTGCAACAGATGCTGGCGGGCGGACATCAACCGGTGATTTTATGCGCGCCCCAATTGCGGCTCGCGTTCCGCCGCTTTTTTGAAAGCACGTTCACCAATCTCGCCGTGTTGTCGTATGCGGAAATTCCGGCGCGCATCCAGATTCAAAATGCCGCGGTGATCCCGAACTTGGTGGAATAAATTGAAACCCTGGCAACAACGTTATGCCCGTAGTGGGACAGGCTTCCAGCCTGTCCGGTTGCTTTGGCCGGCAACCCCTTCACGACCGGCAAGCTGCCGGTCCCACTACGATGCCGGAAAACCCAAGCCGTGAAAGTCGTCGCCTTTCTCGCCAAAGATGCGAATACCGCGCTGGCCCGAATCCATGAGGAATTGGGGCCGGAAGCGGTCGTCGTGAGCGTGAAAAAACTGCCCGCGAACGGCATCGCGCGACTGTGGCAACGGCACGGCAATATCGAAGTCACCGCGTGCGTCCCCGAAAAGGAACCGGAGCAAAAAACCGAAGCGGCCACGGAAACGCAAAGGACGCAGGCGCGCTTTTCGGATCCGTCCATTGCGCCGGAAATGTCGGCGCGCAAATCGCCGGACGGACGTTGGCGCACGATTTCATGGCTGGAATCGAAAGGCCTTTTGCCCACGTTCGTAGATCAGTTGGAGCAGAAAGTTCATTTGCTCCACGGCCCGCAACCGTTGGCGACGCCGGAAAAAGAATGGGCCGCGGTCACGGATCTCGTCATTTGCCATTGGCGACCAGCGCGGCAGACGATGACCGGCACGGGACGACCGCACGTCTTCATCGGCCCCGCCGGTTCGGGCAAAACCACGGCGCTGGGCAAATGGCTGGTGGCATCGGTTTTAGTCAATGAACACAGTGCCCGCGTGTGGCGACTCGATGGCGCGACGGCGAACGCTTCGGAAATTTTATCGCTGCATTGCGAATCGTTGGGCGTCCCCGTGGAACGTTTTTGGCAGGAACCGATCATGCATGCGGATTTGCTGCTCGTGGATTTGCCGGGCGTGGAATCACACGATGCCCACGCGCTCGCGGCGTTGCGGGAACAATTGGCGCGCTTGCCGGAACCGCACATTCATCTCGTGCTGAACGCGGCGTGCGAGAGTTCGATTTTGTTCGAGCAATTTCACGCGTTCGAAACGTTCGCGCCGGAAGATATTATTTTCACCCACCTCGACGAAGAACAGCGCCGCGTGAAATTATGGAATTTTGTGTTGGGCACAAATTGTCCGATCAGCTTTCTCGGCACTGGGCAAAAAATTCCGGGTGAGTTTCGCCGCGCCGAACCGGCATTATTATTTCCGCAAAAAAATCGCCGGTAAACAAAGGGTTTTATCACGAAATGAATTTCCGCCCGTCCGCTGGCAGATGGTTTGCTATACGCACTATGGGTTGGGTTTTAATTTAATTTGGGAGCTCCGGGTTCACGCGGCGCAAACCGTTTTAAGGCGGACACTCGACCAAAAGTTCGATGAAGTCACATATTATTTTGGGTGCCATTCTGGGGTTTCTGGTCGGGGCTGGGTTCAGCCTCGCCCAAGAATGTTCGTGGTCTACCGCGGTGTGGCGCGCGTGCGTCGCGGCGTTGGTGGTCGCCCTCCTCACCCGTTGGTGGAGCCGCATTTGGTTGCAAAGTTTGGGCGATGCCATCCGGCAACGCCGGCACGCGCAGGCGAATCCGCCGGCCAAAACGAAAGCGGTCGCGAAAACATGAGTAACCCGTGCTTCCAAAAGGGTGGCACCGACGGCTCGCCGGATTTCGGTGCCCCGCAGCCCATTTTGAAAACATGACGAATAGTCTTGTTACATCATTGAAACCAGAAGCCTTACCGGCGGCGCTCATCCCGTCCGCGCAAGAGTTGTGGCAGCGCTATCATCAGCCGGCGGATCCCGATATCGAAAACGCGTTGGTCGTAAAATATCTTCCGTTGGTGGCGGCGGCGGTGGCGCGGCTGGCGATGACTTTGCCCGACCATGTGGATCGCGATGATCTGCAAAGTGTCGGGTTGGTTGGCTTGCTGCACGCGTTACGGAATTTTGATCCCACGTGCGGCACGTCGTTTGAAACGTATGCGCGGATGCGCGTGCGCGGCGCGATGCTGGATGAATTGCGGCGCATGGATTGGATTCCGCGCGCGATCCACGAAAAGGCGCGCAAAATCCAGGCGACGCAGATCGAGTTGGAACAGGAATTAGGCAAAACGCCTACGGATGCGCAGATGGCCAAGGCGTTAAAATTATCCGGGCCGCAATATATTGAATTGCTCAACGAAGTGAAACCCGCGGCGTTTGTTTGTTTGGACGCGGTGAATTCCTCGGACGAAAGCGATGGCGGCAATCTGTATGAAGTCATCGGCAACGCCGCGGCGGAAGATCCGGTGGAACAAACGTCACAACACGAATTGAAACGGGTCATTTTTGAACGCTTGAAAGAACTACCACCGATCCAGCGCAAAGTGCTGGCGCTGTATTATCTCGAAGACATGCACCTGCGCGAAATCGCGGAAGCGTTTGGCTTGACGGAATCGCGCATCTGCCAGATTCATGCGCAAGCGATCCTCGCCATCCGCGCCTATGTGCAACGGCTGGAATCCGGCCGCGTCCAACGCAACGCAACCTTAGGCCGCGCATGATTCTCATCATCGGCATTTGCGTGGTTTGTTTCTGCGTCTTTGGCGGCTTCGTCTTCGGCGGCGGTCATCTCGCGGTTTTGGTGCATCCCAACGAATTGCTCATCATCGGCGGCGGCGCGTTGGGCGCGTTGATCATCATGTCGCCCATCAAAGTGCTCAAGGAACTGGTCGGCGGCATGAAACTGTGTTTGAAAGGCGCGCCGTATAATCGCACGGCTTACGAAGACTTATTAAAACTGCTTTACGAATTGTTCATGCTCGGTCGCCGCAACGGCATGATTGCGTTGGAAGAACACGTTTTGGAGCCGGAGAAAAGTTCTATCTTCAAAAAATATCCCAACTTTTTGAACGATCATCACTCGGTGGAATTTTTGTGCGGCAGCTTGCGTCCGATCATCGACGGCAAAATTAAACCGGATCAATTACGCCTGTTGCTCGATGCGGAATTGGAACAATTGGAAGTGGAACATCACGCGCCGGTGGATGTTTTGACGCGCACGGCGGATGCCATGCCGGGCTTCGGCATCGTGGCCGCCGTGTTGGGCATCATCATCACGATGGCGGCGATTTCCGGGCCGGTGGAAGAGATCGGCATCGAGGTCGCCGCGGCGCTCGTCGGCACATTCCTCGGCATCTTGATCGCTTACGGATTTTTGAGCCCGCTCGCGGTGAATCTGCAATTCGTCAAAACGGCGGAGATGGATTACACCAAATGCATTGCGGCCTGCGTGACCGGTTTCGCCGGCGGCATGGCACCGGTGACCGCGGTGGAATTGGGGCGACGCGGCTTGAGCAGCGATATGCGCCCCAGCGCGAACGACATGGAAACCATGCTCAAATCGCTCAAGAGTTGAGGCGCTTGAACTGTGAAAAAAAAAGCCAAGCACGCACATCACGGCGGTTCGTGGAAAGTCGCCTACGCCGACTTCGTCACGGCGATGATGGCGTTGTTTCTTTGCCTCTGGCTCACGTCGCAGGATGTTAAGATCAAGGAAGCGGTGGAACGCGCGTTCCGCAATCCCTTCTCCAACGTCACCAAAGAATCCGTCGGCATCATCCCGAACAACGACGCCTCGGCTTCCTATAAACAGCAAGGCCAATTCCAATCCATCTCCGCCGTGGAAATGGAAACTATGCGGCACTTGAGCGATGATTTGAGCCGCTTGCTCAAACAAAACGAAGATGTGTCCAGCGTCAAAATCGAGCTCACGCCCGAGGGTTTGAACATCAATGTTTTTGACCGCGCGCAAAAGCCGATTTTCCATCCGAACACGCCGCTCTTCACCGATTACGGCTCCTGGGTTTTTCGCACGCTCGCGTGGGAAATCTCGCGCTACACCACGTTCCACATCGAAATCGAAGGTCACACCGAATCCAAAACCGAGGCCGGGGGCGCGACGCACGGCAAATGGGAATTATCCACCGAACGCGCCAACATCGCCCGCCGCACGCTCGAAGATAGCGGCGTGCACGACAAACAAATTTTCAAAGTCTCCGGTTTCGGCGACACCTCGCCCATGGCCGGTTACGAACCCGACGATGAAATTAATCGGCGCGTCACGGTCCTGCTTAAATTAAAAGAATCCGTCCAAGCGCTGTCCAACCAGTCGGGCGCCCAAACCGCTGACCCGACGGCCAATCAACCCACCGGCCCGACCACTCAACCACCCCCTGCGCCGCCCGCGGCCACCTCGCCATGACTCTACAAAAAACTGAATTATTCATGCCGCTCACGGCCGAGATAACCGCCGAGGAAAAGAACCGCGAATTCCGCGTCACCGTCATCCCGCGTGAAACCGCTGCGCCGCCGTTTCAAACCTTGAGCCAAGTCGCCTCTAGCGCGGCGGGCTTGAACGAGTCATTGCACAAAACCAATTGCGAACCGCGCCTGACCGTGCAACGCGACGGCGAACGCATCACGAACATCCGCATCCAATGCAGTTGCGGCCAGATCATGGAACTGGCCTGCGTGTATGACGAAGCAGTGAAGGCGAAGTAAAGGCAGAATAGAGCGGCTGCTGGAGCGATAACAGCCGGGCGCTTTCAACCGCAAACGACGCAAGCAGAAAGCGGTTTTCATTCACATATTTCGGGTATTCCGCGGTTAATTACCCCGAGCCTTGCAGCGACTTCCAGCAATGGTCGCCGCTTTTTTGATGCGCCGGAGCAACCTTCCCTCTCCGCTTCGATCGGGGAGCTTAATTACTTACTAAATTTTCCTAGAATGAAACTTCAAGATTCTTTTCTTCCATATCGATTCCCATCCTCATCCATAATAGAACCGTCTAGAAGGACTTCTACTGGCAGAATATAATCTTCAACCGCCATCGCATCTTCAAAATCGCGATCACCATCAAGAAACTGTTGTAACTTTTCCATCACCTCATCAGCAATCTCACGTTGGGCTGCTTCATAAGTTGGATAAACAACTGGCATTTGCTTTTCGTCATGCCACGCTGGAATTCGTCCTTCGCAAAGGGTATCAAGGAAAATGCTATAAAATGAGGTGTTCATAAATGTGACGACGACTACGAAAAATAACAAAGGGCTCAAGAATTTTCAGGCTTCTTTTTTCCCCAGTAGTCAGCCAACCTGGCTCGAAATGGAATTAACGCCGAAAACCACTGGCTCTGAAATTTCTTCTTTGCGTGCTTGGTATAGCGCATCCATTGCCGATTTTCTTAAAAGTGCTGCGGACACAATCTTTGCTCAATTAGCTAAGCGAAATGATTTCGACCTAATTCCAACGCAACGTGATGCGTGGATAAAACAAATCGAATTCTTACAATCCGCCTTGAGCGATTTAGTCGGTGGAGTGCTTTTAGAGTTTAACATTCCGCGGATGGGGCGGCGGATTGATGCTGTGCTGCTCATTGGGCCAGTTGTATTCGTGGTGGAATTCAAAGTTGGAGAATCAGAATTTGAACGCGCAGCCATTGAGCAAGTCTGGGATTATGCGCTCGATCTTAAAAACTTCCATGAAGCTAGTCACCACGCTTCGCTCGTTCCAATTTTAATTGCCACAAACAATAAAGAATTGGAGACAACCCCACTTCAAGTTGATTCCGACAATGTTTATAGGCCGATTCAGGTTAATTTAGAAAAATTTCGCAAAGTAATAGACGCGACACTGCAACAAATCTCCGGCACAGCACTCAATGAAAATCAATGGGCGAACGCACCTTATCATCCAACTCCAACCATCATAGAAGCTGCCCGGTCGCTTTACGCACACCACTCAGTTGAAGCGATAAAGACTTTTGATGCCAGCAGGCGAAATCTTCAAGTAACATCGCGACGCATCGAAGAATTAGTAGATGAAGCAAAAATGCTTGGGCGAAAAATAATTTGTTTTGTCACCGGCGTTCCGGGCGCTGGCAAAACCTTGGTTGGCTTGAATGTCGCCACTCGCCGCAGAAACCATGACGAACCAACACACGCCGTATTTCTTTCTGGAAACGGTCCGCTAGTGGATGTGCTTCGCGAAGCCTTAACTCGTGACGAATTCAATCGCCGTAAATTAAAAGGCGAGAAGGTTCGTAAAGGAGAGATAGGAGAAAGTGTGAAGGCCTTTATCCAAAATGTTCATCACTTCCGTGATGATGCTTTGGACACTTCAGCTCCACCAATAGAACACGTAGTTATTTTCGACGAAGCACAACGCGCTTGGAATCTAAATCAAACTGCAAATTTCATGCAGCGAAAAAAGAATCGAAAGGGCTTTTCTCAATCTGAGCCGGAGTTTCTGATTTCTTGCATGGATCGCCACAAAGATTGGGCGGTAATCATTTGTTTAGTCGGCGGCGGACAAGAAATAAACATTGGTGAAGCTGGAATTGATGCGTGGCTTGAAGCCATAAACACGGCATTCTCCCATTGGCACATGTATATTTCTTCGCGGCTTACCGACAGCGAATATGCAGCCGGCAAAGTGCTAGATCAAATTGGCCAACGTCAGGACAAACATCTTGATGACTGCCTGCACCTCGCTGTTTCAATGCGTTCTTTTCGAGCTGAAAATGTTTCAGCTTTCGTCAAGGCCTTGCTCGATTGTGAAAAAGAACAAGCTCGTGAAATATTTAGTGAGTTTTCTCATCGTTACCCAATAGCTATCACGCGTGACTTGAATCTTGCAAAACAATGGGTTCGTTCCCGCGCACGAGGGTCTCAACGTTTTGGATTGGTAGCCTCATCAAAAGCACAAAGGCTAAAACCGCATGCCATTGATATTCGAGTAAATGTCGATCCCGTGCACTGGTTTCTAAACGAGAAGGAAGACACTCGCTCAAGCTATTATCTCGAAGACGCAGCTACAGAGTTTCAGGTTCAAGGACTCGAACTGGACTGGACCTGTGTTACATGGGATGGAGATTTGCGCTTCTCAGATTCTGGTTGGAGCTTTCACGATTTTCGCGGCAGTCGATGGACTGATATCCATAAATCCGAAAACCAAAATTACCTTCGCAATGCGTATCGAGTTTTACTAACACGAGCACGCCAGGGAATGGTCATTTTTGTTCCACCAGGAGAGCCTACGGATCCAACTCGGAGTTCCGCTTATTATGATCCCACCTTCAATTATTTAATTGAACTTGGCATTCCTGAACTTACATAAACTTCGCCTAAAACTCAAATCAGGGAAGGCTGCACGCCGTCCCTCCCTGAAGAGCTTAATCTTAATTCAGCGCAATTCCACGGCGGATAAAAGTCGGGACGTCCAGGTCTTCGCCGTGGTGCAGCGTCGGTTCGCTTTTGTCGAAGCGGCCTTTGGAGACAATGGTGAAAGGCAGTTGCGCTTGCACCGGTTTTTTAATCGTCGTCTTTTTGCGCGGGTTGTTGTCCAACGGCGCGTTGCGGCGGGCGGCGGGCGCGGGTGATGTTCCCGTGATGGTTTCGGTGCGCGGCGCGACTTGGCTGGCGGGGGCGGGCGGCGCGCCGGTTTGTTTCGCAGCTATGACGGTGACGCAGAGACGATTCTTAAAATCAGCCGACATCGCAGCGCCCATGATGATCTGGGCCCGGACGCACTGACGTTTGATCTGTTCCATCACGCGGCTGACTTCGGACATCGTCAGGTCGTTGCCCGCCGTGAGGTTCACGAGGATGGCGTCGGATTCGGTCAACGCGCGGCCATCATCGAACAGCGGATGCGCGAGAATTTTTTCCACCGCTTCGCGCGAACGGGCGGGACCGGCGGTTTCCACAAAAGCGAACGTGCTTTCGGCGTGGCGGTCGCGGAGCAGATTGCACAAATCGGCGAAGTGAACCTGGATCAAGCCGGGGCGCGTGAGCATTTGCCAGACGCCGCGCACGCCTTCGATGAGAAAACCGCCAGTGACGCGGAAGGTGTCGAGCACGCTGGTGTTCTCGTCAATGAGTTTGAAAATTTTCTGATTCGGCAGACAAATCACACTGTCAGCATTGGCTTTGAGCTGGGCCAACGCGGTTTGCGCCTGCGCTTCGCGACGGTTGCCTTCGCATTCAAACGGTTGCGAAACGAACGCGAGCACGAGCGCCCCCGCTTCGCGCGCGGCGCGGGCGAGCACGGGACTGATGCCGCTGCCAGCGCCGCCACCGAGTCCGGCCACGATGAAAACGACATCGGCGCCGGCGCACGTTGATTTCAGCGTGGCAAATTGTTCCTCGGCCAACGCGCCGCTGCGGTCGGGATCGCCACCGGACCCGAGTCCGCGCAGCAATTTGTTCTCAAGATGGATTTTTACGGGCGCGGCCGAAGTCGCGAGCGACGCGGCTTCCGTGTTGATGACGGCAAATTCAGCGTCGGCAAATTCCGGCGTGGCGAGCGTGCTCAGCAATTCGATGCCGGCATTGCCGACACCAAAAATTTTCACCGCGAGCCGTCCGTCGGCGGGCGACGTTTCGAGAATCAGATTTTGATTTTCAGTTTCCATGACGAGCCTTTCAGTTCAGGAACGGTTCAACAATTTTCCAAAAACGTCTTTAAAAATTTCGGTGCCGCTGGAAATGGTTTCTTTAAACATCGTCGGGCGGGCGCGGCGTTGACGTTTTTTGAGCGAACCATATTTCACGAGGCCGATGGCGGTGGCGAATTCCGGTTGATCGAGCGCGGCGGTGAGTCCGCTGATCGTGCCCGCTTGGCCGAGCATGACGCGCATCTGAAAAATATTTTCCGCGAGCGGCACGAGGCCCGGCACCCGCGCACTGCCGCCGCAGAGAAAAACTCCGGCGCGCAAATAATCGGTCAGACCGACGCGTTCGAGATCGTCGGCGATGAGTTGAAAAATTTCCTCAAGGCGCAGCGACATGATGCGTTGCAATTGCCCGGCGTTGATGGAATTGAGCACGAGGCCGAGGTCGTTCGTGGTGTTGATCGTCTGCTTTTTGGCGGCTTCGGTGACGAGGGCGGAACCGTGTTCCAATTTCAATTTTTCCGCGCGGCTCAACGGCACTTTCAGGCCGAAGGCAAGGTCGTTGGAAACGTGGTCGCCCGCGACCGCGAGCACGCCGGCGTGGCGAATCGCCCCGCCGGAATACACGACAAATTCCGTCGTGCCGCCGCCGAGGTCAATGACGAGCGCGCCCAGTTCTTTTTGTTCGTTGCTCAACAACGCGAGGGCGGAGGCGATGCCGTTGAAAACAATTTCGTCCACTTCAAGCTGCGTGCCACGCACAAGGCGGATGGCATTCTGCAAACGATTTTGGTGGCCGTGGACAATGTGCATTTCCACTTCCAATTTTGAACCGACCATCCCGACCGGACTTTGCACATCGCCGTGGCCGTCCACAAAAAAATGTTGGCGCACGGCGTGAATGATCGTGTTCTCGGCGGGCAGGCGGATCGCCTTCGCATTTTTAGTGACGTCCTGAACATCGTCCTCCGTGATCTCGCGATCGGCAGAAACAATGGTGTGCATGCCGCGATTATTAAAACCGCCGATGTGGCTGCCGCTCACGCCCAGATAAACGCTGCGAATTTCCACGTCGGCCATCGCCTCGGCCTCCGCCAGCGCGGCGCGCAAATCTTCCTCGACCTGTTCGTGATTAATGATCTCGCCCTTGCGCACGCCGCGCGAACGCGCCTGGCCGATGCCGATAATATTCGGCGCGCCGTCCGCCGTTTGTTCGCCGACCACGACACAGATTTTCGCCGTGCCGATTTCGAGTCCCGCTATGATGTTAGCATCGTCAAACATTTTTCCTCCGGGGTTTACCAGGTTTTACCAACGGTTTTTTGGGCGCGTCCGGCGTCACATTGGCCATGAGCCAATTCACCGGCACATTATTTTCCACCGCCAAATCTACGGACGCGATGGTTTTGCCGGAACGCATTCCCCAATCGTAAATTCCACGCCAGCGCTGTAATTGCTGGTCTAATTTATCCAAGCCGAAAGTGATCTGACTGCCCTGCCCCGTCGTGACGATGACCACGCCCGGCGCCGAAGTATCAATCCGGCGCAAATCCACCAGCCCGAACATCGGCGAATGACTGAAGGCGGAAATTAATTTTAACGCCGTCGAAACCTGCGCTGAATCCAAGTGATGACCGGGCTGTAATTGAAACAAATTTAAACCCGTGATCACCGGCAAGGGCGCTTCCGTCGCCGCGACCGGGGCCGAACATTGACGCGGATCGAGCGGCAACATCACCATGCTGTTCGCGTCCAATTGAAAAACCGTGACCGCAATTCCGCCCGTCACATCCGTGCGCGGCACGTTTACTTGCGCGATCGGCGTGCGTTCCGTCACGCGGATTTTCAATGTCTGCGGCAACACACGTTCCACCGAAACGGAACTGATCGCATCCACCATTTCCAAGTCACGCTTCACCGCCGCCAGGTCGAGACCGATCAAATTGGAACCGATTTTCACGCGCGACCAGCGCCGTAATTGTTCCGGTGAAATCACGCCATCCGTCTGCACTTGCACGGTCTGGATCGCAAAATCCTGATTTTCATAAACGAATTTGTTCAACACCAATTCACCCGTGCGCCAAATGAGATACAAACCGAAAACCGTGCCGAACACGACCGCACACGCAATCGCCGCCAACCGGATGCGCGTTGCACGCACCTGATCTGAGCGCAGCTTCACGTCCAGAACGTGCTGCCGCCCCACCCGCCGGTTACGATTTTTATTTTCGCGCTTGAACCACATGTTAATTTTTTATTTCCGCCGCAACGCCAGATCAATCATGCGCTGGCACAACTCGGCGTAATTCAATCCCGCCGCCGCCGCCGCTTTCGGCAGCAAACTCGTTTCGGTCATGCCGGGCAGCGTGTTGACTTCCAACACCACCGGGGAGCCATCGGCGCGCACCATCACATCCACCCGCGCATAATCGCGTGCATTCACCGCCTTAAACGCACCGAGCGCAGCGGCTTGAATCGCGCGCGTGGTTGCGGCATCAAAATCCGCCGGGCAAAAATATTCCGTCGCGCCGGTCGTGTATTTATTTTTGTAATCGTAAGTGCCCGTGCCGGCTTTGGGACAAATCTCCACGACCGGAAACGCCTCGCCGCCCACAATGGCGACCGTCGTCTCGCGGCCGATGATTTTTTCTTCAATCAAAACTTCCGAATCAAACTTCAACGATTCGACCAACGCGTTCGGCCATTCCTCGATGCGCTCAATAAATTGCAATCCCACGCTCGAGCCTTGCCGCGATGGTTTAGCGACGAGCGGCGGCAAAAGATTTTTTGGAAACGGCGTCTGCGGCGAAGTCACCGTGAGGAATTTTGCGGTCGGCACCCCGGCCTGGATGCACGCCTCTTTCGTCAACACTTTGTCAAACGCGATGCGGCTCGCTTCCGCATCGCAGCCCGTGTAGATCACGCCCAGTTCATCCAACTGCTTTTGCACCGTGCCGTCTTCGCCATAAGTTCCGTGCAACGCGAGAAATACGACATCCGTCTTTGGCGGCAACGTGAACGTGCTGTTTTGCGGATCAACTTCCGTCACGTCATGACCCAGCGAACGCAATGCCTTCGCCACCGCCGCGCCCGTGCGCAACGAGACTTCGCGCTCAGCGCTCGGGCCGCCCAGCATCACCGTAATGTTTAACTTGCTGCTCATTTTCTTATCGCAAATTTTTCCAAGGAAACCGCCATTTTCGGGAACGCCTTCAAAACCTGTTTATTTGCCGTCACCAGCGGCACACCTAAATCCTGCGCCAACGCGATATATTCACAATCGTAAGCGGAACATTTGGATTTATACGCCAGCTCCAAAACTTTGGGTGATGACACTTTGTATTCCCGCCCGTTGATGACTTCTTCCGCCGCGTGCAATGCCAACAACGACATTTCCAAACTCATGCCGGCAAATTGCATATACTTGGTCAGTGCGTTGCAAAATTCCGACCGCCACAACAAGGGCGCCACCCAAGTCGAATCCGTTTCGTAAACCGCATCCGCCCATTCGGATTGCGAATCGCGGATGGCAAAGTAAACGATCAAATTGGGGTCAGCGACGATCACGGTCTTGGCGGATCAGTTTCACCACATCCAACGGTTTACCGGTAAATTTCATCGCCGCGCGCGCGGCCCGCACCCGCGCCAGTAAAGCCTGCGGATCTACCGGCGTGCTGCGGACGCTGGATTCCAGCACCGCAATGGCTTCCGTATTCAAGCTGCGTCCGTGCGTGGCCGCCCGTTTTTTCAACGCTTGATGAGCCTCTTTCGACAAGCCTTTGATCGTGATCGTGATCATAGTGCAACCATAACGCAACCATTTTGGAAGTCAACGCATTAGCCGTTGATTTCAATGGTTTTTTGCATCCCGGAACGCCGATCTCCGGATCGGCTTGGCGGTGAAAACACTCTTCGAGCCGATCAGGAGATCGGCGCTCCGTCAGTCACCGATAATTTCCACTTCCGTGTGCAACGTAATCCCGCTCGCCGCCTTCACCTTCGCGCGCAACTGCGCGATCAAATTCAACACATCCTGCGCCGTCGCCTTGTTGTCGTTCACGATGAAATTGCCGTGCTCCAATGACACCATCGCGCCGCCGATGCGCGTGCCTTTCAATCCCATTTCGTCAATTAAACGCCCCGCCCCGATGTTCGGCGGGTTTTTGAACGCGCAACCGGCACTGGGCGCGGCGGGCTGCGACGCCCAACGTTTTTCGCTGTAAGCCGTCATGCGTTGCCCGATCTCCACCATCGAATCCGGTTTCCCGCGTAGCACCGCGCCGAGCGCGATATATTTTTTCAAGGTGGCGCAACTGCGATATTCCACCGCCATGTCGCGGGGCGCAAATTCGCGCACTTCGCCGGCAAAATCCATCACGCGCACCGACTCGACAATATCGAAGGTCGCACTCGCCATCGCGCCCGCGTTCATGCGCAAAGCCCCGCCAATACTGCCCGGAATGCCTTCGAGAAATTCCATGCCGGCGATGCCGTTGCGGCGGGCCTCGACCGCCACATGCTTCAAACGCGCCCCCGCGCCGCAAACCATCCGTTCGCTAGTGATCTCAATTTTGCTGAACACCGGTTGCGCGAGACAAATCACTACGCCGCGAAAACCGGCATCGCGCACGAGCAAATTGGAACCGCGACCGAGGATGAAAAATTTAATATTCCGCGCGCCGCAAAACTTCAAAACGCTCGCCAGATCTGCCTCCGAAGCGGGCTCAACATAGACATCCGCCGGACCGCCGACGCGCAATGTTGTGTGCTTCGCCATCGGCTCAGCACGACGAAGCAACGTCGCGCTGGAAACGAGCGCGGCAAGTTCGTCGGCAACGCCTGCGGGGTTTTCCAA
Organism: Methylacidimicrobium fagopyrum; assembly: GCA_026225255.1. Taxonomy (GTDB): domain Bacteria; phylum Verrucomicrobiota; class Verrucomicrobiia; order Limisphaerales; family UBA11358; genus UBA11358. The sequence continues at coordinate 24,058 of JAMFSJ010000054.1, read as the reverse complement.
GGTGGCGTTCATGAATGGAAAAAGCTCCAAGTTCCAAGCTCCAAGCTCCAGAGAAGCACCAATGTCCAAATTCCAAACCGACTCACGCTCGACACCGATGTTTGAGACTTGGAGTTTGAAGTTTCTCTGGAACTTGGAGCTTGGTGCTTGGTGCTTTTAGGCTTCGCATGAGCATCACAACCGCAATCATGACTGTGCTGGTGCGGCGCAACTTTTCGGCGCGAGCTGAACTGTAAAATTTCTTCAGCGATCTGTTCCGCGGCTTTAGGCGCGTGCCATTCGGCGAGCGCAGCTTGCATTTTTGCCCGCACCGCTTCGTCGGTGACCAGTTCGTTCAAAATTGTCACGACTTGTTCGGGCGTGGTTTTTCTCTGTTCAATCGCTTTCGCCGCGCCGGTTTTCACGAAGGCGTTGGCGTTGAAAAATTGATGATTATCCGCTGACGTCGGCAAGGGCACGAGCAGTGAGGGCAAACGCAGCGCGGCTATTTCAGCCAATGATGACGCGCCCGAACGGCTGACGCACGCGGTCGCGGCCCCGAGCGCTAAATCCATTTCCGCGAGAAACGGTTTTAACACGGCTTTCATACCGCGGGAGGCATAGGCGGCTTTTACTTTTTCAAAGTCGTTAGCGCCGGTGAGGTGTAACCATTGCCAGTTCTTCGCCGCGAGCAATGGCAGGGCGGATAAAATCAGTTCGTTCAAACCACTCGCACCTTGGCTGCCGCCGACGATAAGGATGGTTGGCAAATCGGAATTCAAACCGAGAGCGGTGCGGCATTGAATATATTTTGGCTCGACGGAGTCTCGCCCCACCGAGTTTTGTGCGGGGGAAAATTGCGGGCGCACGGGCGTGCCCGTGGTCGCGACGGCTTTTATTTTCAGGCGCGCGGCGGCTTCGGGGAAACCGACGAAGGCAGCGTCGGCGACGTGCGCGAGCAGACGATTCGCGCGGCCGGGAATGGTGTTCGACTCGTGCAAGAAAGTTTTCACGCCGGAGAAATAAGCGGCGAGAACGGGCGGCGCGCTGGTGAATCCACCCATCGCGAGCACGGCTTGGGGACGGCGATTTTTGAAAATTTTCCGCGCGAGACGAAATGATTTCCAACAACTTTTGGCGAAGGAAAAATAATTGCGATTTTGCAAACCCACGGCGGGCAGCGTGAAAATTTCCATGCCCGACGCGGTTTTCACCGCTTGCTGATCCACGTCTTTGGGCGAGATGAGCAGCGCGACGTCACAACCGCGCGCGCGCAATTGCTCCGCGACGGCGAGTCCGGGAAAGAGATGTCCACCCGTCCCGCCACATGCGATGGCGATGAAGGGCTTTTTTTCGGTGGGAGAATTCATGTTGCCCGGGCGGCAAAAGGATTGGAATTATCGTCCACGACAAAGTCGGCCGCAGACATTTTGGCCGCCGGATTGGCGCGGCGCGCGACACTGAATAAAATACCAACGCCAATCAACATGGCCAATAAGCTGGATCCGCCCGCGCTGATGAACGGCAAGGCGATTCCCTTGTTAGGCAACATGCTGGTGACGACGGCGATGTTGAAGGCGGCTTGAACACTGATCAGCGTGGTAACGCCAATCGCCAATTGAGCCCCGAACTGGTCGCGCGCATTGCGGGCGATGTAAAATCCGCAAATCGCGATCAGCAGAAAACCGATCACCACGGACATCGTGGCGATGAGACCGAGTTCTTCGCCGATATTGGCAAAGATAAAATCACTGTGCATTTCCGGCAGGAAGCCGAGTTTTTGGCGTCCGTCGCCGAGACCTAGGCCGGTCAAGCCGCCGGAGCCGATGGCGATTTTGGCCTGCACGGCCTGACGCGCTACGTCGTCATGTTGTTGCGGATGCAGCCACGCCATAATGCGTCCGCTCCGCATACCGTCATGTAAAAATGAATAAGCCAACGCGGCCACACCCGCAATTCCCACGGGAATCAAATGCAACCAACGCACCCCGGCAATCAGCAACATGGAGCCGGTGACACCGGCGAGCAAAATGGTTGTGCCGCGATCAGGTTCAATAAAAATCAGGCCTAAGGCCGCGCCGATAATCAGGCCGGGAAAAATAATTCCGCGCGTGAAGGTATTCATCTTGCGCTGTTCGCGGTCGCCATACCACGCGACAATAACGATGAGTCCGATTTTAACAATTTCCGAAGGTTGCAACGTTCCGCCGGGCAACCGGATCCAACGGCGGGCGCCGTTGATTTGCAAGCCAACATGGTGAACAAAAACCAGCGCGGCCAGGATCAGCGTGCTGATAAAAATCGGCCACGCCAGTTTTTTGATCACCTCATAGTTCGTCGCCGCCACAATCACACACGCAATCATTCCCAAAGCGCACCACACCAGTTGCATTCGCAACATGCCGGCGCCAACTTGCAATTGTGTGTTCTTGATGGGCATCACCATGCTCGAGCTGTAGAGCATCACCAAGCCGAGCGCGAGCAGGGCGGCGACGCAAAATGCCAGAGTTGTGACGGCGACTTTCATCTTAATTTAAGCCTACCGCAATTTCGATCAATTGCTGTTGGGCACCGTGGTTGCGGGCGCAGGTGCGGCCGGGGCTGTTACCGGCGGCGCGGTGGAAACCGGCGGCGCAGTGATCGGTTCAACCGGCGCAACCGGCGCGGTTTCAACGGCCTTCGCTTTGTGCGTCTTCGCCGGGATCTTCAATTTCTGACCGACCTTGATGCTGGTCGTGCTCAGATGATTCGCGGCTTGGAGGGTTTTGATGCTGACGTGAAATTTCGTCGCGATCTTGTGCAAGTTATCACCGGATTTCACGGTGTAAGTCGTCGCACTGCCCGTTTCATCCGACGCTCCAGCATCCGCCGAAACAGCCGAAGTCGCGGGCGCCACGGCCGAACCGCCGGCGGGAATCGTTAATTTTTGTTTAACCTTCAAATGCTTGGAATCCACGCCGGGATTCGCGGTTTGGAGGTCTTTCAAAGTGACATGATTTTTCTTGGCAATTTTGCCGAGCGTATCGCCAGCGACGACGACGTATTCCGTGCCGCCAGTGGCCGGAACCGGCACATCAGTCGCGGGCAACGGTTGGGGTGCGGGCAGCGGCAACGGAGCCGGAACATTGCTGCTCGTCATCGACGGCCCGTTCGTGTCCATCGGCGGATTCACCGGCGCATTCGTATCCACCAGCGTCGGCGGCGGATTCGTGTCCACGTTCGGCAACGGATTATCATCCGGCGTTTTGCGGGTGCAACCTTGGATCAACATGGCGACGAGGCCGAGCGTGCCGATGGCGACGACGCAAAATACGGCGAGTTTAAGGCGGGAACGGCGTTGGGATTGTTGCTCCAGCAAGGAGCCTTTCGGAACGAACGGGTTTAGGTTACTCATGGTTTTGGCGCAGATGCGTCCTTTCAATCGAGGTTTTGTTATTGTTTTTTGATTGTTGCGCGGCGAAATTTTCCCTCGAAAAATTTCGCCGCGTGTTAAATTGACCGGTCAACGAAATGAAGCTGCCACGGAAAAAACCGCCGGTAGAAAATTGGAAATTGGTTGAACAACTGCCTGCCGTTGCGCGCCTCGTTGCGTCTGCTGAAAAAATTAGCAATCGCGCGCCCGCCGTGCAAGCTGCAAAGCGCGTATTGACAATGTTTTTTTGACGTTTCACAAATTTTCGTTCACCGCAGTTTCAAGGTGGCCAGCGCGACCACCGCGCACAGCACGCACAGGATGTAAAACCGCATCACGATCTGCGATTCATACCAGCCTTTTTTCTCAAAATGATGGTGCAACGGCGACATCAGAAAAATCCGCCGCCCCGTGCCCGTCCGGATCCGGGTATATTTGAACCAGCCTTTTTGCAAAATCACCGAGGCCGCTTCCAGCACAAACACGCCGCCCGCGATCACGAGCACGAACGGTTGATGAATCAGCACCGCGACAATTCCGAACGCGCCGCCGAGCGCCAGCGAACCCGTGTCGCCCATGAACACCTGCGCCGGATGACAGTTGAACCACAAAAATCCCAGCCCCGCGCCGAGCAAGGCCGCGCAAAAAACCGTTAGTTCACCCGCGCCCGCCACATACGGAATCTGCAAATATTCCGCCGCTTTCACGTTGCCCGCGAGATAGGTGAAAATTAAAAAAACCACGCCGACGATCAAGGTGCAACCGATCGCCAAACCGTCGAGACCGTCGGTCAAATTCACCGCATTTGAACTCCCGACAATCGTCAACATCACGATCACCACGCCGACCGCAGCGCCGACGTAATAAGGATATTTGCTAAACGGCAACATCACGTCCGAAACCAGATTGCTGTGGATGATGTGAAACGCGGCTTTACCTTGCGGCAAAAACAATTCGCTCCGCGCCGGCAAATTCCACAGATAAATTCCGACGAACGCCGCGAGGCCGAATTGCACGATCAACTTCACGCGCGGCGGCGCACCGCCACCGGTCTGCTTCAAAATTTTTGCGTAATCGTCGTAAAATCCCAGCCCAGCCAGCACCAAAACCGAAAGCATCGTCAACTCCACCTGCGCATTCCATTGCGTCCACAACATCGTGGAAAACAACAACGCGATGACGATCAAAATGCCACCCATGGTCGGCGTGCCTTTTTTGCTCAACAAGCGCGCCGCGAGACCGCCGGCTTCTTCCGCTTTATCGGAATATTCCTGACCGAACTTCAATTGTTTTAACCAGCGAATAATTTTCGGTCCCAGCCACCAACTCAAAATCAACGCCGTCACCGCCGCGCCCGCCGCGCGCACCGTGATGTAGTGAAACAGCCGCAAGAATGAGAGCCGCGACTCCCATTCGCTGCCTTGCGCCTCTTTCAAAATCCATTGGCTTAACCAGTCAAACATCTTAATTTTTCCCCGCTTTCAAAGTTTCCGCAATCCGTTCCAGCCGCGACGACCGCGATGCTTTCAACAAAACCACATCACCCGATTTCAAAATTTTGTGCACCGCGATCACCGCGCCTTCGACCTCCGCAAATTCCATCACGCGTGCCAAACCGGCGTCCCGCGCGGCTTGGGCCGTTATGGCGCCCATTTTTCCGACCGTAAATAATTGGCCGATGCCCGACTCCGCCGCAAATTTTCCGATCTCCGCGTGCGCCGCCGCCGTGTGCGCGCCGAGTTCCGCCATGTCGCCCAGCACCGCCACGCGCCGGCCTTGCAACGGCAGATCGCGCAATGTTTCCAAGGCCGCGCGCATCGAATCCGCATTCGCGTTATAAGCGTCGTCCAATACGCGCACGCCGTTGGACTCCCAAAATTGCATCCGCATTTTCGCCGGCTGACACGCCGTTAAACCGCGCTGGATCGCGGCGCGTTCCAGACCCAGTTCCGCCCCCAGCGCGATGGCAAAAAGCGCGTTCACCGCCGAATGCCGACCGAGCAAATTCACCCGATATTCGCCGCTAAAATTTTCATCCGGCGATACGACCTGAAACGTCACGCCATTTTTATCCAAACGAATTTTCGCCGCGCGCCAATCATTCTTTTCGCCAAAACCAAGGCGAACCACTTTTGCTTTGGCCCGGGCGGAAATTTTTTCCGTCCATTCGCTGTCGCCGTTCAAAAATAATTTTCCGGCCGCCGGCAGCAATTCCGCCAGCGAACCTTCTTCCTGCACGACCCCCGCGAGATCGCCAAAAAATTCCAGATGTTCGCGCCCGATGCTCGTGATGATGCCAAACTTCGGCGCGATGATTTTCACCAGCGGCGCGAGTTCGCCCGGATGATTTGTGCCCACTTCCAACACCGCCGCCTGGTGCGATTGGTCCAATCGCAGCAACGTCGCCGGCACGCCGATGTCGTTGTTAAAACTGGCTTCGCTCCACAGCGTGGGAAATTTTTGGCGCAGCACGGAGGCGAGTAATTCCTTCGTGGTCGTCTTGCCGTTTGAGCCGCCCACCGCGATGACGGGCAGATCAAATTGTTGACGGTAGGCCGCGGCCAATTTTCCAAACGCAACGCGGACATCCTCCACGATCAACACCGGGCAGCCTAAAGCCTCCGGTCCAAAGTCCGCAGCGGATGACCCGGGAGCGGAAACGACTTTGGACTTTTGCACCACCACCGCCGCGACTTTTTTCGCCGCGACTTCGGTGATGAAGTTATGACCGTCGAACTTTTCGCCCTGAATGGCAAAGAATAAATCACCCGCCTTCGCCGCCCGCGAATCCGTGCAGACACTGGCGAACAACGTTGCCACCGCGCCGTTTTTGATTTCGGCGGCGCAAGCCTCGGCGGCAAATTTTAAGGTGCGTTCTTCCACAAAATTATTTCAATAAAAAAGTCGCGGTCACGACGGCAGTGATGGTTTTATCCAACGAACTCGTGTCGTTCAAACCGTCGCCGCTGGTATCGCTTTCATGCAGCGGCGTGATCTGAAAAATCCCCATCTCGGCGTCGTGTAAATTCGCGATGCTCCGGCTGCCTTGCGCGGCAATTTGTTCGGCGCGGGCGCGGGCATCTTTGGTCGCGTCGGCCAGCATTTCAATTTTTTCCTCGGCCACTTTGGTATAAAGAAATTGCGGCGGCTCGGTCGTGAACAAAACGCCCTGCGCGATCAGCGGCGTCGTGTCGATTTGCGCCACCTGCTCGACCTCACCGGATTCCACCCGCACTTTTTGCGTCAGATGATAACCCACCGTGATTTGGCGCGCGATGCTTTCACCGTTCGTTTCATTCGAGATGCTGGCTTGAATTTGATCAATGGCAATCGGCTTTAAAACCAGATTTGTCACGCCGTTGTCCGACAAAAAACGGCCAACTTTCGCGGCGTCAGCTTTTAATTTTTGCTGTGCTTCCAACAAGGTCGCCGCTTCGGTCGTGAACGAACCTTTCCAAACGACCAGGTCAGATTTCACATTTTTGCGCGTGGAACCTTTGGCAGTGATGAACTGTGAATTTTTTATTTTCACCCACGCCGTCGTGCCCAGCATCGAAGACACGACCAAGCCCGCCGCCAGAAAAAGTCCGGCGAGCATTCCAAAAAGTTGTGGGCGCGGTGGGTTCATATCATCAACGTTTACGAAGGTTGTTTTCCGCCATCAGCGGCGCTTGATTAGTCTGCATCAAATTCGGGTCCGCCGGAATATTCAGATAACTCGCGCAACGTTCGGCGATGTCTTTGAAAACCGGACCGCAAACGATCCCTCCAAAATGGCCTTCCTTCGGTTCATCCATCACCACGGAAATACAGATCTGCGGATTGTCTGCCGGGAAAAATCCGATGAACGACGAAATATATTTGCCGGGAAGGTAACCGCCGATGCCGGCTTTTTCCGCCGTGCCAGTTTTGCCGGCAACGACATAATTTTTCAGCGCTGCGCCGGGTGACGTGCCGTCTTTGGTCACAACGGTTTTTAACGCTTCAATCATTTGCTTATCCGTCTCGTCGCTGATGACGCGGCGCACCCGTTGCGGCGTGTATTGTTGCACGAGGCTGCCATCGTGATTTTGCAAGCGACTAACGATCATCGGCCGCATCAGCCAACCGTTGTTCGCAATCGCCCCCATCGCCATGATCATCTGCAAACGCGTCACAGCGACGCCGTGACCCATCGGAATTTGCGCGAGCGTGATCAGCCGGTTCGGTGCCGCCGCATATAAAACCCCCTTCGATTCACCCGGCAGCAAAATGCCCGTGCGCTGACCGAAACCATAATTCCACGCGTAATCATAAAGCCCCTGTGCGCCGAGCTTGATACCCACTTTAGCCGCGCCGATATTGGACGATTTCGTGATGATACCTTCCGTTGACAAAATGCCGTGCGGTTCGGCGTCGTGCAAAACGCGACCGGCAAAAGCGAAGTGCCCGCGTTCGCAATCAAATTGGTCATTCAATTTGACGATGCCGTTATTCAACGCGCCGCTGACCACGACAATTTTGAACGTCGAACCCGGTTCCATATTGTCCGTGATGGCGCGATCGCGGGTTTCCGTCGAAATGGTGTTCGGCTGGTTCGGATCAAAAGTCGGGATTGAGGCCATCGCCAAAATTTCTCCCGTGCCCGGACGCGTCACGATGCACGCGACGCTTTGGGGCGTATGTTTTTGCATGGCATCGGCGAGCGCGGTTTCCACGATATGTTGCACCACGGAATCAATGGTCAGGACGACATCGAGTCCGTCGCGCGCCGGAACATCTTGGGCGCGCATGGAAACCAATTCGTGTTGTTTACTATCGGCTTCCGTCACCCGCCAACCGGCGACGCCAAACAGATTCGTGTTCATCGCCCACTCGATCCCATCGCGACCCACGATTTGCGAAACACTCCGGTCATCCACTTTGGCTTCTTCCACGCCGGAAAATCCAATGACCTGCGCCGCGAGCGAACCGTTGGGATAAACGCGTTTTTGATCCGTCTCCGCAAACACCGCACTCGACCGTATCCCATTGTAAAAATTGCGTTCCGGGCGCGTCAGTTTTTTGCCGCCGGTGTCAAAGGTCAGGTTCGTCATCGCCGCGCGAATGTGTTGCCACGTGTCCGGCGAAATGTTGCGGGCGAGCCGGACGTAATGCGAAATATTCGTGACCGTCTGCCCTTGCTCGTTCTTGGAAACGACGGCGCGCGGCAACAGTTTTTGGTAAAGCGACGCCTCGTTCGTCTGCAACCACGGCGCGAGCGTGCGCGCAACGAGGGCTTGCTGATTGCCGATCAAGGTCGGATCGGCGCAAACGGTTTTCACTTCGGTGCTCGTAGCGAGCACGTTGCCATTGACGTCGAGAATGTCGCCACGGCGGGGCATTTCCCAATAATCACGCCGGGTATTATCGTCCGCCAATTTCGACAACGCGTCGTGCCGCAACACTTGCAAATCCACCAAACGGAAGCCCAGCCCCACGAATGCCAGACTGATAAAAATCAGCAGCAGCGTCGCGCGCCTGAATTGCAGTTTGTTGTTCATTCCTAAAAACGGCCAGCCGCCCGTGGCGATCGGTTCCTCACCCGACGGCGTCACGAGCGGCGGCCAAAATTATTTTTCGTTAAGGATTCAACGTCGGCCGCCCGGCGAATTGTCGCGTTCGCATTTTCTCATCGGCCGGGGTGTCGCTCAACCGCACCACCTGGGCCGGCTGCGCCGGCACGAGACCGAGATTCAACTGCCGCGCGCGCGCATCAATCATCACCGGCGAATGCAAAACCGCGACTTGATTCGCGAGCCGGTCGTTGTCGTCTTTCAGCTGGCTCAATTTCTTTTCACTTTCAGAAATATGCCGCGCGAGCCGGTTGATTTCATTTTTCTCCCAGACGTAACCAACCGCCGAACCGCAGAACACAAAACACAATAAAACCACCTTCACCACGGGTCCAAAGTGGATCGACGCTGACTGGTTTTTTCGGTTCTTGGCCATCTTAAAATTCTTTTTTGTGCGTCGCTCCGGGAGCGTCGCTGGGGCAGTCATCGACCGCCGTTATATTTTTTCCATCACTCGCAACTGCGCACTGCGCGCGCGCGGATTTTCTTTTAATTCAACGTCGCCCGGCAAAATCGCCTTGCGCGAAACCCATTTCAGTTCCGGCACGATCGGCGTCCGCAATTCGGGAACATCCACTTCCCCCGGAAACGTGTATTCCCGCGCCCGTTCGCGACCGAATTCTTTCACCACGCGATCTTCCAACGAATGAAAGGTGATCACCGCCAATCTTCCGCCCGGCTTCAACAATTTCACCGCGCCCGCCAAGCCTCGTTTCAGCGAACCGATCTCATCGTTCACCGCGATCCGCAAGGCTTGAAATACTTTTGTCGCCGGATGCGCCTTTTTTCCGTGGCGCGGCGCGAGGCGTTCGATCAAATCCGCCAGTTGCCGCGTCGTCTCAAATTTTCGCTGTGCCCGGTCGTGAACAATTGCCCGCGCAAACCGGCGCGAATCGCGCTCGTCACCGTATTCCCAAAAGATCTTCGCCAGGGCTTCCGCCTCTTCGCCATTCACCAAACCCGCAGCGGTCAACGGCTGCCGATTATCCATCCGCATATCGAGCGGGCCGTCGTTTTGAAAACTGAATCCGCGTTCGGCCTGATCCAATTGCGGCGAACTCACGCCCAAATCCAACAACACACCATCGCAACTTGCGACCGGAACCCAATCCGCCAGTTCCGAAAAATTTCCGCGCCGAATCTCAAACCGTCCGGCAAATTTTTCCGCCAACCGCGTGTTCGCGGTCTCAACCGCGACGCCATCGCGATCGCACCCAAACAGCCATCCAGTCGGGGAACTCGCGGCCAGCAATTGCGCCGCGTGACCAGCTCCACCGAGCGTCCCGTCGGCGTAACGGCCGGTCGGACACGGGCTCAAGGCGGCCAGCACTTCCGCCGCCATCACTGGTTTGTGGATGAATTCTGGCACTTTGCATTTTGGTTTAAACGGTTTCCAACTGGCGTTCTTGGAAAAACTCCAGCGGTTGACGCGTGCCCGCCAAGCGCGGGGCTTCAGCCGGCGCGAGCGTGCGGGATTTCACCGGCACATAATCGACGTCGCCGTCGGACAAATCGTTGTGCAACACTTTCACTTCGCCCAACGAAACTTTCGTGACGTTGAGTGACAATTCCGTTTGCTCGGCTTTTTGCGCGGGCACCACCGGCGACGACGCGCGGAACGGGTTTAACTTTTCCGTCCAACTCGGTGCGCGCAACGGCTTTTGCGCGGAGAACACGGCGGGTCGGGGCGTTTTGGCGACCACCGGCTTGACGGATACGACGGAGGGGGCAGATACCGCCAAGGGCGTCACCGGCGCGTAAACTTTCTTCGCGGCGGGGGCGACCGGCGTCGGCGCAGCGGCAACGGAAGTTTTCTCTTCGACTTTCACGCCGAACGGATTCTTTTCGTTGAACTTCGGCAGATAGACGTGCTTGTCTTCGGAATACGAGACAACTTTGCGTCCGCCAAAAAAGCTTTTTCCCGCGCCGAGTAATTTTCCCAGGTTCATAATTAGTCCAAGAATTTTGCGAGCGCATCCACCGTCGGCGACGCATCCATCGCGCGCGCCCGCTCCAACGTGTCTGCGTCCCAGATTTCGAAATAATCCAACATCCCGACCAGCACCGCCTGATCCTTGATGCCCGCGCCCACCTTCATTTTTTCCGGCAAAGAAATTCGTCCCGCCTTGTCGAGCGTCACCTGCTCTGATTCGCTGCCGACAAACCGCTTCATCATCACCTTGTTCGGATCGCCGCTCGGCAAAGCGTTGATGTCCGCCAGCAATTTAGCCATCTGCTCCGGCGGCAATACCCGCAGACACGCGCCCGCTTTGTGCTTCGGCCACAACATCAAGGTCAACTCTGAACCCTCTTCTTCGGGCCGCCATTTCGCGGGAATCTGCAAACGCCGCCGCTCATCTAAACCATGCGCATGATTCGCATTGTAATAGATTGTTTTTTGGTTGGGCGCGGCGCTCATTGTTATCCACAGCTTTCAGCCGAACGGGGGATTTTACCCCCGAACGACCCCTATTAAGCCCATTTACCCCCAGAAAGTCAATGGAAAACGGTCGTTAAATAGGCCGTTTATTGGAAAGTTATTCACAATTTATTTCCCGCAATCGTGAATTGTCAATTTCGCCAGCAAACCGCTACGCTGTGTCCGTGCGAACCGCTGATTTTCATTTTGACCTGCCGCCGGAGCTGATTGCCCAAACGCCCATGCCGGAGCGTGACCAATCGCGGTTGCTGGTTCTGCATCGCGCAGAAAAGCGGATAGAGCATCGCCAATTTTCGGACATATTGCAATTCTTTCGTGCGGGCGACGTGCTCGTGCTGAACAACTCGCGCGTCATCCCGGCCCGTTTGCGCGGCGCGAACGCCAAAACCGGCGGCCACTTCGAAATCCTGCTCCTCGAAGAAAATTCCCCCAACCACTGGTGGGCGATGCTGCGTCCCGGCAAACGCGCCCCGATCGGCGCGCAAATCAAGCTGCTCGACCGCGCCGGTCAGCCGACCGACATCCGCGCGACCGTCATCGGCGTGAACGACGAAGGCCATCGCCAACTGGAATTTTCCGGCACGAAAAATATTTTCAATGAGCTTGACTTGCTTGGTGAAATTCCCCTGCCGCCTTACATCGAGCGGCATGGCGAATTTTCCGCCGATAACGAGCGTTACCAAACGGTTTTTGCGCAACCCGCCGGCTCCGTTGCCGCGCCCACGGCGGGCTTGCATTTCACGCCCGAATTGCTCGAAAAAATCCGCGCGCTTGGTGTCACGATTTGCTTCGTCACGCTGCACGTCGGGGCGGGAACTTTTCTGCCGGTGAAAGTCGAAAACATCGGCGAACACAAGATGCACGCGGAACGGTTTGAGGTCGGCGAAGAAACGGTTTTGGCGGTGAACGCGGCAAAAAATTCCGGCCATCGGATCATCGCCGTCGGCACCACGGCTACGCGCACGCTGGAAACGGTCGCGCGCAAAAACGGCGGAAAACTCAATGTTCACGCGGGTAAAACGGATATCTTCCTTTTTCCGCCCGCGCCGTTTCAGATCGTGGACGCGCTGCTCACCAATTTCCATTTACCCGAATCCACGTTACTCATGCTCGTCAGTGCCTTCGCTGCCCCCGGCGAACCAACGGGCGGACGCAAACTGGTTCTGGCCGCCTACGCCGAAGCCATCCGCGAACGTTATCGCTTCTTTAGTTACGGCGATGCGATGTTGATTTTGTGAATTTAAAATTAAAAATTAAAAATTCAAAACTGCCCTTTGTTTTCGTCAACATGGCGATGACGGCGGACGGGAAAATTGCGACCGCGAACCGCGCCGTCCATTCGTTCGGCAGCGCGCGGGATGCGCAGCATTTTTACCAATTACGCGCCACGGCGGACGCGATCATTTGCGGGGCGCGAACGGTCGAAATTTCGCAGGCGGTCCTGGATAATGGCGGCGAAAAATTTCGCAAATTGCGCCTCAAAAATAATTTGGCGGAATATAATATCCGCGTCCTCGTCAGCGGCAGCGGCTCGATTGATCCGGGCGCAGAAATCTTCCAGAAAAAATTCTCACCGATTATTATTTTGACAACCGAGCGAATTTCAAAAACCGACCTTAAAAAGCTCAAAACCGTCGCCAATGAAGTGAAAATTTGCGGTCAAACGGAGATTAATTTCCCGGCCGCGCTGCGTTGGTTACGCGCAAAATGGAACGTGCAACGATTATTGTGCGAAGGCGGTGGCGAATTGAACGACGCCCTGTTCCGCGCCAACGTGATTGACGAAATCCATCTGACGATTTGCCCAAAAATCTTTGGCGGACGCGGCGCGCCGACCATCGCTGAAGGCGTCGGATTCCCGCACCTCGCGCAAGCAAAGCAATACAAATTAGCGTCCACTTATCAAAATAAGGGCGAGTTATTCACAACCTACTCGCGGCTCAACTTAAGACATTGACGCCTATTTTCGAGACACCGCTACGGTTCAAATAAAGGCGGTGCAACGTTAAAGGGAATTCAAAGATAATAAAAAACCGGCGGGTTTCGTGCTGAAACCCGCCGGTTTGACATTTGAGCTTTTATTGATTTACGGCTGGCGCAGCAGATAAAACTGCGTGCCGTTGGTCGCCGGATTCGAATCGCTGAATTGGTATTGGCCGGAGCCAACTGGATTCTCAACCGCTGTGCCGATCAGTGGCCAAGTGGCTTTGGGCGCAGCAATGTTATTCGTCGCCAGAATGGAGAAGCTCAAGCCGGTGAGGTTGGTAAAGGCAAAGGTTAGCTTACCATTCGCCAGCGTGGTGCTGCCGACAACGGGCGACGGAACACCGATCAGCGTTTGCACCACAGCGTCGGCGCTATAGCCGGTCGCGGTGACGATGATCGACTTCTGGCCTGAGCCTTGCAGCAACGTGGATTGGCTCGGATAGAAGATAATCTTACCCGTTTGCGTCACGTTATAGGCCGCTGACGGCAAGGAAACCCCATTCACGGTGATGCCAGTGATGGCCGAACGCCAAGCCGAATTGTCCGGCGTGTTGGTGACGTAAATCGGATTGCTCACGCTGGCTCCCGTTTGCGCCGTCAAAATCGGCGGCGGGGTCAAAACTGAAGCATGCGCCGTGGGCAACGGCACAAAGGTCAGGCCTTTGACGTAGGTATTGCCGGGAGCAGTGTAGATCACGTTACTGGTCGTGATGCTGATCGGAGCGTTCCAACCGGTCGCATCCGTTACGCGAATGATACTATTTTTGGAAGCAGCTGCGGTGGTGTAATACAGGTAAGCCCCGCCAATACCGTTCGGGGTGGCAAACAAGCTGTCACCACCGGTCGAATTGGTGAATGAGCCGCTGGCCGCCCAGATACCGCTGACCCAGGAATATTTTTTGATGATGCCGTTCGTGGCACTAACACCATCCATAACGTAAAGGATGTCGTAGGTGCTGCCATTGTTCGTGGAGACCAAGTAGAAATCGGAGGCCAACGGATCGGTCGTCAGATTGTTGGCTTTGGTCACGTCATAGAGGCCGGTGTCCGGATCCAAACCGAGGGCGTAAACCACGGGCAAAACTTGACCGTTAGCCGTTTTTTGGGTTTCAACATACGGCGTTCCCCCAAAGGACCTCACCACGATATTATTATAGGCGTTCAAGTTGGGATTGGCGAGATTGCCGCCACCGAGGCCGCCATAATATAAACCGCCTTTGTCGTCGGCGATCCAGTTAACATTGTCGACCGTCACGGCGGAACGTGCCTGGCTGCCATTCGGCGAGATCGAGGTGAAATTCAAACCGATGGAGAATTGATTGGTGTAATTCAACGCGGCGGTCGCCCGGTTCAGGTTCAGCGTTTCATCCAAGGTCGCCGCACTGTCATCCACAAAGGCCGCGAAGCACAGCAAGGTTCCATCATCGCTCAGGCTCAGTTTGCCGCAACTGCCGGAGGAAGTTAGGCGCAAGGCATTGGTGCCCGTGGCCTGGATGGGAACGATGTTGACGGGAGCCGTTTGACCGACCAAAGAAGGTTTAACTTCAATGAGGCTGAACGTGGTATTATTCGCCGTGGTATCGAGTTGCAGCACGGCTAAATTGCCTTGGGTAAAGATGGCGGGAGCCGCGCCGATGTTGAAGGACGAAGAATTGGTAACGGACAGCGGCGCATAACCAGCGATGGAGAAAGTGATCGAGTTGGAAATCGTCCCCGTCCCATTAGTCGCCGTCGCCGTCAAATTGGTGAAGGTCGCAATGCCATTAACGGCGGCTTGGATGGTGCTGCCGCCCAAAAACCAGCTTGAATTATTTGCGTTGGCCGTGACGATGACATTGGCATACGGATTGGTGGTGCCGTTGGCATATTGATCCGCAATCAGCAGCACTGGGTTCGCCGTCAAGGTGCCGCCACTGGCGGACGGAGCCGCGGGCTGGGTCGTGATGGCCAGTTTTACCGCGACCCCTGCCAACAACGGCTGCGTCACCTTGGCCGTGCCGTAACTAGCGGCGACAACGGAAATATTTTTATTCCCGCTCGACTGGAGCAAAACGGATTTTGCCGGCGTAAAGATCATCATGCCGGCCGTATTGGTGGTATAAGCGGTGTTGGTCAAAACCAAGCCGTTCACATAAACAGCGGCAATTTTCGAGCGCCAGATCGGATCATCCGTAAAAGTATTCGTGAACGGAGCATCCACCGTGGCGTTCGGATCAAAGGCTAACGCGGGTGCCGGCGTGCCGGAAGTGCCGCCGACCACGACGTTGTCAAAACGCCAGTTACCCGAGGAGTTATTGTAAGGCCCGCCATTGAAGGCGACGCAATCGAATCCGGTGGCAGCGTTGACGATTCGAAAGCCAAACAATGCATTATCCTGCACGCCCGAAACGCCGGTGAAATCGACGATGATGTTATTGAAAAAGCCCTGACCCAACGTTTCGTAAAAATACGTGCCCACCACCGTATTCGCACTGCCGCCCAAATTAATCGGTGCGTTCGTCACGATATATGCCGGGGTCGTGCCATAGAAAAGGCTGGTGGCCACGTTGGTAGTGACCCAGCCATCCGTCGTATAAAGCACGCACATTTTTGATTCGCCCTGGCTGGTAGAATAGAGATCGAACGAGCAGACGACGTTAGAATAACCCGCGGTGCTGACATCATATTCGGCACCTTGGGTTCCGATCGGCGCCGCGGTATTCCAACCATTATTTCCGGGATTGCCCCGCACGCGCCAAGCATTGGGGCCCACGTTGCCGGAAGAACTGCCGCCCGTTGAAGTCACGTCCGGACCGTTGGTGCTACCCGGAGTCGCACTGCCCGCATAAGTATAGTTGTTATTAAAACCGATGGAGGAAGCCGTGCCCGCTCCGATCACCGGCAACGGGTTCAGAATAATGGTGCCCGCACTCGGATAATTATCAAACGTCCAATCCACAATGGTATCAATACTTGTGCCTTGAATGACTACATTGTCAAAAGTCCAACTGCCGGAGGTATTGTCATACCCCGCGCCGGTCGTATCCACGCAATCCGTGCCCACCGAAGCGTTTACCACGCGGATGCCAAAACTGGCATTGTTGTCCGCGCCGGAAAGACCGCTTAAATCAACCGTGATCTGGTTGTTCCAGCCGGTGGCTAATTTAACATACGTGCCGGTGATCGTGTTGGCGGAATTTATGTTGGTGACAATGGTGCCCGCCGTTCCCGCCGAAGTGATGACGGCATTATTCCAAGTTTTTGCGTCGGTCGTATACTGCACCTGCAAATTCGCTTCCGCGTCGACCGTTGCGTAAATATCAAATGAAACTTGGAGCCGATAGTAACCGAATGTGCTGCCATCAAACTCCGCGCCTTGCGTGCCGAGGGGAGCACTCGTGGACCAACCATTCCCGCCAAAAGAACCCGAACCTTTTCCGCGAACGCGCCAACTGTTCGCGCCACCAGCTGAACTGCCGGCTAAAGACTGGATGTCCGGGTTGCTGACGCTGTTGGTGTTGTTATACGAATTGTTAAAACCCAAGGGCGTCGCCAAGCCAATCCCGGTCGACGGCGACGGACTGCCGTTGGCAGCCACCGATAGAGTATCAAAGGTCCAAGCGGTAAGCGTAGTAGCGGCTTTTGCTCCCAATAAGGAGGCAGCCAAGAGTGAGGCGGCGAGTAGTTTTTTCATGTTTAAGTTAAATGGTGGCGGAAATTGACAGTCGAATTTTTAGCGACGAGTGAGTAGAGCGAAGCTGGGTTACGAAAAAATGACTATAGTGTGACGGTTCGGAAACTTTGCGAAAATGACAATGAATTCATAGCTTTGTCACCTCGTTGTTACTTAGGCGACGCGTCGTTGTCACTCACCTCCTCCAGTATCTTGCCGTTAACTTTAATAACGTGTTGTCGCCATCTAAAGTCCTGAAAATGAAGCTCTCGAAAACAAATAAACCACGCGGATTTACGCTGATTGAATTGCTGGTCGTCATTGCCATCATTGCGATCCTGGCTTCGATGCTGTTGCCCGCACTGGCCAAAGCCAAAGCCAAGGCGCAACAAATCGTTTGCTTGAGCAATTGCAAGCAGTGGGGCTTGGCGGACACGATGTATATCAACGATAACCGCGATATCTTACCCTTCCCGCGCTATCAAAGTTACGCCTCCAGCGTGGATCAAGATAACCCAGCCTGGCTCACCATTCCGACCTACCACACTCAAGGTCAAGGCGATGATGTTTGGTTCAACGCCCTACCCTCCTATGTCAGCAGCAAGACCTTGGTTGACTGGGCTTATGATCCCACCCTTTTTTACGGTTCCAAATCCATTTTCAATTGCCCAACTTCTTATTCTCAAGGCGTTGATGGGGTCGATAAAGTTGCCGGTTTTGATAAATATGACATGATTCCCGGCGTGCGACCGTTGTTCAGCTACGGCATGAATTCAAAATCGCTCGCCAATTTGAATCTCAATTCGGTCGTCACCACCTTAAAGGCCACCATGGTAATTCATCCTTCCGCCTTCGTGCTCTTTTCGGATGGCCGCGATCGCTCCGCTGAAACTCCCTACTTTGGGGCGGCCGATAATCAGATTCTACTGGCCACGCCGCATTGCTACACCACCCGGTTCTCCTCGCGACACAGTGCGGGAGGCAACATTACTTTTAGCGACGGCCATGCCTTTTATTACAAATATAATTACGTCGTCTCCGATGGCACCGCCGTCATTCCGAACGGGCCAACGGCCGGACAAAAAGCGGCAGCCGGCCATGACCCCGGACGTCCAGACATCAACTGGGATTGTCAGGGCAACACCGTCATCAATTAAATGTGGCGGTCAGTGAAGTCTTTGAGTAGATCAACGATCCGGCGAAGTTTGAGTATTAACGACTCGGGAAGATCTATCCCCATCCTCCGTTCATAGAGGTTGAACCCATTTCCGAAACCGAGCCAGTCAACGTCGGGAGCTTCGGCGGCGCCGCTTAGGGCGTCGTAAAACCAGCGACAATTATTCGATGATCGGAGCCAACGCCCCAATTGGAAATCGCGGGAATGTAAGTTTGATCAGCCCGCCAATAAGGCTTCAGCGCCGAACTCATCAGGATGTAATCGATGCGGGAAAACGAGTCCTCCACCCCATAATAATGCGTCCAGCAAACAGTGCGCGGGGCGTAGTGCGGATTGGAATTGGGTGCGTTATCGCCGTTCCGTTCAGCGGGGCGCGGGTCGAAGAGTTTTAGTTTGCCGCGACCGATGACTCCCTTGGTTGAAGGCGAATTTTGCACGTCGTTGAAATCGCCGAGGACGATGATTTTGGCGTTGGGATTACGGGTTAAATGTTCGTCAATGATACCGCGCAGAATCGTCGCTTCCTGCAAACGCATTTCCGCCTCATCCGCTTGCGGCACGGGGCGACGCGATTTCAGATGCGCGGCGATGAGCGTGAAAGTGAAGTTCGGCGCGGCTTGAATTTCCACTTCGGCAAAACCACGACTCACGCGGAAGCGGCGTCCGTCCAAAAGAAAACTATCATTCGTATGCGGCTGGCGCGCGATGACGGGAAATTTACTCAAGACGGCGACGTGGATGTTCGTATCAAAACCGCTGACATGTTCCCAATACGGAAAATCCAAACCGTCGGCCTTGAGCGACGCACGCAGTTCGAGCAACGCGTTGGTGCTGCCCATTTCTTCGAGCGCCAGCACATCCGGATGCGCGGCTTCAATGCTCTCGCGCACCTTCGCTTTGGCCTCGGCGGATTTGGCGAAATGCCGCGATTCCGTGGGCTGATCGAGATAGTTCTCAACGTTGTATTCCGCGACGCGAAAGGTTGGACCCGCCAAGGCATTGAAACCAGCCAGCGCAAAAACGGCGGCGCAAAACAAAAGGCGCATAAATATTGAAAACAATTACGGCGTTTCCGGCAGTTGGCCAGCCTGATAACTGGCGAGGCATTTCTGGTATAAATCCTTCTCACCTTCCGCCGCGAGATTCAAAGCGGCTTGTTCCGTCGCGATGGCTTCTGCTTTTTTTCCGCTCATAAATTGCACCCGCGCCAACGTATCAAGGACGCCGGGATCTTTGCTGTTTGTGGCTTTGACGGCGCGATCAACAAATTTTTGCGCGAGCATTAAATCACGTTGCTCCACGCCCGCTTGGGCGACAATCGTCCAAGCGAGACTGTTTTGCAATTCATCGCTAGCTGGCAGGGCATCACTTAGGGAACCGGCCAGCGCGTAGGCTTCGGCATATTTCTTCTGGCCCAGCAAAATCTGGAATCGCACATTGTTGTAAGATTTTATTCTTTCAGGAAAATCTTTTAATATCTCATCCAAAGCAGTGTCCGCATCGCTCCATTGTTTTTGTTTGATGGCGGCAAGCAACCGATTATTTGCGAAATAGATTTTTTTATTTTCCGCGTCGCTCTTGGCAAAGGCAGTCGCAGCTTTGGCCAGATCGTAGTGGCCGGAAAGAATTTCATCGATCACCGATTCTTTCAGCCACATTGGATGACCGATCCAAGCGATGATGCCTTGTTGATTGATAATAAAAGCGGTCGGAATGCCATTGCCCTGCCCGCTTTTCAACCAATGCTTGGTCATGAAGCCGTCGTGATCCTGGCTCTTATCATCCAACGCGACGCGATAAGTCATCTGATCGCCCATCTTTTTTACAAACGGAGCAACAGCGGCGTCTGAATCCCAGATGTCCATGCCGATGGCAACCACATTTTTGTCCTTATATTTCTCGACCAATTCATTGAGGTGCGGAATGGATTGACGGCACGGCCCGCACCACGTCGCCCAAAATTCAACGATGTAAATGTGGTTCGTATCAAACGCGACGACCGGTTCGCCTTGAATCCATTGGCCGACTTGCAGCTTGGGCGCGGCATCACCCACGGTGAGTTGAGCGGAAGCAGTTTTCGCCGCCAGCAAACAACCAAAACCAATCAACAGCGCAGCCGATTTTAACACGGTAATATTTTTCATAACTTAATTATTCGTAAACTTCTGGAAGTTGGCCGGCTTGATAATTGACCAGGCATTTGCGGTATAAATCTTTGTCTTCCTCCGGCGCAATGCTTAAGGCGGCCTGCTCGGTCGCGATGGCTTCCGCTTTTTTTCCGGTCATGAATTGCAAACGGGCAAGGGTATCAAGAATGGCGGGGTCCTTGCTATTGGTGGCCTTCACGGCGCGGTCGGCACATTTTTGGGCCAGAGCTAAATTGCGCTGTTCCACTCCGTCCTGACTGACAATGGTCCAAGCCAGACTATTTTGAAGTTCATTGTCGTCCGGTTGGGCATCACTCAGCGAACGGGCGAGGGCGTAGGCGGCTTTATATTTTTTTTGACCGAGCAGGATTTGAAAACGGATGTCACCATAACTCTTCTTCAGTCTTGGATCCGCCGCGGTCAACTCATCCATGGTGGCGGCGGCGGCATCCCATTGTTTTTGTTTCAGGGCGACATACAACCGACTGCTGATTTCGTTGCATTTGGCGAGGAGTTGTTGATCTTTAGCATACGTCGCTGCCGCCTGATCCACATCGTAATGGCCGGAAAGAATGTCGTTGATCAACGGCTCTTTCAAATTCATCGGATGACCAATCCACGCGATGCGGCCTTGTTGATTGACGATGATGGCACAGGGAATCCCGTGACCAGCGCCGCGCTTCCACCAATGTTGCGACATAAAACCTTCGACGATACGGCTCTTATCATCCAAGGCGATGCGATAAGTCATCTGATCGCCCATTTTCTTCACGAAGGGAGCCACGGCATCGTCTTCATCCCAAATATCCTGACCGATGACAATGACGCCTTTGTCTTTGAATTTTTCGGCCAGCGCATTGAGATGCGGAATCGCTTCGCGGCTGGGTGCACCCCACGTGGCCCAAAAATTGAGGATATAAATGTGGTTCGTATCAAAGATGGTCACCGGTTCGCCTTGAATCCATTTGCCAACAATTAATTTGGGCGCCGCGAGACCGATGGTGAGTTGAGCGGAAGCACTTTGGGCGGCGCTGAGCAAACCGATGCCGATCAGCAGCGCCAATAATTTTAACCGGGTGATGTTTTTCATGTTCTGTCTTTATACAATCAGCTTTCCCCCGGTTCCGCCAAATAAATTCAGCGAACTTTGCCCCTGACGATGAAGCTAAATCGGGAAACTAATTTCGCAAGTTTGTTTTACGAACGCGCGCCGTCCCTACCCTTCGAACCGAACCGTGATCAAGCATCAAACATTTTTGCCAAACGCCGCAAAGCTGCTATTTTTTCCCCATGTCTCGAACCAGCCAGAAAAAGGTTTTAGTGAAATTGGACGACAAGCAGAGCGAACGTGATACGCGGGAATTGCGCATTGATAAAGTCGGCGTGCGCGGGTTACGGTTTCCCATTCAGGTGCGCGACAAAGCGCGCAGCATCCAGAACACGGTAGCGACGATCGGGATGTTTGTGGATTTGCCGAAGGAATTTAAGGGCACGCACATGAGCCGTTTCGTTGAAGTGCTGAATGCGCACGGCAACATCATTCACGTCGAAAATATCAACGAGATTCTCCACGAACTGCAGAAGAAATTGCACGCGGCGACCTCGCATCTGGAAATTGAATTTCCCTATTTCATGTCCAAAACCTCGCCGGTGTCGCGACAAGTAAGCTTGATGGATTATATCGCGCGGTTCGATGCGTCGGCGTGCGGCAGCGAGATTGATTTTATCCTGACGGTGAAGGCGAACGTGACAACGCTTTGTCCCTGCTCGAAAGCGATTTCCAAACACGGCGCGCACAATCAGCGCGGTGAAGTAACGGTCGCGATCCGTTCGAACAAGTCCGTGTGGATCGAAGACTTGATCGGCATGATCGAGAAGTCGGGCAGCTCGGAACTCTACGCCTTGCTGAAGCGGCAGGACGAAAAAGCGGTGACGGAACGCGCGTATGAGAATCCGGTGTTCGTCGAAGATCTGGTGCGCAACGTGGCGTTGCGTCTGAACGCGGATAAACGCATCGGGTGGTATAAGGTCGAGGCGGAAAATTTTGAAAGCATCCATAATCACAATGCGTATGCGTGTATTGAAAAGGGATGAGGGGAATTGATGATTGGCGATTGCCGATTGCCGATTGATGCGCGGGTTGGGCGGGCGGGAACATTGATGTTTTTATAGCACCGTAGGTGCGTCATCTTTGTAGAATTGAAAATTTAAAGTGTTTAAGCTCCGTCAGGAGCGGCATATTAAACAGGCAACTCTCAGAGGTCGCTCCTAACGGAGCTAAAAATTTCTTAGGGCTGGTAATTACAAGGATGTCGCACCTACGGCGCTTAAAAAATTCACGCCGTAAACGTCCGTCCCAATCCTAACTTCGCCAAACCTTGCCGGTAAGTGATGGAACTTTTATCCGCGCGGATGTGGACTTCGTCTTGCAAATTAATCGGCAAATCCTCGGGGAATTGTTGCTCCACGATGGCTTTGTCCTCGGCGAATACTTGATGGTTGAAATCCAATGTCGGCTGCAACGGCGCATCTTTGTCGAAGTTGCGGCAGATCGGCACGAACACGCGAGTCTGACGCGCGGACACCGGCGACGCAGCATTAAGGATGTGCAACTGGCCGTCGTTGGGGAAAAACACGGTGAGCTTCGCGGTGAACGGCAACCACGTTTCAAAGAGCCGACGCCACTTGAATCCGGGCGGATTGAGATGTTTGAAGGCGGTGGAATAATTGCTCACGGTGCTGATATAATCTGCGCGAAAACCGCCGGGTGTGAGCTCGACGGGATAGCTGGGGACTTCGCGATTATCCAATTCACCAAACGTGCCGACGTGGACGAAGGCAAAATGGCTCACGTCCAGAAAGCCTTCGATCTGGCGTCCGGCACTGGCGTTTAGCTCGACGCTGTCGGGCAAAACTTGCAGATAATTCGCGTCATCCCATGAGTTGAATTCCGGAAAGGGCGAAGGGCCGTTGTCCACGAGGCGCGTCCAGATCAAGCCGTAGCGTTCTTGCACGGGAAAAATTTGCACTTTCAGTTTGGGCGGAATCGCCGCGCCCGGATGCGCGGGGATGCAAACGCATTGGCCTTCGCTGTTGTAACGGAAGCCGTGATAACCGCAGACGATTTCGCCGCCTTCCACCCAACCAGAACTCAACGGCGCACCGCGATGCAAACAGAGATCGCGCGCGACGGTCAGTTTTCCATTCGCACGGAAAACGACGAGGCGTTCGTCGAGTAGTTTGGTGGCGAACGGTTTGTCGGTGACTTCGCGCGAAAAAGCGATGGGATACCAAAACGGTGCGAGCGCCCGCCAATCGGATTCCGCGAAGGTGCAGTTGCGGGGTAACGCTGGGGCGATGATTTCTGAGGTTGGCATAAAACAATTAAAACTCCTTCCTTGCCGTTAAATTGGAGGGAACCGATGCAAGTTTCAAGCCTTATGGCGGCCGGCCAAACCCCTTTTCCTTTTCCTTCTCCTCCTCATCGTCATCCTCAAACCTCAAGAAAAGTGAGGAGGACGATGACGATGAGAATGAGGAGGAATGGGGAAAGCCGCAGCGAAGCGCAAAAATTACATTCCCGGCCATTCGTGCGCGCGTAATTTTTTGATTGAACCGGCGCGGCGCAGGCGTAAATTCAATTCGTGAGCACGCTGGATAACGACCGCATG
>JAMFSJ010000053.1 GCA_026225255.1 Methylacidimicrobium fagopyrum | reverse complement strand
TTGGATTTTGTTTTGGAGCAGGGTTATCGCACCACGCCACCGCCGGTGCCGGTGCTGGCTTCCAGCAGTGGACCGAATCAGGCCATCGTCTGGGGCTCTATCATCATCGGCGCGGTATTTTTTGTGGGCGCGGTGGTTTTTTTTGCGCGGGCGGGATATAGAGCGACGCAACTGGTCAATACCAGCAATTCAAGAAGTTATTTGAATCGTCCGCAACCGCAGGCGGTCGCGGCGGCAAAACAGCCGGTGGTGTGGACGACCAATACTTTGACGATGACGGACGTAAATAAACGCGCCCGCGAATTCCGCACGCGCCAATGGCTTGACGGTTACGAAAAGCGCGGCGCACGTAATCCGGCGGATGACGCGGAGATCGTTCAATTTCTGCAAACTTGGATCGCGCGAAATTATGGCGGTGATGCAGCGACCAATAAATTTTCGCTGGAAGAAGAAAGCGACAAGCTGGCCAGCGATTCCAACTGCACCGATCCGCTGGTTTTGACGGTCGCGGCCGAGAATAATGTGAATTACTTCCGCGCGTTGCATTGCTATGAACGGGCGCTCGCGGCGTATGCCGGTTCACAGCATCGGGCTTATCCACAATTTCACACCAGCCTGATGTTGGCGGCAGAGTTTGAAGAAAATTCAGATCGTGCCGGCGCGCTGCAAGCCTCCGCCTTGCAATTATTTTCAAAATGTTTCACGGATGGCAGTTTCACGCCGGACGACCAGCAGGAAATCGCCGAAATTTTTTTGAACGGTTGGGGTGAAAATTTCTTTGAACGCAACCAAGCATCCGTTTGCGACATTGTTCAACAAGCGGGAAAAAATTACCAGTGGCTCGCGCATCTGCTTGTGGGCGAGTGGGAAATCAACAAGGCTTGGGCGGCGCGCGGTGGCGGCTATGCGAATACTGTCACCGACCAAGGTTGGCAAGGTTTCCAATCGAATCTGGCCAAGGCGCGAAACGATCTTACTGCCGCATGGAACCTACAACCGGCTTGGCCGCTCGCGCCGGAACGCATGATTTACGTGTCGCTCGGCGATTCAGATATCAACGAAATGCGCGTCTGGTTTGATCGCACCACAACGGCACAAATTGATTACAATCGCGCCTGGAGTGATTTTCGCTGGGGATTGCGCCCGCGCTGGTATGGCAACGAAGCGTCGTTGCTCGCCATCGGCGCGGCGGCGGTGGATACCGGCCGTTTTGACACCGATGTGCCGCGCAAATACATGGATGCCATTCACGATGTTGAGTCGGAAAGGGAATTGCCGGCCGGCCGGCATATTTACGCTCGCAACGATATCTGGCCAAATTTACAGCGGATGTATGAAGGTTATATCGCTGCGCCGTCACAATCAGAATATCGCGAAGGCTGGCGCACTTCCTTTGCGGTCGTCGCCTATTTTGCCGGCAAATACGACGTGGCGCGCACGCAACTGGAAGCACTGAATTGGAAACCACTGCCGCAAAATCTTACTGGCTGGGGCATTGATCTTTCG
>JAMFSJ010000052.1 GCA_026225255.1 Methylacidimicrobium fagopyrum | reverse complement strand
CTACCGTTTGATCGGCTACGAAAACCGTTTGCTGGCGAAGGAAGATTTTAATAACGACCAGAAAGACGCGGGCGATATCGGTGCCGGCCACACGGTCACCGCGCTTTACGAAGTTGTTCCCGCCGGTGAGGCAGCGGACGAAACGCCGGGTGTGGATCCGTTGAAATATCAAAAGCCGGTAAAACCCAGCCGCGCCGCGAACAGTGACGAATTGCTCACGCTCAAACTGCGCTACAAACAACCGGACGGCGACACGAGTCGTTTGCTGACGACCGTGGTGAAGGATGGCGATAAAAGCTACAATCGCGCCTCGACCGATTTCAAATTCGCCGCCGCTGTCGCGGAATTCGGCATGGTCCTGCGCGGTTCGCCTTACAAGGGCGACGCCGATCTGAACAGCGCCTGGGAACACGCCAAAGCTAACGTTGGCAAAGATCCGGAAGGTTATCGCGCGGAATTCCTGACGATGATCGAGGAAGCGCAGCGGTTGACGGGGAAGTGAATTATTACACAATAACGTTTGGAAATGTCCTTCGTCCCTTCAGGACAGGTTTCATTTCCGCTATTTCCAGAGACTGCGTCTCTGGCTAATTTCCGGTTGTGCCTCTGGCACGAGCCCGAAACGTTCGAAGATCGCAAAAATTACAGGCCCGTGTCACGAAGTGACGTTGGATATTAGCCAGAGACGCAGTCTCTGGTGTTATGCCAAAACAAAACTGTCCCGAAGGGACAGCGGAAATAATTAAAACATGTTTGCTGCGGTTTGATGTTCACTCTCGCCTACAGATCATTCGCCATCATTGCCAATGGAATCCGTTGGGCAACCATCTCTGGCTTCTTCGGCTAAGGTAATATCTTCCGCCGTTTTCGGTTGGTTATGAACAATGCTGTAGCCGCCTTGATCGAAGCGCCTAAAAATATGCGGCGCGGTATCGGGACAAAGACCGCAATCAATGCAGGTCTCATCCACATAAAATTTCCCCGGGACGTTCTCTGGATTTTTTAATTTTTTATCAGCCATAAATTTCCTTTCACGCCGCCAGCTTGCCAGCGAACTCGAATTGCTAAAAATTCATTAGTTTCATACATTATTGCATAACGTGAATGACTTCCTGAACACCTCGCCGTTTGATCTTTACGAATTGTCACTGTTTCAACTCGTGGCCAAGCACCGCAGTTTTACCAAGGCCGCGCAAGCCGCTGGCCTGACGCAAAGCGCGATCACGCGGCAGATTCAGGGGATGGAGAACAGTTTGGGCGTTGATCTGCTGGAACGGACGACGCGCACCGTTCGCCTCACCAAACCTGGCGAATTTCTGTTTGAAGAATCCGTGCGCTTGCTCGGTGAGGTGGATCAATCACTGCGGCGATTGAAGGAAGATTTTACCGATGCGCGAAAAGAAATCCGCGTTGGCGTTTCGCGTTCCATTGGGTTGGCGCATCTGCCGGGATTTTTCCACGCCCAGCTTCGCCATAATCCCAAAGTCGGTTGTCGCGTCGCCTATCAGTCCAGTGCGGAAATCTTGTCAGCGTTGGAAGCCAATGAGCTTGATCTGGGCGTTTTGTGTCCGCCGCCAAAATTGCCACGAACATTGGCGACAACGCATCGTTTCAAAGATGCGTTCACGTTGATTGCTCCGGCAGAATTGGCGACGCAATTTATCGCGTTGCCCAAATCACGTTCCGCCCGAAATGCTTGGTTGTTACCGCAGGCGTGGTTATTACCCGATGAAACCACCAATACCGGCCAGCAAATGCGAAAATGGATGGCGCAGTCGGATTTGAAAGTCGAACCGGCGATGCAACTCGATAGCTTTGATCTCATCATCACCTTGGTTTCACTGGGAATGGGGCTTGGATTTGTGCCGATACGGGCGTTGGCACTCTATGGTCGCAAGAAAACTTTGACGCGTTTGCCTTTGCCGGAACGCTTCGAGCGCGAACTGGTCGTCGTAATGCGACGTCATCGCAAACAACCACCGCACCTGACTGAATTTGTGAAAAATATTCTTTTTTGAACAAAATCACCGCCCGAACACTCCATTCACTAGAATTTAGAAGTGGATTTGCGTTTCAGCCAGAATAACCGCTGGTAATTTTGTGCCGGATACGTAAGCTATTCAAACCGTAGATGCGTCAATTTGTAACCATAACGATCAATGCGTTCATGGAACTGGTCCGGCAGCCGATTTTTCTGCTGTTAATGACCGGTTCGCTGGCGTTTGAGATTTTTCTCGCCGTTCCTTACTACTTTGCATTCGGTGACGAGCCGAAATTGGTAGAAAATTCCGTCCTCGCCGTCATGTTGCTTTCCGGCCTTTTTGGCGCGGTTTTGAGTGCTTCCTCGTCGCTCGCCCGCGAAATTCGCAGCGGCACGGCGCTCGTCGTTTTGTCTAAACCGGTCGGACGTTTGGAATTTCTCCTCGCCAAATTCTGCGGACTCGCCATGGCGCTTACTGTTTTGACCTATATCAATATGCTGGGCGTGTTGCTAGCGAGCCGCATGGCGTTCGATGCTTATGGCAAAACGGATTTGCCGGCGATAGGGATCATCGCGGGCGGCGTGGCGTTGGCGTATGCGCTGGCGGGTTTGAGCAATTTCTTTCTGCGCCGGACGTTTGTGAGCGATGCGGTTTTTGGCGTGGTCATCCTGACGACGATCGCGGCGGTGATTGTGTTTCAATTCACCAGCCAGATGCAAAGTCTCGGCACGCAGGCGCAGGTGAACTGGAATTTATTGCCCGCGGGCATCTTGATTTTGTTCGCACTGTGGATTCTCGCAGCGCTGGCGCTGGCGTGTTCGACGCGGTTTGACACGATTCCGACGTTGGCGATTTGTTCGGCGATTTTCCTCATCGGTTTGATGTCTGATTATTTTTTTGGTCGCGCCGCCGATCACGGTTCCTGGGTGGCTTCAATACTTTACAGCGTCATTCCGAACTGGCAGCTTTTCTGGCTCGCCGACGCCATTGATGCGGGCAAAAGCACGTTTCATTGGGGTTATGTTGGCAAGGCGTTTGGTTACGCGGTTTGTTACGCTGGCGCCGCATTGGCGGCGGGAGCGATGTCATTTGAAGAACGTGAGTTGAGCTAAACCTATGAGATTAAAAATTAAAAATGCCCAATTAAAAAAGGCATTTTGTGCGGGCGACGCGCCCCAATTTTTAATTTTTAATTTTTAATTTTGCATTAATTGTGGAACGCAACGCGCAGAAAAATGGAGTCGTGAATTTGGTGGCCGCCGTGATGATTTTCATCGCGGCGTTCGCGGTCACTTGTTTTGTGAATTCACTGGCCGGGCAGGCGGCGTCGGTCTTTCTCGGCCTCGGCGCATTGATTGCCTTCACGGGCTGGTTTCAGATGCGGCTGGAAGAAAATGAGCGGCTGGAAAGATTGGAAATCGAGGAACTCGCGCGCGCCAAAGGCGAGTCCGCTTTGTTCGAGACCAAGGATTCGGAAGTGTTTCCGGCGCGTCGGGCACGCGAACAGTTTGAGAAGTTTTTCGTCCCCGGTTTTTGCGTGGTGCTGTTTCTTTTAGAAGCGGGCGCGGCGTGGTTGCTTTGGCATTGGGTGGGTAAGGCGACGACCGTCATCAATCCCGCGCGCGCGATGCCGGCCTTGTCTTTATTCGCGATTTTTGCACTGCTGCTATTTTTGATCGGCCGTTTTTCGGTGACGATTTCGCGTTTGGAAAATTTCCGTTTGCTGCGGGCCAGCTCCAGTTTCCTGTTGGCGGGGGCGTTCGTTTGTGCGTTCACCGCGCTCGGCATCGCGGGCGTGGAATGGAAATTTGAGCGCGCGGATATTTGGGTGGCGCGCGGTTTATGCGTGTTGCTGGGTTTGATGGCGGCGGAAATGCTTTTGACCTTGCTGTTGGAAATTTATCGTCCGCGCGTCAAAGGCAAGATTGTCCGTCCGCTTTACGACAATCGCGTCGTCGGTTTGCTCGCGCAGCCGGAAAGTTTGTTTACCACGGCGGCGCAGGCGTTGGACTATCAATTTGGCTTCAAAGTTTCCGAAACGTGGTTTTATCAGTTGATGCAAAAAAATCTGCCGATGCTCATTGGCGCGCAATTGGCGGTGTTATTTTTATCCACCTGCATCGTGTTTGTGAATGCGGGCGAACAGGCGGTGCTGGAACGTTTTGGCAAGCCGGTGACGGTTTTGACGGCGGGCGGGCATCTGAAAATGCCGTGGCCGGTGGATAAAATTTACCGCTATCGCACGGAAGAAATCCAGACGCTCTACGTCGGTTTCACGCCAGCCTCGGGCAGTGAAGAGCCGAACACGATTCTGTGGACGATTGCGCATGATAAGGAAGAAAATTTTCTCGTCGGCACCAAACCCGCCGCAACGGTGCAAGACGCGAATGACACGAACCCGAACGACGTTTCCAAATCGCCGCCGATCGGTTTGATTGCCGTCAGTATTCCCGTGCAATTCCAGATCACGAACATCATGGACTGGAGCTACAATCAAGCGGCGCCCACGAATTTGCTGGCGGATATCGCGACGCGCACGGTGGTGCATTATCTCGCGGGCGTGGATTTGAACGAAGCGTTGTCGCACTTGCGTTTGGAAGCGGCGCAGATTTTGCAGGACAAAATTCAAGCTGCGGCGGACGAACGGCATTTGGGCGCAAAAATCATTTTCGTCGGTTTGCAGGACATTCATCCGCCGACCAAAGTGGCGGATAATTACGAAAAAGTCGTGGGCGCGGCGCAACAGATGATCGCCAAAACTAATCTTGCTACCGCGATGGCGATCAGTGAGACCGTGATGTCGGAAGCGCAAAAGTTCGCCATCATCCAGACGGCGCAGGCGAAACGGATTCAAACGGAAACCGCGGCGTTCGCACGCGCGGCGTTGTTCACCAACCAGATTCCGTCCTACGTCGCGTCGCCCGCGATTTACAAGCAGCGCGCGTATTTGCAGGCCTTTGCGGACGCGACAAAAAATTCACGCAAATATATTATGCTCGTTACCAACACGCAGGACGTGTTGATCTTTGACCTCAAAGACGCGATCCGCGACGACATCTTGAATTTGAACGTGCCCAATTGATATTTTAGCCATGAAAAAAAATCTGTTAACCGTCATCATCGGCGTCGTGCTCGTGGTGATCTTTGTGCTGCTGCTGTTCACCTATCAAGTGCGCAAATCGGAAGAAGTCGTCGTCACGACCTTCATGAAACCGACGGCCAATCATAATGAGCCGGGGCTGTATTTCAAATTGCCGTGGCCGATCCAGAAAGTATTCCGCTACGACCAGCGCGTGCAGAATTTCGAGGATAAATATAGCGAAAGCTACACGGCGGACAGCATCACGTTGCTCTCGAGCGTTTATGTGGGCTGGCACATCACCGATCCCGGCGTCTTCATCCAAAAATTTCCCGGCGATCCGACCTTCTCAGTGCCCGTTGCGCAAAGCAAATTAGAAGGCATTTTGCGCGCCGCCAAACTCGGCGTCATCGGCAAATACGACCTCTCGGATTTTGTGAACCCCAATCCGAAAGATTTGAAATTTGACGAGATCGAAGCGAAAATCCAAGCCAAGGTGCAATCGGAATTGCTGACGAATAACTACGGTTTTCAATTGGATTTCCTCGGCTTCAAAAAAATCGGTCTGCCGGAAAGCGTGACCGCCACGGTGTTTGACCGCATGAAAGCGGAACGGCAAGTCGCCATCAACCAATTGCAGTCCACCGGCGACAGCGAGGCGCTGAAAATCCGCGCTACCGCCGACCGTCAATCCACTGAGATGATTGCGAACGCCACGGCCACCGCGCGTCAGATCGAAGGCGACGGCGAAGCTAAAGCCGCCGAGACGTTCAATGTTCTCAACCAAAACCCGGACCTCGCGCTATTTTTGCTGAAAGTCCGCCGGTTGCCCGATTTGTTGAACCAGAAAACGACGTTGATCTTCGACGAACGCACGGCGCCGTTTGATTTATTTACGTCCATGTCGTCCAATTCACCGGCGTCCCATTAAGCCATGAGCCACGAACATCCGCATCACGATCATGGTCACGACCATGAATCGCCCGCGACTGCGCCCGAAGTGCAGGACGCCGGTTCGCAAGCGCTCGCCGAGGCCTTGCGCAGCAGTTTTGCCGTCGTCAAAATCGTGATGGTCTTGATGGTGGTGATTTTTATCGGCTCGGGCTTTTTCCAAGTCGGCCCGTCGCAAAAAGCGATGATCCTGCGTTTCGGAAAACCCGTGGGTGAAGGTCAAAAAGCTTTGCTCACTTCTGGTTTGCATTGGTCGTTCCCGTATCCGATTGATGAAGTCGTCAAAATTCCCATCACGGAAATCCAGAAAGTCACTTCGACCGTCGGTTGGTATTTCACCACGCCCGAGATGGAATTGAGCGGCGAAGAATTACCCGCCGGCCAATCACTGAATCCAGCGATCG
This sequence comes from Methylacidimicrobium fagopyrum, assembly GCA_026225255.1. Classification (GTDB taxonomy): domain Bacteria; phylum Verrucomicrobiota; class Verrucomicrobiia; order Limisphaerales; family UBA11358; genus UBA11358. The sequence continues at coordinate 32,223 of JAMFSJ010000052.1, read as the reverse complement.
ACGGCTACGTCATCACGTCCGACCGCAATATCATCCACAGCCGCGCGACGCTGGCGTATCACATTGATGACCCGGTGCAATACGTTTTCAATTTCGTGTCCGCCTCGAACGACGTTCAAAACCTGTTGAACAACGCACTGCTTTACACCGCCGCCCATTACAAAGTGGACGATGTGCTTTACGGCGACACCGCTGGTTTTCAAGATGCCGTGATCCAGCGGGTCAGCGACATGGTGGATGAAGCCAAGCTGGGGATCGCGGTTGACTCGCAATTGTCCGAAGTGCACAGCCTGCCGCCGCGCCAGTTGAAGCCGGTTTTCGATCAAGTCGTCACCACTCGCGAAAACCGCAACAAGACTATCAACGACGCCAAAAATTACGCGACCACCAATTTGCTGACTGCGACCGCGACGGCTTTCACCATCACCAATCAGGCGGAATCTGCGCGCGTGATCTATGTCAGTTCAATGCAAACTTTGGCGACCAATTTTGTAGTGCTGTTGCCGAAATACGAACTGAATCCGGCGTTGTTCCGTCTGACGCAATTGGGCGATGTTATGGCGCAATCGTTCCCCGTGGTGCAGCGCAAAAACTTTGTCCAGCAACGCGCCGACGGCAAATCGCAAGAAGTGCGCTTGAACATCAGCGACGAACCGCCGCAGCCGAAAACGGCCGGCGGCCAATAAATAAAAAATAAAAATGGACGCGACGCTAAAACAAAGCCGGAGCCGGGTTCCCGCGCGGTTCATTTTGCCCGGTAGTCTTTGCTTTAGCGGTTTCTATGATACTTTCTTCCCTTGGTTGAATCCCATGCCAGTGTTTGGCCAAAAAAAATAATTTTATGCAAGTCACGTCACTTTTGAGCCAGCACGAACACGATCATAAACATGATGACGAGTGCGGTTGCGGCCACGACCATTCGCATTCCGTCGTTCACCTTTGGCAGCTCGTCCTCGGCGTCGTCTTCGTGCTCAACGCTTATCTCGTGGATTGGTTTTTCCAATCCGGCACCACGCTGGCCAGCGCGAGCGCGTTCATCGGTGCGCTCATTTTGGGCTTCCCGATCGTCGTCACGGCACTCAAAGATTTGCGCGTTGGCCGTTTGAGCATCAACGAACTCGTCGCCATCGCCGTGCTCGCAGCCTTCGCGTCGGAAGATTATAAGACCGCCGGCATCGTCGCGTTTTTCATGTTGCTGGGCGAACTCATCGAAACGCAAACGGCTGAAGGCGCGCGCGATTCCATCGAATCCCTCATCAAACTCACGCCGACGAAGGCGCGTCGCTTGACGAAAAGTGGTAGCGAAGAAGAAGTTGCCGCCAGCGAATTGGCGGTCGGTGACATCATCCGCATACGCCCCGGCGACAACGTGGCGGCGGACGGTTTAATCGTTAGCGGCCAAGGTTCCTTCAATCAAGCCACGATCACTGGCGAATCGTTGCCGGCCGATAAAAAATCCGGCGACGAAGTGTTTGCCGGCACGCAAAATCTCACCGGTGTTTTGGAAATCAAAGTCACCCGCGCGGGCACAGACACGACGCTCGGTCGCGTGCGCGAACTCATCATCGCCGCCGAACAAACGAAATTGCCGATCCAGAAAATCGTGGATCAATACATGGGTTTTTATACGCCGCTCGTGCTCGTCATCGGCGCGCTCGTCTGGGCGTTCACGCATGATCTGGAACGCGTCATCGCCGTGTTCGTCGTGTCGTGTCCATGTGCGTTCATTCTCGCGACGCCGACCGCGATGGTCGCCGCGCTTTCTGCCGCCGCACGTTTAGGTATTTTGATCAAAAACGTTGCGGACATCGAAGCCGCCGCGAAAATCAATGCTTTCATCTTCGATAAAACTGGCACGCTGACAACCGGTCAACTCGCCGTCAGCCGCCTCGCGCCAATTGGCGAAACGAAACCGGCTGAGTTATTATTGCTCGCCGCGTCCGCTGAAAAATACAGCAACCATCCGACCGCCAAAGCGCTCGCCAACCTTGCTGGCGAAGCCGGTGTTCCTTTGGCTGAGCCAAAAGATTTTGCTGAAACCGCCGGTCGCGGCGTGAAGGCGCAGATCAATGGCGAAAATATTTTGGTCGGCCGCGCCCAATGGCTGAAGGATAATGGCATTGATGCGAGCTTTGAGAAGTCTGTGGATTTGAGCGAAACGGAAGGCTGGAGCTTGATTTTCGTCGCGCGCAACGGTCACTGCGTCGGCTGGGTCGGCATGCAAGATAAGACGCGCGCCGAAGCGAAGGAAGCACTCGCGGAATTGCGCGAAGCTGGCGTCCGCCGCATCGCGATGGTCAGCGGCGACCGTCAAGTGGTGGCCACGCGCGTTGCCGCCGAGATCGGTTGCGAAGAAGCGCTGGGCGATTGTCTGCCGCAGAATAAAGTGGAATTTGTCCGTGCCGTCAAAGCTAAAGGTTATAAAGTTGCGGTGGTCGGCGACGGCGTGAATGACGCGCCCGCGCTCGCGGCCGGCGACATCAGCATCGCGATGGGCGCCGCCGGCAGCGAAGTGGCCATCCACAGCGCGACGATTGCGCTGATGAACAACGATCTGCGCCGCTTGCCGTTCCTCGTGAAACTCTCGCGCAGCACGCGTTCGGTCATCAACCAGAATTTTGCGTTCGGCGTCATTTTCATCATCCTCGGTTTGTCCGCGACGTCTTTCGGCTACATTGGTCCGATTGAAGCCGCGATGTTGCACGTCGCCGGCACGTTGATCGTGATCTTCAACAGCGCCCGTCTCGTGCGCAAAGGTGAAGAACTTGAACATTTCCAGCCCGCCGTAGTCGAAGATAAACACGACCACAGCTCGCATCAGAAACCCGCCGGTGGTTTGACACCGAAGCTGGCGTGAGGCACGGGCTTGCTGGTGTGTAAAGATTTGTTAAGCTAAGGCTATGAGTGCAATGGAAGTCATCGAAAAGATCAAGTTGCTGCCCCGCGAGGAGCAGGAACGGGTTTCAACTTTTGTCAAAAGTCTGATGACAAACGATGAAGCTTTGCGCGATGAACCTGGCGTGCGTTACATGGATGTGAGCAAGGCCAAGACAGTCAGCGCGGAGATTTTTTCGAAACACGCGGGATTGTTCTGCAAGCTGGCAAATTGACTTGTGCGTGAACCGGAATTTTTGAGCCCGGCGATCCTTGAGCAACTGCACGCTGATTCATTAGCTTTGTTTGGTGGCAGCGATGGTGTCCGCGATCGTGGTTTGTTGGAATCAGCTCTGGCTTCGGCGCGAAAAACCTATCTTTACGGCCGTGGCGACGTATTTGAAATCGCGGCAAGTTATGCTTTTCATATCGCACAAGCACAAGCTTATCTGGATGGAAATAAACGCACAGCGGTGGCGGCCGCTCTGACTTTTTTGAAGGGGAATGAGGTGAACCTTCAAGTCGACGATTCGTTGATCTATGATGCCATGATTGCGATTGCCGAAAAACGAATGACAAAGACTGATTTAGCCGCCATTTTCTGTGAACATACAAGTGACCTATGACCGTTGTTGAATCAAATCGTCAATCGGAAATCGCCAATCGTAAATCCGATGAAGTCGTCGTGTCCGTGCGCGGGCTGACGAAGGTCTTCAAAGATTTCTGGAATCGCCCCAAGGCGCGCGCCGTGGATAACGTGGATTTTGAAGTCCGACGCGGTGAAGTCTTTGGTCTGCTCGGGCCGAATGGTTCCGGCAAATCCACAACGGTCAAATTGATGCTCGGGTTGTTAAATCCGACCAAGGGCCACATTGAGGTTTTTGGTCATTCGCCCCGGCACGTGCAGACAAAGGCGCGCATCGGTTACCTACCGGAAGAATCTTATCTCTATCGCTATCTCAATTCGCGCGAAACACTGGATTTTTTCGGAAATATTTTTCAATTGTCCAAAAGCGAACGCGATAGCCGCTCCGAACAATTGCTGGAAATGGTCGGTCTGGGCAAAACGCAGACGCGCGCGGTCGGTGAATTTTCCAAGGGTATGCAGCGCCGCATCGGTCTGGCGCAGGCACTCATCAACGATCCCGATTTGATCATTCTCGACGAACCGACGGCGGGGCTCGATCCGATCGGTTGTCGCGAGGTGAAAGATTTGATCGTAGCCCTCGCCCGCCGCGGCAAGACGGTGATCTTGAGCAGCCATTTGCTGTCCGATGTCGAGGACGTGTGCGATCGCGTGGTGATTTATTACGGCGGAAAAATCCAGGCGGCGGGCACGTTGAAGGAATTGCTCGCCAAGCCGGACGCGTTGCGGATCACGACGCCAGTGTTGCCACGTGAAACGTTGGAACGCGTGTTGGAAATCATCCGTCGCGACATCACGACTGGCGAAGTGCGGGTGGATAATCCGACGCAAAATCTCGAAAGTTATTTTCTCGATGTCGTCGCCAAAGCGCGCGCCGCGAACGAAACCAGCGGGGCGCAATCCGGCGCGCGCGTGGCCGAATACTTGCGGGCCGGCGTGCAGGAAAAACCGGAGACGGACAAAGTTTTGGAAAAATTATCACTGCCGCAAGCGGCGTCGCCGAAGGTTGAAATTAAAGCCGCTACGTCCGTGCCTGAAATAAAACAGGACGACAAAAAGCTGGCCGCATTGATGCAGCCGACGGAAACAAAAATTCCCGAAGTGAAGCCGACGCCGGAAGCTAAGCCTGCAGATTTGGCCAAGGCGGATGAAAAACTTTCATCACTGCTCGGAAACAAGAAATAATTTTAGCCACAGATTTTCTCAGATGGACACAGATCAAATTTCTTTTTGCGAAACCGCAAGTCTCATCTGTGTTCACTTGTGTTCATCGGCGGCTTCAGAATAAATGCAAAAAATTCTCGCCATCACTTGGTTGACGTGGAAGGCCGCGCTGCGGTTCCGTTTGTTCCTCGTCATCGCGGCGCTGTTGGTGCTGGCGGTGGTCGGTTTGCCGCTGGTCATCAAGGACGATGGCACGGCGCAAGGTTTCACGCAGATCATTTTGACCTACACGTTGAGCGCGATCACGGCGTTGCTCGGACTTTCGACCTTGTGGCTTTCGTGCGGCACGCTGGCGCGGGACATTGAGGAATGTCAGATCCAAGTCGTCGCGACAAAACCGATCGCGCGCTGGCAAATCTGGTTCGGCAAATGGCTCGGCATCATGTCGTTGAACGCGGCGTTGTTGGCGATTTCCGGTGGTTGCGTTTTTGGTTTGCTGCAATGGCGCGCCACGAAATTGCCGCCCGCGGAACAGAAAAATTTGCGCGAACAAGTCCTCGTCGCGCGCGGCGTGGCGAAGCAGGAAAATTACGACGCGCAAATTGACACGGAGACGGAGCGGATTTTCCAAGGCCGCAAAAAGCAAAGTGGCGAATTTCAAAATTTGTCGGAGGCGGACCAAAAAGAAGTTCGTAAACAAATCCGCGAACAAGTGCGGGCGGATCTGCAATTGGTTCCCGCCGGTTACACGCGTGGCTGGCAGATCAAATTGGGTTTCGCGAAAAATTTTCTGCGGGATAAACCGCTGCAATTGCGCGTGAAATTTAACTCCTCGAATCAAAGCGCCTCTGGCACTTACGGGCTGGCGTGGCAAGTGGGCAGCCTGGGTTCAACGAATTTTTGGCAGAGCGAACCGATGAGTCTCGCGCCGGACACGTTTCATGAATTTCGGATTCCGCCCAATCTTTTCGATACGAACGGCGTGTTGACCATCGTGGTGGCGAATCCCAACAACGCGGCGCTGCTGTTTCCGCTGGAAGACGGAATTGAAGTGCTTTATCCCGAAAGCAGTTTTGGTCTGAACTTCGTGCGCGGCCTCGCAATTATTTTATTCTGGCTGGCATTGATGGCGGCGATGGGTTTGATGGCGGCGAGTTTTCTGTCCTTTCCGGTCGCCACTTTTTTCTCGCTGGGATTGCTGGCGGTGGTGATGTCGAGCGGCACGCTGGCGGATTCGATTGATTCCGGCTCGGTCGCAGCGGGCAACGAAGAAACCGGTGCGGCCGGACATTCAGTCGCGGACGTGGTTTTGATCCCGGCGTTCAAAGGCATATTGTCGGTTGTCAAACTGGTGCAAAATTATTCGCCGATTGATTCGTTGAGCACGGGTCGCAGCATCACTTGGGCGGAACTGGGCCTGGCGTTCACGCAAATGGTGCTGGTGCTGGGCGGAATTTTTGCGGTGATCGGCATTTTCTGTTTTAACCGGCGTGAACTCGCCACGGCGCAAGGAACGCAATGAGAATCAAGTCGCAAGTTGAAAGTCGCCGGTCGAAATTTTCCGCCGCCGCGTGGAAATCTTTGCCAACTTTGAAGCTTCAACTTTCAACCTTTAACAAGGGCTCATGAACGCGCGTTTCAAAAAAATCATTTCGCTGGCGCTCATCATCGGGCTGCTTTTCAGCGCGGGTCGGGTGCAGCAATCGTTGAACGTGGACCGCGACCGGCTCGGTCTGACGCACATGGCGGTGCTCGATAATGCGCCGCCGATGCTGGCGTTCACGACGATTGCGCTCGGTGGCTTTCGCGGCTTGATCTCTAATTTTCTGTGGATGCGCGCGAATGACTTGCAGCAGGATGACAAATTTTTTGAAGCGGCGCAGCTGGCGACGTGGATCACCGACCTCGAACCGCACTTCACGCAGGTCTGGGTTTTTCAAGGCTGGAACATGTCTTATAACATTTCCGTGAAGTTCAAGGATGCTCCGGATCGTTGGCGTTGGGTGGAGAACGGCATCAATTTGTTACGCGACGGCGGTTTGCATTACAACCCGAATGACATTTTGATTTATCGCGAATTGTCGTGGCAATTTCAACATAAGATGGGCGCGAATTTGGATGACGCGAACGAGTATTACAAAATGGCGTGGGCGAATGAAATGGGGCCTTTCTTCGGCCCGAACGGAACGAATCTGACGGCGTTGATCGACCCGCAAACGCCCGAAGAAAAAACGAACACCTTGCGGTTGGTCGAAAAATATAAGATTGATCCGAAGTTCGCGCAGCAAGTGGATGCCGAATGGGGGCCGTTCGACTGGCGCTTGCCGGAAGCGCACGCGATTTATTGGGCGTCCAAAGGTTTGGCCGTCGCTCAAAAAAATCCAGAAAAAGTGAAGGCGGACGATTTGATCACGCTGCGCCGCAGCATTTATCAATCTATTTATCAAGCCTTCAAACACGGGCGCATCATTGTGGATCCGTTTGATAAAACTTATTCGCTCGGGCCGAACCTCGAATTAATTCCGAAGGTCAACGAGGCTTACGAAAAAATGTTCGTGGACGAAACGCAGGCGGGTCAGCGCGATGGCATCTTGCGCGCGCAACGGAATTTTCTGCGCGACGCCGTTTATTTTCTCTACAGCGCCGGCCGTAATAACGACGCGGGAAAATGGTTTAAATATCTCGGTGAAAAATTTCCCGACAAACCGATCGTGGATGGCGTTCCAAGTTCTTTGCCGGGAAATTTGACGCTGGAAGAATATGTTTTTGACGTGCTGCAAATTGATGTCGGCGAAACGTCGCAAGAACGCGTGACTTCCGCCTTGATGGGTTTCATTGCGCAATCCTTTTTGGCCGAGGCGCAGGACGAAGATACGCGGGCGGAAAATTTCCGCCGCCTCGCGAAACGCGCGTATGATCGCTACAACCTTAAAACGATGGATGCCAAAGGAAATAAGCGCGTCGAACTGCCGCCGATGGATGTCATGCGGCGCACCGTTTTGAATGATCTGCTGGACCCGAAAGGTGAATTATCTTTCGCGGGACGTGCGATGTTGCGCGCGCAGCTCGGCATGCCAGCGGAAAAGATTGCGCCGACGGGTTCCACAAATGCGGTGCCACCGATGGTGATTTCGACTAACTCGGTCGAAAGCGGGCGGACGAATGCGGCGGCGAAATAATTGGCCGGACGCACCCGGGTCGCGCGGGTGGTTTTCGGCGGCGTGCCGAAAACATCGTTAAACAAATTAAAATAGTTGGACGCTGGGCGCTGGTTTTACTTCACGCCGATCCGGGGATCGGTGTTCCGGGTATTTCCGCTTTTCTGGTTTCGCGTTCCAACTTGCGCCAAGTCACTTTTTGTGGAAAAATTTAGCTGCGCGCGCGATGCAAAAACAACCCAAACATTACCCTAAACATTACTGCGGAGTCTTCGGCATTTTCGGTCATCCGAATGCCGCTGAATTGACCTACTACGGCCTTTACGCTTTGCAACATCGCGGTCAGGAAAGCGCGGGCATTGTTACCTGTCAGGACGGGAAATTTTACAAGCATCACGGCATGGGGCTTGTGCCACAGATTTTTAACGACCCGAAAGTCCTGCACAATCTCGTCGGCCAGACCGCCATCGGCCACACCCGTTATTCCACGACCGGTTCGTCGCAGTTGAAAAACGCGCAGCCGTTAACGGTGGATTGCGCGCGCGGCCAGATCGCGGTGGCGCACAATGGCAATTTGACCAACGCCGCGCAACTGCGCGATGAATTGGAAAGTCGCGGCCTGGTTTTTCAAACCACCGTGGATAGCGAGATCATCATTATGATGCTCGCGCAGCCGGAAATGGGCGGCTCGCCGAATTCCATCGTGAGCACATTGCGTCGCATCGAAGGCGCGTATTCGCTCGTCATCATGACGGAAAAAGAATTGATCGGTGCGCGTGATGCGCACGGATTCCGTCCGCTCTCCATTGGTAAAACGGCGGAAGGTGCGTGGGTTTTGTCCAGCGAAACCACGGCGTTCGATTTGATTCACGCGGAATTCGTCCGTGACGTTGAGCCGGGTGAAATTGTCATCATCAACGAAAAAGGTCTCGTCAGCATCCAGGCTTTTCCCGAACAAAAACGGAAAGCGTTCTGTATTTTTGAATACGTTTATTTTGCGCGCCCGGACAGCGTGATCAATAATCACAGCGTTTACGAAGTTCGCAAAGCGATGGGCCGTCAACTTGCGCGCGAACACAATGTCAAAGCTGACTTGGTGATTCCCGTGCCAGATAGCGGCGTGTGCGCGGCGATGGGTTATTCCGAGGAATCTAAAATTCCTTACGAGATGGCGTTCATCCGCAACCATTACGTCGGACGCAGTTTTCTTCAGCCGACGCAGCTCATCCGCGATTTCAATGTGCGCGTAAAATTGAACCTCATTGAGTCGCTCGTGAAGGGCAAAAGCGTAGTGATCGTGGACGATTCGATCGTGCGCGGAACGACGTGCCGTTCGCGCGTAAAAACGTTGAAGGACGCCGGCGCGAAGGAAGTTCACGTCGCCGTGAGTTGCCCGCCGCACATGCACCCGTGTGTTTACGGTATTGATTTTCCCGATCGCAACAAACTGATGGCGGCGAATAACACCGTGGATGAGATCCGCAAATATCTGAACGCGGACTCGCTGCATTATCTCTCGCAAGCCGGCATGGTGGCGGCGACCGGTCAGCCGAAGGAAAATTTCTGCATGGCGTGTTACGATGGGAATTATCCCGTCGCCTACGACGTGCGGCTCGACAAAGAAATCATCGAACGCCGCAAACGCCAAACCCTGACGCTCGGCGAAGCCGCGACGAATGAGAACGGGCAGATCCGGTTGTTATCGGTTTGAGGGGAGGGGTTGGTTGCGGGTCAAAAATTGAGATTGAACACGCTTAAACTACCAGAACACGAACCAGATTCACCAGCTTATGAAATCATTGCTATTATTGGCGGCCTGTTTGTTGTTTGTCGGCTGCGGTAAGCAAACTGAAGCCAATCGCGAAACGTTGAGCAAACTTGATGGACTCAAGGCCCAGCTCGACCAGGTCAAAGGCGAACTTATTGCTCGCCAAAACCAACCGGTTCGTTGGGCGACGGCAAATAAACGTGAGATTGAGTCAGCTATTTACGAATGGATACGTGTTAAAACCGAAGCGGCTAAACAACAGGAAATATTAACGCCGAAGCAGCGGGACGATCTTCATCAATTAGAAGTTTTGCAGGCAAAGCAGAGTCGCAGTTATCAATGGCCACAAATGGTCGGCCCACGAGCCGGGTTTCAACCGCCAGTCAATCCTCAGCCAGATCAAGACGATGAATCATTATCCGAGCAGCTGGAACGGGCGCGCGTGCCGGTAACGGATATTCTTGAACACCGCAGTCAGATTGAAACGCAATACCACAATCAATATAAACCTGAAGATCTCATCGCCGAATATGTGAAGGACCGCTTTGATATTGTAGTGGATTCGAGCCAAGCAAGTTTTAGCGAGTCTGGCGTGCTTTATAGCCATTCGGGAGAATCCTTAGATATTACCGCCGGCGTGCTCAAATTATTCAAAGACAAGACGGCACAATAAATATAGAAAATCTGCCTGCGTTCGCACCCGCACCAACGATTGCAAAAGCCGGTCAAAAAAGTGCCGGCGGCCAAAGCACTTTGAACGGCGGCAATAAGAGATTTTATTTTACGCCCGCCAATGTAGCGGAAAGTTTTTGCGGCCTGGGTGAATCGTTATTGGACGTGGTTGCAAAGCAGATTGACGCCACGCTCTCCCATTGCCAGAATCATTATTAAATTATGAAGGTGTCCGCATTAATCAAGGAGCGGCGGGAAAGTTCAATTCGTCATTCGTCATCCGCCATCCGCTATTCGCCCGTGCCGACCGTGGATCAAGTCATGGTCGAGGAACGTGCGGCGTCGTTTGGCAAACGCAGTATTAAGACGTCCGCCAAGGTCGCCGGCCTCAAGCTCGCCGTTTCCATGTGCGATCTCACGACGCTGGAAGGCAAGGACACGCCCGGCAAAGTCGCTTATCTCTGCCGCAAAGCTATCCAGCCGATTGAGGCGAAATTCGACGTGCCCAGCTGCGCCGCCGTTTGTGTTTATCCGAACATGGTTCGCCACGCACGCAAATTTCTCGGTGCTGATTCGCCGGTGAACATCGCCGCCGTCGCCACTGGTTTTCCGAGCGGACAATATCCGTTGCGCACCAAGCTCGAAGAAGTCCGTCGCACCGTGGCCGATGGCGCGGATGAAATTGACATGGTCATCGACCGCGCCGCGTTTCTCGCCGGTGATCATGCGAAAGTATTCGACGAAATCGCCGCAACGAAGGAAGCCTGCGGCCCAGCGCATCTGAAGGTCATTCTCGAAACCGGCGAACTCGTCACCTACGACAACGTCCGCCTCGCCAGCGAAATTGCCATGCAAGCGGGCGGCGATTTCATCAAGACCAGCACCGGCAAAGTTTCGCCCGCCGCGACGATGCCCGTGACGCTCGTGATGTTGGAAGCCATTCGTGATTATTTTTTTGCCACCGGCATCCGCATTGGCATGAAGCCCGCCGGCGGCATCCGCACCTCTAAGCAAGCGCTCGCCTACCTCGTGATGGTCAAGGAAACCCTCGGCGACGACTGGCTGAATCCCGACATGTTCCGTTTCGGCGCGAGCACGCTGGTGAATGATTTGCTGATGCAGATCGCCCGCTCGGCGGACGGCAATTATCAAGGGGCGGATTATTTTTCGCTGCCGTGATTTTTTAGACAGGATTAACAAGATGAACAGGATTGATTCAGAAAAATATGCGATGACTTCCGGTGGCGCGGAAGAAATCCTGCATAATTCTGTTAATCTCAGTTTAAAATTAAATAATGATTTGACCGGAAAAATCATTGGGCTGGCGATGAAAGTGCATCGTGCCCTTGGCCCGGGATTTCTTGAATCGGTTTATCAAAAGGCGTTGCTCTATGAACTGGCTAAAGTCGGTTTCAAAGTCGAATCTGATAAAGCAATTCAGGTTCGTTACGAAAGTGTCATAGTCGGTGATTTCAAAGCTGATTTAATTGTGAATGACGAACTGATTATAGAACTAAAGGCGGTTTCTAGAATCATCGTGGAACACGAAGTGCAACTGGTAAACTATCTCGTTGCGACTGGCAAAGACATCGGCTTATTAATTAATTTTGGAAGCCAAAGCCTTGAATTTAAAAAGAAGTTTCGCGTCACCAAGATTGAGGATATATCGCTCCATTAATCCTGTATAATTCTGTTAATCCTGTCTCAATGAAAACTAAACTTTCTAAAATTTCGACAAAGCGGGTGGTTGCAACGTCAACTCACGCCGTCGTGCCGTTGAAAGATCGTAAATTGAACTTCGGCAACAAGTGGGACTTTGCGCCCGCGCCGGAAGACTCGAAGAGTTACGTCATCGCGTCGCAGCATGAATTATTCATCAACGGTAAGTTCGTGGCGCCGAGCTCGGGGAAATATTTTGAATCCATCAATCCGGCCACGGAGCAGAAGCTGACGACGATTGCGGCGGCGAATGCAGCGGACGTGGATTCGGCTGTGAAATCCGCGCGCAAAGCTTACGACAAAGTCTGGAGCAAAATGCCCGGACGCGAACGCGGCAAATATCTGTATCGCATCGCCCGTATCATCCAGGAAAAAGCGCGCGAACTGGCCGTGCTCGAAACGATGGATGGCGGCAAGACAATCAAGGAAAGTCGCGACGTGGATTTGCCGCTCGTGGCGGCGCATTTCTTTTATTACGCCGGTTGGGCGGACAAATTGAAATACGCGTTCCCCGGAAAAACGCCGTCACCGCTCGGTGTCGTAGGTCAGATCATTCCCTGGAATTTTCCCCTGCTCATGGCCGCATGGAAAATCGCGCCGGCATTGGCGTGCGGCAATACCGTTGTGCTGAAACCGGCGGAGACCACGAGCATCACGGCGTTGCGATTGGCACAGATTTTTCAGGAAGCGGAATTGCCGGAAGGCGTGGTGAATATCATCACCGGCGCGGGCGAAACCGGCGCGGCGCTCGTGAATCATCCGGATATCAACAAGCTCGCGTTCACCGGCAGCACGGAAGTCGGCAAGCGCATCGCGCAGTCCGTTGCGGGCACGAAGAAAAAGCTGACGCTCGAACTCGGCGGTAAGGCGGCGAATATTTTGTTTGAGGACGCACCGCTGGATCAGGCCATCGAAGGTGTCATCAACGGAATTTATTTCAATCAAGGTCACGTCTGTTGCGCTGGCTCGCGGTTGTTTGTGCAAGAAGGCATTTATTCCACGGTCGTCAAAAAATTGCGCGATCGCATCCAAACGTTGCGCGTCGGCAATCCGCTCGATAAAAACACGGACATCGGCGCGATCAATTCATCGGCTCAGTTACAGAAAATCCGCGAGCTCGTGCAGAGCGGCGTGGACGAAGGCGCAGAATTGACGCAGACACAATGCGCGTTGCCCGCGAAAGGATTCTGGTTTCCGCCAGCATTTCTCACGGGCGTCACGCACGCCCATCGCGTGGCTTCGGAAGAGATTTTCGGACCGGTGTTGAGCGTGATGACCTTCCGCACGCCGGAAGAAGCGTTCGAGCGCGCGAATAATATTCCTTACGGTTTGAGCGCGGGCGTGTGGACGGACAAAGGCAGCAAGATCTTTAAAATGGTCAATAAATTGCGGGCTGGCGTCATCTGGGCGAATACCTACAATAAATTTGATCCGACGAGTCCGTTCGGCGGATACAAGGAAAGCGGTTTTGGTCGCGAAGGCGGTTTGCAAGGTTTGGGGGCGTATTGCCGGTTGGATTAAGTTGCAACAAACAACAAACTCGAAAATAAAACTATGAACTTACTTTGGTTTATTATCATCGGACTGGTTGCCGGCTTTCTGGCGGGCGCAGTGGTCAAAGGTCACGGTTTCGGTCTTTTGGGTAACCTCATCGTTGGTGTCATCGGGGCAATTCTCGGCGGATTTTTATTCGGCCTGCTCGGCATGGCGACTACTAACCTACTCGGCAATCTAATCTGTGCTTTCGTCGGCGCGGTCGTTTTGTTGGTGCTAATCGGTTTCGTCAAACGCAAAGGCGCCTAACCCCAAGCCATTATGAACAAAGCTATTGGCGCAGTTTGTTTGGGGGCGGGCATCGTCCTGTTGATCTGGGGATACAACGTTTCGCAGGCGGTCAATTCGCAGGTGAAAAATCTTTTCACCGGTTCGCCTACGGATAAGGCCATGTATCTTTACATCGGCGGCGGCATCTTGGTCGCTGTTGGCTTGGTTCAATTTGTGTTCAAAGGGAAAAAATTATGAGTCGTCTGGACGTCAAAAAAACTTACAAGCTCTTCATCGGCGGAAAATTTCCGCGCAGTGAGAGCGGACGTTATCTGCCCGCGAAATCTGCCAAAGGCGAATTGCTCGACAATTACGCGCACGCTTCGCGCAAAGATTTTCGCGAGGCCGTCGTGGCCGCACGCGCGGCGGTCGGCGGTTGGGGCAAAGCCTCGGCTTATAATCGCGGACAAATCCTTTATCGCACTGCCGAAATGTTGCAGAACCGTGCGGGCGAATTGGTCGCTGAAATCGCCCGTTCCACCAACGTTTCTTCCGCGAAAGCTAGGCAGGAAGTGACGCTGGCCGTAGATCGGCTCGTGCATTTTGCGGGTTGGACGGATAAATATTCGCAAGTTTTTAGCAGCGTAAATCCAGTCGCCTCCTCGCATTTCAATTTCACCACGCCGGAACCAACTGGCGTCGTCATCGTGCTCGCGCCGGATGAACCCTCGTTGCTCGCGCTGGTTTCATTGGTCGCGCCCGTGATTTTGAGCGGCAACGCGGCGATTGTGATCGCTTCTGAAAAATTTCCGCTGCCCGCAGCGACCTTCGCCGAAATTCTAGCCACGAGCGATCTGCCGGGCGGCGTAGTAAATATTCTCACCGGCAAACGCGCCGAGCTCGTGCCGCACATCGCGACGCACATGGATGTGAACGCAATCGTGGACGGAGCCGGGGACGCGGAAATCAGCCCGAAACTGCAAGCCGGCGTCGCAACGAATCTCAAGCGTTACGCCGACCATTCTTCTGCCGATTGGTTCTCTGCGAAAGTAGAAGACCCCTATCGCATTCTCGACACGGTGGAATACAAAACCGCGTGGCATCCGATCGGGATTTGAAACGGTAATGAATTGAAGCGGGGAAGAGTTGCCGTTGCGCCAAAGTGCTGCCGACATTCTGTCGGCAGAAGAGAACTACGATTGCAATAACTGCCAACAAAATGTTGGCAGCACTTTCGATTGGCGTGGTTGTTTCAACGCTTTAATTCTCCAATCCGTTTCACTTTTTCCAAAATTTATTTCGGTTTTCACCCCGCTGCGGCAGCCTATGGATGAAAATGAATGAGCCGCAGTCTGATTTTGAGTGGTTGCAGCAGTTTACCCGGACGGGGAATCAAGGTGCTTTCCGCGACCTCGTCCGCCGTCACATCGATCTGGTTTTCGCCACAGCGCAGCACAAGGTCGGCGATGCGGGCGGAGCGCAGGAAATTTCTCAAAACGTTTTCAGCATTTTAGCGCGCAAGGCCTGGCAATTCGCGGCGGATGATTCACTCCCGGCCTGGCTGCACAAAACCACGATTCTGGAATCTAAGCTATGGCTGCGTGGTGAGATGCGCCGCCGTCGCCGGGAACAAACGGCGGCGGAACTGGGCACGACTATGAAAACTCTTGATGACCAGCCTGCTTTCAACGCTCTCGTGCCGTTGCTGGACGATGCCTTACTGTCGCTGCGCGAAAAAGATCGCACCGTGCTGTTGCTACGCTTTTACGAGAAACAAGATTTAAGCAATGTCGGTAAACGGTTGGGCGTGAGTGAAGATGCCGCGCAAAAGCGGGTTCGGGCCGCATTGGAAAATCTTTCGCAATTTTTTCAACGGCGCGGTTTTAGAACGGCTACCGTGACGGCCGCCGCTGCGGCCTTGCAACAGACTTCGACGACTGTTTCCGCTGCCACCGCTTCAGTAGTGACCGCAGCGGCCTTGCAAGCCGCACCGCCGGTGCTGGCAGGGTTGAGCGCGTGGCTCGCGCAGCTGGCAACGTTGACCAAAGTGCAGACCGCAGTGGTTTGCTTGGTCGCAGCGGCACTGCCGGTGACGTGGCAATGGAATCACGTTAGAATAAATACGAATGCCGTAGCGGCTTTACAGTCGAAATTAAATGCCTTCAAGGGTGAGCAATTGGACGCGTCCGACGAATTAGAAAAGTTACAGGTTAAGTTCGCCCGAATGGAACAAAGGCAACTTGAAACAATCCAAAATCAAACACAAGCGACAGAAATTAATCAGAAGTATGCTAGCTTAAAAACCCGGAGTCGGGCTTTATTGACGTCCGATAATTATCGCTGGCCAGATGATTTGCCGTTTGTGCGCGTGCCGAAATCGGCTTTGTCTTCTATCGGTATCGGTGGAGGCCCGAACACGCCGGACAAATTAGCCGCTAAGATAAATCAATTCTTGGATTTATCGGTGCCGGAACGTGAAGTGACGGATCAAATTTTCACTAATTACTTTAACGAAATTGATCAGCTTATCGCGACGAGCCTTTACGAAACAAATCAATCATCAGAAATCTTACTTCCACCGGGGACTGAATCCAAAATTTTCGTGCTCTTGCCGATGGGTGGAAAAATTCGTTCCGCCATGAGCCAGCTATGCGCCGATTTAGAATCTGCCTTGGGTAGCGAGCGGTGGGCGATGGTTAAACCGGATCAATTTGAGTTCACGCATTACGAACAGGTTCGTTTATTGGGTTATACGACCTACGCTTGGGATCAGCGTCAAGAGATCGCTATAAGCATTTTCCCGAATGCTCAGACCGAGCCATTGGCTGCTTGGAGGGGCAGTGATGGCACCGGCACCAGTTCAATGCCATTACGGATTATTTCCTCACAAATGTTTTCACAAGGTCCACCGGCACTCATTGAACGTGCAAAACAATATTGTGCGTCTGAGGCCAGAGCACGACTCTCCAATTCCATCACCCCATGAAAAATTTTATAATCGCATTGATGTTGTTTTCTATCATGGGCGTCAGCTTGGCCGCGCTGAAGCAATCAGCCAGCCGCCAAGAACATGAACTCCAGTCAAACCAAGCCGCTTGGCAGGTGCAAATTCAACAGCTTGCAGAAATCCACGCGGAAATTCAGCGGTTCCAGATGAAAATCAATGAGCTTGAACCCACGCTTTCAACCGATGTTCAAACCACCGTCATGGATCCAGAGTTGAGGGCGTTTTTTCGAACTAATGATGTTCAATACGCTTCTCTCCAATTGCAAAACCGGGTGTTGGCCAGCTTTGGCGCCGGCGGCAATTCATCGGAAAGCTATGTATTGGTCAGCAAAGCATCACTCGCGGACGCACATTTGAAGCCATTAAAACTATTTCCCGACAGCGAGAAATTGACGGACGATGTGCGTGGCGTGCTTGCTATCACTCCCGAAGAACAGCAGTTCGTGGAATCAGCTTTTGCTACGGCTTTTAGCAACATGGGAGTGTGGGTCAGAGAAAATGTGCAACGTGACGGACCCGTCGGCGAGATGGTGGTAAGCTACACCGTGCCCGCCAACCAAGTCTTTCATGAGGCGACGATCAGCCAATTGTTTTCTACGGTTAATTCCGGGATTGGAACCGAACGCGGGGAATTATTGCGTAACTATTTTGAACATTATCGAATTTACGAAGACGGTGCAGTCGGAGATCACACAAACCTACTTTCAATTTATCGCATTTCTGCTGCGCCCGGATACGGCTATCGATCTGGTTGGCGGTCAGCGAATGCGGAGGCGATTAACACTTATCCTGAACCGATAAAGCCCGAAAAATTTCCCGCCGCCTTTCGTTTCCTTTTTCCCAGCGGTTGGAAAGAATTAGCCCAGCGCGAAGGCTTTGAATTGCCGAAGCAATTTGGAAAATAATGAAGCGTAAAAAATTGCGGCAAGATGCGCTGGTCACTACGCCAAAGTGCTGCCGACATTCTGTCGGCAGAAGGGAACTACGATTGCAATAACTGCCAACAAAATGTTGGCAGCACTTTTTATCGGCAGCGTCGTTGCCTTTTTTTCGCACTCTACGTTCAGCCCATCTCAACTAATCACTTCACCCGGGCCTTTGCCGCCGTTCAGCAAAAACAAAACTGCCATGCGGACGGCGAGGCCATTCGTCACTTGCTCCAAGATCAGCGAGCGACTGCAGTCGGCGATTTCGCTGTCAATTTCCACGCCGCGATTGATCGGGCCAGGATGCATGATGAGCGAATCCGGTTTCGTTTTCGCCAGCCGCGCTTTATTTAGGCCGAACAAGTTCGTGTATTCGCCAATGCTGGGGAACATCGTTTTGCGTTGGCGTTCGTGTTGGATGCGGAGCAGGTGGATGATGTCGGCGTCGCGAATCGCTTCGTCAACATTGTGCGTTACGCGACAACCCATTTGCTCGAACGTTTTCGGCACAAGCGTGGAGGGACCGCAGAGCGTGACTTTTGCGTCAAGCTTGGTGAGCGCCCAGATGTTGGAGCGCGCCACGCGGCTGTAAAGAATGTCGCCGAGAATCGTGACGTTCAGACCGGCGATGCTACCTTTGCGTTCACGAATCGTGAACGCGTCGAGCAGCGCCTGCGTCGGATGCTCGTGCGCGCCGTCGCCAGCGTTGATGATGCTGGACTTCACGACGCGTGAGAGAAAATGCGCCGCGCCGGAGGCGCTGTGACGGATGACAATAAAATCCGCGTTCAATGCTTCGAGGTTTTTCGCCGTGTCCTTCAGCGTCTCACCTTTTTTGAACGACGAGGCGTCGGCGGAAAAATTCACGATGTCGGCGGTCAACCGTTGTTCCGCCAATTCAAAACTGATGCGCGTGCGCGTGGACGGTTCGATGAACAGGTTTACGACCGTTTTGCCGCGTAGCGCGGGAACCTTTTTTATTGCGCGTTCGCCAACGGCTTTGAAGGCGCGGGCGGTGTCGAGCACGGTGGTGATCTCTTCCGCCGTGAGCGATTCGATGTCGAGAAGATGTTTTTTGGTCCAGCTCATATTTTGACAGAATGAACAGAATTTTCAGAATTCATTTTGATGTTCGTAAGCTCTGAAATAATTCGGTTCATTCGGTTAACTCTGTCTAAAAGTTTCGTTCTAAAATCACTTCAGCCTTTTCGTCGTTGTGAACGTGAATATTTTCGTGCGCGGCAGTCGGCACGTTTTTGCCGACGAAATCCGCCTTGATCGGCAGTTCGCGATGGCCGCGGTCAATCAGCACCGCAAGTTGAATTTTTTTCGGACGACCAAAATCATTCAGTGCGTCCATCGCGGCGCGCGTCGTGCGGCCACTGAATAAAACGTCGTCCACGAGCACCACGGTTTTGCCATTCACATCGAAGGGCATGACGGTGGGATGAATTTTCGGCGCGGCGCGTTGATCCAAATCGTCGCGGTGCATCGAGACATCAAGGCTGCCGGTGGGAACGGCGTGCTGCCAGATTTCTGCGAGAATTTTGCCGAGTCGTTGCGCGAGCGGCACGCCGCCTTCGGGAATGCCGACGAGCACGACTTCGGTGCTGGCGGCGTTGCGCTCGGCGATTTCGTGGGCAATGCGCGTGAGTGCGCGTTGGATCGCGCCGGCGTCGAGAATGACAGTGGCTTCAGGCATGGTAAAAACTCCTGCTCATCGTCACCCTCATCCTCAAAGTTTCCGAGCCATTTGAGGATGAGGGTGACGATGAGGATGATTGAAAAATAAAAATCGCGAATCCACTCCGCCGGGCGGAGCCGATTCGCATGATGCGTTGGGCGTTCATAATTTCCTTCGCTACCTCACAGGGCGGCGTTAAAGGAGCAAATTTTAATTAGTTCGAAAGGGCAGATTGACGGTTTCTACGCCAGCTTGAGCGATGCTTGATGATCCAATCCGTCAACGCCTGCTCAAAGCCGATGTCTCGACCTGCTTTTTCCGATTCGATCCATTTGTGCCGGAGAATTTCTTCCCGTTCAGCCTGAAACTCCCGATACAATGACGAGTTTTTCAGCAAATCGTTTGTCCCCGACGATTCTTTTCCAGCGTGCAACATAAAAGTGAATTTGACGTTAAATCTTTGGAGTTCAACTGGCAACAGAAATCTGGAAACGGAAAACCCAATCCCCATTTATTCTTTTGCTATTACCCAGTCCCAAGTCAGGCATCTAATCGATCCCGACGATATTCTTTAATTATGGCCTTGATCACCACACAACCAAGCCGACTCCCGACCATTTTATTTTGGCGGTTGAAGCGCCTAAGTTCAGGCGATGTTCCAGTCCAAATTTATAACTGATTTACACAATTTAACTTGGATTGCTCGGGCCGGTTAATACTTGGAACATTTACCTAACCTCGGCTTTGAATAAGCTTGGTTCATGCCAACTTTTTTAGAAGTTGTCAGCGTTTTTGAAACAGTTTTTCGACTCCGGGATTTAGGTCGGGAATTGCTGGCGCTCAATGGGTTGCGCGATTGCGGTCAGGTTACTTGCGGCCTCTTCGCGGTTCCAGTCTGTCCAGTTTTTTGGAAATCGAATATCAACTGGACAGGCAAGCTGCCTGTTCCACTACTTAACTCAAATTCTTTCGCAAGGTTTCCGCAATCTGAATAAAAGCTTTGCCCGCCGCATGATTTGGGGTCGAAACGGTGATTGGCATTCCGCTATCGCCGCCTTCACGGATTTCGGTGAAGATCGGCACTTCGCCGAGGAACGGAACTTTTTGACGCGCAGCTTCATCTTTCCCACCGCCGTGACCGAAAATTTCCACGCGCTCACCATTCGGCGTGGTGAAGTAACTCATGTTTTCCACGATGCCCAGAATCGGCACGTTCACTTTGTTGAACATCGAAATACCTTTACGCACGACGCCGAGCGAGGCTTCCTGCGGCGTGGTGATGATGACGCCGCCATCCAGCGGCACGGTCTGGCAAAGTGATAATTGAGCATCGCCGGTGCCCGGCGGCAAATCCACGAGCAAGAAATCCAGATCGCTCCAATCCACGGACAGCAAAAATTGCTGGATGGTTTTGGTGATCATCGGTCCGCGCCAGACGACCGGTTGATCGTCCGTGATCAGCAATCCGATGCTCATCACTTTGACGCCATGCGCGATTGGCGGCACGAGTTGTTCGGCGGCGTTGACCGTGGGACGTTCGCTGATACCCATCATCAACGGAATGCTTGGTCCATAAATATCGCAATCCAGCAAGCCGACGCGCGCGCCGAGGTGCGTGAGCGCGCACGCGAGATTTACCGAGCAAGTGGATTTCCCCACGCCGCCTTTGCCGCTGGCGACGGCGATGATCCGCTTCACGCCGGAAACTTTATTCTGATTCGCGAACGGATTATTCGCACCCGTTGCCTGACCGGCGGCAGGTTGGCGCACTTCGACGTGAACGTGATTCACGCCGGGTAAATTTTTAAGCGTGCGTTCGCTTTCAGCTTTGATTTGCGCGGCGGCTTCGGCGTTGGGCGAAGTCAGTTGCATCGTCACGCTCACGGCGCCGTTCGCGGCGGAAATATCTTTGACGAGGCCAAAGGAAACGATATCGCGCGAATAGCCGGGATATTTCACGGATTTCAGCGCGTCTAAAACAGTATCTTGCGAAAGCATCAGGCGGATAAGTTGCCATTGGCGCGGACGAAGGCAAGTTGCTTTGGCAGGTTATTCCAGCACGCTCAACTCACGATTCGCCTTGCGTAATTTGCGGGTGAGGTCGAGACAAAGATGTTCGAGCAATTTGATTTTCAAAGTCGGATGTGATTTTCCCAACTGTGTGAAATCCTCCAGACTCAACGTGTGACATTCAACGTCCGTGTCGGCCACAATGTTGGCAGAACGCGGTGCACCATCGATGAAAGCCATTTCGCCGAAACACATACCGGGCGAAAAACTGGCGAGTCGGTGCCGTTTTTCGCCGGGCAGATAAATGCTCGCGCCGCCGCGGGCCAGCAGAAAAATTTCCCGCGCCTCGTCGCCGGCGCTGATGATTTCATGGCCACGTTTGTAGGCGCGACTCGTGAGCAACGGTTGGACGACCGCCAATTCCGCCGCCGAAAAATCATGCAGTAATTGATAATCCGCCATTTTCAGACGGTTAGCAGTGACGCGCGTATCGGTAAATTTTTCGAGTAACTGATTTTCGCACCACTCCAGCGCCAGATCATTGTCACCAAATGCATGAAATTGTTCGTCAAACTTACCCTTGAGTTTGGCTTTCAGCATGTGCCGCAGGAGCGGCAGATGTTCGTGATGGGTGAAAACGATTATTTTTTCCAGCGGCGCCAGTTTGATGATGAGCGAATGAAACAGATGTCCGGCGCTTTCGTTCAGGCTCAAGACGCGGCGCAGATCAAAAATCAAATAATCCATGCCCTTAAAATTTTCCAGAACGTCGTGAACCACCGGCTCGGTTGAAGCAAAAGTCAAGTTGCCTTGTAGTTGGTAAACTTGAATGACATTCGCGGATTCCCGCAAAATCTGGTCGTCTTGAAGATTGCGGACATGACTGGAACCAAATTCGGCGCCGGTGAATTTCAAACGGATCGCCGAGGTGCCTACGGGCGGTGGATTGAACAGGTGCAAATCCAACCGGCGCGATAATTCCTGGCAGATGCGGATGCCGCGCACGCTATTGCCATGCACGTCAAGTCGCGGCGAAAAAACGCCGATGCCCAATTGTCCCGGCAGCACCGCCAGCACGCCGCCCGCGACCCCGCTTTTCGCCGGGATGCCGACGTTGTAAAGCCATTCGCCCGCGTAATCATACATGCCGCATGTGCCCATGACGCTCAGCACGCTTTCCACATATTCACCGCGCAACGCCGTTTTGCCGGTCAACGGATTGATCCCACGATTCGCCAGGGTCGCCGCTATGACGCCGAGATCGCGGCAATTCACGGAAATGGAACATTGCTGAAAATAATTTTCCGTCTTCGGCGCCGGATCGCCGGTGAGCTTGTCAAAATTGCGCAGCATGTGGCCGATTGCGCGATTGCGATGGCCGGTCTCGCTTTCGGAACGGTAAACCGTGTCCTCCACTTTTAACTCGCGACCGGCATAACGTGAAAATGTTTCCAACACGCGCTTAAAGCGTGAAGGCGCCGTTTTGCCCGCGATCAATCCGGCGGTGGCGATCGCCCCGGCATTGATCATCGGATTGCGCGGCCGGCCGGTGCCCGGATCGAGGCTGATGGAATTGAACGCATCGCCGGTCGGTTCGACCCCGACTTTTTTCAAGGTCGCTTCACGTCCGTTATCTTCCAGGGCAAGTCCGTAAACGAGCGGTTTGGAGATGGATTGAATGGTGAATTCCTGTCGCGTGTCGCCGACTTCGTAAACCGCGCCGTTCGCCGTGACGAGGCAGATGCCGAACCAATCGGGATTTGCCTTGGCCAATTCGGGAATGTAAGTGGCCGTTTCGCCGTCTTTCACGGCCAAGTTTTCACGATAGAGTTCTTCCAAAAAATCTTGGATGGGAGAAGTCAGTTCCTTCTGGTTCCGATTTTTCATGCCGTAAGTTGTTTGGTTTGAATCCCCTGAGCCCGTTTGAAACTTCTGATCTGATGACTGGGCCAAAGATTGAACTTTCGATTTCGACGCGTCAAGCCGGTTCAGCCAACCGTTTGCGCCCGCAATGCAGACTTGCACGCAACGTGATTGCATGGAAATATGTCCGTTCGGTAGAAAGCTAATTATGACCCAAGAAATTTCAGGTAACGGCGTGGAGCCGATCGTCAAACAGTTCAGCCAGATGGAAACCGCTGCGCAGCCGAAATGGCTGTTGCCCGTGCGCAAAGCCGGTCTCGCGAGCTTTGCCGAACTCGGTTTTCCCACGTTGGCGGACGAAGATTGGCGCTTCACGAACGTCGCGCCCATCGCGCAATTACCGTTTCAGCTTGCGCGCGAAGTCGCCGTCAACGGCGCGGAATCCAAAGTGTTGGACGACTCGATCTTCACTCATTTGCCCGGTAACCGGCTCGTGTTTGTGAACGGATTTTTCTCCGCGAAACTATCCGCGCTGAAATCAGTTCCCGGCGGCGTGCTGATTGAAAACCTTTCGGCCGCGCTGGCGAAACATCCCGAGCTCATCGAAAAACATCTCGGCCAATACGCGACCACGGCGGGCAACGCGTTCGCCGCGTTGAATCAGGCGTTTTTTTCCGACGGCGCATTTATCTTTGTGCCCCAAGGCATCGAAGTCGCGGAACCGGTGCAGCTCATTTACATTTCATCTGCGAAAAATGCGGGCGAAACAATTTTGCCGCGCAATCTCATCATTGCCGAAGCGAACAGCAAAATTTCCGTGGTTGAAAGCTACATCAGCACGGGCAATGTCGCGTATTTTACGAACGCGGTGACGGAAATTCTCGCGGGCGAAAATGCGTCGGTCGAACACATCAAATTGCAGGACGAAGCGACGGACGCGTATCATATCGCAACGATCGCGGGCGAATTTGGTCGCGCCAGCAACGTGAGCGTTCATTCCTTTGCGCTCGGCGCGAAATTATCGCGCAACAACATCCGCACGAAACTCGCGGGCGAAGGTTTGGAATGCGTCCTGAACGGACTTTATCTGACGCGCAATGAACAATTGGCCGACCATCACATGATCGTCGAGCATGCGCAGCCGCATTGCGCGAGCCACGAATATTTCAACGGCATTCTCGATGACAAATCGAAGGGCGTTTTCCACGGACGGATTTTGGTCCGCGAAATCGCGCAAAAGACCGACGCGAAACAGACGAACAAAAATTTGTTGCTCTCCGATGACGCGACGGCGGACACGAAGCCGCAGTTGGAAATTTATGCCGACGACGTGAAATGCACGCACGGCGCCACGATCGGTCAGCTGAATGCCGAGAGCGTTTTTTATCTGCGTTCGCGCGGCATGAGCGAGGACACGGCCAAGCGCATGTTGATCCACGCGTTCGCCGGCGAAATCACCGAGCGCATCAAGTGCGAACCCGCGCGCGTGGAGATCGATAAGCTCGTGTGGGATCGCCTCGAAGCGAACCATCATTTGGCAGGGAAGTAATTTTATCAGGCGCGAGGCCTGAGGCTTTGGGCATGGAGAAATTTCCCGAAACCTAGAGCCCAGAACCTAAAGCCTAAAAGCGAAGCGACTATGTTCGACGACGTCAACGACCTTTATCAGCAGGTTATTTTGGACCACTGCAAGCAGCCGCGGAATTTCCATGAAATGCCGCAGTGCAGTTGCTCCGCGCAAGGTCGCAACCCGATCTGCGGCGACCAGTTGAAATTATTTCTCACGCTCGACGGCGACGTCATCAAGGACGCTAGCTTTACCGGCTCCGGCTGTTGTATCTCGAAAGCCTCCGCGTCGTTGCTCACGGAAAACGTCAAAGGCAAAACGAAAGCCGACGCTGAAAAAACCTTCGAGCAAGTGCGCGAAATGGTGACGACCGGCAAGGTGAATGGCGATGTCGGCAAACTCGCCGTATTCGCCGGCGTTCACAAATATCCGGCGCGCGTGAAGTGCGCGATTCTTGCGTGGCATGCCTTGATGAGTGCGTTGAAAGGCGAACAGCAACCAGTGTCAACGGAGTCGGAATAAAATTGAAACATGACCAAGGGCGTAGAAATCGCGGCCAACGCATTTAATGCCCTTTCAATCGTGTTGGCTGCCCGCAACAATTTGCAAACTTGGTGGACAGGGATTATCGGCTGTGTTTTGTTTGTCATAGTCTTCTTCAACGCCAAACTTTACGCTGATGTCACCTTACAAATATTTTTCATCGTGACGAGTTTTATTGGGTGGTGGTCTTGGCTGCGTCGAAATCATGGTGAAATTCTTCAAGTGCGTCATGTTCGTCCACTTCCATTATTTTTGATGCTTGCCGTCGGCATTTTAGTAACGGTGTTTTATGGCTGGTTGCTGCACAGGTTTACTGATGCTTACGCGCCATTTTTTGATTCAGTGATTTTAGTTTTCAGCGTCCTTGGACAATTACTGCTGATGTGGCGACGTTATGAATCTTGGTGCTGTTGGCTGCTTGTTAACTCGATCGCCGTGCCGCTTTACGCACATCGGGGACTGACGATAACGGCAATTCTTTATACGGCTTTTTGGATAAATGCCGTCATCGCCTTGGTGCGCTGGCGTAAATTGATTCAACCAGCATGAGCAAACGGTTCAAACGTGGTCTTGTTGTTGGTAAATTTTCACCGCTACACCGCGGCCATGAACTGGTTATTCAACGTGCATTCAATGAGTGTGACGAAGTTGTTTTAATCAGTTATTCAAAACCTGAATTGCCGGGCTGCGAACCGGAAAAACGCGAGCAATGGTTGGCGGCACTTTTTCCTCATGCCAAGAGATTGGTGGTCACTGATGAGCGGTTGCAAGTTTGGGCAAAAACAAAGGACGATCCAAAGGAAATCCCAGCCAACGATGCCGAAGAAATTATTCATCGTCATTTTTGCGGTTTTTTATGCCAGCATATTTTGGAGTTGAGCGTGGATGCGGTCTTCACAAGTGAAAATTATGGGGACGGATTTGCCGAAGAACTGACTCGTTATTTCCGGCTCAACGAACCAGATCATCCTCAAGTTTGTCACGTCATGGTGGATCATCGCAGAGTTCAGATTCCAATTTCAGGAACGGTTTTACGCGGTGAAATTCAAAAAAACCGCCAATGGCTTTCGGCTGTGGTTTATTCTTCGTTTGTGAAACGGGTGTGTTTTCTGGGTGGAGAATCGAGCGGGAAAACAGTTCTTGCGGGAGAGCTCGCCAAACACTTCGATACTTTCCATGTCGCTGAATATGGTCGGGAGCTTTGGGAAAGGAAAAATGGCGGTCTCATTTTTGAAGACATGGTTTACATCGCTGAAACTCAAATCGCAAATGAAGATCAAATCGTGCTGCGGGCAAATAAATTTCTATTTTGCGACACTTCGCCGCTAACGACATTGTTTTACAGCCAGCATCTCTTTGGAAAGGTCGAAGCAGCTTTGGAACAGCTTGCAAAACGAACTTATGAGTTGGTGATTCTTTGCGCGCCAGATTTTCCGTTTGTTCAAGACGGCACCCGGCAGGACGAATCGTTTCGCACGCTTCAGCATGAATGGTATTTGCACCAATTGAAGACCCGCAAAATTTCTTATTTGCTTGTCACCGGTTCGATTGCCAATCGAGTATCGCAAATACGAAGCCTACTAAAGGTTGAAACACCTAATTGATTTCGCCGCCGTTTAAGGCATTATGTTGCTAGTCATTAAATCGAATCACTTTTATGAGTTCTGAACAAAAAGTTTTGGTGCGCGACGTGGAAGCTTCCGTGGTTCCCATCGGCACAAAGGTCACGCTGCAAAAAGGCGAGACCGCGCACATCACGCAATCGCTCGGCGGCACTTACACCGTCATCGTCAACGGCAACATGTTCCGTATCGAGTCGAAAGACGCCGATGCGCTGGGTTTTGAAGTTGTGGTTGCGGCTCCGTCCACCACGGCGACGAGCGGTCCGATGACGCAGGAGCAGCTGGAGAAAAAAGTCTGGGAATCGCTCAAGACCTGTTACGACCCGGAAATTCCCGTGAACATCGTTGACCTCGGTTTGATTTACGATTGTCACCTCACGCCCGTCGGCGAAAACAGTTTCAAGGCCGACGTGAAAATGACGCTGACCGCACCTGGTTGCGGCATGGGTCCGGTGCTCGCGCAGGACGTGCAAAATAAATTGCTCTCGCTCGAACCGATTGACGAAGCCAACGTCGAACTCGTCTGGGATCCGCCATGGAATCAAGGCATGATGACCGAAGCTGCAAAGTTGCAACTGGGTCTTCTTTGAGCCGCAGATGGGCACTGATGAAGCCCAGATGGTAAATTGGTTTGACGCTAATTAGCGCAAATTTAATTTACCCGGGTTGATTTGATTCGTGAAATTCGCGTTAAGAATCTTTGCTTTAATCCGTTTTTTTCGTGGTTAATTTATTTTCAAGATGAAATCGAAGAGAATCGCCATCGTCGGCGCGTCCGGTTACTCCGGCGAAGAACTGGTCAAGCTACTGCTGAACCATCCGCACGCGGAATTGGTCGCCGTTACCTCGCGCCAAAATGCCGGGCAAACGCTCGCGCAAGTATTTCCGAAATTCGCCAGCCATCCGAAATCCAAGGCGCTTCGTTTTGTGGAGCCGAACGCGGAATTGCTCGCGCAGCAAGCCGATGTCGTTTTTCTTGCGTTGCCGCACGGGGTCGCGGCGGAATACGCCGTGCCGTTGCTGAAAGCCGGTTGCACGGTGATTGATTTGAGCGCGGATTTCCGGCTCAAAAGTGCGAACGTTTACAAAGAATTTTACGCGCACGACCATCCCGCGCCAGAGTTGCTGCAAAAATCCGTTTACGGTTTGCCTGAATTTTATCGCGACCAAATCAAGACCTCGCAACTCATCGCGTCGCCCGGTTGTTATCCGACGAGCATTTTGTTGCCGACGATTCCGTTGCTCAAAGCCGGTCTTATCAAGCCGACCGGCATCATTGCCGATTCCATGAGCGGCGTCAGCGGGGCGGGGCGCAAGGCGGAGATTGATTATCTTTTCTGCGAATGCAACGAAAGCGTCCGCCCTTACGGCGTGCCGAAACACCGGCATTTGTCCGAGATCGAGGAACAACTTTCGCTCGCTGCGGGCACGCCGGTGGTCATCCAATTCACGCCGCATTTGATCCCGGTCAATCGGGGCATTCTGACGACGCTCTATCTTGAGCCTGCGCAAAAATTGACCGAAGAAACCATCGCCGCCACTTACAAAAAATTTTACGGCGACGAACCGTTCGTGCGTTTGCTCGAAGGTAAAGCGTTGCCCGACACGAAAAATGTCGTCGGCACGAACGTCTGTGAAATCGCGTGGCGGCTCGACGCGCGCACCGGTCGGCTCATCGTGATGAGCGCCGAAGATAACATCACCAAAGGCGCGAGCGGTCAGGCCGTGCAGAGCCTGAATATCTTGTGCGGCTGGCCGGAAACCGCGGGGCTCATTTGAAGGCTGAAGGTTGAAAGTTTAATAAAAAGCACGAAACTGCGTGAACTTTTTACCATCCGTCATTTAAATTGATTCGTGACCTTGTCTTCGCCAAAACCGACCGTCTGGAACGCCGCTGATTACGCGGCGAATTCCGCCGTGCAACACAGCTGGGCGCGCGAACTCATTGCGAAGCTGAACTTGCGTGGCGATGAACACATCCTCGATGTCGGCTGTGGCGATGGCAAAATCACGGCGGAAATCGCCCGGGCCGTGCCGCGTGGTTCGATTGTGGGAACGGACGCTTCGTCACCGATGATTGAGTTCGCGCAAAAAACATTTCCGCCCTCGAAAATTTCAAATCTGAAATTTCAAATCATGGACGCGCGCATAATTAACTTCGCGCAAAAGTTCGATTTGATTTTTTCCAACGCCGCCTTGCATTGGGTGGACGATCACGAACAGTTTTTGCGCGGGGCGGCATCCGTTTTAAAAACCGGTGGGCGACTCGTCGTCTCTTGCGGCGGCAAAGGCAATGCCCACGACGTTTTTCTCGCGTTGCGTCCGGAAATGCGTTTGCCGCGTTGGTGCGGGTTTTTCCGAAAAATGCCGCTGCCGTATTTTTTTTACGCGCCCGGCAATTACGAAAAGTGGTTACCGAAATGTGGCTTCAAAATCAACGCGCTGAAACTCGCACCGAAAGATGCGACCTACCACGGCGCGACCGGTTTTGCGACGTGGCTGCGCACGACGTGGCTGCCTTTTGTCCAGCGCGTGCCCGAAAATGTGCGTGAAGAATTTATCGCCGCCGTCACGCAACGTTACCTCGCCCAGCATCCGCCCGATGCGGCTGGCCAAGTTCACGTGCGCATGGTGCGCTTGGAATTGGACGCAACTAAGACAGAGTTTTGAATTTTTAACCCTCGATTTTTAGTTGGAATCCAGTTGGTTTCCGTCTTCAATTCAAAATTAAAATCTGAGAATTAAAAGTTGATTTTACGACCTCGATAATGAAAAAAGAATTTAAAGAAGTTTCCGGTGCGATTGTCGCGCCCAAAGGTTTTTCAACCAGCGGCGTTTTTTGCGACATCAAAAAACTTGGCACCGGCAAAGGTTCCAATAAAGGTCCGAAGCGCGATCTCGCGCTGATCGTTTCGGAAACGCCCGCGACGGTCGCCGGCATGTTCACGACGAATCAAGTCTGCGCCGCACCGGTAAAAATTTGCGCGGAACGCATGAAGCGCGGCACCGCGCAAGTTGTGGTCGTGAATTCCGGCAATGCCAATGCCTGCACCGGCAAACAAGGCCTGGCGGATGCGCGCGAAATGGTTTCGTTCACGGAACGGTCGTTCAATTTTCCGGCCGGCTCCGCCCTGGTTGGCTCCACTGGCCGCATCGGCGTGACGATGCCGATGGATAATGTTCGTGCCGGCATTATCGAAGCCGCCATCCTACTCGGTTCCACGAAGGAACATGCCGATCACGCGGCGGAAGCGATCATGACGAGCGATTCGCGGCCCAAACAGATCGCGATTGAATTTAAGCTCGGTGGAAAAACCGTTCGCATCGGCGGCATGTGCAAAGGCGCGGGCATGATCCAGCCGGGCATGAGCCCGACGGGTGCGCGGCCGGCGACGTTGCCGCACGGCGGCTTGCACGCCACGATGCTTTGCTTCATCACGACGGACGCGGCGGTAGACGCGAAAGTGTTGCAAGCGGTGTTGAACGAAGCCGTCGCGCACAGTTTTAATCGCATCACCGTGGACGGCGACATGAGCACGAACGACACAGTTTTGGTGCTCGCCAATGGGCTGGCGGGAAATAAAAAATTCAAGGTTCAGAGTCCCGAATTTAAGGTTTTTTCCGCCGCGCTGAATCATGTGGCACTCGAGCTCGCCAAGATGATTGTGCGCGATGGCGAAGGCGTTCATCGCGTGGCGACCGTGCGTGTGAATGGCGCGAAAACGATTCAAGATGCCGATGTCGCTGCGCGCGCCGTGGCGAATAGTGCGTTGGTGAAAACGAGTTGGCACGGCGGCGATCCGAATTGGGGCCGCATCATTGACGCGATCGGTTATTCTGCGGCCAAAGTGGTGGAAGAGAAAATTGACATCGGTTACAGCGCGCTCGGCAGCAAAAAAATTCTCTGGAGTTTGAAACGCGGCCAACCAACGAAGGCAACGTTCAAGGAATTGTGCGCCGCCGTTGCGCCCAAAGAATTTGAACTGCACATCAATCTGAATCTCGGCAAGGCGAATGCGGTAATGTATGCTGCCGATTTGACCGAGGCTTATGTTGATTACAACAAAGGCGATGTGACGGATCCGACAACGCTTGGGGGCTAATTTTTAGCCACAGATGAAACACGGATTGAACACGGATTTTTAATGCAAAAAAGCAAAGCCGCCAAGTCGCAAAGCGACGAATGGAAATTAGCCAGCTACGAAGTGGCTGGTGGCGGCGGACAAAATAAATTAGTGCCGGAAGGCACGATGGAAAATGGCCAGAATTTCCAGCGTCCTTCAGGGCGCGAGTCCAGCCACAATGTGGCGGGCTAATTTCCGACGCTCCTTCGGAGCAAATTAAAAAAGCCGCTGGATTTCTCCAGCGGCTTTTGGTTTTAAATCGGAAATTGTAATTCCGAAATCGTCAATCAATACGCGGCTTGCGCGCCTTTGATGGAACGTTTTTTCATCCACGGCATCATCGCGCGGAGCTTGGCGCCGGTTTTTTCGATCGGATGCGTTTCGCCCTTTTTGAGCAGCGCGTTATAGCGTTTGTAACCGCCTTCATATTCCTTGACCCAATCCTTGGCGAACTTGCCGGACTGGATGTCTTTGAGCGCGGCAGCCATGCGTTTTTTCACGCTGGCATCAATGATCTTCGGACCGACGCTGACGTCGCCCCACTTGGCGGTTTCGGAGATCGAGAAACGCATGCCGCTGATGCCGGCTTCGTTCATCAAATCAGCGATGAGCTTCAATTCATGCAAGCATTCGAAGTAGGCCATTTCCGGGGAATATCCAGCTTCGACGAGCACTTCAAATCCGGCTTGCACGAGCGCGCTGGCGCCGCCGCAAAGAACGGTTTGTTCGCCGAACAAATCAGTTTCGGTTTCTTCCTTGAAGTTGGTTTCGAGCACGCCGGCGCGGGTGCCGCCGATGCCTTTGGCCCAGGCGAGCGCGATTTTCTTCGCGTCTTTACCGGGGTTTTGATAAACAGCGATCAAGCTCGGCACGCCTTTGCCTTCGGTATATTGACGGCGAACGGTGTGGCCGGGACCTTTCGGCGCGACCATGATGATGTTCACGTTCTTGGGCGGAACAATCGTCTTGAAATGGATGGAGAAACCGTGGCTGAATACGAGCGTCTTGCCCGGGGTGAGGTTCGGCTCGATGTCCTTCTTGTAGGCGGCGGCCTGCTTGGTATCCGGCAGGGCGACCATGATGACATCGGCCTGCTGGACGGCTTCGGCGGT
>JAMFSJ010000051.1 GCA_026225255.1 Methylacidimicrobium fagopyrum | reverse complement strand
GATCAGCGCCTATGCTAGTGCCCATCCGTGGGAAGATTGGGCGGAAACCTGGGCGCACTACCTGCACATCATGGACAGCCTGGAAACGGCGGCCAGTTTCGGCGTGAGCGTTAACACGGAGATGACGGTCGCCGCCCCAAAAATAAAACCCGTGGTTTTCCATGACCGGATGAATTTTGACGACCTGTTGGCCGAGTGGATTCCGTTGACCTGCGCTTTGAATTCACTTAATCGCGGCATGGGATTGGCCGATTTATATCCCTTTGTGATCCCGGCGCCGGTCACCGAAAAACTTCGGTTCATCCACAAAGTGATCACTGCGGTTTCATTGCAGCCGTTAAAGGGAGCAGACGCATAATCCATCGCTGGACATGCGCGGATTAAAGACATAGTTTTCGATCCACTTCGGAACGTGATCGAGGTGGGGACGGTAAACGGGAGATATTATGGGGCGACTTGGGAATCGGTTTTACAAAACGATTGTGATCCTGTGGATCACGCTTTCGATTGGAAGCGTGGTGCTCGCGGCTATCTCGTGGGTGCAACTCTCCGCGCGTTTAGTGAAAGGCCGTCAAATGTCCGCGACGCGTCAGGATCTGGATGATATTTTCCGCTACCTGGTGGATGCCGAAACCGGCACGCGCGGTTACGTCATCACGGGCAACACCAACTTCCTGGGCCCGCTGAATGAGGCCGACGTCAAGTTGCCGGCGCGCTTGGACGATCTCGTGCAATTGGCGCACAGCGATCCCGATTTTTTACAATCCGTCACGGTTTTGCGCGGCAAGGCGGATATGACGCTGGACTGGCAAAATCGGGTCGTCACCGCCCGTGGCCACAGTTTCAGCAC
Source organism: Methylacidimicrobium fagopyrum (assembly GCA_026225255.1). Classification (GTDB taxonomy): domain Bacteria; phylum Verrucomicrobiota; class Verrucomicrobiia; order Limisphaerales; family UBA11358; genus UBA11358. Next base: position 13,291 of record JAMFSJ010000051.1, on the reverse strand, counting down.
CGCGGCCAGCTTGATTTCCTCGGGCGAAGGCAAAATTGTCATGGACGACATTCGTGCGCAAATGGAGCAGCTGAGACAGTTTCAATTGCAACAGTTGGCCGATAATCGGGCGCAGATTCAACGGCAGATTTATCGCGCGAATTTAACGAGCCTCGCGGCCGGCATCGCGGGCATCGGCGCGGGGCTGATCGCCTTCTGGCTGACTCAGATCGCTTTGCGGCAACAAAAACGCGAACGTCTTTTGAACGAGGCCAAACTTCAAGCCGAGCACAGCAATCAGGAAAAGACCACTTTCCTCGCCAATATGAGCCACGAGATTCGCACGCCGATGAACGCGATTCTCGGCTTCAGCGAATTATTGCAAAATGATCTGCACGATCCGCGGCAGCAACAATATCTGAAATCCATCCGCTCCAGCGCCGCCTCTCTGCTGTTGTTGATCAACGATATTCTCGACATGTCGAAGATCGAAGCGGGCGCCATGGAATTGCATCCCGAACCGACGGACCTGCGCGAGATTTGCGATTTTGTGAACACGCTCTTTGCCGAGTCAGCCGCCAAAAAAGGGCTCCGGTTGATTTGTCATGTCACCGATAATTTGCCGCATGCGTTGTTGCTGGATCGCATCCGGCTGCGACAGATTTTGATCAACCTCGTCGGCAATGCGGTGAAGTTCACCGACCATGGCAGCGTAGAAGTGCGGGTTTCCTGGGAAAAGCAAATCGCCAGCAGCCACGTCACGCTGATGATCGACGTGCAAGATACCGGCGTCGGTATTCCGCAAAATAAATTGGACGCCATCTTCAAACCATTTGTCCAGGCGGGCGCCCATCTGGAAAAAGAAAAACAAGGAACCGGGCTGGGACTTTCCATCGTCAAACGGCTCACAAAAATCATGGGCGGCACCGTGACCGTGGCCAGCGTGATGGAACAAGGGTCCGCGTTTCACCTCCGTTTTCCCGACGTCACGATTTCGGCCCGATTGGCGGCATCTGAAAAATCCGGGCTGGTGGATAAAATCGATTTCAATGAATTACGCCCGGCAACTTTATTGATCGTCGATGATAATGAAGCCAATTGCCGTTTGATCGCCGGCATGTTTGAAGGGTCGCATCATCGTTTGTTTTTCGGCTCCGACGGCAGCGAGGCCGTGGCCAAAGCGCGCGAACTGAAGCCTGACATTTTGTTGCTCGATGTGCGGATGCCCGGCATGAACGGCTACGAAGCGCTCGATGCGATCCGCAAAATTCCCGGCTTGGAGTTCATGCCGATCATTGCCGTAACCGCTTCCAATCTGAAGAGCGAAGACAATCAATTGAAAGAACGTTTCAGCGGCTTCGTGCGCAAACCATTTTCACGCCGCGAACTGTTCGCGGAACTGGCGGACTTTTTACCGCGAATAAATCCAACGGACGCGGTCAAAGAAACGGGTGGCACCAAGGCAACGACGCTGGTTGATTCCGCGCCCGTGGTGCCGGTGCCGAAAGAATTAATTTCGCAATTGCGGCTGTTATTAGTGGATCCGTGGCCAGCGATCCGCGACAGCGTGGCGGTCAACGAAAGCAAAGTTTTCGCGCAAGGGCTCGAAGGTTTGGGCGAACGCTGGCAATGCCGGCCGCTGGTCATCTACGCTCAAAAAATTCTGTTGGACACCGAAAATTATGCGGTGACGGATCTGGAAAAACATCTGGGCGAATTCGGCGCGTTAGTCGAACAGCTTGCCGCCACCGCCCAGCCATGAAGTCGAACGCCGTGGAACCCATCACAAAACCCTTGCATCCATTGACCGCAATAACACCGGCGCGAATTCTCGTGGTCGACGATCAACCGGCGAACATTCAAGTCGTCGGCTCGGTGCTCGGCAAACTGGGCCACGAAATCATTCCCGCCAGCGACGGCCCGACGGCGCTAAAGCGGCTGGCCTTGCGCAAACCGGATTTGATCTTGCTGGATATGTTGATGCCCGGCATGAGCGGCTATGAAGTGTGCGCGCAAGTGATGGCGCATCCCGAGTGGAAAGACATTCCGATCATTTTTCTTTCCGCGTCGGACGATAAAGATTTCATCGTGCGCGCGCTGAATGCCGGCGCCGTGGATTATATCACCAAGCCATTCAATCAGGCGGAACTGGTTTCGCGCGTGCGCACGCAACTGGCTTTGAAAGTGGCGCGCGACCAGCTCAAACAATTGGCCGTGGACAAAGATGAATTGGTTGGCATCCTGACCCACGATCTTAAAAATTATCTCGGCGGCATCAATATGAGCGCGGAGTTGCTGCTTGGACACGCCCAAAAAACCGACGATCGAAGACTTACCTTGCTCGCGGAAAATATTTTTCGTTCCAGCGGTTTGTCGCTGACGTTCGTGAAAGAATTTCTGGCGAATTCCGCCGCCGATTACGGCCTCGTTTTGAAACCGGTGACGATCAATCTGGTGGACATCGCCACGACGGTCGTCCAGCACTACCAAATTGTCGCCGCGAATAAACAATTAGAGATTCAGGCAGATTTTTCCACCGCGGCGGTCATGGTGCAGGCAGATGCGCAGGCTTTGGATCAGGTGCTCGATAATCTACTTTCTAACGCGATCAAATTTTCGGCGCCGGGCAAACAAATTTTTGTCACGGTGCAAGCGGCGGGCAATCGCGGAGAGTGCGTGATCCGCGATGAAGGCCCCGGTTTTACAGCGGAAGATAAAGCCCGGATGTTCCGCCGTTACGGACGTCTTTCCGCCCGGCCGACCGGCGGTGAAACTTCTACTGGTCTAGGTCTAAGCATCGTCCGTAAATTGGTGCTGGATATGCGGGGGGAATTAGCCTGCGAGAGTGTTCACGGAAACGGCGCCACCTTCACCGTTCGCCTGCCTGGATCGTAAACGTAAAAATCGGCGGTAAACAAAAGAAGAGCGGGCGCGTTTGTTAAATTCGCGCCCGCTTGTTAGTTGTTTAGGGTAATTGTGGATGGGAAGAATCAGGTATTCGTTTTGTCGTTAACCCATTGCCAAGCTTGTTTCAACGAACTCTTAGTGGCGTTGTAAGCATTGACGAAAGTAGTCTTGGTGTCGTTCCAGCCGGTTTCGGTCGAGGCTTTCACCGCGTCCAGATTTTTATCCAAGGCCGAGCGTTGGGTTTCCAAATCCTGCAGCTTCGCCTGGCCATCGGCCTTCACGGAATCGCTGCCCGAGGAAATCTTATTCGACAAGGCACTGATCTTTTGATCCAACACGGCCAAATCAGCCTGGGCATCGGCTACAAAAGCGTCCTTCTTGTCATAGGTATAATTAGCCGATGATTGAAGCGACTGTTTGATATCCTGCCAAGTATTCGTGGTTACTTCGACGGTTTTTGCCCAGGCATTCGTCGCCACGTTCTTGGTGCTTTCCCAAGCATTGCTGACGCCCGTTTTGGTCGAGTCCGCCATTGAAGTTGCGGTGTTGGTCGCATTCGAGTCATCCATCGTCGTATTGGATTTATTACAGCCGACCGCGACGGCCGCAATGGAGATAGTGACAATGAGTAGATATTGATTTTTCATTTTTGTATTTTTGTATTTAAGTTTTTTACCTGACTAAAAATTTACCAACCATGCTTCCGACCGGAGCCGCTCTTTCTACCACCACCTGTGCTTTTGTTCACCGTGGCCCAAGCGCGTCGCGCTGATTCCCGCAAGTTCAAACCACGCTCTTCGTAGCTGTCTTCGATGTGCTCCGCCATGCGTTTTTGTTTGTCCGTATAACTTGATTTATCTCCTCGTGCCATAAATAGCCTTTCGTTTGATGGTTTATTTCGCAGCCAGTCGCATCACCAGTGAAACCAGAAATAAAACCAGAAAGATGGTGAATATAATTTGAGCGATTCCCACCGCCGCGCCGGCAATGCCCGAGAATCCCAATACGCCGGCGATCAGCGCGATAACCAAAAACATTAATGTCCAGCCAATCATATAGTTCCTTTCTCAACTGTGTTTAGTCGATTCACGAAATACTCCCTGCAGAACTGATGCCAAGGTGGACTTATTGATTAAAGCCAATGAATTCAGGGTTTTAGACTAAATTCAAAACCATGAGGCATGCAAAATGCGCGGGAACTTTTTGACTTACTTGCAGACCGCACTATTAAGAATGTTCTAGTGGGCGATTGCCTGAACTACCTCTATCCTCATTAACACTATGGCTAAAACCAAACGCACCCGCCGCCGGGGATTTTTTTATGAACATTCTTTAAGTATCGTCACGATCGGACTCCTCATTCTGTGGCTTGTTTGTTATTGCTACGCCGACCCCGCCACTCATCTGGGATCTTTCTTCGGTAACGCGGTGGCTGATTGGAGCGGCTCGGTGGTTATTATTTTAGGCACCAAGTATCTATTGGAATTTCATTCGGCTGAAAGCCGGCGCGTTAAAGGTCGATTGCCCAATGGCCTGTTGGATTTTCTCTGGCGACACTCCCTCTTGCTATTCATCATCGTGACGGGCATCGGCTGGGCGATTTTATTTTGGCGGATGGATCCGCAAAGTAAATGGGGGCAAGTCGTCGGCAATATTGTGTCGGAATGGGGACAGATGGGCGGGCTGGTATTTTTGACTAAACGGCTGATCGAAAAAGGTTCAAAAGAAGGTCATTAAACCCATCCAAATTATTTAACTTCGTGCGTTCCGGTTTTAAGCAAGGCGATAACCTGGGTATATAAATCTTTATAACTCGCGCGGATTTCATTGAAGACCCGCGCTCCTTCCCGGGACGAAGAATTTTCCGCGGCGATGCCCGCCAAGTGCCAGCCATAACTCAAGGCATCTGCCTGCGTCATCAACAGATCAAACTGAAACGTTTCACCGGACGACAATAACAACTCATATTCTTTTGTTTTAGCGATCGCTTCCCGCGTCGCCGTTTCGCCGGGCGGCAGCTTCAAGGCCTGTAAATCCAAAGTGGGATCCATTTTCGCCAGCTGTTCCAGCTGTTGGTTAACATTCTTTGAAGTCGCTGAAATCGCCTTTATCAATCGGCCCAGCTCCGGGCTATCCCGTTTGATGAGTAAAATTTTGCTGACGTTTTTTTCGTCACCCAACAAATTATATAACAAACTCGCAGCGTTGTTGCGCAAAGCAACTTTATGCGAGTCAGCGGCCGCGGGCGGGATAGTCGTCTTTTGAAGGGAGGAGCATCCGCAAAAAATTCCAACGCCAAGCGCCAGGAAACAAATAAAATAATGACGCATAAAATTCTACCGCCGAACCAGTGCGGGTAGCGGCAGAACTTTTTTCGGCTGATTTGAGGTCAACCGACCGGGTAAGATGTGCCCCGAAACCCACTTCCACATTTCGCTTATCTCCCGGGCCAAGCTGATGAATGGCAAGGTGACCAGATATAACGTCACGCCAATGATCTTGGTGATCTGCATGGGTTCAATGGATAATTTTTTCATAGTCGTTGGGATTTTTTAGATGACGATTTGCTCCACCTCCTAATTAGCAATGCCAATGCCAGTAACGAACTTGGCGGTCGACCGAAAAAATAAGGCTTTTTTCGCTGAGTTGAATTTGTTGGCTCAAGAAAAAACCGCATTCTGCAATCCCAGACAATTGCATTGTGCATTTTGCAAAGTCATATTAGCAGCTCATGCGGACGCGGCCATCTTCAGCGGCGATGCGATTTTACCACTAGAATCCGGGACGATCTTGAAGTTGGAATGAAGTTCGTTTCCGCCGGTGAATCACAATTCTTCGTGTAAAATCTTTTTGAGACTTTCCATGCGCACTGGTTTGGTCAAATGCGCGATGAAGCCGGCGCTTTGACTGCGAGCAACGTCTTGCTCCGTCCCGTAACCAGTGAGGGCGATTCCTTTCAAACCAAAATTCGCGCGCAGCTCCGACATCAAGGCGTAGCCGTCGCCGTCCGGCAGGCCGATGTCTGATAAGACCAGATCAAAACTTTCCTGACGCGCCAGTTCCCGGGCCTCAGCCACCGAAGTGGCGGCGCTGACTTTGCATTGTTGGCGGCCCAATAAATAGATCAGCGCCGTGCGGGTCGCCTCATGATCTTCGACCAATAAAATTCGCAAGCCAGCTTTCCTTTTCGCGGGCGCCGCCGATTGAGTTCCAATCTCCGGCGTGTCCGAGGCGGCCCTTTGCGTTTCCATTTTTGACAGCGGAAGTTCGATGATGAAAGTTGCGCCGTGTCCGCGTCCGTCACTCTTGGCCTGGATCACGCCGGCATGTAGTTCCACCAACGTCCGCGAGATGGTCAGTCCTAATCCCAAACCGCCGAAGCGATGCACGCTTTTATTGACGGCGTGTTCCCCTTGCGAGAAGGCGTTGAAAATATGTTCGATCTCCGGAACGGTCAGGCCGATGCCGCTATCTTGGATCTCAATGGAAATTTTTTTACCCTGATCGTGCAAGCGGCTTTTGACGCTGATCTGGCCGCCTTGCGGCGTGAATTTCACCGCGTTCTTGAACACGTTCCAGAATATCTGCTGCAAACGCACCGAGTCACCGGTCATCGCCGAGTTCTCGCTGTCGAGCTGGAGGGTCAGGCTGATTTTCTTTTCATTCAGTTCCGGACGGACGATGGCAATCGCCTCTTGTAAAACCGCGTGGACATCCAAGGCCGCCACATTCAACGATAGTTTACCGTTCGTGATGCGGGTCAAATCCAAAAGGTCGTCAATCAGTCGCGCCTCCAATTCGACATTGTTGCGGATGGTGGTGAACTGCGCGCGAATCGCGGGCGAAAGTTCCGGATCTTCCGCCGCCTCGCTCGCCAGCAATAACACCGGATTCAGCGGAGTGCGCAATTCGTGCGATAGCGCCGCGAGAAAATCATCTTTCGCCTGCGAGGCGGTCACGATTTCAACGTGCACGCGTTTCAATTCCCGCTCGGCGTATTTCTGCTGCGTGATGTCGCGGACAATTTTGGAAGCGCCGACAATTTTTCCGGTCGAATCCTTGATGGGCGAAACGGTCAGTGAAATATCAATCAAGCTGCCATCCTTGCGCTGGCGGATGGTTTCATAATGAGTTATCCGTTCGCCGCGACGGATGCGTTCGAGAATGTTGGGCTCTTCATTCCAGCGTTCCTTCGGCATCAAAACCGTGATGGGCTGGCCGATGACTTCGGCGGCGTGATAGCCAAAAAGCTGTTCCGCGCCATAGTTCCAACTGGTGATGACGCCGTTGATATCTTTACTGATGATCGCGTCGGCGGACGATTCAACAATGGCCGCGAGCCGTTGGGCCGCTTGTCCCGCGCGCGCCTGTTCGGTGATGTCGCTAAAATAGCAGACCACTCCGTGCTGGCCATCCGGCAGCGTTACGCGTTGCGTTTCCCATTCGTAAGATTTTTCTTCGCCGAGATCCTGACGGGTTTCGGAAAATCGCGGTGAAATATAAGGTTCACCCGTCGCCAGGGTGTGCCGGAAAATTTTCACGATCTCCCCGCCCACGGTCGGGCCCCAGAGGATTTCCATGACTTCGGCAAAATCACGACCGATCTGCGGATGAACATTTTCAAACGCCGGGCGCGCGCGCGCGTTGATTTGTTGAAGCCGAAACTGGGCGTCCACCACATAGACGCCGTTGGGCGCTTGATCCACCAGTGCGGAAAACAAGGCTTCGTTTTGGCGCAACAGACCTTCGACACGCTTGCGCTCGGTGGTCAGGCGCGTCGTGCCACAGACCGCCGCGACGGTGGTGCCATCGGGAGCCAGCACCGGGCTTAAAATGTATTCGTGACAATCTTCAACGCCGGCGGCATCCGTAAAATAAATTTCATCACGCACGGGCTCGCGGCTCTGGATGACGGTCTTGACTTGTTGCAGCAGGCGCTCCGCCAACTCCGGCGGATACCCGATTTCCAAAGAACTTTTCCCCGTGATTTCCTGCAGCGACTTTCCCCAGAGGCGCAAGAGGGGTTTATTGGCGTAAATCCAATTACCTTCGAGATCAAACGTGTAGGCCAGATCGGTGATGGACGAAAGCGTCACATCATACAAACGGGCTTGGGCTTCTTTCTCGCGTGCCAATTCGGCGTGCGACGCCATCCGTTCCTGCACGCGATTCTCGAGTTCCACGTTTGCTTCCCGCAACGCCTGTTCCGCCTTGATGCGCTGGGCAACTTCATTTTCCAGCGTGCTGTTCAACGTCGTCAGCTCCCGATTTTTTTGGAATAATTCCACAAAGACGGCGATCTTGGATTTCAGAATCCGGGCGTCCACCGGCTTCGTCAGATAATCCACCGCGCCGACTTCGTAACCGTGCAAGATATCTTTGTCTTCCTGAAAATACGCCGTCAGGAAAATAATGGGGATATGCTGCGTCCGCTTGCGTTGCTTGATGAGATGCGCGAGCTCGATACCGTTCGTGCCCGGCATTTGAATATCCAGCACCATCACCGCAAACGTCCCATCCAGTAACGCCATCAAAGCTTCTTCCGCAGTTTTGGCCCGCACCAAATGGTAATCCGGCGATGTCAAAATGCTTTCCAACACGTCAAGATTTCGCGACTCGTCATCCACGAGCAAAATATTGACGCCCTTAACAGCCGGCGCAGAAACAGTTTGATTACTGTTCAAGCTCATCGTTATCGGATGTTAAGCATAAAATTGGAATACATTGTCACCGCTCATTTACCGATAAAGCCAGACGCGGAGCAACGACAATAATTCATTCGTATTCACCGGTTTGGCGATGTAATCCGACGCGCCCGCTTCCAAACATTTTTCGCGATCGCCCTTCATCGCCTTCGCCGTCAGCGCCAGAATCGGCAACGCGCCGAATTGCGGATCTTTGCGAATCTCGCGCATCGTTTGATAACCGTCCATTTCCGGCATCATGATGTCCATGAGCACGACTTGGATATCCGGCTTGTTTTGGATGATCTCGATGGCCTGGCGACCATTCGTCGCACTCACCACTTCCATTTCTTGATTTTCCAACATCGTGGTCAGCGCAAAAATATTACGCGCGTCATCATCTACGATCAGCACCTTGCGCCGGTGCAATACGTCATTCGAAGCGTGGAGTTTTTCCAACATTTTCTGTTTCGTTTCCGGCAAATCCGCCATGACGCGATGCAAGAACAGCGCGGTTTCATCAAAGAGTCGTTCGGGCGATTGCACATCTTTGAGCACGATACTTTTGGCGACGGTGCGCAACTGACTTTCTTCCTCGCTGCTCAAATGTTTACCCGTGAAAACCACGATTGGAATATCGCGCAACGCCGGTTCCGCTTGCAATTTATCCAACAGATCAAAGCCCGACATATCCGGCAGTCGCAAATCCAACACACAACAATCGAACGGCCGGTCCAGCAACGTATTGATCGCTTCCATGCCCGATCCGGCCGTGGCGATCTCAATGTCGCCGTGATGCAACAACTCCACGATGCTCTTCCGTTCAATGTCATCGTCTTCCACGATCAACAACCGTTTGGTGCGCGGCGTGACGAAGTTTTTGATCCGTTCGAAACATTGTTCCAAACCTTCCGTCGTCGCCGGTTTGACGATGTAAGAAAAAGCGCCGTGCGACAATCCGTGTCGCTGCTCTTCCTCCACGGAAACGATCTGCACGGGGATATGCCGGGTCGCCGGATTCAATTTCAAATTATTCAACACGGTCCAACCGAGCATGTCCGGCAGGAAAATATCCAGCGTGATCGCCGTCGGCTGATATTGGCGGGCGAGCGACAAAGCCGCATTTCCGCGCGTGGCGACAATGCCTTTAAAACCTTTTTCGCGCGCCAAACCCAATAGCACCCGCGCGTAATGCGGATCGTCCTCCACGATCAATAATACTTTTTCGCCCGGCTGGATGTGTTCGCGATCATCCAAAATATTAGATTCTTTTTCCCGCATGATCGGTTGTGAGATGGCCTGCGGCATGGCCGTGGTAAGCACCGTTTCCGAAGCCGGCTCGTTATAAGTGAGCGGTAAATAAAGCGTAAAGGTGCTGCCCTCGCCCGGCACGCTGTTCAAACGAATTTCCCCGCCGAGCAACGTCGCCAGTTCGCGCGAGATCGCCAGACCCAAGCCGGTGCCGCCGTATTTACGACTCGTGCCCGCGTCGGCTTGTTGAAACGCTTCAAAGATCAACCGTTGTTTTTCCGGGGCGATGCCGATGCCGGTGTCGTTGATCGCAAAGGAGATCACTTTGGCCGCCCGGTTCAACCCGGAATGCCCCACCGACCAGCCTTTGGTCACCGCCTCCACTTTGACTTCGATATGACCTTGAGACGTAAATTTGAACGCGTTCGACAACAGATTTTTGAGAATCTGCTGCAACCGCTTGGGGTCCGTGACGATTGCCCGCGGCAGGTTCGTGTCGAAGTTGACCTGAAACGGCAGATCCTTCGAATCCGCCACGTGACGGAAATTGCGTTCGACGGAATCGCGCAGCGACGGGAAATTAATTTCTTCCGCTTCCACCGTCACCGTCCCAGATTCGATCTTGGACAAATCAAGAATGTCCGTGATCAAGTTCAGCAAATCCGAGCCGGATGAATGAATGTTTTTCGCGAATTCAACCTGCTTCGTGGTCAAGTTACCAGCGGCGTTTTCGGCCAATTGTTGGCCGAGAATCAGCACGGAATTGAGCGGCGTGCGCAATTCGTGCGACATGTTCGCGAGGAATTCGGATTTGTATTTCGACGTGAGCGCCAGCTCGATCGCTTTTTCTTCGAGCGCGCGACGGGCCTGTTCCACTTCCTGATTTTTGCGTTCGACTTCCGAGTTCTGATCGGCCAACTGCCGCGCTTTTTGCGCCAATTCTTCGTTCGTCTGCTGCAATTCTTTTTGTTGCGATTGCAATTCCACGGTCAACTGCTGCGACTGTTGGAGCAAACCTTCCGTGCGCATCGTCGCCTCAATCGTGTTCAACACCACACCGATGGACTGCGTCAATTGTTCAAGGAACGTGATGTGCGTAACGTTGAACGGTTTTAACGAAGCGAGTTCGATCACCGCTTTTGTCTGGCCTTCAAATAACATCGGCAGCACTACGATGCTGACGGGCGGCGCTTCACCCAAGCTGGAATGAACCTTGGTATAATCACGGGGCACATTGTTCAGCAGAATCCGTTGTTTCTCCAAAGCACATTGACCGACCAAGCCATCGCCCACGGGAATTTGTCCGGGCTGGCCCGTGCGTTGCGCGTAACCCGCGAGCAGACGCAGAACCGGTTCCTGTTCCTCGCCCGTTTCCATCTGATAAATCGTGCCCTGTTGCGCTTCCACGAGCGGAGCCAATTCGGACAGCAACATCTTTCCGACGGTGAACAGATCGCGCTGGCCTTGCAACATGCGCGTGAATTTCGCGAGGTTCGTTTTCAACCAATCCTGTTCTTGATTACTTTCCGTCGTGACACGGAGATTTGAAATCATCGTGTTAAGATTGTCTTTCAAATCGGCAACTTCGCCGCGCGCTTCGACTTGAATGGAACGGGTCAAATCACCTTTCGTCACCGCCGTCGCCACTTCCGCGATCGCGCGGACCTGCGTGGTCAGCGTCGCGGAAAGGAGGTTCACGTTACCCGTCAAATCTTTCCAAGTTCCGGCCGCACCCGGCACGTGCGCCTGACCACCCAAGCGGCCTTCCACACCGACTTCGCGCGCCACGTTCGTGACCTGCTCGGCGAAAATCGCCAGCGTGTCCGTCATGTCATTGATCGTATCGCCCAGCGCCGCCACTTCGCCTTTCGCTTCGACCGTGAGTTTCTGGCGCAAGTTACCATTCGCCACCGCCGTCACGACGCGCACAATTCCGCGCACCTGATCGGTGAGGTTGTTCGCCATGACGTTGACCGAATCCGTCAAATCTTTCCATGTGCCCGCCACGCCGGACACGAGCGCCTGACCGCCGAGTTTGCCTTCCGTCCCGACTTCGCGCGCCACGCGCGTCACTTCCGCCGCGAACGCATTCAATTGATCCACCATCGTATTGATGGTGTTCTTCAGTTCGAGAATTTCGCCTTTCACGTCCACCGTGATTTTGCGCGATAAGTCACCGCGGGCGACCGCCGTCGTCACTTCGGCGATGTTACGCACTTGCGCCGTCAAGTTCGCACCCATCGCGTTCACCGAATCTGTCAAATCTTTCCACGTGCCGGCGACACCGGGCACGACGGCTTGCACGCCGAGACGTCCTTCCGTCCCGACTTCGCGCGCCACGCGCGTCACCTCGGAAGCAAAGGAACGCAATTGTTCCACCATCGTGTTGATCGTTTCCTTGAGCTGCAAAATTTCGCCGCGCACGTCCACCGTGATTTTGCGCGACAAGTCGCCGTTGGCGACAGCGATCGTCACTTCGGCGATGTTACGCACCTGCGTCGTTAGATTGTTCGCCATCGAATTGACGTTATCCGTCAAATCTTTCCATGTTCCCGCCACACCCGGCACCGCCGCCTGACCACCGAGTTTACCTTCGGTCCCGACTTCGCGCGCCACGCGTGTCACTTCGGCGGCGAACCCGTTCAACTGATCTACCATCGTGTTAATGGTGTCTTTCAATTCCAAAATTTCGCCGCGCACGTCCACCGTGATCTTGCGCGACAAATCACCTTTCGCCACTGCCGTTGTCACTTCCGCAATGTTACGCACCTGACCCGTCAAATTGTTCGCCATCGAATTGACGTTGTCCGTCAAATCTTTCCACGTTCCCGCCACACCCGGCACTGCCGCCTGACCGCCGAGTTTGCCTTCCGTTCCGACTTCGCGCGCCACGCGCGTCACTTCCGAGGCGAAGGCATTCAATTGATCTACCATCGTGTTGATCGTTTCCTTGAGCTCGAGAATTTCGCCTTTTACGTCCACCGTGATCTTGCGCGACAAATCGCCTTTCGCCACCGCCGTCGTCACTTCCGCAATGTTACGCACCTGCGATGTGAGGTTGGTCGCCATCGCGTTCACGGAATCCGTCAAATCTTTCCACGTGCCCGCCACACCCGGCACCTGCGCCTGACCGCCCAACTCGCCTTCCGTCCCGACTTCGCGCGCCACGCGCGTCACTTCCGCCGCGAACCCGTTCAACTGATCCACCATCGTGTTAATGGTGTTCTTGAGTTCGAGAATTTCGCCTTTCACGTCCACCGTGATCTTGCGCGATAAATCACCCCGCGCCACGGCCGTTGCGACTTCGGCGATGTTACGCACTTGCCCCGTCAAATTGGACGCCATGGAATTGACGTTGTCCGTCAAATCTTTCCATGTCCCCGCCACGCCCGGCACCGCCGCCTGACCGCCGAGTTTGCCTTCCGTCCCGACTTCGCGCGCCACGCGCGTCACTTCCGCCGCGAACCCGT
>JAMFSJ010000050.1 GCA_026225255.1 Methylacidimicrobium fagopyrum | reverse complement strand
TTCAAACATTGCGCGAGAAATCTTTCCTCGTTTTTGACGATCAGGCAGACGGACAACGACGGGTTGGAAGTTGCTGGTTGAACGTTGAAAGTTGGCGGCAATGCGAGCCAATCCAACTTGGCGTTGCCTTTCAGCGGCTTCTTTAAAAATTGTTTGGGCGCATTCCAATCCGGGGCTAGGTCGCGGGCGTGTTGGGCACATTGGCGCGCGCTGGTTGGATCACCCGCGGCTAACGCGATTTCTGCGAGCAGTAAAAAAGCTTCGGGATGAAACGGGCGTTGGGCGATGGCCGCGAGTGTGGTTTCCCACGCGGCTGGAAATTTTTTCTGACCTAATGATTGTCGGGCCTCGTTCAGCTGGCCGATGTGTGCCACGGGCGGGAGTTCGACGGGTGCGGATTTTTTTGGTGCAGGCTTCGCCGATTCGCTGGGGTTGGAGGCAAGTTCTCGGAGGCGTTGCGCGACGATGGTTGCCGCGTTTTTCCACGAGAAAAATTCATGCGCATGCCGGCTGGCGTGTTGGCCGCGCAGGCGCGCTGTGTCAGGGTTCGCGAATGCGTGGTGCATCCGTTCGCCCAACGCAACGAGATTCGGTTCCAGCAACCAGCCTGCGCTGACGAGTTTCATGCCGCCGACTTCGTGGCCGATGAATCTGCGTTCGGACGGAATGCGATCCGCAAATTCAGGGCGGACAAAATCATCCGTCGCGCCTCCGTCCGTGACGATGAGCGGAAGGCCACACGCCATTGCTTCGAGCGCGGGCAAACCAAAACCTTCGCCCCGATACGGCAGCACGAAACAATCGCACGCGGTGTAAAGTCCGGGCAACGCTTCCGGCGGCAATTCGACGTTGAGATATAAAATTTCGGGTGCGTTCGGCAAGGCTTGCGCGGTGCGAATTTGCGCTTCAAACGTTTGTCCGGCGTAAAAACTTTGGCCGCCGAAATCTTTGATGACCAGACAGACATCATCCGCCGCTGTGAAATTTTCCAGGTAAGCTTGCAGCAATAAATCCGGCCCTTTGCGTCCGATTGTGCCCCCGACAAACAGGAATTTGAATTTCTTCGACGTCGCTAATTTCATCGGCGCAATGAGTGGATGAAATTTCTCCGTGGCCACCCCATTCGGCACGACAAAAACTTTTTGCGCCGACACGCCGGACTCAAGGTAGCAGTTGCGAACAAAGTGGGACGGCACCCAAAATTCGTCCACGTTTTGCGCGCGTTGAATCCAGTCGGCGGGCAACGCGCCAAATTCCCATGGCTGAATGACGACCAGTTTTCCGTGCGCGGGACGTTGCCAATCCGGTGGCCATGCGTGACGAATCGTGACCGCAGCAGCAGCCGAGGCTGTCTTGGAAATTTCCTGCGCTAACGTTTCAAAACCAGCCGAACTTATGACGCCCGTATTCACGCGGTTTAATTGAAACTCGGGAAATGATTGCAACGCGCCGGTCAGCTCGCGGTTCACGTGCGACAGGCTCCCGTGATCGAGAAAGGAGCCGAGCCAATCTATTTTATTAGCCGCCGATTGACTTGGTTTCAACAACGTGCTGCGGCTGGCGGGTATGATTTTCACCAGCTCTGGCACGATGAAATTCTTTTGCGCGTCGAACGACTTGCCCCAACGCTGAAAGAAAATTTTGAGGTTCTCGTTGACGTGGTTGAAGCGTCCGACGCTCTGACCTTCGAGGTGATAGACGACGGCTTTCGGTTCATAAACCACCTTGCGTCCGGCGGCGCGGGCGCGCAGACAAAGATCAACGTCTTCCACGCCGTTTTGATAAATTTCATCAAAGCCGCTGAGTTGCAAAAATAAATCGCGATGAATCATCAGGCACGCACCGGTGACCATGTCGAGCTCGCGAAACTGATTTGCTTCCGGCGCGTTGGCGGCGGCGTGGCGATGCGGATGATCGGGCAAACCATTAATCCAGCCAATGCCCGCGTGTTGAATCGTGTTATTCGCGTAAAGTAATTTGGCGCCGACCACACCGATGTTGGCCGATTGCGCGGCGTGAACCAACGCGTCCAGCCAGCCGGCGGTGACCTGCGTATCGTTGTTCAAAAATAAGAGCAGAGGACTACGGGCGATTTGCGCGCCTTGATTGCAGGCCTGGGCGAAACCTTTGTTTTCAGCATTGGCGATGAGCCGGAGTTGTCTGTTTTTTTCCTGCGCGCGCAAAAAATCAGTTGTGCCGTCGGTGGAAGCATTATCCACGACGATGATTTCGGAGGGACAGACATTCTGGATGCGGGCGAGCGAGGCCAGACATTCCCGTGTCAACGTCAGTTTATCAAAAACGGGGATGATGATGGAAACTTGTGGCATCAACGGCGGCGGCGTGGATGGTTTTACGTCAATAACGACGGGCTTTTCCAGCGTTGATTTTTTTTCAGTATGGCGGCTTTGGCGCGCCGCTAGCAGCAGGTCGGCCACTTCTTTGATGGCGACGGGGTCGTTGCTCGCGCGGGCAATTTTTACGGCTTGTTCCAACAGATTTTCCGCGAGCGCGCCGCAATTGTTTTCCACCAGCGCACCGCCGATCTCCAGCATGGCTTGCATTACGATGCCCGGATGTTGCGTGCTGTGAGCCGATTGGAGCAGTTCGAGAAAGATCGCTTCGGCGGCGGCTTTTTGTCCGGCGGGAATCAGTTCTTTGGCGATGGTGACCAGGCGGCGATGCAGCCGAAGGAGATTTTCGTGATTGGGATTGGGGAGGTTTTTCTCGGCCGGAAAAAGAATCGAGCCTTGCAGGCAATGAACGAGTCCTTGCATCGGGGCGGGCACGGCGGCGAGATAAGGCCGGAGACTGCGTTGATGATTTGCGTAGCGCGGGGTGCTCCGGATCATGCTGTGATTGGCCACGCGGTAATGAAACAGGGCTTCGGGCACGGTCTCCAGTTGACAACCTTGCAGGACGGCGCGGGCGTAAAACTCCCAATCTTCATGGGTGATTCCGCGATCTTCGGTAAAACCACCCAAGCGCAGAAACGTCGCACGCCGGATGCACCCGTTGGCGTCGCCAAAACAATTGCGGAACGCGCCCGTCGCAGCGGCCGCTCCCAAAAATATCCAACGCGCCTTGGGCTTGTGGTCGGACGCCGGGGCGGCGTTGCCCGTGAACAAGTCCATGGCCGAGGTGACAATTTCTGCACCAGTGATTTGGGCGACGCGGATGAAAGTGGAAAGCTGCTGCGGCTTGGCGAAATTATCATCGTCCATGAAGACGAGAAATTCGCCGCGTGCCTGCCGGGCTCCGTTATTACGCGCCGCGCCGAGGTAACGATTTTCCTGGCGAACGATCTGCCAGTTACGTTGCTTAAATTCCGGCTCAAGACTGGCGAGAAACGCCAACGCCTCGGGTTTGGTGCTGCCGTCGTCCACGAGCACGATTTCGAAATTGGGATAATCCTGAGCGCGCAGTGAGGCCAAAGCCAACGCGAGAAATTCCGGGCGATTAAAATGGATGAGGCAGACGCTGACGAGTGGTTGCGTTGCGTTTGTCGCTGGAATCGCTGGAGAATTTTGGTTGGCCCAGCGTTCATGCCATTGCAACCAGCCGTCGATGGCGACGGTCGTTTCAGCGGCGCGCGCTGGCCGGACACCTTCGCGCAATGCCTTTTGCAAAGCGGCGGCCAGTGCCGTTGGCGTGCCGGAACACAAGGCCTGCGCCCGGTCATCTAAGTGGATCAGTTCGGCGACGCCGTCGCATTGGACGGCCAGCATCGGCAGTCCGAGCGACAGGCAACGGCGCACATTCAACGGAGAATTTTCCGATAACGCTGGCAGCACGATGAGCCGACCTTCGCCGCTTAAAAAACTGGCTTGGACGGGCAGGGCGGTCAGCAGCTTCCAGTCAAAAGTCCACGCCCGGGTGCGCTCATAAAAATAGGCCAGTGACTTGGGACTTTTGGGCGTGGTGGAATCATCAGCAAAAGTGATGGTGACACCCCGCAAAGCCACGGGATTCAGCTGCTCCAACGCTTCGCAAAATAGCACCAAGCCGGGACATTCGCCGAGCGATCCGAGATAAACCAGTTCGCGGATTGCCACCGTTTTGGCGGCAGCTTCCAGCGGGGTCGGACGGATGGGATTCGGCCGCAACTGACGTTCGTCGGGTAAGCGCCAATTTTGTTGTTCCAACCATAGGCGCAGGAACTTGGTGGAAGTCGTCAAGGCATCGGCGCGGCGAAAACATTCCTGCTCGAGAAAATCCAGTTCCAGCTCGTAAGGATTATTGATGAATTGCTGGCTGGCGGCGCGACGCCAGGCGCGCGGACTGTGGGCGTTCAGGCAAAAGCGGGTTTGCAAAAACGCGAGCCCTTGTTTTTTGGCGAGCAGGCTATAGAAACCGATGCCGTGGGTTTCCGGTAGATGCACGACGGCAAATGATTTTCCCCGCAGCCAAAGATACATTTCGTAAGACCGGCTACAGGCTTCCGTCGCTTCCACCGGCACTTGCAAGTCGGCGGCCAATAGCTGGTAATCAATCCC
>JAMFSJ010000003.1 GCA_026225255.1 Methylacidimicrobium fagopyrum | reverse complement strand
GTCGTAGTTCGGGACGAAATCCACCGTGTCGCGATCCATGTCCGACATCAATGCCGCGCCGAGATGCGTCAACCGCGCCTCGGTATAACGCATCGCCGCCGGCGGATCGTTTTCGATGGAACCAAAATTGCCTTTGCCGTCCACGAGCCGTTCGCGCATCGCCCACGGTTGCGCCATGTGCACGAGCGTCGGATAAATCACCGCTTCGCCGTGCGGATGGTAATTGCCGCTCGTGTCGCCGCAAATTTTCGCGCACTTGTAAGGCTTGCGTCCGGGAAAAAGCGACAGTTCGTGCATCGCGTAAAGAATGCGCCGTTGCGAAGGTTTCAAGCCGTCGCGCACATCCGGCAACGCGCGCGAAATGATCACGGACATCGAATAATCGAGGAACGAATTTTTGATTTCGTCCGCGACGTTGATCTTGGAAATTTTTTCGCCCTGCGAGTAAGCGCCGCCGCTCGGTTGCGGTTGCGGCGAGGAGGGAGTGGATTCAGTTTCGTCTGGCATGATTAAAATTAAAAATTATTTTGTTTTTGGCATCGCAATCAGCGACAAGCCGATAAAATCAGAAGCGTCACACACGCGCTGGTCACTGCTACACATCTGTTCGCCACCATTCAATTCCGCAGTCGCGACATGAATCGCATCCAGCGTCCGCAAGGCAATCGCCGGATGGCATTGCTCAATCACCGCCCCCGCCCGCTCAATGACCCGACGGTCAAGCGGCAGTAAAATAAATTCCTCGGCCCGCACTTTTTCCTGAAACAACCGCCAACCCGCCAGCCGCGCTTGGGAAGAAATCCGCCCCGTTCGCTCTTTGGTGAACAAGGCGGATCGAACTTCTGCCACGGCCAATTCCGAGGTAACAATGACTTTCCCCGCCACAATACTATGATAAGCCGCACTTTCAGGCTCATAGCTGACTAATTTGACGATGACGCAAGAATCAAGATACATGCTTTATTCATCAATTTACCAACCACGTCCGTCGCGATCCGCGCGGACAATTTCATCGGCGAACGGCCCTTCCGTCTGCATCGGCATGGTTTTCAAATGCTCCCAAGTGCCCGTGAAAACTTTTCGCGCCTTCGGCTTGCCCACCGGCGATAAAACCGCCTTCGGCTTACCATCTGAGGTGATGGTGATTTCCTGCCCACCCGCCACCAACTCCAGCAATGCCGAAAGCTTAGCCTTGGCTGCGCGCACCGGGATGGAAAGTCCAATGCCCGGCAATGCGATAGTTTCACGCATTATCAATGCGCCAGACGTTTCCGGCCCCATTTTAAGAGCCGACTTCCGTTGCTTGTATGATGGGGTTTTTGCTTTCATGCCCTCAATGTAGTCACATGTGACTACATTGTCAAATTTTACACGTCCAGATTCCGCACATTGAGCGCATTATCTTGAATGAATTGGCGGCGCGGCTCGACTTCATCACCCATGAGGCGCACGAACATTTCTTCGGCTTCAATGGCGTCGGTCAAATCAATGCGCAACAATTTTCGTTTCGTGGGATTCATCGTCGTCTCAAAAAGTTCCTTCGCGTCCATTTCGCCGAGACCTTTGAAACGCGTCATCTGGATGCCTTTTTTGCCGACGTTTTTGACGCCCGCGAGAATTTCGGGAATTGAAAACAGCGGCGACACATTCGCGCGTTCGCCTTCGCCCTCGATCAATTCAAACAACGGCTTGTCCTGCGCGGAGTAATGATCCACCGCCAGACCTTTTTTGATAAGTTGTCCGAGCAACTCCGAAATCGCCTTGCTCTCTTGATGCAGATCGGAAATTTTCGCACGGCGCGTCGGCCCGTCTTTCTTGCGTTCCGTTTCCGCTTCTGGACCGAACAGATCGTTATTCGCCAGCTTGAACGCCTCCACTTCGTCATTGTTCAAGAAGTAATGCACCGTGTCGTCGTTACCATCACGAACCTTCGCCATGGATTGCGGCAACGTTCCGTCCGCCGTGCGCTTCTCGACGTAATTCGCAAAATCACCGCCCAGCCGTTTGATAAACGTCGCGTGACGGTCAAGCGATTCGAGCAACGTAAGAATTTCGCCCAATTGCTTCGGCTCAAATTCACGGCCATCCGCCAGATTTTTCAACTTCACTTCATCCACGCCATTTTGCAAAAGAATCCGGTTCAACTGCACATCGTCGTCAATGTAATCCGTCTTCTTTTTGCGTGTGATCGAGTAAAGCGGCGGCTGCGCGATATACACAAAACCCTGCTTCACGAGCTGCGGCATTTGGCGATAAAAAAACGTCAGCAACAACGTGCGGATGTGCGAACCGTCCACATCGGCATCGGTCATGATGATAATTTTGTGATACCGTAAACGTTCGAGATTGAACGCGCCTTCGCCTTCGCCATCGCCAATGCCCGTGCCAATGGCCGTGATCATCGTGCGGATTTCCGTGTTCTGCAAAACCTTGTCCAGCCGCGCCTTTTCGACGTTGATCAATTTACCGCGGATCGGCAGGATCGCCTGAAATTTCCGGTCGCGCCCCTGCTTTGCTGAGCCACCGGCGGAATCACCTTCGACGATATACAACTCTGTATTCGCCGGATCGCGATCCGAACAATCCGCCAATTTCCCCGGCAAACCGCCGCCCGTCAGCGCGCTTTTGCGAACCGCTTCCCGCGCCTTGCGCGCCGCCTCGCGCGCCCGCGCTGCGTTGAGCGATTTATCAATGATGCGCTTCGCCACCGGCGGATTCGCATCGAAATAACTCATCAACCCTTCGTAAGTCACGGAACCGGTGATGCGCTCCACTTCCGGCGACAACAATTTCACCTTCGTCTGCGATTCAAATTTCGGATCGCTGTGCTTCACCGAAATCACCGCCGTCAAACCTTCGCGCACGTCGTCGCCCGTGATTTGCGGATCTTTATCTTTCAGTAATTCATTCGACTTCGCGTATTGATTGATCGCCCGCGTGACCGCGCTGCGAAAACCGGAAAGATGCGTGCCACCATCGGGGTTGTGAATCGTGTTCGTGTAGCAAAGAACTTGATCGTTGTAAGAATCGTTGTATTGCAACACCACTTCGATATGCACTTCGATTTCTTTATCGTCCAATTTTTCCTTGGTTTCTTTGCGAAACGAAATTGGTTTCGGATGCAACGGCTCTTTGTTTTTATTGAGCTGTTTGACAAATTCCTCGACGCCGTCCTTGTAAAAAAACCGCGTTGGCTCGCCGCTCGTCGCGCGTTCATCGGTGAAAATAATTTCCAAGCCCGAATTCAAAAATGCCAGCTCGCGCAAACGCTGCTCGATGATGGACGATTTAAACTCCACCGTTTCGCGGAAAATTTCCGCATCCGGCTTGAACGTGACAAACGTTCCCGTGTGTTTTGACTTACCGATGACTTCGAGCTTCTTCATCGTTTTGCCGCGCTCGAATTCCATGTGATAAATTTCGCCGTTGCGCGAAACTTCCACTTCAAACCATTCGCTCACCGCGTTCACGCACTTCGCACCAACGCCGTGCGTGCCGCCGGAAAATTTATAACCGCCCTGCCCGTATTTGCCGCCGGAATGCAACGTCGTCAAAACCAGCTCAACGCCGGGCAAACCGGAATCCTGGTTGATGTCCACCGGAATGCCGCGCCCGTTGTCACGAATGGAAATCGAGCCGTCCAAGTGGATCGTCACTTCGATCTTGGAGCAATGACCAGCCAGATGTTCGTCCACGGAATTATCCAGCACTTCGCTCACGCAATGATGCAGCGCGCGTTCGTCCGTGCCGCCGATATACATGCCGGGTTTTTTGCGGACGGCCTCGAGACCTTTGAGTTGGGACAGCTTGGAAGCGTCGTAATTGCCATCGGCAATTTTGTCTGCCGACACATTTTGTTCTTCAGGCGAATCAGAAATACTCGACATAATTTATGGTGCAATTCCGGGTAAAAACTAACAGGTAAAAGTTATTAAATTTCAGCCATTTCCACAATGCGAAACTCCGCTTTTTTTCGACAAAAAACACCATTAGTTGTGGACGTTTTTCCTTGCCAACCAAAGGAGTTGTGGTGGCGTTTTTTGACCAGCGCCGAGAATTTTTAACGCAAAGACGCAAAGAAATGAAGGCGCACCGTGAAGAAAAATCTAGCCGCTTCAAGATTCCTAACTATCAAGGCAAATACCATGCCGCTATCAGTGAAAATGCCGGTGAAATAAAACTCAACGATCCTCACCGAAAACCGTCTTAAACTGCGGCAGGAAGCGCAGCGCCATGCCGCTTTCGCGCAACTTATGGATTTCTAATTTGGTTAAACTCGGCACGTCCGAAAGCGGTATCGCCGCTTCCGCTCTGCCACCGCACTTTAAGAAAGCGGTCGCCACAACCTGATACCCAGGCAAATAAAAATACTTTCCTTTACGTCTTCGGGCCTTTGCGCCTTTGCGTTAAAAATCCGACCGAAATTATTTTTTTGCCGCGAAATAATATTTTGCCACCAGCTTGGCCACCTCGTTCGCCACGCCATCACCGCCGGAATTACACAATACCACAACTTCTAAACCATCTTCCGGAAAGCGTTGATTAGAGGCGGCAAAACCATCCGTGCTGCCGGGATGCCCGATGTTTTTATGACCGTCCACCGTTGCTAAAAACCAACCGAAGCCGTAGCCGATGGATTTTCCATTATTTAATTTAGCAGAAGTCCACATCTGCTCCTTGCTCGAGTTTTTCAAAATCTTTTCCGAGTCCAGCGCGAGATCCCATTTTGCCATGTCGCCGACCGTGGACACAATTTCGCCCGCAGAAAAAAGATCAGTGCAATTCGCATCGCGATTCACGAAGCCGTTGGTTTTATCCAGATCGTAACCAGACGCCCGCAGCGAAATGACACGACTGGGCTCGCGATTCGTCGTCGCCGTCATGTTCAGCGGACTCAGAATTTTCTCCGTCAGAAACGTCCAATACTTTTCTCCGCTGACATTCTCGATAATAAAACCAAGCAAGTTGTAACCGGTGTTGCAGTAAGAAAATTTTTTACCCGGCGGAAACACCAACGGCAGTCCGCCGACCTGCGCGATGAATTGTTCCTGCGTGAGGTGGCGCGATAATTCAAAGCCACCGAGCCCGGTGTAATTTTTGATGCCCGAAGTATGCGTCAGCAGATGGCGCACCGTGATATTGGTCCAGGCCGCCGGCGTGTTTTTGAGATAGCGGCTGATCTTATCGTCCAATGAAAGTTTGCCTTCCTCCACCAACAGCATGACGCACGCGGACGTGAATTGCTTGGTCACGGAACCGATCTCAAAAACGGTGTTCGTCGTCGTCGGAATATTCCATTCGAGATTGGCGAAACCATACGCAGCAGTTTTAGTTTCTTTTCCGTTTTGAATCACGTTGAGCGCGAGGCCGGGAATTTGAAGCTTCGCCATTTCGTGGGTGACTAAATCGTCCACCGAATCGGCCCAGCAGTTCAACGTGAATAAAATCCCTGTGACAAAATAAAGAATTCGCACAAACGAAAGATAACCCGTTGAACCGCGCCTTCAAGACTTGATGTCGCGCACTTGAAAGGCTGCGCAACCAATCACGAGAAAGGTCAGGTTCAGACCGGCAAGAACGATCAACGACGACCCGACACGCCACCACGGAATGTGTTCCCAAAACATGCAGACCCAGACCCGCGTATGGTAGGTGAAAAACCACGGTTGATAGTCCTGAAAATACGGAATGTGAAAACAGATAAAATCCATTAACAGCAGCGAGAGAGCTAGAACGGTGGCTGCAGCCGGCTTGACATTGAAACACGAAAACATGAACGCCACGCCCATGATCGAAAAGGCTTCGGCCAGCATGAAGATCGTCGCCAAGGAATAGCGGTAAAACCCCTCACTCGCAGTGAATACGCTGAAAACATGATCTTCCGGCTCAAGCACAAACATCCCGCCCCACGGAAACCATATGCGGGCGCACAAGATTCCTAGAATTCCCAAAGCGATCACCAGCACGATCGAGAATACTGCTCCGGCACACCACTTCACCACGAGCAACCGGACGCGTGAAACCGGCCGGCACAACATCATCCGCAACGTGCCATCTTCCGCTTCCTTCGCCACGAGATCGCCGCCGATAAGCGCGACGTAAAGCGGCAGCAACAACGGCGCGATCGGCGCGAGCACGATGAACGCCGCGGTCAACGCCGAAGCATACGCATCCAAGGCATAACCGTTGTTTTCCAGCAAACGTTTTTGAAGCGAGAAATGTGTTTTATATAATGCAAAGCTGACGCCGTTCTCGGCCAGCAACAGCATGATGAAGCCGATGTAAGTCCGCTTCTTGCCGAAGAGTTTCCAAAGTTCGTTTTTGAGTTGCGCGAAAAACATGAAGTTAATTTTTGTTCGTTGGCAGCAACGGCGGTTTGACCAGATTCAGATAAAAATCTTCCAATGTTTCTTCGTGCAACCAGATGCCTTCAAGCGCAATTCCCGCTGTGACCAGCACGCGTGAAACATCCGCCGTCGTAACGTCTTCCTTGAGTGAAATAAATTGTCCGCGCTCCGAACCAAGAATCATCCCACGCTCATTTAATAAAGTGGTGGCCGCCGCAAAATCCGGCGTCTGTAACGCCACGCGGCGGCGCGACGCTTTGACTTCCGAGATCGGCCCTTCAAAAACTTTCCGGCCTTGATTCAGCACCGCGATGCGTGTGCAGAGCTGTTCCATTTCCGTCAACAAATGCGACGATAATAAAATGGTCAGGCCTAATTCCCGATGCAGCCGCAAAATGGTTTGCCGCATTTCCGCAATACCTTCTGGATCCAAGCCGCCGCCCGGTTCGTCCAGAATCAACAATTCCGGCTGCGGCAACAGCGTTTGCGCGAGCGCGAGCCGCGCGCGCATGCCGTGCGAATACGTCCGCACTTTTGATTGCTCGCGTCCGGTGAGGCCAACCCAATCCACCACTTCCTGAATGCGCGCTTTCGATGTGGGCGCGGTGTAGTGACTGAGAATTTCCAAATTGCGCCAACCGCTTAAATAATCGTAGAACGCCGGTGCTTCAAAAATCGCGCCCACCTTTTTCAACGCCAGCGCGCGCTGACTGGTCACGTCGTGACCGCAGATATTCACCGTGCCGCTCGTCGGCCAGACTTGGCCGAGCATCATGCCGATAGCCGTGCTTTTGCCCGCGCCGTTGTGGCCGAGCAAACCAAAAATTTCCCCACGCGATACGGTAAGCGAGAGATCGTTCACCGCAGTGCGGCTGGCGAATTTTTTGATAACGTGACGTAGTTCGATCATTTTGCTCCGGCAATGGTTAACAAATTTTTGATGTGGCCGTCCGCGAAGAGATAATTCACCGCCTGTTTTTCACCACGGGATTGGTGAAAATTTTCTTTATCATACACCACGGGAATTTTATCGGAGCTGAACGAAATATTGAACACTTTCAAATGATCCGCGTCTTCGCCATTTAACAAACTATTCCATGCGTAACTGGAACCGGTTTGCTCAAAATAATTCGCCAAGTCCGAAGGACAACGCAGGACGTTCGTGTTGCCGAGTTGGGCGGCGAGGACGTTTTGGATGGCAGGAAAAGTATTAGTCGCGGCCACGGTTCGGTCGGTGGAAACATCGCGTATCGTCGGCATTTTATTATTGTTCTCGGGCACGTAAATTTGCAACGCGAGGCCGACTTGATGCAAATTGCTTAAACACGCCGTGGCGCGGGCGTATTCTTTGGAGCGTCCCAGCACCGGCAACAACAACGCGGCGAGAATCCCGATGATGGCGATCACGACCAATAATTCTATCAGCGTAAATGCGTGTTTAGAAATGGAGCGCTGAGCATTGCTCGGCGCTCCGAAGCAAAGTGCCCCCGACATGTTGTCGGCGGTTCGATTGCCAACCGACGCGTTCTTCTGCCGAAAAAATATCGGCAGCACTGGGTTAATCGCACTTTGGCAATTCCTTCTCATTGCGATTGCGATCTACCCAATCCCCGACCGCTTTCCATCGTGTGTTGCATCTCTTCGAGCAACGGTGCCATTTCCGCTTTCGTCTCGGCGGAACTTTGACTGTAAAAACTTTGCAGACCGATCTTGGTCACTTGCTCTTGCAACTCCGGACTCAACGCCGCGCCGTTCGCGCCCGACGGCATCTGTCCATTCGCCGCCATTTTATCGCTCGTGTCCTTCATTTGTTTGACGGCTTGCGACACCACTTGTTGCCGTTTCTCCGCGGGCAATTGTTCGAACGCAGCGATGGATTGCTTGAAACCCGTGGGCATGGTGGCGGCGAGAAATTCACTTTTCTCCGCCTCAGTCATTTCCTTGAACCATTTATTAATGGTTTGATCCAACCGCAGACGACGCCGTTCTTCGAGCGTCAACGCATTCAGCATCGCCGCCAGCCGTTGCAACGCCGCCTCGCGTTCGGCACCTGAAAGTTGGCTGAAATCCATGGAAGCAATATAAGCGCTAACACCTTCCGGCGTGACCTTGGCGTTTTGAGCAAAGTGATAACCGACCGTCACCACCACCCAAATCACGATCAGGGCAACCAAAGCGAATAAAATGGGGCGATGTCGCGGGCTAAGCATGCCTGAAGTTTAAACAACCACGCTAAATACGCCATTCTAAACCCACCACCCAAAATGCGTATCAGAACGAACTTGATTTACGGCCATTCAAATTTACTTTCTTCGGATGTTATTTTCAGAAACTGGCCGTGCCAATGCGTTCAATCATCCGGACCAATTCGTCCGCCGCCACATCGGCCCGAACGCCGCCGAAACTGGCGCAATGCTTGCCCTGCTCGGCCACCAGAATCTGGACGAGCTCATCAACGCCGCCGTGCCGCAAAAAATCCGGCTCGAACAGCCGTTGAACCTGCCGGCCGCGCGCAGCGAATTCAACGCGCTCGCCGACCTCAAAAAAGTCGCCAGCGAGAACAAAGTTTTCCGCACGTTCATCGGCCAAGGTTATTACGACACCATCACGCCGCCGGTCATCCAGCGCAGCGTGCTCGAAAATCCCGGCTGGTATACGCAATACACGCCCTATCAGGCTGAGATTTCGCAAGGCCGCCTCGAAGCGTTGCTGAATTTCCAGACCATCGCCAGTGAACTCACCGGCCTCGATATCGCCAACGCCTCGATGCTCGACGAAGCCACCGCCGCCGCCGAAGCCATGACGATGTCGCACCGTTTGAAGGAAGATCGCAACGTGTTCTTCATTTCCGAAACGTGCCATCCGCAGACCATCGAAGTGGTCCGCGCCCGCGCCGTTGCCTTGGAGATTGAAGTTGTTATCGGCAGCCCGGAAAATTTTACGTTCAGCGAAAAAGTATTCGGCGCGCTCGTGCAATATCCCGACACGTTCGGCGCGATCCATGATTATTCCGGGTTCGCGGAAAAAGCCCACGCCGCGGGTGCGATGCTCACCGTCGCCACCGATCTGCTCGCGCTCACGCTCATCAAACCGCCTGGCGAATTCGGCGCGGACATCGCCGTGGGCAGCGCGCAACGTTTCGGCGTGCCGCTCGGTTACGGCGGACCGCACGCGGCGTTCTTCGCGACGCGCGACGCCTTCAAACGCCAGATGCCCGGCCGCATCGTCGGCGTCTCCAAAGATTCCCGCGGCAAGCCCGCGTTGCGCCTCGCGCTCGGCACGCGCGAACAACACATCCGCCGCGAAAAAGCCACGAGCAACATCTGCACCGCGCAAGCCTTGCTTGCGAATATGGCGTCGCTCTATGCCTGTTATCACGGCGCAGAAGGCTTGAAGCAGATTGCCGCCCGCGTTCACGCGTTAACGCAGATTCTCGCCGGTGGCCTGCAAAAAATTGGCCACACCGTAACTACGGAAAATTATTTCGACACATTGCGAATTGAATTGGCAAAAACGTCCGCCGCCGAAATCACGAAAATTGCGGAATCGCATCGGATGAATTTCCGCGTGATCGGCGACAGCACCATCGGCATCTCGCTCGACGAAACCACGAGCGCAACTGACGTTGAAAAAATCCTCCAGATTTTTAACAACAACAAACCCGTCGCATTCACCGTCGGCGAACTCTCGGTTCCAGCATCCAGCATCCAGCATCCAGCATCGCGCACCTCGCCCTTTCTCCAACACGCCGTCTTCAATCGATACCACAGCGAGACCGAAATGCTCCGCTACATCAAGCGACTCGAATCGCGCGATCTTTCGCTCACGGCCTCGATGATTCCGCTCGGCTCTTGCACGATGAAATTGAACGCAGCGGCGGAAATGTTTCCCGTGTCGTGGCCGGAATTCGGCAAGATTCATCCGTTCGCACCGCTCACCCAAACGCGCGGTTACCAAACACTTTTCTCAAACCTCGAAAATTGGCTCGGTGAAATCACCGGCTTCGCAGGCATTTCGTTGCAACCCAACGCCGGTTCGCAGGGCGAATATGCCGGGCTGCTCGTCATCCGCGCCTATCACGAATCGCGCGGCGATAAACATCGCACGGTCTGCTTGATTCCCACGTCTGCGCACGGCACGAATCCCGCCAGCGCCGTCATGGCCGGCATGAAAGTCGTTGCCGTCGCCTGCGATACGAACGGCAACATCGACGTTGCCGATCTCCGCGCGAAAGCCGAGGCGCATAAGGCCGATCTCTCGTGCCTCATGATCACCTACCCCAGCACGCACGGCGTGTTCGAGGAAACCATCCGCGAAATCTGCGAAATCATCCACGCCAACGGCGGCCAGGTTTACATGGACGGCGCGAACATGAACGCGCAAGTCGGCCTCACGTCGCCCGGCCACATCGGCGCGGACGTCTGCCATTTGAACCTGCACAAAACGTTTTGCATTCCACACGGCGGCGGCGGTCCTGGCGTCGGGCCGATCGGCGTGGCGGAACATCTCGTGGATTTTCTGCCCGGCCACAACGTCGTGAATCTCGGCGGCGAAAATCCCATCGGTGCCGTCAGCGCCGCGCCGTGGGGCAGCGCCAGCATTCTCACGATTTCGTGGATGTATATCGCCATGATGGGTGCGGATGGACTCACTGAAGCCACCAAGCTCGCCATTCTTAATGCGAATTACATCGCTGCGCGCCTGGAAAAATATTTCCCCACGCTTTACCGCAGCAACGGTCTCGTCGCGCACGAATGTATTTTGGACCTGCGCGCCTTCCACAAAACCACGGCGGAAGACGTCGCGAAACGTCTGATGGATTACGGCTTTCACGCGCCGACGCTCTCATGGCCCGTCGCCGGCACGCTCATGGTTGAGCCGACCGAAAGCGAATCCAAATATGAACTCGACCGTTTCTGCGACGCGATGATCGCCATTCACGCTGAAATGACCGCGATCGAATCCGGCGCGACCGACGCAAAAAATAACCTGCTCAAAAACGCGCCGCACACCGCCGACCAGATTGCCAGCGACAATTGGAATCGTCCCTACAGCCGCGAACAAGCCGCATTCCCCGCGAAAGACCTGCACGACTACAAATTCTGGCCGCACGTCACCCGCGTGGACAACGTGTTTGGCGATCGCAATCCGGTGTGTTCGTGCGTGGGGATGGAGAATTATTCCGCCTGAATGCCCCAAAGAGGCTATGGAAATTAGCCTAGGGTTGCTCATGCAAAGCAAGAGCTACCCTAGGATGCGTCCTACAAAATAATTCTCCCTCTCCTCGCCCAACGAGGAGAGGGCCGGGGTGAGGAGTCGAACTAACCGGCAAAGCATTCACGAGCCATACTCAATTTCACTTGAGACTTTGACGCCTCCAAGCTGTTACAGCTTTTTCAATATCTTCTCTTTTCTCGTCTCTCGCCCACTCATCCCAAAAATTTACTGTGCCGCTGTCAGGACGATTGGTTGGTTCGGCAATTCTTATGCGACTTGGTAACAAGCTCGCATCACCAACTACAAGTGCTTCACCTGTATCAAGGACAGGTAACAAATCAGTAAAGCCACCAAGGCTATCTGGCAGCAAACGTCTGACAACACTTTGGTCTTCAGCGTTTGTAAGCCGTAGCGCGATGAAGTTGTTGCATTGGCTCAGAACGGTTCGATTCACTTCGGATGGTCGTTGGCTGACGACAACAAGACCGACTCCGTATTTTCGCCCCTCTTTAGCAATTCTTTCAAAATAGTGAAGTGCTGCGTCGGCAACACTTCCAGCTTCATTGCGGTTTGGAATATAAAGATGGGCTTCATCGCAGATTAGAGCAATCGGATGACGGTCTGCTTTCGCTGTCCATTGCTGGACTGAGAAAATGAGGCTTGCGATTCGACCAACTATCAAAGGCAACACGTCCGATGGCACTTCGGAAAAATCAATGATTTTTACACCACCCTTCTTGTCACCTTGGTCACGAGTTCCAGCCATTAACGCCTTTGCAAGTGCGGGCAACCAACTAAACTCTTGAGCGGATTTTGGTGCAGCCATCATGAAACCAAGCCGCCTGTCGCTGACCTTATTTTCTAATCTAGCAATCAGACGACTCAATTTGCCGTTAAAATCTCCTGCCTTTGTTGTTCCCACTTTTGCTCCTTCTTGCCGTGCATCATTCAACTCCCGCATTTTGGCAAGAACTTCTTCTAAGCTGTAAGGAACAGGACTATCAACCGTAAAATTTTTCATGAACTCGTCGTGTTTACCCGCGACCAAATAGTCGCGTTTGGCTGCAGTTACGCTTGAAGACAACACCATTGCCTGATTTGGGGCGTTCGCATCCCCGCCCAAACGGGGAGAGGATTGAGGTGAGGGGAATTTGTTTTCAGAAATAATCACTCCTCACCCGGCCCGATCCTCTTTTTGGGAGAAGAGGGAGCAAGCAAGCGGGCGGGCTTGAATTTCTTCACACAAAGAACATCATCCCCGCGTGAGCCTCAAACAAATTGCCCGTGCGCTTCGTCGCAACCAAACGGACGACGAAAAAATGTTATGGCGCGCATTGCGGGCCCGACGTTTTGCGGGCTTCAAATTTCGCCGACAGCACTTGGTTGGAGATTACATCTTGGATTTCTACTGTGCAGACGCAAAATTGGCCGTGGAACTGGACGGTTCGCAACATGGTCATCCCGAAGGAATTCAGCGCGATGCCGAACGGGGAAAATTTCTAACAGAACAAGGCGTCGCGACAATTCGGTTTTGGAATCGTCAATGGCGTGCTAATAACGAGGGCTGTCTGCTTGAAATCTGGAATCTTGTGCAGCAAAGATCGGGCTGCGTGCGGGTGATGAAAAATGCGGAGGAGCAAAGATTTGTTCCGCCGGATTTGAAGCTGGTTAAATTTCCAAAAGTTTGAAGCTCCTCACCCCAGCCCTCTCCTCGTTGGGCGAGGAGAGGGAGAAGAATCGAGTTTCTGCCGAATCGCTGCCAATTCCGCACGCGGATCGTCAGTCGCATGTTTCAGCTGATTCGCGCGTTGATACCAATAGCGAGCGTTGCCTAAATCGCCTTCAATCTTGTGCAGCACCGCATGAATCCACGCGGCGGTCACATCGTCTTCGTATTGCTGGACCAAATTGTGCGACGCTTCCCATTCGCCGGCCAAAGCCAGTTCCACCGCTTTTAGCAGATCATTCTTTGGCGCACTCATAATTTATGCCTCAACCATGTAGGAGTTCGACGTTCATCGCGTTGAATTATGTCCGTGTCTACCTGTGGTTAATTTTTTCGTCGGCTATCCAGCCTTCAGCCGCTTCTTCTCACGACTCTCGACTTTCTTGATGCTCTCAGCCACTGGCAAATTTTCCGGCATCGTGCCGCCGAGTTCGTGAATGGTCTTGCGGACTTTGCGGCCCACTTCGTTGTGAATCCGGTTGGCGTGATCTTTGTGC
>JAMFSJ010000049.1 GCA_026225255.1 Methylacidimicrobium fagopyrum | reverse complement strand
GCCGGAAACTCCGCTTGCCGTGGAGAATAGCGTCGGGAAACCGGCAGCCCCGCAAGGGCGCGCCTAATGTCGGTTAGGGAAAGAGAGCATGGCGAACTCCCATCCCCCATTTGTCCCTGTTCGACCGCAAGGTTGAGCAGGGACTTATTGTTTTCAGGAATCCTCCTCGTTCTCGAAATTTATGAAACAACCCACTGCCAATTTTAAAGATGCCGCGCGTGCATCAAACTTTGGATATTGCGGGTTGGATGTTTTCGAAAATTCTCGTCCGAGAAGTTTTCACGTGTCGGGAAACGAATTAACTTTATTTGGCTAATTCGTGTTAACCAGCGAAGGGTCGCTTACGCGCCTTTTAATTTTTCGGGCGGCCACCAAATTTGAACCGGACCGTGTCCAGAAAACCGAAGAAATTTTTCTTGGCCTTGCCTTTTTCAGTAAGGATGCGTTCGCTTTTATGGTGGCAGATCACGCAGAGGAATAGCGGTTGTCCCCCTTGCCGGCGCATCATGCGGACGCAACCGCTGCACATGACTTCGGCGCAATGCGTGCATTTGAACGTGGCGAGCAAATCGGTATGGCGCGGACAGACGAAGGAGCCGTCTTCCAACATAACCGTGGGCGCGGGTGTCGGTTCGGCGCGTTCAAATTTCGGGATGCTGACGTTGATCTCGGTGGATTCGACGAGCAATTCCACTTCGCCCAAGCGCACGCGTTGGCCGGGTTCCAGCCAGATTTCACCGACCGGTTGGCCGTTGACGAAGGAGCCGTTGGTGGAATCAAGATCGTGCAAGACCACGCCGTCGCTGGATAAAATCAATTCGCAATGTTGCGAGGAGATGCTGGGGTGCGGGATGGTAAAATCATTTTGCCCTTCGCGGCCGACCCGGTTCACACCAGGGCGCAATTCAAGCTGCTGATTTTCAAATCCTTGAGTTTGGATGAGTAACTTGGCCATTTTAGGTTACAACGGGCTTATGATTAAATGCTTTTGTGAATCTTGTCCACTATTGAATTTGAACAATTTGACGACACGAAAGTTTTAATCCTTTGAAAAAATTTCAGAATTTTTAGCGAAGGCAAATTCGGCAACGGTGCGTCCGTTGATAAGATGCTCTTGGATGATGAATTCCAGCGTTTCTGGCGTGCAAGAGTGATACCAGACTCCTTCCGGATAGACGACGGCGATCGGGCCGCGCACGCAGACGCGCAGGCAATCCGCTTTGGTGCGATAAACAAGCGGTTCGGGGCCGACGAGTTGCAGTTCATTGAGGCGGCGTTTGAGAAATTCCCACGACTCGAGGGTTTTTTCGCGCGGACAACATTTGGGATCCGCCGCGTCGGTGCAAAGAAAAATGTGCCGACGAAATTTCTCGAGCCCGAGTTTTTCAACCGCGAGTTGTAGGTCATCGTTCATTTTTTAAGCGCGGCTGGATGATGGAGAATTGAGCCTGAAAAAAACGCGCCCCGCTGGCCGTCTTCATTTTCCATCCGTCATCCTCGTTTCAAAATGAGGAGAATGACTACGACCTCGAATTTAATTAAGGCGCGGTTGCACGTCGGGAACGGCCTCGCCGCGGGCTTGGGCGAATTTGATTTTCGAGCGCAACAGCAACGTGCCCAGGCAGAAATCAGCGAATGGCATGACGACGTTGTAATTCTTGTGCATGTAACGATGATGCAAGAGGTGATGGCCATTCAGACGGTAGAAAATCCAGGAGCGTTCCACGCGGCGCGCTTTCGGCAAGTGCATGCACCAGTGCATGTATTCGTAAGCCCCGTAGTAGCTGGAGAAAGCTAGAAACGCACCGATCATAAATTCCCAGCGGCCGATGCTCCACGCCAGCGCCAGCGCGGGAATCATGCCTAAAAAGATCAACAACGGGCCGTTCCACCACGCCATCGGTATGGTTTTTTTATCGTGATCGTGGATCAAATGATAGGTGTGGTCAGCCTTGAAGGTGTGATGGTGGACAACCGCATGCGCCTGAAACGCATAGCGAAAATTTAAAAACGGGCGGTGCATGAAATAACGATGCAGCGTCCATTCAAAAAAAGAGGCGAAAATTCCAGCCCCAATAAACCCGATAGCGGTCCAAAATATAAGATGTTCTGTAAACGACATGGCAGTTCGGACTATAGCCTAGTTTTAACGCATAGGGCAAATCTATTTTTCTTTAAAATAGGTTAAGATTGGGAGACGTAAAATCAACAAACTCGCCCGGCGCAAAGCCTTTTATAGCCGCCTTTTTAAGTTCAAAATTAAGTTTGACGATTTCCGTCGGGCAGCCGCTTGATTTTTCCCTATCGCCTCGCCGGTTGACGTAGTTAACCATTTGCGGGATTATCTGGAATTGCGCTACGCGCGATAACGAGCGGATTGCCAGTATTTTCCGAAAGCAGCCTCGTGACGCCCCGGACGGCGTTCAAAAACTGATTCGATAATTTTATGTTTAGCGTCGGACAAAAAGTGGTTTTGGTGGATGACAAATGGACGGACACGGTGATGCAGCTTTATCTGCAATTGCCCGTGCTGGACACGATCTATGTCGTGCGCGCCGTGCGCGTGGGCGTGAAGGCGGATGAACTGATCATGGATATGCGCCGCGTGCTGGAGCCGTCGCTGCTGCTCATCGGCATCATCAATCCCGCAAATAATCTCGGGGTGGAAGCCGGCTTCGCCGCGCACCGTTTCCGGGCATTGGATGAATTAAAAAAAGAAACTTACGCGGAAAACGAAGTGTCAGTTTGAAAATTTTTAGCGGCAACCGCAACCGATCTTAGCCGCGAAGCAGCCAAGGAAATTAGCCAGACACGCGGTGTCTGGTATCATCAGAAAATAAAAACCGTCCCCGCGGGACGGTGGAAATTTGATGGATTTTCAGGGATGAAATTGATTCATGTGGCGATTTCATTTGTAAATTTCCTTCGTCCCTTCAGGACGCTTTCCGTTTCAAATCGTTCACCCAGCACAATGTGCCGGGCTAATTTCCAATGTCGCTTTGCGACTGGCAAAATGGACATTAAAAATCTCGCTGACTTATTGGCTTGGTGGCGAATAGGCGTTAGCTTTTTCCCAAGCGTCGAAATTTCCATCAAGCGAGGTAGCGGTTTGCACGCTGCCATCGGCAAAACCATAAAGACGGTGCCATGTTCCATCAGGAGACTGTCGGGCAATCCGTTCCCGCATTATCACCAAGTTGGGGTAGTCTGGTTGTCCTTTTTGGTTTAATTTTACTGAATCAGCATTGCTGGATTCAATATAAGGTATGTTTTGAAGCAAGTTCGTCTGATCATTGGCTTCGGCCAGCTTGAATAGGTTGTTAGTTGGAAATTGATTGTCGTGATCATTCGCATAAAGTCGCATATCCAGTCCAAGCAATTTCATTGCATTGACAGTTCGGCTTTCACTCGCTGTGAATTGGGCTTGTGCAGATAATACAGCCGCCATTTCTTGCTCCGCTGCTTTGGCTTTCTGATGAGCCTCATCCATTTGCTGGTGCAACACACCGACTTCCCCGCGCAATTTTAATAATTCGGTATTTTGATCATTTGGCGCGGATGCCGGTGTTGACGTAGCTTTGCCAATTGTCGCCACGCGGTTGGAAAGCCTGGCGTTATCGGTTTGTAATTGGCTGACCTGCTGATGCAAGGATTCGTTTTCGCCGGCAAGCTTGGTTTGCGTTTGATGTTGAACGACCAAGGCGGTCGCCGCACCCGCAACGAGGAGAGTGCTGAATATAAGTTTTAATTTCATAGTAGTTATTATTTTCGTGAGCGTTAGAGTTCCGGTTGCTGTGGCACCAACAGAAGTCGTGGTCAGCGTCGCCGCCAAGCCGGCGGGCGCGCTTTGAACCGCATTAGCTGAAATCACAGCGGCGAGCGCGGCCGTTGTGGCAAGACCGCGTTTGGTCAAAATACCGCGTAATTTTTCCACCGCACGTTCGACGCGCATCCGCGCGGCATTTTCATTGAGGCCAAGTTTCGCGCCCACTTCGACGAATTGCCGATTTTCAAAGTAGCGCAGTAAAATGGCGTCGCGATCGGATTCCTTGAGATCGTGCATCGCAGCGTCGAGCGCGGGGCGAATTTTTTGCCAGTCGTTTTCCGGCGCGTTTTCCGAAATAGTTTCGCGCATAAATTTTTCCTCCCGGTCACGACGGCGCATTTCGCTCCGCACGATTTTTGCCGCCGCAAAATGCGCACTCGTGTAAAGCCAACCCGTCAGACTTTCGTGCCGGGTCAGCGAACTGGCCTTGCGCGCCAGATCGGTGAAAACGGTCTGGGCGACATCGTGCGCGAGATGCGCGTCGCCATTGACTTGCCGGAGCGCGGCGGAATAGACGAGGCTCACGTGGCGGCTGACAAGTTCGGCGAAGGCGTCTTCGGAATTCGTCGCGGCGTAGTGCTGGAGCAGTTCGCGGTCGGGTGTCATATTCAAGGTATAGCACCCGCAAAAATGAAAAGCGCACAGGAAAAAATGCGATGAACCACGAAATGCACGAAAACGAAATTCAACGCCCAGGCGCGGAGACGTGAAGAAATTTTAACTGCCGATGGCGCAGATAAGACCCGGCACAGATTTCACGGATTTTTACCAATTAAAAACTGCCCGGGCCGATCCGTGAAATTCGTGGCAAAATACTTTTTCCTCAAGCTGCGTTCCTCTGCGTCCGTCCGGGGTTATGAATTCACTCAATCCACTTCATCGCTTTTTCCGCAAGCTTATCGAACGCCGTGACGCAGAGTTCCAGATGCGCTTCTTTCGTGTCCTCGATTTTGTTGTGGCTTATGCCATGCAAGCTTTGGACGAACATCATCACTGTGGGAATGCCCGCCGCGGCGACTTCGGCGGCATCGTGCAACGGCCCGCTCGGCAGGCGATGAACTTGCCCGCAGGTTTCACGAATCGCTTCATCGCACAGGGCGATCAGTTGGTCATTGAACGGACGCGGCGCGATTTGCCAGAGACGTTCCCACGCAACGTTCACGTTGCCTTCGCGCGCAAATTGTTCGCTGGCAGTTTTTGCTTCGCCTAACATGGTTGCCAGCGCGACCGAATCCAGATGCCGCTGATCCAGCGTGATGCGACATTCCTCGACGACGCTCGTAACGATCCCGGGCTTCGTCGTGCAAGAACCGATGGTGCAAACGCCGTTGCCACTGCGGGCGGCGATTTTGTAAATCTCCTCGCTCATTTTTGCGGCGGGGAGAAAGGCGTCTTTGCGCCGGTTCATCGGCGTGCTGCCGGAATGCGCGGCTTGTCCGTGAAATGTAATCGCGTGCCGTTCAACGCCAAAAGTTCCGAGCACGGCGCCGAGTGGTAGGTTCAAATCCAGCAGGACCGGCCCTTGCTCAATGTGTAATTCCAGATACGCGGCGGCGTTTTTGAGTTCCGCGCCACTGTCTTTCACCCGTTCAAAATCAATGCCGATTTCGCGCAATGCCGCCGGCAGCGTGACGCCGTTTTTATCCTTCAAGCCGCGCGCTTCGGCCATGTCCAGATTGCCGGAACAGGCGGACGAGCCGAACAGACTTTTGCCGAAACGCGCGCCTTCTTCATCCGCCCAATCCACGAGGCGAATCGTTACGGGTGGCTGACCGTGGTATTGCCCGTTGATGCGCCGCAAAATTTCCAAACCTGCCAGCACGTTTAAACAGCCGTCGAGCCAGCCGCCGTTCGGCACGGAATCCATGTGGCCGCCGATGAGGAGGGATTTTTCCGATTCACCGCGCAACGTCGCCCACAGATTGCCCGCGGCGTCGGTGTGAATTTCTACGGGTAATTCAGAAAGTTTTTGCGTGAGCCACGCGCGCGTCTTGACCCAAGTCGGCGTGAAGGCCACGCGTTGCGCGCCGTTGGCATCGCCGGTGAGTTGACGGAGTTCCTTGAGTTCAGCGATCGTGCGTTTGGGATTCAAAACACTCATGCGCCGGAAGCATGGCGAAATAATTTTCTAAACAAAAGTGTTTAAGACGAACACGAGCCGAAATTTTTTGCGGGGATGGCGCAAAAAACAAAATAAGAACGGGCAGATTTAATGAGCGAAATTCGCGGCCAACCATTTTTCCCATCCGCCCCCGTTCGAGGGTGAACTAAAAGCCTCTTTGCTGCGCGGCCCAGCCTTGTTTCATCAACTGGAGCAAATGCGTGAGGGCTTCTTCGTAGCTTTGATTTTTTTCAGCGGCCAGTTGAACGGCGCGCTTGTCGAGTTGCGCGGCCATCTCTGCAGATTTTTCTGCCGGACAACCGAGCGCGACGAGGACTTGAGTCAGTTGAGAAATTTCCACGGAAAAAATTTAGACCGAAGGAACCGGATTTTTCAGAATTAAAACGTCGCAACTTTCAATTCTGATAATTCGGTTCCTTCGGTCGGATAATCATTTTTCCGGAGCAGGCACGATTTTCACGCTGGTGAGCGTGACCTTGCTGACCGGACGATCGCCGGGACGGATGGGCGTGGTGGCGATTTTTTCCAATACGTCGTCACCCTTGATGAGCTTGCCGAACGCGGTGTATTGCTTATCCAAAAAGCGCGGGTCACCGTGGCAGATGAAAAACTGGCTGCCAGCAGAATCCGGACTCTGCGAACGCGCCATCGAAAGCACGCCGCGCGTGTGCGCCTTGTCGTTAAATTCCGCCTTGATCTGGTAGCCCGGACCGCCCGTGCCCCATTGCGATTCCTTGCTGGCTTCCTTCGTCAACGGATCGCCGCCTTGGATCATGAAACCTTTGATGACGCGGTGAAAACAGGTTCCGTCATAGAAACCTTTCTTTGCGAGATCAATGAAGTTTTTGACGTGGCCCGGCGCGACGTCCGGCCAGAATTCCAAAGTCATTTCGCCGAGGTTGGTGGTGATAATAGCAATTTCGCTCATAAATTTTTTGGTTGGTTTAATTATTTAATGGAATCGGCCGGAACAATTTTGATGCTGTCAATGTTCACACGTTTGAGCGGGCGATCCGGAGATTCGGTCGGCGTGGTGGCAATTTTATCCAGCACATCAAAGCCCTTGATCAGATTGCCGAAAACGGTGTATTGCCCATCGAGTTGGCCGCAGTCGGCTTGGCAGATAAAGAACTGGCTGCCGGCCGAATTCGGGTCGCTCGAACGCGCCATGGAAAGAATGCCGCGCGCGTGATGTTTGGCATTAAATTCCGCGTCGACGGTGTAGCCGGGACCGCCCATGCCCCAAGTATCTTTGGCCGCTTCATTCTTTGTGTTCGGATCGCCGCCTTGGATCATGAAACCGGGAATCACGCGATGAAACGCCGTGCCGTCATAAAATCCGGCGCGCGCAAGCTTCTCAAAATTGGCGACGTGATGCGGCGCAACTTCCGGATAAAATTCCAAAACCATCACGCCTTCGCTCGTCGTGATGACGGCGACATCATTGGTGTTTGACGCGGCGGGCGGTAGGGCCGTCGGGGTTTGGTTGGTTGGCGTCATCGGCGTGGCGGGCTGGATTTTGACAACCGGCTCGTTGTTCGAGCAGCCGGTTAGCACCAATGCGGCGAAGCTGACGGCGCAAAATAGATTTAGTTGAAACGTTTTCATGGTCGGAAAATTTTCCAGACCGGCGCGCAAAAGTCACGCGCGGAATGAAATCATTTCTTGGGGTCGTTCGTCATCGAACTCGTGATGAGGCTTTCGCGGGCGGCGCGGGGACGTTGCCGCACCAGAAAAAAAATCAGCACCACCGCCGCCGCCAAAAGCCCGATGCCCACGAGAATTAAATTGCGGGTGCTGTTATCGCCATTGCTGTCGCTGCTGCTGGTGGTTGCCGGCACGGCGTTGGTGGGCGCGGCGGTAACCAATGTTTGCACCTTAATAATAGGCGCATTTGTCAGGGAAGTAGCCGGAGCAGTCGTAGTGATAACGACCACATTCGAGACTATGACAACGGGCGGAGGATTGGTCGCAATGACGCGTGGAGCGGGCAACACGACTTTAGGCAAATCATTAATGTTGGTGCCGACGTTGGTGCCGACGATTACGAGTGGCAGCCGGGCAACCGCTGGCGGCGGCATGGGCGTGACTACCGTTGGCTGCACGGGCGCGGCCACCGTTGGGGGCGGGGGATTATTGGTCGGCACTGCGGGCACGGTCGGCGCTGCCGGCAACGGTGGAAACACTGGTAAATCAAGCGTGCCCGGCGGAAAATTCACCGTCGCGCCAACAAACGCCCCGCGTTGCGTGCGCACGACGACGACGAACGTTTGGTTGGATTTTTCCCGCTCGGCCTTCGATTGATTAAAAGTCTGGTTGATGCCGTCGTCGTAAGGCGTCAATTTGATCGTATCCTCGCCGTCGCAAAATAGGACGACCGTCAGCCGTTCAGAATTATCAATCACGTGGCTCAACGTCGGATTCAGCGCGGCAAAAGTCGTTTTGCCTGTGTAAGATTGCTGGCGGAGATAGGTGACGATATTCGACGTTGTCTCGGCGGCTACCGACGGCGTCCACATCACCAGCGGAAATCCGCCGGCGTTGATTTTCCGATTAAACGTCCATACGCCGATGCTGTCGCCTGGGCGTAGTTGGCTGCTAAAGGAAGTGAAGAAAAGGTTTTTCAATTCCACCGCCACCGCTGCCTGCCGCGATTTCATGGCCGCTGACGTATCAAAAATGAACAGCCAGCGTTGCGGCGGTTCCGCGGCGGGTTGCGCGGTCGCACGGGAAAATAGACTCAGCGCGGCGAGCGCGATCCAAAGCCAGCGCGGCGTTAATTTTTTGAGGGAACGATTCAATTGATTCATGATTTTATTGAAAGCGGGAAAAACGATTCCGTTCGTTGCGATTATGGCGGTTTAGATTTTCGGTCAACGTCTTTAGCGCATCGTGAATCATGCCGATAAAATTCGCGCAGCTCGCCACGGAACCACCGAAGCCGCTCACGATATCGCGCTCCGCAAAATCATCCGTCACGACCAATACCTCGCCGTAACTTTGAAACCGATGCGCCGCGCGTTCGATCAGGTCATCCGCCGTCTGGCCGCTGTTAGAAAATAAAACTTCCACTGCGCCGCTGGATTCGTTTTTTGGTTTGCTGCGTTTGGGACCGTTGCCGTCGAAAAAAATCGTTACCGGCGTGCTGCCGGCGTCCTGATAGTGCGTGAGCATTTCCACGAGCGCATCCCGCGCCGCCTCAGAATGACGCGGCGCACCTTCAGCCAGCTCGGGCCAATTGTGCAACAACGAATAGCCATCAACAAGAATGCGCACCAACGCCATGCGCCGATGATAACGGCGCGCCGGTGAAGTTGAAACGGAAATTAAAAACGGCCCCAGATGCCCGTAAATTCCCGCGCCTTATTTATTTTTCCCCACCGCCGGAATTTTGGCGAGATCGGGCGGCAATTGATCCGCTTCAAACGCTTCGACTTGCAACGCGATCAAGCTGACCAGCGGTAAACCGAGATTCACCGCGCCATTGGAGCGATCCACGATCACTGCAACGCTGACAACGTCGCCGTTGTGCGCGCGAACGATGTCCAATGTTTCTTGCACGCGACCGCCTTTGGTGATGACGTCCTCAACGACGAGAATTTTTTCACCCGGCGCGATCTTGAAACCACGACGCAAAACGAGTTTGCCTTCCTCTTTTTCCACGAAAATAAAACGCACGCCCAGTTGCCGCGCCACTTCCTGGCCGATGACCAATCCGCCCATCGCGGGCGCGACGACGGTGACGACGCCGAGCGATTTCACCTTCGCCGCCAGCGCCGCGCCGAGTTTTTCGACGACCGGCATTTGTTGGAGCGCGAGCGCACATTGAAATAATTGGCGGCTATGCAAGCCGCTGCGCAAAATGAAATGGCCTTCCAACAGGGCGCCGGTATCACGGAAAATTTGTAATGCTTCGTCAGTCGTCATGAAGAGAGTTTCAAGTTTCGAGTTTCAAGTTTCAAGTTTTTCCTCTGTGCTCTCGGTGTCTCTGTGGCTAAATTTCCGCCGTGCCGAAGTGGATCAAATTTATTATCGCCATCTTACTGCTGCCGATTTGCGTTGGCGCGCTGCGGACGTTGTGGCTCGTGTTGCACGCGTGCGGCAGTGTGGATACGACGTGGGTGCCGCTGTTCGCCGGCGCGGCGTGTTGGATTATTATTTTTCTCATGCTGCCCAAGCCGATGTGGATTTACGTTTTTGGTCATGAACTCACGCACGCGCTATGGACGTGGCTGTTCGGCGGTGAAGTCAAAAAAATGAAAGTCTCGTCCAAAGGCGGCCACGTCGTGATTTCCAAAACGAATTTCCTCATCGCGCTCGCACCGTATTTTTTTCCGCTCTACGTCGTGATCGTCGTCGGCGTGTTTGCGCTCGGTAATTTAATTTGGAACTGGCAGCACTATCTCATCGTGTTCCATATATTGGTTGGCGCGGCGTATGCGTTTCACCTGACGCTGACGTTTCACGTCCTGAAAACGCAGCAATCCGACATCACGTCGCAAGGTTATCTGTTTTCCGGCGTCGTGATTTTTCTCGGCAACATCTGCGTGCTGCTGGTCGGGATTCCGTTGCTGACGGAGCAACTGGGTATTCTGAAAGTGTTGGGCTGGTGGTGCCAAAGCGTCGGCGCTGTTTTTCTGTGGCTGCAGCGCGTGATTTGAACTGTCCGAAATGCGTCCCCCAAAAATGTTAGCAATTCATTCTTGAATTGTGCGGACGTTTGGCTTCATCCTCGTAGCAATCTATGGATTTGGCTGACATTTTAGGACGCGAACAGATCGTCCCCGACCTGCGCGCGACGAATCGGTGGGAAGCGATTGACGAATTGATCGGCAATCTTGTGGCCACCGGCAAAATCCGCGCCGAGGATCGCGACGCCGTGACCGCTGCCGTCAAGAAACGCGAAACCTCAATGTCCACTGGCATCGGCTTCGGTATTGGCATTCCGCACGCTTCCACAGATTTAATTTTTGAAGTCGTCGGTTCACTCGGCCGCTCGCACACCGGTGTTAATTTTGATGCGTTGGATAATCAACCGGTCAAGCTCGTCATGCTGTTCCTCGTTCCCCAAGGTCAATTTCAAAAACATCTGCACACGCTCGCCAACATCGCCAAACTTTTGCACAAAGCCGATTTCCGCGAAGCTCTCGAAAAATCCCCCGACGCCGATGCCATGCTCGCGGTGATTCGTGAATACGGGAAAAAATGATCGTTGATTTGTCGGGCAATGATCGCTGGCAGGTTATTGAGGAGTTGGTAGATCACCTTATTTCTTTGGGAAAAATTCAGTCGGCGCATCGCGATCCAATCATTGCTGCGATCCAAAAACGTGAATTGTCCATGAGCACGGGGATTGGATTTGCAATGGGTATGCCCCACGCTTCTACGGATTTGGTTTCGGAAGTTATTGAGGTCAAAGGACGCTCAAAAAATGGCATCAACTTCGATGCGCTGGATGGCAAGCTAGTTTATAAGGTCATTTTATTTTTGGTTCCAACCGGTCAATTTCAAAAGCAGATCAATATTTTAGCGGACATCGCTAAACAAATCCATAAACCAGACTTTTGGGCGTGATCGCAAAAATCTGTGTTTCATCTGTGGCCATCTGTGGCTAAAATAGCTTCGTGTTGCCGCATAAAAAAATTGAATCCGCCCTGCAAGCCGCCGTCCGCGAACTGTTACCGGACGCCGATACTTCCATTATTTTAGTCCGTCCGTGCGATCCGAAATTTGGCGATTACCAAAGCAATGCGCTCATGTCGCTCGCCAAAACGCGCAAGCTGAATCCGCGCCAGCTCGCAACCGATGTGCTCGCGAAACTCGACGTTTCTGAAGTCTGCGAAAAAGTGGAAATCGCGGGCGCTGGCTTCCTGAATTTCCGGTTGAAAAATTCTGAGCTCGTCAAAAATCTGGAAGCTGCCGTGCGCGGTGAACATTTATTTTTCGTCAAAGCCGCGTCGCCAAAAACAATCGTGGTGGATTTCAGTTCGCCCAATGTTGCCAAGCCGATGCACGTCGGCCACATCCGTTCGACCGGCATCGGCGATGCGTTGCAACGCTCGCTGCGGCTGCTCGGCCATCAAGTCATCACCGACAATCACATCGGCGATTGGGGCACGCAGTTCGGGAAATTATTGCTCGGTTGGAAACAAATTTTAGATCGGCCCGCGCTCGAACGCGACGCCATCGCGGAACTCGAACGACTTTACAAAACCGTCAATGCCGAGTGCGACGCGGATCCGACACGCCTCGACGCGGCGAAATCCGAACTGGTAAAATTGCAGGCGGGCGATGAAGAAAATCTCCGCATCTGGCGCGAAATGGTCAAGCTCTCGCAAGTCCAATTCGATACGATTTATGGCCGGCTCCGCGTGAAATTCGATGTCGCGCTCGGCGAAAGTTTTTACAATCCGTGGCTCGGGGAAGTCGTCGCCAGTCTGCTCACACGCGGCCTCGCGCGCGAAAGCGAAGGCGCGGTCGGCGTCTTCAGCGATGGTTCGTTGCCGCCGAAGGAAGATCCATTTCTCGTGAATCGCGACGGCGAATGGATTGCCGATCCCGCGCTCGTGCGCAAGAGCGACGGCGGTTTCAATTACATGACCACGGATTTAGCGACGATTGATTATCGCCTTAAAACCTGGTCGCCGGACGAAATCATTTACGTCGTGGACGACCGCCAGAGTCCGCACTTCAAAAAATTATTCATCACGTTCACGCGCTGGCAACCGGACGCGGCGAAAA
This sequence comes from Methylacidimicrobium fagopyrum, assembly GCA_026225255.1. Classification (GTDB taxonomy): domain Bacteria; phylum Verrucomicrobiota; class Verrucomicrobiia; order Limisphaerales; family UBA11358; genus UBA11358. Next base: position 71,043 of record JAMFSJ010000049.1, on the reverse strand, counting down.
AAGTGAAACTCGTCCATGTCGGTTTCGGAAAAATCATGGGCGACGACGGGAAGCCATTCAAAACGCGCAGCGGCGATACGGTGAAGCTCGGCGATTTGCTCGATGAAGCGGAAGAACGCGCCTTGCAACAGGTCACGGAAAAAAGCCCGGAACTGCCGGAAGCGCAACGGGAAGAAATCGCGCGCGTCGTCGGTCTTGGTGCGGTGAAATACGCTGATCTGCTGCCGAACCGTCAGAGTGACTACATTTTCAGTTGGGATAAAATGCTCGCCCTGCAAGGCAACACCGCGCCATATCTGCTTTACGCTTATGCGCGGATCAAGAGTATTTTCCGGAAGCAGGAACATCCCGAAGCTAGAATCCAGAATCCAGAATTGATTCTGGCCGCGTCGGAAGAAATCGCGTTGGCCAAACATTTGCTCAACTTCGGTCTGACGTTAGAAGCCGTCGCAGACGAGTTTCGGCCAAATTATCTCTGCAATTATCTCTTCGAAGTCGCCGTGCATTTTTCGCGCTTTTTTGAAAACTGTCCCGTCCTCAAAGCCGAAAGCGATGCGGTGCGCCATTCACGTCTCGCCCTCTGCGACCTGACCGCGCGCGTTTTAAAGCAAGGTTTAGAAACGCTCGGCATCGAAACTGTGGAACAGATGTAACGGCGGATGAGCTCGAAACGGGCCGGAGCTCAATTTTCAATTGCTTCACATTTTTCCGCGCTCACATTCCGTTTGGGTGCGGAGCAAAAGCATTTGCTATATCGTAGCGCATTTCTGTGGGCTAAAAATTCCCGCGCAGTAAATGACTTAACCTGCTTAATGTAAGCGTCTTATAATTTATTTTTAATGTGCGTTCCAACAACTTGAAGTAAGTTGTTGGGAAGGATGCGTTTGTTATTGTCAATTTGGGTTCTGCTTCTGGGTGTGCTGCGAGTTCAGGCCATCATTGATGTTTCGTTGCAGATGCAGTTGGGCAATCCGTCCGGGGCTCTGGCGGATACGAATAATCACGACCATTACCTCATCCAACGTTCCGTCGAAGCCATTGATTACAGTGATCATTTGGGCGAACCGAACTGGGCGAGCTGGGATTTGACGGCCAGCGATGTGGGCGATAGTGGACGAAACGCTTCTTTTTATACCGATACCAACCTGCCGTCGGACTTTTACGATGTGACTCCCGATGATTACAACGGCGTCGGCAATATCGGTTTTGCGCGCGGCCATTTATGCCCTTCCGAAGACCGCACCGACACGACGAACGACAATAAATTGGTGTTTTACATGTCGAACATCATGCCGCAGGACGCTATTAATAATTCTGGAGTATGGGGCACGTTTGAAGGTTATTGTCGCACCCTCGCGCAGACGAACGAAGTGCTCATCATCTGCGGCCCGGGCGGATTCAATGGCACGCGCCTCAATACCAACGGCCCAGTTTTCATCCCGACTTATGTTTGGAAAATTGCCGTGATTGTTCCGTTGGGGGCAGGCACCGCGACCAGCCGGATCACGACGGCGACCCGCGTCATTGCGTTGGAAATTCCGAATTCGGATGCGGCTACGAATTTATGGCCGGCTTATGTCACGTCTGCCCGACAGATCGAAACGGACACCGGCTTAACTTTCTTCACCGCGTTGCCCGCCGATGTGGCCACCGCTTTGCGCTATAAAATAGATGGCCAGCTTGCCAGCACATTGGTGGGTTGGGACGTGAGCACCTTAAACAACGGTGGTCCTTCGCCCTTTGCTCCCACCACGAACGACCTTGATTTGACGATTGGCGGCCTGACGCGTGGCAGTGGAATTGGCGCCGGTTCAGCCAACGCCGCTTGGGGCGGAGTTAATTTCACCAATACCACCGCCGCCGCTGCGATCACCGCCAATCGAAGCATTACATTCACGGTGACGGCCAAGACGAATTGCCAGGTTAGTTTTACGGCGGTAAGCTTGCTTAATTACCGTCGCTCCAGCACCGGTCCGACCAACGGTGTGTTGCAATATCAGATTGGTTCCGGCTCTTTTTCGAACATCGTCAATCTGACGTATGCTGGCACTAGTGGCGTTATCGGGCCGATTGATTTATCCGGGCTGGTTGAGCTGCAAGACGTAGGCGCTGGCACGAATGTCACTTTTCGCCTCGTCAACTACGCGGGTGCTACTGCTGCGGGAAGTTGGTATATTGGCAATGGCTCCAGCACCGCAACCGATTTTGAATTGCAAGGCGAAGTGACGCCTAGCGGTGTGCCGATGCTGACAATCCAGCCGGCCAATACGAATATCATTCTATCGTGGCCAACGGTATTTGGCGGTTACGTGTTACAGCAAAACGATGATTTGAGCACGGCCAATTGGAACAATTCCGGTTTTACGACCAGCACCAATAATGGAACCATCAACGTGACGTTACCGACGACGCAAGGAGCCCACTTTTTCCGGCTATACCACCCGTGAGAGTGTCGCCGAATGCTGCAAAAAATCAGCTTGGATAGGGTTTGTGTAATAAATGAATTTTTTGCTTGATTTTTAGGCGAATGTGCCTAAAGTCGAGGCAATTAAGGGGCAGTTTAATCCGAAGCGCAATAAAGACACAAAATTAATATATTCATATTTCACGCATGAAAAAATCCATTGTTTTATTTTTAGGGGCTATTTTAACACTTGAGGCGGTTCAGGGTCTCAAAGCTGATACCATTGCCGATTGGACTTTTCAAACGGCAGCTTCTACGAATGCACTTTTTGCCGGACTGGGAACACATACATCCATTTCTAGTATTCCAGCGGATTTTGGCACGGGCTCACTGTCTGGCGTCCATGCTTCTGCTAGCACGGTTTGGAGCACGCCAGCGGGAAATGGTTCAACAAATTCAGTGAGCGGCAATAACTGGGGTATCAATGATTACTATCAATTTCAAGTCAGCACGATTGGTTTTGAAAACATTGTCATTTCATTTGACCAAGTCGGCAGCGGCACCGGTCCGCGAGACTTTAACCTGCAATACAGCATCGATGGAAGCACCTTTACGACGTTTACAAGTTATTCCCTGAGTTCATCGGTGACCAGCTGGAACGTAACCACACCCAATGCGCTTTCATCTTTTTCTTATGATTTAAGCAGCGTCGGCAGCTTGAATAATGCTTCAACCGTATTCTTAAGGTTGCTTGATGCAGATACGACGAGCGTTAATGGCTCTACCGTGGGCACTGCTGGCTCGGATCGAGTTGATAACATTCTTATTGTGGGTTCAGTGCCCGAACCTTCAGCCATGGCTCTGGCGACAATCGGTGGTTTAGCCTGTTTCTTCGTTGTTCGTCGCCGGAAATAATTTTTCGCTATTCAATTTACAAACCAAAAGAGCCGGAAAATCTCCGGCTCTTTTCTTTTGTTCACATACGGTCTCAGAATTTTTTTATTTTCGGATAAAAGTGAATTTCATCGCGCTGTGAAATGTCTTTTGCCACCATGCTGAAATGACGCGCACGGAAAAACTTTTGGCGGAACTCATCGCGCTGCCCAGCGTTAATCCCGCCTTCGTTTCGTCCGCCGAAACTTTGGCGCGACCCGCCCGCCTGCCGCTGGCCGGCGAAAAAAATGTCGCAGATTTTCTCGCCAGCGTCGCGGCCAATTCAGGACTGGAAATCGAATTTCAAAATGTTCTGCCCGGTCGTTCCAATCTCATCGCGCGACTGCGTCCAAAGCATAAGATCAAGCAAACCATTTTGCTCGCGCCGCATTTGGACACTGTGGGCGCGGACGAAAAACAGCTCGCGCCGCAGCGCAAAAACGGACGTCTGCACGGTCGCGGCGCGTGCGATACGAAAGGTTCCGTCGCGGCCATGCTGGTGGCGTTGTGTGAATTGGCCGAAGCCAAGACACGTCCGCTCGCAACGGAAATTATTTTCACCGGATTGATTGATGAGGAAAATGTGCAAGCCGGTTCGCGCGCGCTGGTGGCCAGCCAATTCAAGGCGGATTTAGCCATCATCGGCGAGCCGACGCGGTGCCAAGTCGTTACTGCGCACAAGGGCAGTTTGTGGTTGCGTTTGGAGACGCGCGGCCGCGCGGCGCATGGCGCAACGCCGCAGCTGGGCAAAAACGCCGTGCATGAAATGGCCCGCATCGTGGAGGTTTTGGAAACGCATTACGCGGCGCAATTGCGCCAGCGTAAACATAAACTGCTCGGTCACGGCACGGTAAATGTCGGCCGGATTTCCGGCGGCAAACAGCCGAACATCGTGCCGGATCAATGCGAAATTTTAGTAGATCGCCGCACGTTGCCCGGCGAAACGGAAGCCAGCGTGCGTCGCGAAATTTCCGCCTTGTTAAAAACTAAAAAATTGGCCGCCACGATTTCCAGCGATAAATCTGTTCCGTGCCTCGCCTTGGAAACGAATTTCAAATTGCCGCTCGTGCAAACCTTTTTCAACAGCGTCGGCCAAACGAAACCCATCGGGGTGGATTATTTTTGCGACGCGGCGGTGCTGGCGGCGGGTGGGATTCCGAGCGTAGTGTTCGGCCCGGGCGACATCGCGCAAGCGCACACGGCGGACGAATGGATTTCGCTGGCGGAACTTGAACGCGCGAAGGCGATGTTGGTCAGATTCTTCAATTCATTGCCGTGACGGATTTTTACCGCGAGCGAAAACGGTTGGGGTATTTCGTTTCTTTTGCGGCGAAAAATGATTTAATCCGGCAGTAAAATAAATATTCATGAGTGCAGAAGCAGCTAAAACAATTCCGCCGCGCGGCGAGAAACATCATGTCACCTTTTTTCGGCAAAGCGGCTGGATGATGATCGCCACGACCGCCAGCGGCGCGTTGATGTATGCCGTTCATTTCGTGGTTTCGCGGCAAATTCCCAAAGGCGAATACGGCGTGTTCACGACTTTATTACAGGTCATTGCGCTGTTGGGAATTCCCGCGGTAGGCCTGCAACCCATTATCGCGCAGCAACAAGCGGCGGCGATCACGGACGAACAGCAACGCGTCGTGGCCAGTGAATTTCGGGGCGTCTGGCGCGCGATATTTTTTATCTGGCTGGGCATGGTGGCGGTGGCGGGCATTTTTTGGCATCAAATATTGACCGACCTGAAAGTTGAAAATTCAGCGGCGTTGCTGATGGTGGTGTTCGTCGGTTTAGCCGCGATGTGGATGCCGTTGGTGAATGGAGTTTTGCAGGGCCGCCAAAATTTTCTCTGGCTGGGTTGGACGAGTATTTTTAACGGCGTCGGCCGTTTTGGTTTGGTTTGCCTGATTGTCTTGGTGTTTCAAGGCTGGGCGGCAGGGGCGCTGCTCGCGGTGTTTTTGGGGATGTTGACGGTGATCGCCATTGGCGGTTGGCAGATTCGCGACGTGTGGAAAATGAAGTCGGCGCGGGTTGAATGGAAAAAATGGCTGCAACGCATTACGCCGCTGACGTTTGGATTGGGTGCGGCGGCATTTATGTTGAGCGCGGACATGATCTTCACGCAGAATTTTTTTCCGCGCGAGCAAACCGGATATTATGCCGCGGCGGGGACGATCGGACGCGCCCTGGTTTTTTTTACGCAACCGTTGACGGCGGTGATGTTTCCCAAATTGGCGCGGAGCAAGGCGACGGGTGAAAAATCCCACGCGTTGGAACTGGCGTTGGGCGCAACGTTGCTCGCCGGCAGCATGGCGGCGATCGCTTGCACGTTCTTTCCCGGACTGCCGTTGTTGATCGTGAACGGCAAATCGTTCTTGGTCGCGGCGCCGCTGGTGACGTGGTTCGCGTGGAGCTTTTTGCCGCTGACGCTTTCGAACGTGCTCATCAACAGCCTGATGGCGCGTTCGCGTTTTGCGGTAGTGCCGTGGTTGGTAGTAGTGGCGATTGGTTATGGGGTTGCGCTGTCGATGGTCGGTAAGCACGCCAGCAGCTTGGCTGATACGCAAGCGGGACTGCGGCTGATGGTTCAAACGCTCGGGGTTTTTAATCTGCTCTTATTTGCCGTTTGCGCGTGGTTCACTTGGGTTTCGCCGGATAAAACAAAAACAGCGGCTGGTAAATAGTGAAGGGCAAAGACCACGGCTGGCGAGTTGCCAGCCGTTTTGCAGTTTTTTGCGTTATTTCCGTTTCTGCGTTTCCGTGGAAGACAGCGGCAGCGGCGCGCGCAACTTTCGATAAACCAAAGCTTCCAAGGGGCGCAGCGGTCTAAGCAATTTATACAACGGTGAATAGATCAGCCGGATGCGCACGGTGGATAAAAACATCGTCAGCGATGAACGTCCGAGGGCGACTTTGGAACCATCTATGTCTGTCCATTCGGTCGGCACTTCCAAAATTTTGAAGCCAGCGCGCTTGATGGAATAGAGCAGGTTGATGTCGAACGCCATATCGGCGATGAGCAGCGCGGCATGAATTTTTTCCACAACTTCGCGCTTCATCACTTTCGCGCCGCATTGCGTGTCGCGGATGTTCATCCAGAATAATCCCTGCACAATGGTATGGAAAACGCGGCTCGCAAAACGTCGGTTGCCGGTTTGCGCCTGATGGATGATCGCGCCGGGTAGCCAGCGCGAGCCAATGACACAATCAACCGCGCCAATTTTTCTCACTAAATCCAAAAACGCCTTGGGTTCCGTCGCCCCGTCGGCATCCACATAACCGATCAAATCCGCGTTGCCGGCCAGTTTAAGGCCTTCGATGAGCGCGCCGCCTTTGCCGATGGGCGCGGGAAAATCCAGCCAGCCGATGGACGGAAACTCTTTTGCCAGGCGTTGCACGACGCCGAGGGTGTTGTCGCGGCAACCGTTGAGAACGACGACGAGTTGAAATTTATTGGAATAATTGCGTCCAAAAAAATCCGCGTAGGCGCGTAACATGGGTTCGATACGCGCTTCTTCGTTGTAAGCCGGAATTAAGATCAACAGGCTGGAATCGGGCACGCGCATTCAGTAACAGAAAATTTTCGCGCAGGCAATCTTGGGAAATGTTTTTAACGCCCAGCCACCAAGGCAAAGACGGATCAGGATTTTACGCATTAAAATTAGGCTGATCCATTCGTTAAATTTTCACGCCCGCCCACTCTTTTTGCAAACGCAGCCGCGCATCGCCCCCAAAGAACGCGTAGGCGAGGTGCGAGGCACCGACATAAATCACCACCATCGCATCGGCGGGCGTGATGCCCAGATAAATCAACACGTTATTGGAATAAGCACTGGCAACAATGATCGCGATAAAAAACAGATACAGTCCCAACGCGCCAAAGCAGCCGCAGAAAATTCGATGCCGTCTCAGTTTCCGTTCGGCGATGCGGCCGGCAAAATACGTCAGCACGATGAACAATTCGACGACGGCAAAAATAACCGAACCGATGAACGTAAGGGTCAACCAGAGTGGCGTTTGGATTTCGCCATGAAGAAAATTCTGTGCGAGCAATGGATAATGATGGAGCAGCCCGCTCCAAAAATCATAAACCACATGGCCACAGACAACGACAACGGCAAACATCAAATTGATAACGCACACGGTTTTAATCGTGCCAGTCATAAAACAAGTCCTTAATAGTAATTATGCTGCCAGTGTGGCAGCGCTTCTGAATTCAAGGGACAAGGCTATTTTGGCGTAAGTGTTTGTCGAGTAAAAATTTACGTCGAAAATATAATTTGAGAGTGAACCGTGGCGAGATTTTTGATCGTGACGGGCGCACGAAACAATCCTTGCGGCAGGGTAAATCAATCGTTATTCAACGGCATGGACTCACGCGAGGCGTTTATTGCGCTGAATCTGATTGATGGGGTCGGGCCGGTGCGCGCCCGGTCGTTGCTCGAACATTTCGGTGATGCTCCCAGCATTCTGGCCGCCACCCAATCCCAACTGCTCCGCGTCCGCAACATCGGCGATGACACGGCTGGAAAAATTGCGTCGTGGGAAACCACGATTGATCTCGCCGGCGAATTAAAACGCATTGCCAATTACGGTTGTCACGTTTTGATTTCGTCCGATGAAAATTATCCCGCGTCGTTGCGCGAGATTTATGATCCGCCGCTCTGCCTTTACGTCAAAGGCGAAATCACGGCGAAAGATAAACACGGCATCGCAATGGTCGGCTCGCGGATGACGACGCATTACGGCATCGAGACCGCGCGCAAACTCGCGTATCAACTGGCCTATGTCGGCGTGACGGTCGTGAGCGGCGGCGCGCGCGGCATTGACACGGCGGCGCATCAAGGCGCGTTGAGCGCCAAAGGTCGCACGATTGCGGTTTTAGGGACGGGCATCAATCTGGTTTTTCCGACTGAGAATGCTGAACTATTCGAGCGCATCGCCGCGAATGGCGCGGTCATCACGCAGTTTCCGTTCAATCGTCCGGCGGATAAACAAAGTTTTCCCATCCGCAACCGCATCGTGGCGGGCATGACCTTGGGCACCGTCGTGGTGGAGGCAAATCTTTCCAGCGGCGCGATGATCACGGCGAATTTCGCGACGGAATACGGCCGCCAAATTTTCGCGGTGCCGGGGCGGATTCTTTACTTCGCGTTGAACAAAATGGACTCTTGGAACTGAATCGGCCACAATCACGGCCATTTCAGCAACCAAGATACCATGAAAACAGCGTATTCATACAAGCGTTGGTCAACCAAAAGCCAGACTGACGGCGACTCATTCACTCGGCAAAACAACTCGGCAAAGAACTGGATGAAAGAGCATGGTGCGGCTCTTGGCTATGTCCTGTCAAGTGAAGCATTCACGGATGCGAACAAGTCCGCGCTCAAAGGCAAGCACATTGCCAAAGATGAAAACGGCGTTGCAAAAGGTGAACTTGCGCGATTTATTCAATGCGTAGAACAGGGAAATATTGCCAATGATTCAATCTTGTTGATTGACGAAATATCACGGTTTAGCAGGTTGCGCTTATCTCAAATCCATCATTTTAACCGATGATGGATTTTTCGTTTGATAATTGTTTTGACGTATGCGAGGTTCGTTGTCTTATGGAAAATATAATCAGAACGATAATTGACCCCAAAGAGATTCGGGCGAAATATGTGAAATTAACCGTGCGTGATGGTGATTTGAATACAACCGCCTATGTGGAAATCTTTGATGAAGATTATGATGAATCCACAAAGACATTCACGATGAAAATCGGCCTCGATTATCCCCGCCGGACAGAACGTGGTGTAGTCAGTCTTGCGATACCCGCAAGACAAGATGGTAAAAAAGTAGCCATCAAGCGACCGGATTATGTGATGACACAAAACGATTTTGATATGATGATAAAAGGTGAAACCGTCACCGTTCCGACCCTTTATTAAAAGTCGCCAACCTTCAAATGTATTGTAAAAAAAGGGTTTAATCCACTTTGTTTAACCAGAACAAAAGAATTGATTCGCCGCGCAGTAAAGGTTGTCATGAGCTCATCAAGCAAGGCGCGAAATTGTGCGAAGGCGCGGAAGATATTTTGAGCGAGTTTGAATATTTATTTCCCGGCACGAACCGGCCGGCCTCGGCGAACGAAACCGGCGTTCTTCCCGCGCTGGAACTTTCTGTGAATGAACAGAAAACTTACGACTGCGTCACTCCGAACGACGAAACGACCATTGACGAAATCATCCGCGCGAGCAGCTTGTCGAGCTCGACGGTCAATGTCGCGCTGCTCGGTCTGGAAATGAAACGACTCGTGCGGCAACTGCCGGGAAAATTATTCGTGCGGAATGTTTAATTGAAATGTCACGCGAAGGCCACGCCGTCGGCGAAGCCTAAAATGTTGAATCTTCGCAACTTTCACGGCTTTCACCGGTTTATTTTAGATTGCGAAGCGGCTTGCGTCGCTGCCGCCAATGAATTAGAAACAGCAGCACAGAAACTTTATGGCGACCTATATCATTATTGGAAACGACCAGAAGCAATATGGGTCGATCACGGAAGATCAATTGCGCCAGTGGCTATCCGAGGGGCGCATCAATGGTCAGACCAAAGTGCAACTCGAAGGCACAAATGAATGGAAAACGCTTGCCGATTTTCCTGAGTGGGCGGCCCAAGCGAAAACTTCCCCGCCGCCGCCGTTGCCACCACTCGCGCCGGGCGGCAAACCGAAGACCAGCGGGATGGCCATCACGTCGCTGGTTTTGGGGATTTTAGGATTAGTCAGTTGCGGCCTTACAGCGGTGGTCGGATTGATTTTTGGGATTGTTGCCATTGTTAAAATAAGAAACAGCCAGGGAAAACTGGGCGGCTTTGGCCTTGCGCTGGCGGGGACGATCATTTCGGCAGTTTTTATAATGATGATGCCAGCCGCGATGTTATTGCCGGCGCTCGCGGCGGCCAAAGCCAAAGCGCAGGAAATCAATTGCGTCAATAATGAGAAGCAACTGGCTTTGGCGGTCAGAATATATTCCAACGCCAATAATCATTTTCCACCCGCCGCCACTTGGTGCGACGCCATCAAAGCGAACCTAAGTTCGGAAAGCGTTTTTAAAGGCCCCGGGGCGGTGAATCCTGACAGCCGTTGCGATTATGCTTACAACACTAAACTCGATGGCTTGGACGAAAGTAAAATCAATCCCGCTACGGTGCTATTGTTTGAATCGGATGGTGGCTGGAATGCCAATGGGGGTTCGGAATTGATGGTTGGTAAGCCGCGTTATGCGCGGGTATATGTCGTCGCTTTTACCGATGGCAGCGTCCAAATAATAACCACCTCCAAACTTAGCACCCTGCGTTGGGATCCTTAAAAATAAATCGAATTGAATATGACCTATACCATCATCGGCGGCGACGGCAAAGAATACGGCCCGATTACGGCCAGCGACATTCGCCAATGGATCATTGAAGGCCGGATCAACGCGCAATCGCTGGTGAAAGCCGAGAGCGATGCGGAATTTCGTCTGCTCGAAAAATTTCCCGAATTCGCCGACGCCTTCGCCGGTCATGCGCCCGGAACGATCGCGCCCTTGTCCTCAACCACCGTGGCGGAGGACGATTACGAACTCGATCTGGGCGGCTGCATTTCGCGCGGTTACGGATTGTTTAAAGATCATTTTGGAACCTTATTCTTGAGCGTGCTGGTTTTGTTCGCCGTTCCGATCGCCGCCTCGGCGGTTGTGAATGTGACACTGATCGCTGGCTTGATGAAAGCCTTTCATGCCCCCATCGCTTCGGTGCTGATTGGTATTTTAGCGGTCGTGCTCAATGCGTTTATCAGCGGGCCGTTGGGTGGCGGATTTTATCTGGTTTATCTCAAAACGATTCGTGGCGAAACGACTGGTGTGGGCGAAATTTTTACCGGTTTTCAAAAACGTTATTCGCAATTATTTCTCGGCGCATTGGTCGTTGGTCTGGTCGGGGCCTTGTGCATGTCTCCCTTCAGTTATGTCGCCGCTGAAAAAATCAATCCGATCACCGAGCAACTTCAACATTTGCAAGCGCAACCAGCCACTCCGGAAGAAATGGGCAAGCTTATGTCGCAGATGTTTTCCGCGTATGTCAGCGCCTTGCCGATCCTGCTCGTCTGCATGATCCCGATGACGTATTTGACCGTCTGCTGGCAATTCACCCTCGCGCTCATCATGGACAAACAACTCGGGTTTGGGGCGGCCATGCGAACCAGTTGGAAACGCGTGAACCAACATTGGTGGCAGGTTTTTGGGCTGATGATTTTGGTTGGCTTGGTGAGTGTCGCCGGCGTTTTCGCTTGCGGCATCGGTATTTTATTCACGCTGCCGATCGGTTTTGCAGCAATGATGTTCGGCTATGAAACCATCTTCAGTGGCAAAAAAGATTAACCGGAAATCAGCCCGCAACGCCACGTTGCTGAACCTGATGGGAACGCCCGGATTGGGTTCGCTCATGGCTGGGCGCTGGGCGGAAGGGCTGGGACAAATCATTTTGTCCGTCGTCGGCTTCGTGCTCGTGCTCATCTGGTTCGTCCGCGAAATGATTCCGTATTACGGCCAGATGTTCAGCGATACGCCACCCCCGGCCGTCGGTTTCAAAATGCTCGGTTGGGGTTCCGCCCTATTCGCGTTGGCCTGGGTTTGGTCGCTGGTGACGAGCTTGAGTTTGTCGCGCGCCGCCGCCAGCGCGGAGATGGATTCAATCAAAGTTTTCGCCACCGGATTGATGAAACTCGACGCGGCCAAAATTCAAATCGCCCTCGCTACGATCCCCGAATGGCAACGCAACGGCGAAATGATTTCTCGCACGTATCAATTCAAAAATTTCCCTGCCGCGTTAAAATTTGTGAATGCGGTCGGCGAATTGGCCGAGCGCGTGCAACATCATCCAGACATTGATATCCGCTGGAACAAAGTCACCCTCGCGCTCACCACGCACGACGCGGGCGGCTTGACGGAAAAAGATTTTGCCCTCGCGCGCCAAAGTGATGCACTGCCTTGCGCTAAATAAAGAATCTGCTGGGTGGCACAGGCGTCTCGCCTGTTGTTTCGGGCGTCCCGCCCGAAACCGTTTGGGGTGTGAATAGTTTTGGATTTGCGCGGATCAAAAAACAATGGAAGCCACCAAAGAAATCTGGCGGGACGCCAGATTTTACAGGCGAGACGCCTGTGCCACCCCACTTCAAAAAACCCGGGGCACGCCTTCGTCGAGAATTTTGATTTGATCCGTCAATTTTTCTGCCTCGGCGATTTCCATCAGCCAGCGTGGCGGTTCGTCCATGTCTTCGAACGACAACTTAAAAGTGCCGTAGTGCATGGGAATAAATGTTTTCGCGCGCAAATCTTTGAACGCCCGCACCGCATCGTCCGGGCCGATGTGGACGCGGCGGAACGTTTCTGGATGATATGCACCGATGGGTAGTAACGCGATTTCCGGGGCGAACTTGCGACCGATTTCCTTGAACCCATGAAAATACGCACTGTCACCCGCGTGATAAATTTTCCGTCCTTGATGCTCCAAAATAAATCCGCCGTAACCGCGATGTTGATCGTGCAACGTCCGCGCGCCCCAATGTTTGCTTGGCGTGAAAGTCACTTTCCAATCGCCCTGCGAAAAACTTTCCCACCATTCCAGTTCGATCACCCGACTGAAACCGAGATTCTTCGCGAGCCCGCCCACGCCCCGCGGCATCACGCCGATTTTTGGCGCAGTCAATTTGCGCAACGTCGGTTTGTGAAAATGGTCGAAGTGCGCGTGCGTCAATAACACGAGATCAATCGGCGGCAAATCTTTGAGCTTCAAACCCGCGCGTTTGATGCGTTTCATCAAGAACAGCCAGTTCGCAAAATTCGGATCGATCAACACGTTTAAGTCCGTGAACTGAATGAGAAACGACGCGTGACCGATCCAAGTGATGGCGACCTCGCCGGTTTTTAATTTAGGAAAAATCGGACGTTTCGGCTGGCCATGACGCGGGGTGAACCAGCCTTTCAGGATGAGTTCCTGAAAAAAGGTGCGCGGATTAAAATGTTTCGCCGGCGTCAAATCTTTGAACGAGCGCGGCAATTTTCGGCGCGGTTTCGGACTTTCTGTTTTTTCCTTTGTCACAGCGATTTGACTCTAACAGTTGCTTCGCGTTCAACCAGTTTGAAATATTAAACCACTTAACCTAAGAATCTTACGAAAAATTCCGCAGCGCGAAATGGGTTCCGATTTTATAAGTGTTTGAAATGGCCGCGGTAATGAAGTTTTTGCCAATTTTCACGGCGCGTGGCAAATCGTGACCGAGCGCGAGCGCGGCGCAAATGGAGGCGGAATAAGTGCAGCCGGTGCCATGCGTGCGGACGCCGGTCACAAACGGCGCGGACAAGAGTAATTCAGTTTTGCCGTCAAAAAAAATGTCGGTCGCGGTGCGTGTATTTTCCAAATGACCGCCTTTCACTAAAACAGCGCCGCCGAATTGCGCGTGAATTTTTCTGGCGGCGCCGCGCATATCCTCGACGGATGAAATTTTTTCGTCACTCAAAATTTCGGCTTCGGCCAAATTAGGAGTGATGAGCGTGGCGAGCGGCAACAATTGCGCCTTTAATTTTTTTACGGCGTTGGGTTCCAGCAAGCACGCACCACTCGTGGAAATCATCAGCGGGTCAATAATGAGTGGAACGCTGGGGGAGTTGAGCGTTGAAAGTTTGAAAAACTTGGCGACGAGGGAAATGTTTTCGGCGGAAAACAACATTCCGGTTTTAACGGCGGCGGGTTTTAGTTCGGCAAAAACGGCTTCGATTTGTTGGCGCAACATTTGGGGCGAACAGGGTTCGATGGCTAAAACCTGTTTCGGATTCTGCGCGGTGAGACAGGCGATCGCGCTCGTGCCGTGGACGCCGAGGGCGGCGAAGGTTTTCAAATCGGCCTGAATGCCCGCGCCGCCGCCGCTGTCGGAACCAGCGATGGTCAGGGCGATGGGGAGTTTTTTTTGTGTGATTGCCATTTTAAAATTAACGGACGAAATTTAACGCAAAGGTGCGAAAGCGCAAAGACGCAAAAGACACTGACAGAATTTAACGCGGAGGATCCGAGTTTGGCCGGGAAGAGTTTTTCTTCCGCGCGGCTCAGTGCTCCCGTGTGAATTTCGCCCGTTTTGAGGACGCGGATGAGAACGAGGTGGATTTTGCTCTTTTCCGCTTGGTGTTAAAAATTTGAACTTTTCAAATTGCACTTCATATTTCCCCAATGGACAAAGATAAGGTTGCGGAGATTTTGGTTGAGATCGGCGTGCTGCTGGAATTGAAGGGTGAAAATCCGTTCAAGACGCGCGCGTATGCGAGTGGTGCGCGGACGATTGAAGGTTTAAACGAGCCGTTCGCCACGCTGGTGGCGGAAAAACGGCTGGGCGAAATCAAAGGCATCGGCGTCGCGTTGGAACAGAAAATCACGGAGTTAGTCGAGACGGGAAAATTAAAATATTACGACGATTTGAAGGCTTCGATTCCGCCGGGTTTGATCGAAATGCTGGAAATTTCCGGTCTGGGACCTAAAAAAATTCAGGCGTTGAATAAAAAACTGGGCGTGGATTCGATTGAAAAATTAGAAGCCGCATGCCAAGCGGGAAAAGTCGCGGAATTGGATGGTTTTGGTGAAAAAACGCAGGCGAATATTTTGGAAGGCATCGCGCTCAAACGCACTTACGCGAGCAAACATCGGCTGGGTGAGGCGTTGCGCGTGGCGGAACCGTTGCTGGAAATTTTGCGGGAACAGCCGGAAGTGATCCGTTGCAGTTCGGCGGGCAGTTTGCGTCGGTTCAAAGAGATCATCGGCGATATTGATTTGCTGGCGTCGTCAAAAAAACCCGCGGCGGTGATTGATTTTTTCGCGTCGCAGGCGGGCATTGTCAAAGTTCTGGCCAAGGGTGAAACGAAGGCAAGCGTGATTTTGGAAGGCGGCATTCAATGTGATTTGCGCGTGGTGAGCGATGCTGAATTTCCCTTCGCGTTGGCGTATTTTACCGGTAGCAAAGAGCATAATATTGTGATGCGGCAGCGGGCGATTCAGCGCGGTTTGCGGCTGAATGAATATGGTTTGTTCAAATCCAAGGAAGAAACGCGCGATGTGAATCTGCTGGTGTCGTGCAAAACCGAAGAGGAAATTTTTGAGAAACTGGATTTGGTGTTTGTGCCGCCGGAATTGCGCGAGGATCACGGCGAATTTGCTGCCGCCGAGAAAAATGCATTGCCGAAATTGATCGAATGGACGGACTTGAAAGGTTCGTTGCACAACCATTCCAATTGGAGTGACGGCCACAATACGTTGGAAGAAATCGCCGATTACATGGAAAATCTCGGCTTGGAATATTGGGCGATCACGGATCATTCGAAAGCGTCGTTTCAGGCGAATGGCTTGGACGCGAACCGACTGCGACAACAAATTTTGGCGATCAAAGAATTGAATGAGAAAATTGCGGCGCGTGGCAGTGATTTTCGGTTATTGACCGGCAGCGAGGTGGATATTTTGAAAGATCGGCTGGATTTTGACGATGATGTGCTGGCGGAATTGGACGTGGTCGTCGCCAGCCTACACGTTCCGTCTAGTAATGAGGCAGAGAATACAAAACGATTGATTCGGGCGGCGGAAAATCCGTATGTCCATATTTTAGGCCATTTGACCGGTCGATTGCTCTTGGAACGCGAGCCGTATCCGGTGAATATTCAGGCCGTCATCGATGCCTGCGCTGAAACGGGCACCTGGATTGAGCTAAACAGCAATCCGTATCGGTTTGATTTGGACTGGCGGCATTGGCCCTACGCCAAGAGCAAAGGCGTGAAATGCGTCATTAATCCGGATTTGCATCGCAACGAGCACGCGGGATTTTTGCGGCTGGGAGCAGGTCTTGCCCGCAAAGGTTGGTTGGAAACCTTTGATGTTGTTAATGCGTCTGGGTTAACGTCTTTGGTGAAACAGCTTAAACGTAAAAAGCAGGGTTAAATCAGGGAAATACGGATAGAAAATGAACAAAAAAAGAGTGTTCATTTCAAAAAAAAGTTTTGCCAAAGACTTGCAGTGCTGATAAAGTTTACGCGTTGTCCGTGAAAAACTTCCTTTTTTTGAAAGGGTGCGGGTGGCCAAAGCCGAGTTAAAAATATAAATTCCAGTATTTAATATGAAGAAATTTTTTATATCTGCAGGTCTGGTGGCGGTGGGTGCCGCTGGTTTACAATCGGCCTTGGCTGATAATGCGGTCACACCGGCAGCGCCGAAAGTTTGGACTGTTTCGGCAACCTTGCGCGGGTTTTATGACGACAATTATTCCACTGCCCCTAACAAAAAGGGTAGTGCTGGCGTAGAGCTTTCACCTTCGGCGGCCATCAACGCTTCGCTCCCGCAAACGGATTTGGGTTTGCGCTATACCTACGGTCTCTATTGGTATGCGGAACGTCAAGATTTGGGGCAAAATCCTTTTGATCAAACTCACCAGTTAGATTTATGGTTGGATCACGCGTTTAATGAGCGTTGGAAAGTAAATGTTTCCGATACGTTTGCTTCTGGTCAAGAGCCAGAATTGATTAGTGGCGGGATTGGGAATGTGCCGGGCGTGCCCTACCGAGTTAACGGAAATAACATTGGTAATCATTTTAATCTTACATTAGATACACAGTGGTCGCGCCAGTTCAGCACGTCGCTCCATTACGGTAATGATTTTTATGATTATCAGAGTTCCGGTTGGAATACTAATGGCGCTGCCAGTTTGGCTGGGTTGTTGAATCAGGTTGATCAAAACGCCGGGCTTGATTTGCAGTGGCATCTCCAGCTTGAGACAATGCTCTTTGTTGGATACCAAATTAGTTGGTATGATTATACCGGTAATGAGCAGATAACTCCGGATCCTAATGGGAGCTTTAGCAAAAACCGTGATTTGCTTTTGAATCAGGTTCATGTTGGCCTGCAACATCAGTTTACGTCTAATTTAGGCGGTAAAGTCAGTGTTGGGGCGCAATACGCGGACAGCTATAATGCGGATCCGGCCTTCAATTCTTGGTCGCCTTATGCTAATGCGTCTTTGGATTATACTTACTCCAAGGGTAGTTACGTTGAATTGGGCTTTAGTCAGGGCATTAATTCAACCTACGTGGCGCAAACGGGTGACGGCCTAACGCAATATCAAGAAAGTTCTACGGTATATGGAAGCATTAACCATCGCTTTACTGAAAAAATACTCGGGTCGCTTATTGGTCAATATGTTTTCTCTAGCTTTCATGGTAGCGGGACTCAGAGTGATGCAGATCAGGAAATTACTGCAGGTTTAAATCTTTCTTATCAGTTTAACCGTTATTTATCGGGAGATATTGGTTACAATTATGATGACCTGATATCAAATCGTCCCGGTGCTGCCTATGATCGCAACCGCTATTACATCGGTTTGACTGCAACTTATTAATTAAGAGTTGGCGAGCATGTTTTGAACGCAAAGCAAGGGAGCCGTGTCCGATAAAGGTCAGGCTCCCAATTTATTTATATGGATCAATCGAAAATTCCGGCACCGGCTGCGGCTGATGCGCAATTACATTTTTTGGATTATTGGCGAGTCATTCGCATTCGCAAAGCGATCATCATTACAGTTTTCCTCATCACGGCCATTATTGCTACGGCGGTGACGTTTATTTTGCCGGAATCTTATTCCAGCACGGCGCGGATTCAGGTGGAGCAATACGGTGCTGACGTTAACGGTATGGATAATACTCCGACCGCCCAAATGTCGGGTTTTGACGCCTATTTTATTCAGACGACGTTTGAAGTCATGCAGTCAGAAGTAGTTTTGAGCAATGTCATTGCGTCGTTGGATTTGAATAACAAATGGGGCAAGTTATACAATAATGGCGAGACGCTGAAGACATCTGAGACGATGGGCATTCTTAAAGGTAATATGGTGCTTAATCCGGTGCGTAATACCAAATTGATCACCATCACGGTTTTTAGTAGCGATAATAAAGAAGCTGCGCAAATTGCTAATGCCATGGCAGACTCCTATAAAAATTATCGAATCGACTCGCAAAAGCAATTAACACAAGCCGGATTGAAGTCGTTGGATGGTGAATATGCGCAAAAAGAACAATATATTCTAACAGTGCAATCCAATGTGGATCAGTTACGCAAAACGCTTGGGATTGTTGATACGCCTAATTCTACCACATTTTCCACGACTATCAGCCAACAAGATTTGCAGCAATTGAACGCTCAAATGATTGAAGGCAAGCGTGATTACACGAAAGATTCCAGCCAGCTTGAAGAGTTAAAGGGCTACGATAATAAAAAATTGCGCGATATTTTACCGTCAGTATTTGCTGATTCTCAGTTAGAAGATTTGGTGAATAAATCGCATGAAGCTGAACAGCGATTTGCCGTGGCGACCAATGATTATTCGCTGACGAATGTGGTGGTGCTTCGAATTAAGTCGGAATTAGATGCTTTAAATGGTCAAATTGATGCCCGAGTGATTGGAGCAATGGCTGGCATTACCAGCAAGGTGAATTCTCAAAAAGCGGCATTGGATGAAATTACTAGAGAAGTAGAGGCTGCAAAGTCGCAAGATTTGGCGAATTCAGCGACGAATGCACCTTACTATAATGCTAAACTTGAGCTGGAACAATTAAGAGACCAGCAACGGTTATTTGCCGCAAAAATTGATGCTATTCGAATTGATTCTGGGATTCCAAAATCTTCCGTTGTTAAAGTCATAGATTCGGCTGAACCTGGCAAAACGCCGGTCAAGCCCAATAAGCCGGTTAATATTATTTTGGGTATCGTTTTCGGTTTAATCATGGGTGTCGGGTTGGCGTTCTTCATTGAATACCTTGATACCAGTGTGAAGACTATTGATGACGTGGAACGCATTTTCCAAGCGCCTGTGTTAGGAGTTATTCCACAGAACATTGGTTATTTGCTTGATGAAGGGCCGGAAAGTAAGAACGCCGAAGCCTATCGTGTATTGCGCACAAACCTGCTTTTCTCGCGCCGTAATGAGAAATTCAATACCATCGTCATCGTCAGCGCCGGTGCTGGCGAAGGGAAATCCACCACGACCCTCAATCTTTCAACCGTGTTTGCCCAAGCCGGCAATCGCGTTTTGATTGTGGACTCCGATTTGCGCCGTCCGACCTTGCATAAATTATTTAAGGTGCCGAATAACCTCGGTTTGACCAATTATCTGTTAAAGCAAAATACGGTGGCCGAAGTGGTGCAAAGTAGCCCGGTTCCGAATCTTGATTTCATGCCTAGCGGCAAATTGCCGAACAGTTCCATGGGTATTCTTGGTTCCGAGCAGATGAAAGAAATGATCAATGAACTCAAGCAGCGCTATGATTTTATTTTCTTTGATTCACCGCCGATTTTGGGCGTGAGCGATGCTTCCGTTCTGGCCAGCGAAGTGGATTTGGTGATGCAAGTCATCCAATACCGTCGCTACCCGCAGCCGATGACCATTCGGGCGAAACAGATGATCGAAAAAGTCGGTGGTAACTTCGTCGGCATCGTGTTGAACAACATCAACATGTCGCAAGATGAAGGCTACTATTACTACAGCGGCTACTATCACGATTATTATTATTCTCGCAACCCGGATGAGCAGGAAGCTGAGCTGAAGGCCAAGGCTGCCGGCACGGCCGCTCCCGAACCCGGCATCAAACAAAAGTATTGATTGCTACAAAAAATATACGAGTATTCCCGCCCATGAATTTGAGAATTTCTAATTGGATTCGGTTAAGCTTGCTTTGCCTATTGCCTGCGTTTGGTTTGCTTTTAGCGGGGTGTCAAACGCAAGAAGTAACCCATCCAATCAAGCCATTTGATGTCTCCGTTTTACATGTTGGCGATACCATCACGGTAATCTTAGAAGGACCGCCAGACATCAGCACTCAGCCGCATGAAGAATCCATCAAAGAAGATGGCTCCATCACGCTTGATTCAATTGGACGAATTCAGGCTGAGGGCAAGAAATTGGGTGAGTTGCAGAATACCATTTATAATGCTTACGTTCCGGCGATTTATATGCACTTGAATGTCACGGTAAAATTGAGTGGCGAACGCAGTTATTATGTGAGCGGTGAAGTGGCTCATCCAGGTGAGCAACTTTTTCGCGAAGGCATGACCGTCACTCGGGCGATTACGGCAGCGGGAGATTTTACGGATTTTGCCAGCCACATAATAATCCTCACTCACCGAGCAGACGGTAAGCAGATTATAATCGATGGTAATGCGGTGCTCGCAGGTCAAGCTGAAGATCCCCAAGTTTATCCTGGCGATCAAATTTACGCTAAAAAGCGCTGGTTCTGATGGTTCAGCTCCGTATTCTTTCCGGTAAAATGGCGGGCGATGTCCAAATCGTCCGCCGTTTTCCTTTTAACATTGGTCGCTCGGTGGAAAATAACCTATGCCTTGATGATGCCGGTGTGTGGGATAAACATCTCACGATTGGCTTTCAAAAAAAGGAAGGCTTCACTTTGGAAACGGCGTCTGATGCTATTGCCACTGTGAACGGCGAATCTCAAAAATCCGCGCGTTTGCGCAATGGCGACATTATTTCTTTCGGCTCGGCCAAAATACAATTTTGGCTCGCGCCACCCAAGTTACGCGGCCTGCGCGTGCGAGAACTATTTATATGGGCCTTGCTGGCTGCCGTTACTGCGATTCAAATCGCTCTCATTTACTGGCTCGTTCGTTAAACGGAGCGCCGAGCAGTTCGGCACCTCCCAAATTTTCAATGGCGGAAATGGCGCGCTCCCGTGAAGGCCATCGCCATGCCGCGTTCGTCGGCAGCAGCGATAACTTCTGCGTCTTTGACCGAACCGCCGGGTTGAATCGCCGCCGTCGCACCCGCTTCGGATGCGGCGATCAAACCATCGGGGAACGGGAAAAATGCGTCACTGCAAACCACGCTGCCAATGAGCGACAGTTTGGCCTCACCCGCTTTCCAAACCGCGATGCGACTGGAATCCACGCGGCTCATCTGCCCCGCGCCGACGCCCAACGTGCGATCAATGCCCGCATAAACAATCGCGTTCGATTTGACGTGCTTGACTGTGCGCCAGCCGAACAGCATTGCTTTCAATTCGGCTTCGGTCGGTTGTCGTTTCGTAACGATTTTCAAATCTGCCGCCGTGGTGATTTTTAAATCACGTTGTTGCAGCAAAAATGAATTCGCGCCAACGCTCCGCAAATCAAATGGCCGTGCCAATGACGGATTCTTCAAAATTTTGAGCAATCGTAGATTCTTTTTCTTCTGTAAAATCGCCAAGGCTTCGTGTGAAAAATCCGGCGCGACAATCACTTCGCTGAAAATTTCCGCGATGGCCTCGGCGCAGCCGGCATCAAGCATTTTATTCGTCGCGATGATGCCGCCGAACGGCGCTTGCCGATCCGTAGCGAACGCCCTTTCCCAAGCCTCGCGCAACGATGCGCCTTGGCCGATGCCGCACGGATTCGTGTGTTTAAGAATTGCGAGCGTCGGCAAATCGTTTTCAAATTCTGCGATCAAACTCGTCGCGGCTGTCAGATCCAAAATATTGTTGTAAGAAAGTTCCTTGCCGTGAAGCTGCTGGAAAAATTCGTGAAATTTGCCGTAAAGCGCGGCGGCTTGATGCGGGTTTTCACCGTAACGCAACGGTTGCACGAGCGGTGCGGAAATCGTCAGGGTTTGCGGCAACAAACTGGTGCCACCGGAAAATTCCTTTTGCAGATGCGCGGCGATCGCTGCGTCGTAAGCGGCGGTGCGGGCATAGACTTTCGCGGCCAACTGGCGGCGCAGGTCCAAAGTCGTGTTGCCCGTTTCAGAAATGAGCTTCGCAGTTTCCGCATAGTCCGCCGGATCAACAATCACCGTAACACTATCGTGATTTTTCGCGGCACTGCGTAACATCGAAGGCCCGCCGATATCAATGTTTTCAATGGCATCGTGCAAGCTGACGTCTGGCTTGGCGACCGTTTGCTCGAACGGATAAAGATTTACGACGACAAGATCAATCGGGGTGATGCCGTGCGTTTTCACTGCCGCTTCATGCGTTTCGTTACCGCGAATGAAGAGCAATCCGCCGTGAACTTTCGGGTGCAGCGTCTTCACGCGGCCATCGAGCATTTCGGGAAAACCGGTGTGTTCGCTGATGTCTTTGACGGTCAGGCCCGCGTCGCGCAACGTTTTGGCCGTGCCGCCGGTGGAAATAATTTCTACCCCCGCTTGCGCGAGAATTTGGACGAACGGAACCAGTCCGGTTTTGTCGGAAACAGAAATGAGCGCGCGTTGAATTTTTGCCATAGCCCAACAAAATCTCGTAACGCGAGGAAGGCGTCAATCGCAAATGAAAGTAATCCAGGGCAGGGCAGGGCGCCGAGCCATGCCCGGCGCTCCGCTCGTATTATTTCACAGGTGTAATATCACTCCCGATTGCACGATCAAATTTTACCTTGGCCGTGGAATAATCATGCAATGCCTGAATTTGTGTTGTGCGCGATTGCGTGAGCGACGTTTCCGCGTCGAGCACGTCGAGTTGCGTGCCGGTGCCGGCGTCGGCGCGTTGTTTCGCTTCGCGCAGCGCTTCGTCAGCTTCTTCTTGAACTTTTCCCTGCGACTCCAACGTTTCGCGCGCTTGAATAAAATCAGAATACGCCGTGCGCACTTGCAATTCGATCTGGCGACCCTGATCGGCCAGCACCGTTTTGGATTTATCAAACTGCGCCTTGGCCGATTTGACTTTGCCGAACGTCAACGCGCCGTCAAAAATATTCCACGACAATTGCGCGCCCGCATTCCAGCCATTGAAATCGTGATCGAGGGTCACCGGCTCTGTGTATTGCGAATTGCGCCAATCATAACCGGCGAAAACGGAAACGCTCGGTTTGTAGCCGGCCTTCGCGTTCACGATGCTGAGTCGTTGTAACTCGACGCCTTTGCGCAGTGACAATAGTTCCGACCGCCGCGTGAGCGCTTGCTGAATCGCGTCCGGCAAATTAATTCGCAAGGGTGAGGAATCGAAATCATCCGTCAGGTTCAACGGAATATCTTCCCAAATTTCGCGCGGCAAATTGTAACCGAGCACATTCGCCAGATTATTTTTGGCAATGCGATAATTATTTCGCGCAGAAATCAAATTCGGACGTTCATTTGCCACCGCAACTTCCGCGCGTAACACATTGAATTTCGGAACCGTGCCGGCGGCGAGCCGGTGTTTTTGGTCGTCGAGTTCCTTTTGCAACAGCTTTACCGAAGCTTCGTGAACCGTAATTTCCTGCGCAGCGAGCAACACGTCGTAATATGCCAGGCGCACATTCAATAATGTGTCGGCAATGCTCGTTTGATAATTTGCCAAGGATTGTTTTTCCGTCGCATCGGCGGCTTTAAATGCGGCGATGATGCGTCCGCCGGAGTAAATGGATTGCACGAGCTGAATGCCCGCGTTCCAGTTTTGATCCGGCGTGGCTAAAGGTCCAGCGGCCGTGGGAAAAGATTCAATCGCGTTTGGATCCGTATATTTATATTGGCCGCTCGCGATCAATTGCGGCAATGCCACGGCGCGTGTTTGCACGACCAAACCGTGCGTGGATTCCAGATCGCTTTTCGCTTCCAGCAGCGCGGCGTTTTGTTCCAATGCCGTGTTCAACGCGTCGGTCAATGACAGCGGACGCGTCAGCCACGCGGGCAGATTAGTGTTGGTGTTTTGCGCAAACGAAGGCAGCGTCGCAGCGAAACCCATCGCGGCCAGCGAGAAAATTAGTTTTAATTTTTTCATGGTGAGAAATTATTTTGCGCGTTTCATTTTATGTTGGCGGAAAAATCCTTCATTGCCGCCAGCGAAAATTTCGTGATGTGCGCGGCCAGATTTTCGATGCTCGCGGCGTCGTGCGGCACCAGCTTGGGAAATAGTTTCACGACCGCCGGGCGACAATGATTATAAAAAACGCATTGGCTGAACACGCTGGAAACGCACAAGATCACACAATCATCCGACGCCGGACGTTTCAAAATTTCACTGATGATGGTTGCCAACGCGGTATGCGTCGGGCGGATGCGCTCTTCGATCAACGCATCCAGCGCCACGGTCGGCTCGATCATTTCCCGCGACATCAAGCGGCCGTGCCACGAGTGCGATCCTTTTTCGAACACGCGCAGCAGCAGGGAATGAATGAACGCGCGCAGTTTTTTTTCCGGCGCGGCGGTTTCGGGCACATCGAGCAATAACGGATGCTTCTCCAATGCCTTGCCGTGCGCGTAACGCAGCACTTCGATGTAGAGAGTTTCCTTGTCGCCAAAATGATAATTGATTGCCGCGATATTCGCGCCCGCACGCTGACAAATGGCGCGCACCGTGGCATTGCGAAAGCCAACTTCGGCAAACACTTCGCCCGCCGCTTCCAAAAGTTGGTTACGCGTGGCGTCTTGATTTTCAGGATCGGGAACGACTTTCATGTTTCAAACACATAATTCAAACAATTGTTTTAATTGTCAAGAGCGCAAAGGGGAAATTAACCACGGATAGGCCCAGATAAAGAGCAAAGAAAATAGGTGGAATGATGAAATAACCGAGCCGCGTGGATCAAAACGTCTCATCATTCTTCCTGTTTTATTCATCCTTTCGGATAAATCCGTATCTATCCGTGATTTGAAATCTCTTGCCGAAAATTTGCGTTGCGCGCTCGACAATCGCGCCGGAGAAATTAAAATTCGCGCATGACTAAACCTACTTTATTGGTGCTCGCAGCTGGCATGGGTAGCCGTTATGGCGGCTTGAAACAAATTGATCCCGTCGGTCCCTCCGGCGAAACCATCATTGATTACTCCATTTACGACGCGATGCGCGCGGGTTTTGGCAAACTTGTTTTCGTCATCCGCAAGGACATCGAAAAGGATTTTCGCGATATCGTCGGCCGGCATTTTGAAAAGCGTATCGCCGTGGAATATGCGTTTCAGGAACTGGATAAATTACCGTCCGGCTATTCCTTGCCCGCCGGTCGCACCAAACCGTGGGGCACAACGCACGCGATTTTGATGGCCGATGGCATCATCAACGAGCCGTTCGCCGCGATCAACGCGGACGATTTTTACGGTCAGAATGCCTACAAAGTCCTCGCGCAACATCTGACTTCCGGCACGCCGGATTATGCGATGGTCGGCTTCATCCTAAAAAACACGTTGTCCGATTTCGGCAGTGTCGCCCGTGGCGTGTCACGCGTGGATGCCAATAATTATCTCACGAATATCGTCGAGATGATGAAAATCGAACGCGATGGCAACGCCGCAAAAAATACGGAAGCCGACGGCAAAATCACTCCGCTGATTGGCGACGAAGCGGTTTCCATGAATTTCTGGGGGTTCACTCCCGCATTGTTCCCGCAATTGCAAGCTGCCTTTGAAGCGTTCTTGAAAAAGAGCGGCGGCGAACAAAAGTCCGAATGTTACATCCCCGCCACCGTGGGCGACTTGGTCACCAGCGGCCAGGCCAAATGCAAAGTTTTGCGCTCACCGGATTCCTGGTTTGGCGTGACGTATCGCGAAGATCGTCCGACGGTAGTGGAAAACATCCGCAAATTGGTCGCGCGCGGTGATTATCCGGAAAAATTGTGGAGTTAAGCGATCACGCAACTTTTCTTTCGCGGTGGAGTTTGAATGAATGTTGGTAAGGCGGAGCTGCTGCTCCGCCTTGCCTTTAGTATTAAGGCAGCACAATCGACGGCAAAGCAGCGGCTTTGCCCGACCGTTTCAGAAGGAAATTTATATGCGCCATTTCAAAATCATCCTCGCGGGTATCGGCACGGGTTTGGTGCTCGCGCTTTCAGCCGTCGCTCAGGACTTCACCAATGCGCCCGCCACGCTCATCGAAAACTTCGAGTTGCAAACCGGCACGGTTATCGTGAAGGCTTCCAATCCGATCAACACGGTTACCGTCGGCAACGGCGCGATCACGATCCGCACGAAGGAATCCACCGACGTCAACCACGGCCAAAAACTTTACGGCATCACCATCGGCTGGAATGGCGGTGCTAATCCGCCCAGCGCTCAGCTTCCTCGAGGCTTTCTGGTCGTTGATTATGATGAATTGGATTCGCTCATCAGCGGCATCAATTACATCAGCAACATCACTTACGAAGTGACTTCGATGCCGACATTTGAGGCCAGCTATACGACCAAATCCGGCGTGCGCATCATCGCCCACAGCGATCGGAAACAAGGCGGCATCAATGCGTATCTGCAACTGGGTGATTGGGCGAAAATCCAGCTTAATTCGGATCAACTCACGCAGCTCAAGACGGTGATCACGCAAGCGAAAGCCTCGCTGGATGCGCTCAAATAAAAGGCTTTTTAACAGAGGCGAGCCAAGGGAACGAAGCTTTGTTACCTTCGTTTCCTTTTGTTAAAAAGTCACCCGTTTAAATTGGTTTCCGCACCACACTGTCGCGCTGTGCCCAAGCGTCGTTCGTGTCAGGAAAATCCAAATTGTAATTCAGTCCCCGGCTCTCCGGCCGCTGCAAGGCGCAAGCTACGATCAGTTCCGCCACGGTTGCGATGTTGCGCAATTCCAGCAAGTCCGCCGACACATTGAAATTCCAGTAATAATCGTGAATCTCTTCCTGCAGATTCGCGATCCGCTTTTGCGCGCGCTGTAAACGCTTGTTCGTCCGCACGATGCCGACGTAATCCCACATCAACCGGCGGATCTCATCCCAGTTGTGCGACACGACCACCATTTCGTCCGCATTCGTCGCGTTGCCGGACTGCCAGAGCGGAATGGCTAAATCTGTTTTTTGCACGGTCGTTGACAGAATTTTTCCCGCCGCACGATGCGCACAAACCAGCGCTTCCAACAGCGAATTACTCGCCAACCGATTGGCACCGTGCAAGCCGGTGCAAGCCACTTCGCCCACCGCAAAAAGGCCGGCGATATCCGTCTCGCCATCCACATTAGTCACTACGCCGCCGCATTGATAATGTGCCGCCGGCACGACCGGAATTGGCTCTTTCGTGATATCAATGCCGTAGCGCAAACACGTTTGATAAATATTGGGAAAGCGTTCGATGATGAACTTGGCGGGCTTATGCGTGATGTCGAGTAACACGTGATCTGCGCCGGTCTTCTTCATCTCACTGTCGATCGCGCGGGCTACAATGTCACGCGGCGCGAGCGATTTCATTGCGTGCACACCGTCCATGAATTCGCCGCCCTCGAGATTTTTTAGAACGCCGCCTTCGCCGCGCACGGCTTCGCTGATGAGAAATGACTTCGCCTTCGGATGATACAGACAGGTCGGATGAAACTGCACGAACTCCATGTTCGCGATGCTTGCGCCGGCCCGATATGCCATCGCCACGCCGTCACCGGTCGCGATGTCGGGATTCGTCGTGTAGAGATAAACTTTGCCGCAACCGCCCGTCGCCAGCAGAGTCGTCGTTGCGGAAAACGTCTCCACGCGCCGTGTTTTACGGTCGAACACATACGCGCCGTGGCAACGGTTTTCGCCGACGTACCCGAGCTTCTGGCTCGTGATCAAATCAATCGCCAGATGATTCTCAAAAATCTGAATGTTCGGCTGCTTGGAAATCGCATCGAGCAATGCGCTTTCGATCTCGTGGCCGGTCATGTCCTTCGCGTGCAGAATGCGGCGACGCGAATGGCCGCCTTCCCGGCCCAGATCCAATTCGCGCGAACCATCCGACGCGCGCTGTTCCGTTTCGGAAAATTTCATGCCGAGATCAATCAATTCCTGGATGCGTGCCGGCCCTTCCTCGACAATCGTGCGCACCACGCTTTCCTTGCACAAACCCGCGCCCGCCTCAAGCGTGTCGCGCACGTGCAGTTCGAACGAATCATCCTTGCCCGTCACCGACGCGATGCCACCCTGCGCGTAATTTGTGTTCGACTCCGCGCGATTCTTCTTTGTGACGATCGCCACACGCCCACGCGGCGCCACCTTCAACGCAAACGAAAGTCCCGCGATGCCGCTACCGAGGATGAGGAAGTCGAATTGTTTCATTTAATGAACCCATAAAGTCCGAATTTAATTTGGTATTGTCAATTCGGCAATTCAGTGTTACCAACATTCCATGCAGACCTTGACTTTGAAAGTTCCCGATGAATTGGCCGAACGGCTGAACCGCCGTGCCCGGGACTTGAATCGCCCGAAATCTGAAATTGTCCGGCAGGCGTTGGCGGCGCAACTCAATGGCGAAAGAAAATCCGAAAGCCTGCTCGATCGCGCCGGTGATTTGGTCGGCATGTATGCCAGTGGACGAAAAGATGCAAGCCACAAACGGCACCTTAAAAATCTCGGGCGTAAACGCATGGCGTGATGGAAACAATCCTGACCGATTCTGGGCCGCTCATTGCGCTGCTTGACCGTTCCGACCAGCACCACGAATGGGCGGTTGATCAATTTTCCCATTTATCCGGCACGCTGGTGACTTGCGAAGGTGCCATCACCGAGGCGACTCATCTGCTGCAAGATGCCGGCGTCAAACCGTGGGGCGTATTGGAATTGATCCATCGCGAGATCATCGCCGTGCGCTTTGACTTGAATGCCAGCCATAATCGCGTGCTTTCGTTGATGAAAAAATATGCCGACACGCCCATGGATTTTGTGGATGCCTGCTTGGTTTCAATGACCGAAGAAAAGCGCGACTGCCGGCTGCTCACTTTGGACTCTGATTTCAAAATTTATCGCCGATTCGAACGGCAAGCGATTCCGCTCATCACGCCAACCCAATAATTACAACCGGGCATTATCAATCAACCGCGTCTTGCCGAAAAATACAGCTAACGCCATCTGCGTTCCTTGCCCGACTTGGGCGACCGGCTCCAGCGTTTCCGGATCAAAAAACTCAACGTAGTCCAATCGCCCCAATGGTGCAGCGGTGAGAAATTCCTTTAAGTCGGCTTTCAGGCGTGAAGCGGAAACGGATTTGGTTTTCACCGCCGCTTTGGCGGCTTGCAGCGCATGAAATAAAATCACGGCCTGCGCACGTTGTTCTGCATCCAAATATTTATTACGCGAACTCATCGCCAAACCATCACGTTCACGCGTGGTCGGTGCGATGATGATTTTTAACGGGAAATTCAAATCCGCCACCATGCGCTGGATGACGGCAGCTTGTTGAAAATCTTTTTGTCCGAACACTGCCACGTCCGGCAGCACGATGTTAAATAATTTCGCCACCACGGTCGTCACGCCGCGAAAATGGGTCGGCCGCGACGCGCCTTCCATGCTTTGTGAGAGTTTTTCTTCGACGACGTAGGTGCTAAATGATTTCCGATTTCCGATTTCCGATTTCTGATTTTGCCGGTTCGGATATATTTCCGCATCGGTCGGCGTAAAGATAACGTCGGCGCCTTCCGCACGACACAGCTTCAGATCACGTTTCAAATCACGCGGATATTTCGAAAGATCTTCGGTCGGCGAGAACTGCGTCGGATTGACGTAAATACTGACAACCACTTTGCCACCTTGGCACACGCGCTTACGCGCCTCGCGCACGAGGCTCATGTGACCGGCGTGCAGATAACCCATCGTCGGCACGAAACCGATTTTGGTTCCCGCGCGTTGCCATTTTTTGGCGAGCCGCGACATCGCAGCGATGGAAGAAACAATTTGCATCCTAAACAAAATGGCGCAGGACCAACGACTTTTCAATGCGATTGTCAAAAGCGAAAGGGTTCGAGCTGAGCAAGCGATCGGAGCGCCGAGCATTGCTCAGCTCGCTGAAATTATAACGATCTACTTGCCGGGCAATGCCCGGCGGTCCGAATAAAAAAAGCCGCGCGGATGGTTCCACGCGGCGGGTGACGATTAAATTGTTTTACCGGCGCGCCCCAAAACTCATCGGCGCACTCTGCGGCATTTCATGCGCGCAGGGTTGGTTGATCGGCGCGTCGGGCGTGCGGTTGTTTTGCGTCACGACATTGTTCGCGAGCATCCACGCTTCGACTTCTTCGCCGCTGATGTCGGGCAACATCTGGCCGTTGATCTCGACGCACGGGCTCAACATCTGGCCGCTCTTCTCGATCATTTCTTGGCGCTGGATCGGATCGTTGATGATGTCGCGATCTTCAAACGGCAGGTCATATTTGCGCAACACGGCGCGAACTCCCTGGCTCCAGCCGCAGCTCGGTTTCAAATAGGCGATAATTTTTGGTTTGCTCATAAAATAAAATTTGCTGCCTTTACAATGCCACAGACAAAAGCGGCGGGCAAATTTTTTACGCCGCCGATCCAAACACTTTGCATTCTTGACAGCACGCAACCAACGCGCGAAATTCTTCCATGTTATGCTTGCGATAAGCGACCCCAATCTTCTGCTCGGAGAAATTGCCATCGGCGGTCTGCTCGGAGTTTTAATTTGGCGCTTGATTGCCTGGGTTCGCACGGCGCCGATCACGCCCGATCCGTGGGATATTGAAACGGAACAAAAATTGTCGGAACCGGAAGCCGTCGAACTTTGCCATCGCTGTTTCACAGCCCAGCCGGACAACGCTTGGTTTTGCGAGTGCTGCGGCGCATCCGTCGGGCCCTACAATAATATGATGCCCTACGTGAATCTTTTTTCCCAAGGCGAAGTCTTGCGGAATGGAGTGATGGATAAACTGCCGCCAAGCCCGTTGATCATCATCGGCTATTTGCTTTATTCTTTAGCTTTCTGCAATGTTTTTGCGCCGATTTGTTGGTTCTTCTTTTTTAAGAATCTAAAGCGCGTTAATAAACTAGACGCCGCAGAAATCTAAAAATCACTTCGCCGGATTGCCGCCTTTAACCCGCATCTGGATGGAATAAAGCGATTCGCTCGCCGTGATGAAAAGCGTCTTCCGATCTTTACCCGCAAAGCAAACGTTCGCCGACCATTTTTCATTCACGTCAATGTGCTCGATCTGCTTTCCGGTTTTATCAAAAATCATCACGCCGTGGCCGGTCAGATAAAGATTTCCTTCGTCGTCAATCGTCATGCCGTCGGAACCGAGCGCACAGAAAAAAATCTTATTCGTCAGCGAACCGTCTGGCTGGATGTCATAACGCCACGTTTGGCCCGCGCGGATGTCCGAGACGTAAAGATTTTTTCCATCCGGCGTGCCGGTAATGCCGTTTGGTTTTTTCAAATCTTCGGTCACGCGCGCCAAGGTTTTCCGGTCCGGCGACAGATAAAAAACTTCTTCGTTGGTCAACGCCATCGTGTCGTGATCCCACCATTTGCGATTGTAAAACGGATCGCTCAAATACATCCCGCCATTGGCCGACACCCAAACGTCGTTCGGGCCATTTAGATATTTGCCGTTAAAATTGGTGACGAGAATGGAGGTTTTTTTATCGGGCGTGATGGCCCAAAGCGCGTTGTGTTCATCCGCGCAAGCGATGAGATTACCGTGCGCGTCGAACATCATGCCATTCGCATAACCAGACGGTTGCAGAAACGTGGAAAGCTTTCCGTCCACGCTCCATTCCATGATTCGGTTATTCGGTTGATCTACGAAAAACAGGTTGCCGGCCGCATCACCCGTCGGACCTTCGGTGAACGCGAAATCGCCCGCGAGCTTTTCCAACTTGGCCCCCGGCGCAATCACACTTTCAGCCGCGGACGCAGCCAAGGCGAGGGAAACGAGAGCGACGGCAAAGATAATTTTCATGGCGTGCGGCAATCTGACGCGAACCGCGTCGCGAAGCCAGCGAAAAATCACGTCTTGTTTTTCCGGTCAAAGTAAAGCAAGTTGCCGTCGCCTTTTAAGAGATTTATGCAGCCCGGTCAGAAAAAATTAGTTCGCTTTTTGCAAAGCTGGATCATCAGCACGCTCGCGGTCGCGCTGGCGGCCATGATTTTGCCCAACCATATCCATTACGAAACGAAGTTCGCGCTCGTGTTCGCCTCGTTGTTGCTGGGCATTCTGAATGCGTTTGTGCGTCCGATCTTGATGCTCATCGCGCTGCCATTGCTGATCTTCACGCTCGGGCTGTTCACGCTGGTCATTAATGCGCTGCTGCTCTATTTCGTCGGCTACCTGCTCCGGCCCAGTTTTTATGTGGATACGTTTGGCTATGCGTTTCTTGGCGCGTTGATCATCAGCATCATCACAGTGATCCTGAACATCATGACCGGCAATTCAAACGTCCGCGTGCAACGCGGCCCGCCCGGCCCGCCCAATAATAAGAAGAATGACGGTGACGGGCCGGTGATTGATGTCTGAAATTCAAAATGACCAATGACGAATGGAGCCGATAACGTCCACTCGTCATTTCAAGTTCCGGTAAGCCGCGCGCAACGTTGGGATTCCCTGCGCATTAAAATCACGCTCAAAGTCCGTGGTGATTTCCGCCAAGGCCGGCGGCGTCGCTACTTTTTCAAATTCCTTCGCCGCGTCAAAAACTTCGTTCATCTGTTGAAAATAATCCGTATCGTCCGTGCGCAGAAAAACCGTGCCGCCGGGCACCAGCGCGGCGCGGGCGAGCGCGGGAAATTGTTCGTTGATGAGCCGGTGATGACGATGCTTTTTCTTCGGCCAGGGATCGGGAAAATAAACGTGCACGGCCGCCGCGGAATGCGGCCGCAACAGATATTGCATAAAATACGCGGACTCGATGCGCACGCCCCGCGTATTCGTCAGCCCCAGGCGACGGCCTTTGCGATCCAGTTTTTGAATGCGTCCGAGCAATCGTTCCACGCCAATGAAATTCTTTGCCGGATTTTGCCGCGCGTATTCCGCCAGAAATGAAGCGTCGCCGCAGCCCAGTTCCACTTCCAACGGTTGTTCCAAGGGAAATAGTTCCGCGAGCTTGAGCGGTTCAAGAATCGTCTCAAGTTGGACGATCAAATTATCAAGAGAGAGGATGGCCACTTTCAATGTTTCCAGAATCAAAATTATTCCTGCGGGTAAACCAGGATGCGGTCATGCACGAGGACAATGAGATCATTCTTTTTGTCACCCGTCACGTCGGCCACGGCGCTTTCACGGGGTTCGGGCAACGCGTTTTGCGCACCGCGAAAGGTGTGTTGTTCGAACACCTGCCAGCGATTGCCGGGCACGAGTTTGCGATTTTTATCGAAGAACACGAGGTCGAGATAATTCCGCGCCGTTTCCATGAACACGAGTTGCTTGCGGCCGCTACCGGTCAAATCGCCCGCGACAAGATCGTTCAAGTAACCGTCTTTGATCGGCGTATCATATTCATCCAATTTCGTGAGCTGCCAGACATCGCCCGAAAGCGATTGCCACGCGACGGCGTTTTGGCTCAAGAACGCGACACTCGGTTTGCCGCCCAAATCCACCGTGCGCAACGCACCGAAATCCGCCACCGGCAACGGGATGTTTTTCACCACCTGCCACACGCCGTTCGTGTCGCGTTCAGTAAGCGTCAATTGCTTGTTTTGCGCGTCGAGCAGAAAAATCGAAGGCGTCACATTTTTGCCATTCGCCACCGCCGTTGCGCCGATGATACGCGAGTCGGTCGCAGCGCCGTTGATCTGATCTTTTACGCGGAAAATCCAATCCGGAGCATTCGTGGAACCCGCAGTTTTCGCTTGTTGTTCCAACACCACGGCGCGCACGAAATTTTTCTGCGGCAACAATAATTCTGGTTTGCCATCGCCATCGACATCAGCGGACGCGAGCCACGGTTGATCCATCGTGCCGCCGGGCGGATCAATGTCCTTCTCGTCAAAACCGCCGTCTTTATTTTGCAAAAGGACTTTGATTTTTTCATAAGGAATCAGCAGCACCAAATCCGCGAGCCCATCTTGATTCACGTCTTGGATCGCGAACGAGGTCGGGTTGGATTTAAAACTGTCGCTCAACTTTTGCGATTTCGTTTTGCCATCCGCCGTGCGCGTGACGAGCGAACGCGCGCCGTCTTTATCCACGATGATCGTGAGCGTCGGCTTCGCACCGGGCTTGAGCACGCCCGCGCGCATCACGAGCGGCTTGCCATCGAGCGGCAACAACGTGGGGAACGGCAAACGCCCGTTTTTATCAAACTGCGTCATGCCGACCGCATTTTCGTCGCGACTCAACAGGAAAATTTCCGGATGACCATCTTCGTTCCAATCCGACACGACGATTTGCGAAACGCCGGCGAGACTGGGAAATTTTTTCGGCGCCGCGAGCGTGCCGTCCGATTGTTGTAAATAAACTGAGAGCTGGCCGCTGGCCGGTTCCGCGACGAGCAAATCAGGACGGCCATCGCCATCCACGTCCGCCCACAAAATACCGCGCGCCGCCGCATCTGTTTTATTCAACGGCAAGATTTGAAATTGTCCCGCCCGCAACGCGCCCGACAAAACTTCGCCCGGTTGGCGGGTGAATTGCGACACTTCTGCGCGTCCGGTCGCCGTCACGATGCCGGTAAGATAATTCGTTTTGTCGCCGCCCAAATTATCCACCCAGAACGAGCGAACGGGCTGGGTTTTGAAATACGTTTCGGGCCCGAGTTGCCCGCCGGCGATCTGAAAGCGGACGTGATATGGCGTCGGGCTGTCAAAATCCACGAGCACTAAATCGCTTTTGCCATCGCTATTCACATCCGCGATCTGCACCGCGTGTGGGGTGCCGGAATAAGCAATTTTCTGCGGTTCAGCCAAGGTGTGATCCGCATTCTGTTTCCAAAAATAAACCGCGCCGCTGTCGCCGAGCAACACGATGTCATTTAAGCCATCGCCCGAAAGATCGCCGACCGAAAGTGCGTTCGGGTCCATCTGCCCATCGTCGACGTGCCACGTCTTTGGCTCGCTCCAGCCGTTCGTGCCCAAATTATAAAGCACGACCAAATCTTTCTGGTCGCCGTAATAGACGAGATCCGGTTTGCCGTCGCCGTTCAAATCTTTCACTTCCAGCGCGGCGATGCGTTCATTTGAAGGCATCGAATCAATGCGAAAACGCGCGTCCGGCGGCAGTTCGTTCAATTCCAATTTGCGCAGTGGATTCGCCTCCACGCGATTCGTTTTGCCAGTTTGGTTGTAGAGCAAATTAATTTTGGCGCGCAAATTATTTACGACGATGAGGTCGTTCAACCCATCGCCATCGAGGTCGGCCACGTGCAACAACGCCACGCCTTGATCCACCGGATAAATCTCCGGGCCGGTGAAACCGAAAGCATTGGTGACGGTGGTTGCAGGGCTGGAAAAATGGGAAAAACCCGCCGCCGTCGCGAGCGCAACGGAAAGAAATTTCATGAACTGCTTCATCCGCGAAACGTGCCATTACTCAATGCCATTGGCCAGATTATTCGCCGTTGAAAGAGAGTTTTTAACCGCGAAATATCCGAAATACGCGAACGAAGAACGAAGCCCACCATCCCCGTTTCCGCTTTCCGCTTTCCCCCTGTCATTCCCACAAGCGAAAGGGCCAGCCGTTCTTTTCCATGAAATTGCCGCAGCGCGGACAACGCCCCGGATCGTTCCATGGCTCGACGAAGTGATTTGCCCGCAGCGGACAAGCGAGTTTGAATTCCTGCCAGACGAGCGGAGCCACCGGACTATTCAGTTGATGAAAGGAACCATTACGCAAAACGGACGGCGGCAGTTCCGGGCGTAATATTTTGAGAAATTTTCCAGAAATGATTTCATTTTCCGGTTCGCGCCGACGCAAGCGCGTGGGCACATCATACAATTCCCGGCAATCGCGACACTTGATCGTTTGCACCTCGCAATGCACGCCGCTGTCCGCGCCGCCGGAAAGGTGCGCACGATATTGGCACCACGGACATTGGAAATGGAACGTCTTGCCCACGCTCTCAAATACAACCGCGCCGAAGAAATTTCAAGCCGCCATCGCATTGCCCGCAATAAACCCCGTTGTCCACGCGGCTTGAAAATTAAATCCGCCCGTGACGCCATCAATGTCAAGTAACTCGCCCGCAAAATAAAGGCCGGGGCATATTTTGCTCTCCATTGTTTTGAAATTCACCTCGCTTAATTTCACGCCGCCGCAGGTCACAAATTCGTCCTTGTTCAAGCTTTTGCCCGTCACGGAAAATTCCGAACGCGTGAGTTGCTGCACCAGTGCGTGCGCTTGCGCGCGTGCGAATTTTGACCACCGCGTATCTGGCGGAATGCCCGCCGCGAGCACTAATTGCTCCCATAATCGCGAGGTCAGCGGCGCGAGCGGGACATTCACCACCAATTTTGCGCCAACCGTTTCACGTCGCACCAAAAATTCTGCAGCAATCTTTTCCGCTGAAAAATTCGGTAGCCAGTTCACGAGCAATGGAAATTTATAATCTAAACCGTGCAACACTCGCGCGCCCCACGCCGACATTTTTAAAATCGCCGGCCCACTCAAGCCCCAATGCGTCACGAGCAGCGGACCGCGTTCGCTTAGTTTGGCAGTGGGCACGGAAACTTCGGCGCGTTCCAACGAAACGCCGGCGAGCGACCGCAGCCAGGGAGATTCGATCTGAAACGTGAACAACGACGGCACCGGCGGCTCAATCGTGTGCCCGAGCGTCACGGCCAATTGTCCCGCCGCCGCCGCGCGACAACCGCCCGTCGCGAGCAGTAATTTATCAGCGAAAACTTTTTCACCCACGCGACCTGCGGAAAGGTTTTCTCCCTCGCCCCATGAGGAACGATTGGGGAGAGGGCCGGGGTGAGGGGCAAATATAATTTCAAACTTCCCTTCCGCATTTTTCACAATCGACTCAACCCCGCAATTTAAACGCACTTTCACCCCCGCCTTTTCCGCCGCCGCAACCAGACAATCAATAATCGTCTGCGATGAATCCGTTGTCGGAAACATTCGCCCGTCGCTTTCCGTTTTCAATTTCACACCGCGTGCGGCAAACCACGCGATGGTGTCCGTCGCGGAAAATTTTTGGAACGGCGCGAGCAAAGCCCGTTCGCCACGCGGATAACGTGTTGCAAATTCGCGCGACTCAAAACACGCATGCGTCACGTTGCAACGTCCGCCGCCGGAGATGCGAACCTTGTCCAAAAACCGCGCCGTTTTTTCCAGCAGCAGCACGGACGCGCCCGCTTCCGCCGCCGCGATGGCCGCGAAAAATCCCGCCGCCCCGCCGCCAACAATGATGATTTGATTCTGCAAAATATTTTCCATGGTGCTACCGACTTGCAGTCGGCAGGTTTTACGCATTTTCTACTGCCGATAAAATAGCGGCAGCCCTTTGACCGAATCCGATTTGCCTCGAACTCGCGCGTAAAGAATTGCAGAATTTCCGTCGTGTCCGAAGAAATTTCATCCAGTCCGTCGCCCGCGCCGCACAAACGGCGCGTGCGTTATTCTGGCCGCAACCCGCGTCGGTTCGAGGAAAAATACAAAGAACACACGCGCGACGACGCGACCCTCGCCAAAGTTCTGGCGTCGGGCAAGACGCCCGCCGGAACCCATCGCCCGATCATGGTCGCAGAAATTCTCGCCGCGCTCGCGCCGCAACCGGGCGATCTGGCTGTGGATTGCACGCTCGGCTACGGCGGCCACACGCAGGAAATTCTCAAGGCAATTGCGCCCGGCGGAAAACTACTTGGCTTGGACCAAGATCCGATTGAACTGCCGAAAACCGAGGCGCGGTTGCGCACGTTAGGTTTTGATGAAACTGTTTTCACTGCGCATCGCAGTAATTTCGCAGGCTTGCCGCAAGTGCTCGCTTCCGTAACGGCGGTCGGTGGTCGCCGAGTTGGCGACGATGGATCACAGTCACAAAACGCCGTTATCGGTGCAGACCTGATTCTTGCCGATCTCGGAATTTCTTCGATGCAGATTGATGATCCGGGGCGCGGCTTTTCGGTGAAGCACGCCGGCCCGCTCGACATGCGCATGAATCCGCAGCGGGGACAATCGGCGTCGGCCTTTCTCGAAAAAATCAAACCCGCCGCGCTCGCCGAATTGCTCGTGGAAAATTCCGATGAGCCGGCCGCCGCGATCTTATCCAGCGCCCTCGCGGAAAAGAAATTTGCCACCACTACCGAACTGGCCAACGCGATTAAGAATGCGTTGCCACGTTTGCAAAAAGATGAAATCACGCTCACGATTCGCCGCGTTTTCCAGGCCTTACGCATCGCGGTAAATGATGAATTTTCTGCGCTCGATACTTTGTTGCGCACCTTGCCGGCGTGTCTGAAATCCGGCGGCCGCGTAGCGATTTTGACGTTTCATTCCGGCGAAGACCGGCGGGTGAAAAAGGCTTTTGCCAGTGGTCATCGAGATGGACTTTATTCTGAAATTACCGAAGAGGTCATTCGGCCATCGGCGGAAGAACGCAATGCCAATCCGCGTTCCGCGCCCGCGAAACTACGCTGGGCTAAACGCGCGTGATCAATTTTTGGTGGGGCGAGCCGTGATGCTATTACGGTTTAAAAATTAATTGAAGCGTTCTGAATTTGACGCTTCTTTGAACATTCACGCCTTTTTAATTGGGGCCCGATGGAATCTCGCCCCACCAGTTTTTAGGACGTCGCCCACGCGGGTGGTGGAGCGGTAAATTCCACGGGCTTGTGATCTTGCGGATGCACGAACTTTATTTTCCACGCGTGCAGGCACAGCGGCGGGTCAGTCAAACTCAACGTCTGCGTCACGCCAATTTTCTTGCCGGCCAAATAAACCTGATCACCGCACACGGGAAAATCCAGCTGCCGCGCGTGGATGCGGATTTGATTTGTGCGACCGGTCAGCGGACGTGCTTCGAGCAGTGTTGTGCCGTCCGTGTGGCGTTGGAGCACGCGAAATTCTGTGCGCGACGGCAAGCCGTTTTCAAAATCCACCGTGCGCGAACCGACTTCGCCCGCCTCGGTGCTGATGGGCGCATCGCAGCTGAATTCGTTTTCCAGCGGCGCGCCTTGCACGCGCACGAGATACGTTTTCGTCACCGAACCTTTGGCGAATTGCGGCTGCAATTTACCGGCGAAATGCCGCGAACGCGTCACCAAAACCAGACCGGTCGTGTTCGCGTCGAGCCGATGCGCGGGATGCGGTTTTTGCGGATGATACGCGGCGTTGAGAATGTGTTGGAGCGTGTTGAAATTGAACCGTCCGCCCGCGTGCATCGGCAACGGCGCCGGTTTGTTGACGACGATCAATGCCTGATCTTCGTGCAAAATTTCCACGCGACCATTCACGTCCGGCTCGGTGACGTTCGGATATTTATGCAAAAAACGTTCGCCCGCGCGGACGATTTTTTTGGCCGAAACAATTTCGTGTTTCGTGTTCAACACAAGACCGCGCGCACATTCGGTTTCCCAATATTCGGCGGGCAAATGTTTTACCACGCCGCACAACGCTTCGACCAAAGTTTTGCCGTCATATTCTTCCGGCACGTTGACGGGCTTGAAATTATCGTAAGGCGCACTGCCCGGCAGCGGCGTGACGGCCCGCGCGATGGCTTCGTGGCGGCGTGCGATATTTTCCGTCATTTGCTCGGTCGCGGTTTTGAAACAGAACGGACACGACTGGCCGGAAACATAGCGTTCGTCTTTTTGATCCGCTTCGCTCAAGGGTGTTTGGCAGCGAAAACATTGGGTGGATTCGGTTTCCTGCAAACTCGGATCAAGCCCGACGCGTTGATCGAACACAAAACATTCGCCGTCGTAATGCGCGCCGCCGCAGTCTTCAAAATATTTCAGGATGCCGCCGTCGAGCTGAAAAATTTGTTTAAAACCTTCGCGCTCCATGAACGGGCCAGCCTTCTCGCAACGTATGCCGCCGGTGCAAAACATCACGATGGGCTGCTCTTTCATCTGCGTCGGCAGCTTGCGCACGGCGTCGGGAAATTCGCGAAAATGATCAATGCCGATCGGCAGCGCGTTTTTGAAGGTGCCGAGTTTCACCTCGTAATCATTGCGGGTATCGAGGAGCGTCACCGGCCGGCCTTCGTCGAGCCACTGTTTCAATTCCGTCGCGGTGAGCTTGGGCGACGTGCGTTGCGCGGGATCAATGCCTTCGACCC
Organism: Methylacidimicrobium fagopyrum; assembly: GCA_026225255.1. Taxonomy (GTDB): domain Bacteria; phylum Verrucomicrobiota; class Verrucomicrobiia; order Limisphaerales; family UBA11358; genus UBA11358. The sequence goes on along the minus strand of JAMFSJ010000049.1, from coordinate 30,794 downwards.
CGAACGCGATAATCTCTTTTTTCAACCGCACGAGCATCCGCGTGAACGGCTGATGTTCCGTCACGCTGATTTTCACTTTCAAATCTTCGAGGCCGGGCAAGCTGCGTAATTCTGCGAGGAGCAAATCGATTTTCTCCGCCGCGCCCGCGACAAATAAATTGATGCCTTCCGCGCTCAATAGGATCGTGCCCTTGAGTTCCCAGCTTTTGCACAACGCCAGCAGCCGCGCGCGGAGCGAACGTAATTCCGGCAGCGCGACAAATTTATAGGCGGCTATATTGACAATTTGATTCATCGAAACTTGGTGAGGGTAACAGAGTTAGCGGAACAATCCAGTTTATCGCGTCGCCACCCAGCGGAGGCTACGCGTGAGTTGGGTGCGCTTTTAAACGGCGGTTAAGTTCATGGCGGTTTTCCCCGGCGTCAAAAAAAGCTGGAAAATTGGACTTGATTCAACAATGCTAGTCCACCTTAAGACGGTCATTAAACAAAAACTATGGAATCTAAAAAACGGGTGGTGGAAAAAGATGCGCCGCTGAAAAAAGACGACTTGATCGTCATCACTGGCGGCGGCGGATTTATCGGCGGAAACCTGGCGCTGTATTTTAAGAAAAAGGGTTTCACGAACATTCGTGCGGTGGATAAAAAGCCGGTTTACGAATGGTATCTGCACGTTCCCGGCGTCGAAAATATTTGTCTCGATGTCAGCATTGAAGCGAATTGCCATCACGTCTGCGAAGGCGCGGTCGAAGTTTACAATCTCGCGGCGGACATGGGCGGCATGGGTTTCATCGAACGTTTCCGCGTTGAATGTCTGCGCTCCATTCTCATTAATACGCACATGGTTGAAGCCGCTTACAAGGCGGGCGTGCGCCGTTATTTTTATTCCAGCTCCGCTTGCGCTTACAACACGCTCTTGCAAAAGGATCCGAAAGTCCGCGCGTTGAAAGAATCCGACGCGTATCCCGCGATGGCCGAACGCGGCTACGGCTGGGAAAAATTGGTTTCCGAAATGTTCTGCGAAGAATATTGGCACGAACGCGGCATGAAAACGTTCATCGCGCGTTTCCACAATGTTTACGGCCCGAACGGCACGTGGGACGGCGGCCGCGAAAAAGCGCCCGCTGCGATGTGCCGCAAGATCATCGAAGCGATTGATAAAAAGGATTTGAGCATCAACATCTGGGGCAATGGCGAGCAGACCCGCAGCTTCATGTATATTGACGATTGCGTGAAGGGCATTGATATGATCACGCATTGCGACGAATTGATCGCGACGCCGATCAATCTCGGTTCCAGCGAATTGGTTTCCATCAACACGCTGGTTTCCAAAGTGGAAAAAATCGCGGGCGTGAAGATGAAACGCAGTTATAACCTGAGCGCGCCGCAAGGTGTGGCCGGTCGTAATTCCGACAACACCTTCATCAAGCAAGTGCTCAAATGGGAGCCGAACACGACGTTGGACAAAGGTCTCGCGGCGACTTACAAGTGGATCAAAGAACAATATAGTGCGCGTAATGCGGGCAAACGTATTGGGATTGGCTGATCCGGTGTTGGTTTAATTTCCAGCCGCTCGCTTTTGGCGGGCGGCTGGATTTTTTTTAAAGAAAGCTTAGTTAGCTTCAAACGTTTATGAAGAAATGCGCAAACTGCGGTTTGGAAAATTCCGATGACGCGATAAGTTGTCCATCCTGCAGCACCGACGCTTTTTTCAGCTCTTCGCCAGCTGCGCTTGGTCATATTATTTCACCCGCAGAACAACAATTCTGGGAACGGATGACATTCAGGCAGTTTGCTGTTTTCCTCATTCGGTTGCAGGTTTTGTGGCTTTTCTTTTACGCTTTAGCAGATGCTACATACTTGCTGGATTATGTAACTTCAGGATTTCATCTCACCCCTAGAGGCTGGCTTATTGTGCTTCGCATCGCCTTACATATTACATTCGCAATCATTTGTCTTCGCTGTGCTGACCGGATAGTTAGCTGGTTTGTTAAGGATATCATCCCAAAATCATCGGCCATTTCAGATAATGATAAACCAACTACCTAATCAGATTGGCTGAGAAGGAAAAAATACGCAGTTGATGTTTTCAGTTTCGTTATTACGGTTTGCTTAACGAGTTCGATGGCACTCACTTTTTAGGATGGATTCGTTCCCGCGAATAGTTTTTCATCAACGGGCAACCACCATGAAAACTACCCTCGCCTTCACGATTCTATTCGCGTCCCTCACTGGCGTTTTCGCCGACCCAACACCCGCTGGTGATTTGCCGGTGACCGCCGGGCCGTATCAGGTGACGATGAATTCGCTCACGAATTATCAATGTCCGGAATGGTTTCGCGACGCCAAGTTTGGCATCTGGGCGCATTGGGGGCCGCAAGCCGTGCCGATGGAAGGCGACTGGTATGCGCGCAAAATGTATGAGCAGGGCTCGGCGGATTATAAAGACCACCTCGCGCGCTACGGCCATCCGTCCACGAATGGTTGGAAGGATATCATCCCGTTGTGGCACGCGGAAAAGTGGGATCCGGAAAAATTGATGGCGCTCTACAAAAAGGCGGGCGCGAAATATTTCGTCAGCATGGGCACGCATCACGATGATTTTTTCCTGTGGAATTCACCGTTGCACTCATGGAATTCACTAAATTACGGCCCGCATCGTGACGTGGTCGGCGAATGGCAAAAAGCCGCGAAGGAAAATGGTTTGCCCTTCGGCGTTTCCGAACATCTCGGCGCGAGTTTCACGTGGTTTCAAGATGCGCATAAAGCGGACAAGACCGGTCCGCTGGCGGGCGTGCCGTATGACGGCGCGGATTCCAATAATTGGGATCTCTACCATTTTCCCGCACAGCCCGGCGACACCAGTTGGTATTCCAATGATCCGCGCTGGCAGCGGCAATGGTATGCCGAGATCAAACAGCTCGTGGACGATTATCATCCCGATTTGCTTTACAGCGACGGCGGCGTGGTCTTCGGCAACGAAGTCGGTCTGGCGCAAATCGCCAATCTTTACAACGATAATTTGCAACACAACCACGGCAAGTTGACGGCGATTTATAATTGCAAACAACCGTCCGACGGCCGTTGGGTGCAGGATTACGAACGTGGCGTGAACGGCGGCATCAATCCGTCGCCGTGGCAGACGGACACGTCGATCGGCGATTGGTTTTACAACCGGCATTGGAAATATCAGCCGTTGAGTTGGACGGTGCACATGCTCGTGGATATCACGAGCAAGAACGGAAATTTGCTGCTCAACGTCGTGTTGCGGCCCGATGGTTCGCTCGATCCGGAAGTGGAAACGATGTTGCATCAACTCGCGGATTGGACGGCGATCAATGGTGAAGCGATTTACGGCACGCGTCCGTGGCTGCTCTACGGCGAAGGCGCGGTGCAGGCCAAAGGCGGCATGTTCAAGGAGAATTTTAATTACACCGCAAAAGACATCCGCTTCACGACGAAAGGCAAAACGCTGTATGCGATCGCGCTCGGCTGGCCGGACGACGAAACCTTTACGATCAAGTCACTCGCCAAAACGGACGATGCGACGGTGAACCAAATCAAACGCGTCGAGTTGCTCGGGCATAAAGGGAAATTAAAATTCACGCAGACGACGGACGGATTGATCGTCACGTTGCCCGGCGAAAAATTAAGCGACCTGACGTGTTCGTTGAAAATCACCGGCAGTAATTTGAAACCGGTGATCGCGTCGGTGACGCCGAAAGTGGTTGCGCCGGATGCCAAAGGGCAACTGACTTTCACGGCTGACGACGCCACGCTGCACGGCGAGACAATCAAGCTGGAAGAACAAGGCGGCAAACCTGACATCGGCTATTGGGACAAGGCGGATGAATGGGTTTCGTGGACCGCACAAATTCGCCAGCCGGGAACTTATCAGGTTAGCACGACCATTGCCGCCGCCAGTGGCCCGGCTGAATTTATCATCGGTGTCGGTGATAAAACGCTCGCGGCCACATCACCGCAAACGGCCGGCTGGGATCAATTTTTGACGAGCGATCTCGGCACGATTACGATTTCCAAGCCAGGCAAACTGACCGTGAGCGTGCGTGCTAAAGATGCGGCGAGTTGGAAAGCCATGAATCTTAATTCCGTGCGATTGACTTTCGTTGGCCCCTGACTTTCGCCATTGAACCGATGCAAAAAATATCTGCCGTCACCCAACTTTTAGGGGCTATTCCCAATCGTCTGCAACTCGCGGGCGGCTGGATTGATCAACCGTTTGTTTCGCGCCACAATCCCAAGCCGTTTGGTTCAATGGTCGTGGTGCAGATTGAGCCTGATTTCCGGCCGATGGATCGCTCCGGCATCGCCAGCGGCACGCGCGCGGTGGCGACGCAGCTCTGGAAAAATAAATTGCCCAATCGTCCGCCTGCTGAATTGGTGCGCGAACTTTACGCCGCCGAGAATCAAGGCAAAGCCGAGCCGAGCGGTTCGCAGGACATGATCGGATTAGTTTATCCCGGCGTGAACCGGCTGGATTACGATTTCAAATTTGAAGGCGGCATTTTTCCGGCGCATATCGAAAGTTTGAACTCCACGAAGCACGCGCGCTGGCTGGAAACCGTTTTGCATTTGCTGCCCATCGAGCCGCGCCCGGATGGTTATCATCCGCTCGGCATTAAAAATCTGGAACCGAAATGGATCGCACGGCTGGGCGAATCGGGAAAGCTCTGCTTCGACGCGATCAAGCAAATGGATGTGAACGCGCTCGGCGCGTCGTTTAATGAAACGATGTTGTGCTGGGAAAAGATTCTGCCGCACGTCGTGTCACATCCGCGCCTGAAGGTGAATTTGAAGAAAATTCTGCTCGCGTATCAAAAGCAATTCCCCGGCGCGATGTTCTCCGGCTGCGGCGGTGGTTATCTGCTCGTTGCGTCGAAGGAAAAATTTCCCGGTGCATTTCAGGTGAGTGTGCGCACATCCGCCAAATGAAAAAACAAATCATCATCTCCGGCGCGTTTGACGACTTGCGGTCGCGCGATCTGCGTTTTTTGGAAGAGGCCGCGAAACTGGGCGAACTTTCCGTTCTGCTCTGGCCTGATGCGACGGTTCAAAAACTTACCGGTCAGCCGCCCAAATTTCCGTGGGCCGAACGCAGTTATTTTCTCAACGCCGTTCGTTATGTGAACCGCGTGATTGAAGCGGACAGTTCAGTGAACATTGATGAGTTGCCAAAAAACGTAAGTGCGGATGTTTGGGCGGATCTTGAAACGACAACCAACGCCGCACGCGAAGCTTTTGCCCGTGAACATAAAATCGTTCGTCACATTTTCAAAGCGGATGATCTCAAAGATTTTCCTGAGCCGTCATCTTTGACGCCGATCATCGGTCGGAAAAAAGTCATCGTCACCGGTAGTTTTGATTGGTTTCACTCCGGTCATGTGCGTTTTTTGGAAGAGGTCAGCACTTACGGCAGCCTGCACGTCATCGTCGGTCACGATGCGAATATCCGTTTGCTCAAGGGTGAAGGACATCCGCTGCTGTCGCAGGCTGAACGCCGTTATGTCGTCGGCTCGATCAAATTTGTGAAGCAGGCGTTGATCTCCAGTGGCGACGGCTGGTTGGATGCGGATCCAGAAATCAAATCACTTAAGCCGGATATTTACGCCGTGAACGAAGATGGCGACAAAGGCGGCAAGCGTGAATATTGCGAACAAAACGGGATTGAATATCTCGTGCTTAAACGCACGCCCGCGCCAGGTTTACCCAAACGCAGCAGCACGGATTTGCGCGGGTTTTGAAAGTGGAACGAGGTCAAAACCAACCCGTTTTTCACTTTAAATGTGATACTAAACGTGCGCGTTCGCCAAACCACAATGTCTGCATTTGGCATCTCGCATCAAGAAAAACGGAGTGGCAATAGCTGGCTTTCGACATTTCGGACATCGAAGCTGCCGAATCCTGAAAGCCGTCCAAAACCAAATCGCACCATACAAATAAACCAATGGATAAACGAATGAAGGCGGGGCCTCGTGACCGGCAATTATCTGATAGCCGCCAACAAAAATCCCGTCGACTGGCAACCAGCCTATCCACGTCCAAAAAAATAAATTACGTCGCTGCCTGACCTGCTGCCAAAAGTCCGTGGTATCCATAGCACGCCTAGCAATATGACTAGAGTTACATTTTAATTCACGAACTTGTTTTCTTTCAACCAGAACAAACAGTCACCCGCCCACGGATGTGGATTGGCGAACGGTGGTTTATCTTTCAAGCCCATGCCGTGCGGGCCTTTTTCGTAAATGTGCAGCGCGAACGGCACATGATTTTTCCGCAAGGCGGCAGCGAATAACATCGTGTTTTCCATGGGCACAGTTTTGTCTTCATAAGTCGTCCAGAGAAAACAGGTGGGCGTGTTGGCGGTCACTTGTAATTCGTTGGAAAGATTTTGCACGAGTTCGGGCGAAGGGTTTTTGCCGAGCAAATTATCCTTGGAACCTTGATGCGCAAATTCACCCATCGTGATGACGGCGTAACAAAGAATGCCCAAATCCGGTCGCGAACTTTGTTGCTCGATCACGTCGGTGGAATTCTTATCGCCGGCATCGAAATGCGTCAGCAACGTCGCCGCCAGATGTCCGCCCGCGGACGAACCCATGATGCCAACGTGGTGCGTATCAATTTTATAGTCGTCCGCATGGGCGCGCACCCAGCGCACGGCGCGGGCGGCGTCTTCGATCATCGCCGGATTATGATAGCCGCTGGAGCCGAGGCGATATTTGAGGACGAAACAAGTGACGCCATGTTGATTGAGCCAGAGCGCATAATCATTGCCTTCGTGCGGCGCGAGATGCGCGTAACCGCCGCCGGGACAGATGACCATCGCCGCGCCGGTGGCATTGGTTGGATCGGCCAAATACGGCGTGAGCGTGGGAATGTCATTGGCATTGGTGCCGAGTGCGCCGGGCGCCCCGTTCGGCCAGAGTGGAATCGCAGTTTGCATTTGGGCGCGGGATAAGGTGAGCGAGAACAACAAGATTGCCGAGGCAAAAAATATTTTCATGATGTATCAAAACAAACTGGGGCAAATGCTCCGGGATTTCAACCTTGAAGTCTGGGTGATGAAAGACGGCCACGGCAAATGCGGGGGCGGCGGTCTGTGACCACTGTTGAGTATTAAACGAATCGAAAAATCTGGCGACAGACCGCCGCTACATACAGAAATGAGTTGGCGGAGTTCACCTGCATTTTACTTGTCGGCGGGCGGGTGGTGGTTATAGTCGAAATCGTCAGAAAAAAATCTACCTATGAACATTCGCTTGTGCCATTGGTGCGGCCTTGTCGTTCTCGCCGCCGTCATTTTATTCCATCAATCGCTGTTCGCCGCGAGCACTTCGGCACCGGATTGGAATGTGGCGGTGCTGGATAAAATTCTCGCGGGCGTCCAACCCGGCCAGACCATCGCGCAAGTCGGCGATATGGGTATCCAAGTTCCGCTTCTCCAATATTGGCGCAATCAACTCGCTGGCGCGCCCCAACCCAAACTGGCTTTTGACGGCACGGCTCCGACCTGGACCAGTGGGAATGTTTATTATTCTTTCAGCAACAACGTTTCGTCCGTGAAACAAAAGGCGTTTCTCGACGGCTGTGCCGAATGGTCCACGTTCGCCAATGTGCATTTCATTCCGCGAACGTCGCAGGCGAATTATGTTTTGGTTTTCGAAGGTGCCGGCTTGGAAGGCGGCCAATCCATCGTGGGCATGGTCGGCGGCCAGCAATTTCTCCAGATCGGTCCGACGTCTTGGAACCACGCGACGATCTGCCACGAACTCGGCCACACCCTCGGATTGGTCCATGAACAATCACGTTCGGATCGCGACAGCTACGTGACCATCCTGACCGCCAACATCACGTCCGGCACGGAAGGCAATTTCGTCAAACTAACCAATTCCAAAAATAAAACGGCGTATGATTTTCTGTCCGTCATGGAATATTCGCGCAACGCCTTTTCGGTGAATCCGTCGCTCGACACGATTGAACCGCTGCCCGCTTACACAAACTATATCAATCTCATGGGCGTCCAATTTGATCCGGTGCTGAGTCCGGGCGACCGCGCCGGCATGGCCGCAGTTTACGGTGCCGGGCCAAGCATCACGAACATCGTGACCAATACGCAAGACAGTGGCCCCGGCAGCTTGCGGGCGGCGTTGTATTACGCCTTTGATCATCCCGGCACGACGATCTCATTTAATATTTCCAACAGCGACACCGGTTTCAGCAACAATGTTTTTAATATTCTGCCGAGCGACGCTCTGCCCAGCCTCGTCAACGCAACCACGCTCGACGGCAGCACCGAACCGGTGCATAACAATCCAAATGGCCCGCAGATTTTGCTTAATGGCAGCCTCGGTCAGGCGCTGAATGTTTTCCCCAGCGGCTTGCAATTTAAAGGCACCAACTGCGTCGCGCGTTCGTTCATCATCAATAATTTTCCAGTCGCCGGCGTTTTGATCACCGGCAGCGGCGCCGTCAGCAACACCGTGAGCGGCTGTTATCTCGGCACGGATGCGAACGGAATGTTGGCGGTGCCGAATACTTTTTATCCGATCGAAATCGCCGCTGGCGCGAACGGCAATATCGTGGGCGGCACGACGGTGGCCGCGCGCAACATCATCGGCGGCAGTTTGTATCAGGGATTGTTCATTCGCGATCCCGGCACGCGGAATAACGTCGTTGAGGGCAATTACATCGGGGTCAACGCCAACGGCAACGCGGCGTTGCCGAATGCGTGGGCGGGCATTGAGATTTATGGCGGTGCGCAATCAAATCTGATCGGCGGCTACACCTCGACCGCGCGAAATATCATCTCCGGAAACACCTTGCAAGGCGTCGCCATCACGACGAATACCAGCGGCAATATCGTTGCCGGAAATTACATCGGCCTTGATCCGACCGGCACAACGGCAATGCCGAATCACGATGCCGGCGTGGATATTTTCAACGGTTCATCCGGCAACATTATCGGCGGAACGGCCACTGGCGCGGGCAATGTCATTTCCGGCAACGGTCCGCAAGGTGTGTCCATCTCCACGCCGAACACGACGGGAAATACTGTGCAGGGCAATTACATCGGCCTCAATGCGGCGGGCACAGCGGCGATTCCCAATGGTTATTCCGGCGTTGGCATTTTTAATGGTGCGCAATCAAACCTCATCGGCGGCACGACGGCATCCGCGCGAAACATTATTTCCGGCAATGCCGAGCAAGGCGTGGTCGTGGGGAACATTGGCGCGAACAATAATTTGATCCAGGGAAATTACATCGGTTTGAACCCTGCCGGCACGGCGGCGATCGCCAATACTTGGGCTGGATTGAATTTTTTTGGCGGCGCGACCGGCAATATCGGCGGCGGCAGTGCGCCGGGCGCGGGCAACGTGATTTCCGGCAACGGCAATCAAGGCGTCCTATTTCAAACCGCCGGCACCGCCAATAATTTTGTGCAGGGAAACATCATCGGTCTGAATGCCGCCGGCAATGCCGCGATTCCCAATGGATATTCAGGCATCGAAATTTATGATGGTCCGTCGGCGAACGTCATCGGCGGTCTCGGTGGGGCGCGCAATTTTATTTCCGGTAACAATAACTATGGCATCGCCATTGATTTGAGTAGCAGTGGAAACATTGTTCAAGGCAATACCATTGGCTTGAACCTCACCAATGGGGCCGCGATTGGGAATGGTAACGGTTACGCTGCCATAGCCCTTTACTCCGGCACGACTTCAAACCTCATTGGCGGCGTGACGCCAGGAGCGGCGAATCTGATTTCTGGCAACACGTCGGATGGAATTCAGGTGATTTCCAGCGGTTCCACCAATAATACAATTCGTGGTAATTCGATCTTTAATAATACCTATTCAGCCATCGGTCTTTACAATGGCGGCAATAATAGTCTCGCCGCACCCGCTATTTCTTCCGCCGTCGTCACCACCAATACAACCGTCACCGGCACTTACAACGGCGTGAACGGAAAGAGTTATCAATTGGATTTTTACTCCGACGCCACGCCAGCCAACAGCGCCGAATCCATGACCTATCTCGGCTCGCAAGGCATCACAGGCACTGGCGGCAGCGCCGGCTTCACGGCCCAACTCGGCGCGCATCTGCCGCTCGGACGCGCCGTCACCGCGACGGTTACCGATCCCGCCGGCAATACTTCGCAACTATCCACCGGCGTCGCTGTGACAATGACCAGCGGTGTGAATGATGGAATTCCGAACGTCTGGCGCGCGCTTTATTTTGGGGGCAGCGGCGCGACCACCAACGCCGCTTCCGCCAACACGGCCGATCCGGATCACGACGGGGTCAACAATTATCAGGAATTTCTCGCCGGCACGAATCCCACCAACGCCGCCAGCTTTTTGACTTTGATCGCGCTCAATCCCGCGATTTCCACGAACGTTGTCAGTTTGAATTCCGCCAACGGCACGGTTTATCGCGTGCAATATCGTAATGATTTACTGCAAGGCACCTGGTCAATCCTGGCCGACCAAATCATCGGTAACGGCACCAATCTTTTCCTGCCCGATCCGGGCGCATCGACGATTTCCCAACGCTTTTATCGCGCCCAAGTATTGTGGTGAGCCATTTGACACCGCCCAATTCGCGTTTATTTTCAATCCGTGTTTGAACTCGTTTCCGATTATGCGCCCGCCGGTGACCAACCGCAGGCGATTGAAAAATTGACCGCCGGAATTGTCGCCGGCGCGAAGCATCAGACCTTGCTCGGGGTCACCGGTTCGGGCAAAACGTTCACGGTTGCGAACGTCATCAAGAACATCAACAAACCGACGCTTATCATTTCGCATAATAAAACGTTGGCAGCGCAGCTTTACGCCGAGTTTAAAGGTTTTTTTCCGAACAACGCGGTTGAATATTTCGTCAGCTACTTCGATTTTTATCAGCCGGAAGCCTACATCCCGCGCACCGATACGTTCATCGAAAAAGATTCCAGCGTGAACGAAGAAATCGAACGGTTGCGGCTCTCGACGATGGCGTCGCTCTTTTCGCGGCGCGATGTCGTGGTCGTCGCCAGCGTCTCGTGCATTTACGGCATCGGCAGCAAGGAAGACTACGCGGCGATGGTGATTCCGCTGCGGTTGGGGCTGGAGATTTCGCGCGAACAACTTTTATCGCGCATGGTGGATTTGCAATATTCGCGCAACGACATCGCGTTCGAACGCGGCAATTTTCGCGTGCGTGGCGACACGGTGGAAGTCTGGCCCGCCGGCCGCGAAGATGGTTTACGATTGGAATTTTTCGGCGACACAATCGAGAAAATCACACGCTTCGAACCATTGACCGGCAACAAAGTCGAGACGCTGCAATCCATCACGATTTTTCCGGCGAAACAATTCGTCACCACCGGCGACAAAATGAAACGTGCCGCGCTCGCCATCCGCGAAGAGTTGCGCACGCGCATCGTGGAATTTGAGCGCGACGGAAAATTGCTCGAAGCGCAACGCATCAAGATGCGCACCGAGTTTGACTTGGAAATGATGGAAGAAATGGGTTTCTGTTCCGGCATCGAAAATTATTCGCGGCACATTGCGAATCGTCCCGTTGGTTCGCGCCCGACGACGTTGTTCGATTTTTTCCCGGATGATTATCTGCTCGTGATTGACGAATCGCACGTCACGGTTTCGCAAATTGGCGGCATGTTTGAAGGCGATAAATCGCGCAAGACAGTTTTAGTGGATCACGGTTTTCGGCTGCCCAGCGCGTTGGATAATCGGCCGCTGAACTTTTTGGAGTTTCAAGGCATGCAGAATCAGACGATCTACGTCAGCGCTACGCCCGCGCCGCGCGAGATCGAATGGTCGCGGACGAGTGCGGGTAGTGGCATAGGCGTTTTGCCGGTGATTCCAACTCTCGGGCAGGATACCCGGGGTGCTACCCGCCCCGGCGTCGTCGAACTCGTCGTGCGTCCGACCGGGCTGATTGATCCGCGCGTTACCATTAAGCCTTTGAAAGGGCAGATTGATGATTTGCTCGAAGAAGTCCGCAAGCGCAGCGACAAAAAAGAACGCACGCTCGTGACGACCTTGACCAAACGCACGGCGGAAGAATTGACGGATTACCTGCGCGATATCGGCGTGAGCGTGCGTTATCTGCACAGCGAAATTGACGCGATTGAACGCGTGGAAATTTTACGCGCCCTCCGCAAAGGTGAGTTCGACGTGCTCGTCGGTATCAATCTATTGCGCGAAGGTTTGGATCTGCCGGAGGTTTCACTCGTCGCGATTTTGGACGCGGACAAGGAAGGTTTTCTGCGCAGCGAAACCAGTTTGATCCAAACTGCCGGACGCGCCGCGCGGCATCTCAATGGCGAAGTGATTCTTTACGCCGACGTAATGACGCAGAGCATCAAAAAATTTCTCGCCGTCACCGAATATCGTCGCACGCGCCAGATTGCTTACAATAAGGAACACAACATTACGCCCCGCAGCGTCAGCCGCGCGGTCGAAGAAAGTCTGGCGGTTTATAAAACCACCCGCGATTCGGCGGCCGGCCTTTTGAAAGATGCGAAGATGGATGTGGATCTGACGCAGACGATCCAGGAACTCGAAGGCGAAATGATCAAGGCCGCCGAAGATTTGCAGTTTGAAAAAGCCGCGTTGCTGCGTGATCAGATCAAGGAATTGAAACGCATGATTGAAGGCGGTCAGCCGGAAGACAAAGCGAAGCCGGTGAGTTACAAGAAGGCGAGACGCGCGCGGAAATAATCCAAGTTTATTTCGGCTAAGTGGCATCTTGAGATTTTAACTCTTTAATCTTCTGAAAATATGGGATGACTGTTTCTTGGAGGCACATCATGCTATCTTTTATCAAGATTGGAATTTTTGGAATTAATTTTTCAACCGCTGTTTCACGATAACTGCTCATCATATAACTCAAGCCTTCATTTACTGATCGTTCTAACGTCTGAATTTCAGTGTCTCCCGGCTTGGAAAATTCTTGAAGTGTGCGTTTAAAGGCCACACCCATAGCGTCTTCAAAAACCCAAAAACGATCTGTTTTTCCGCCTGCATTATTGATGGTCCGCATGATGCGGAATAAGCAGCCGTCATGACTGAGATCGTTTTTCTCGTGTTCGGGATTATATTTATAATTTTCAATTGGCGGTTTCTCCGATGACGACCAACCATACATTATTCCGAACTGGTCTTCGGTAGGGAATGGCCACATAAGAATAAAAAAAGAGATTCGAGAAATTCGTTGAACGTATATTCTAGCACCGGGTCGAGGCAAAGGGGCTTTTATTTCAATGTATTCAGGAAACGTTCGAGACATTTCCAAAGCGAATTGTTTTCTTAATTCTTTACCAAGTGCGCTTCGCATATTTAGCGCCGTCGGCGCGACATCTTTGTAGAATCAAAACCAAGCCAAATCAAGCCCCGTCGGTGCTGCATCTTCTGGTGATTTCGCCCGAACGAAGCTTTGGATTTTATTCAAAGCGTTTCGCGCGGCGGACGACTAAATAAAACGGAGCGCCGAACAGTGTTGGGCGCTCCGATGACAAAACTGGGTAACGGTCTGGGCGTTAAAATCTCAGAGCGAATATTCGCGGAGATATTTCAGCGCGACTTTAAAATCTTTCGGCAATTCGCTTTTGATGGTCACGGGTTCTTTGGTGACGGGATGCGTGAACGTCAATTCATCAAAGTGCAGCGCGGCGCGGGAAAAGAGCGGACGTTCTTCACGGCCGGGTTTCAGGCGATAATCTTGTTTGAGGCGCGAGAGCCAGAGCGATTTTCCACCGTAAATTTCATCGCCAATAACGGTCAAATCCGCGTGCCGCAAATGGACGCGAACTTGATGCGAGCGCGCGGTGAGCGGTTCGCATTGCAAGAGGGCGTAGCCGCAGCGGGTGAAATTTTCCAGCACGGTGAAACGGGTTTTGGAGTGTTTACCTTCTTGCGTGTCCACGCGCATGAGTCCGAGTTTTAGCGGATGCGGCGAGAGCGGGGCATTCACTTCAAACGTAGTTTCGGTGGGCGTGCCGCGCACGAGGGCTTGGTATTTGCGCACCGGTTGTTCCGCGCCAAATTGATCGGCGAGCGCGATGAACGTTTCTTTATCTTTGGCGAGCAGCAAAATGCCGGTCGTGTCGAAATCAAGCCGGTGCGGATTGTTCAGGTAAGTCAGTTTGCGTTCAGCGGCCCACGGTTTGCCGGCGGCGATGGCCGCGTGCAGCAACGTCATCAAGTCAGGGCGGGCGGCGTCAAGGCCATCCGGCGAGGTCAACACGCGCGCGGGTTTGTCGAGGGCGAGCAGATGTTCATCCTCGAACAGAACGGGGATTTCCCAAAACTCGCGCGTGGCGGGGGAGGAGAGTTTGATGGTGCTGGTTTTCAAAATAAAATGGGACCGGCTACTTGCCGGTCCCGTTAATTATAGCAGGTCGTTGGCCTGTCCGAAATCTTATTTAGTGGCCGTGCCGTTCAAGCGCGCTTGTTCGTCTTGGAAAAACTTCTTGCTGGCGATCTCGCGGGTAAACTCGGTGTTGACCCAGAGTTGGAAGGCTTCGCTTTGGCGGGCGCGACGGATTTGCGCAAGATATTGCGGAAAGTCCGTGGTTTTCTTCGCCTGATCCACGGGCAATAGCGCGTCCACGAATAACACGAAGCCACCGTCAGCGGTCGCCACAAAACGGCTGACGCGTCCGGCCTGAGTGGTGAATGCCGCCTGCTTGAACTGGCCGACATCGCCCCGGTCGCTCATGCCCGCGACTTCGGTCGAGCTTAAAGAAAACGGCGGCAAGGTGACGGGTTTGCTGCCGGCAGCGGCGGTGATTTGCGGGAATTTTTTCCCGGTCGCCAATTGCACGGCGGCGGAATAATAGAAATTCGTGCCGGCGCGTTCGGCGAGCGCGGTGGCGGCTTGCCCTTCAAAATCACGCACCACGCGGCTGTGGATTTGATCGAATGCCGGAATCGCGCTGGGCAACGTATTGGCGAGCGCGATGACGTAAATGGCTTCCGTGCCTGCAATCGGTCCGGCGTAAGGTGAATCGGCGTTCAATTGAAACGCGGCTTTGGTCAACGCGGCGGGCGCGTCAAAATCTTCCGGTCCCAGGTTTTGCGAGAACGGCGCGCTGGTCGTGAGCGTCAATTTATCTTTCTTCGCGAGCGCGGCCAGGTTTTCCGGTTTCACGGGTTCCAGCGCGTAAAGTTCGGTCACGAACGCTTTGGCTTCGACTTCAGCATCAGCCCCGGCGCGTTGATTGATAAGCGTTTCGCGGATTTTGGCTTTCGCAGCTTCGGGTGTTTTTTCGCTGGCAAATTCTGTGGCACCATATTTTTGGTAAACGGATTCGATGGTCGATTCAAAATTGGTCTTCGCCCATTCCGCTTTGGATTGCGCGAGATAGTTCGAGACATTGAACGTGACGTAACTTACTTGCACGCGATCGGGTTCGCGATAAGCGGCCATATTGTTCGTGTAAAATTGCGCGACGGCGGCGGGGGTGACGCTGACTTGGGCGAGGTAATTCGACGCGGAAAAGAAAACGGCTTGCGCGGAAACTTCCTGATTTTCGCGATCATAAATCGCGCCGGCTTCCTGCGGCGTGATGAGCACGCCGGGCAGACCGAGCGCTTGAATCATCTGGCTGACGGCGAGGCGCGAGCGGATGGAGCGTTGGAAATCGTCCACGGTAAAACCTTGGGGCGCGAGCACTTCCTGAACGAAATCGGCGGCGGGCACCGGTTGGCGCGTGCGGAACAGCTGCATCAGGGAAGGCGAGCGAAGCAAATCGCTCGCGGCGGTGGCCACGGCACTGTCACTCACATAGATGCCAAGTTTTTTGGCTTTGCCATCAATGAGCAGGTAGGAATAAGTTTGCTGGTCAATTTGGGCGGGCGTGATGCCGCGGCTTTTATCCGGCCATTCGCCGCCAGATTGCTGCCAGTAGGAAATGTAAAATACGCGTTTGGCCTGTTCGAATTCATCCACGCTGATGGTGTGGCCGTAAATCGAACCGTAATCACCACCACCGCCGCTCCGGCCACCGCCACCGCGCGCGGACGGAACTACCGCCATAAAATAGAGGAACGAAATGATCGTAAGCGTCAGCACGACAATTAAGATCCAAGTGTGTTTTCTGAAAAATCTAAACATAAATTTTGCGAACGCGTAGCCTAGCGGGCGCGAGGTTGCATGGCAAACGTAAAAAGGCGGGAAATGTGAGGTAACTTGCCGGCAGCTCGTCACTCGATGCTGGTTCCGCGTCACTCGATGCGGCGCGTTAGCTTAGGCGTAGGCGGCCTTTGCCACCACGCCGGTGAAAAGAAATCGCGCCGCCAGCCACGCGCAACCCGCCGTGCGACGTCAGTCTTTTTTCAGCCACCGCGCCACGTCCATCGCGGCGTAGGTGATCAAAATATCTGCGCCCGCCCGGCGCATGGCCAATAGGCTTTCCAGGGTAACGGCGCGTTCGTCGATCCAGCCGTTCGCCGCGGCGGCTTTGATCATCGCGTGTTCGCCGCTCACGGCGTAGGCGGCGGTCGGCAGACCAAATTCCGTTTTCACGCGCTGCACAATATCCAGATAAGCGAGCGCCGGTTTAACCATGATGATGTCTGCGCCTTCGGCAATATCCAAAGCCACTTCGCGCAAGGCCTCGTTCGCATTGGCCGCGTCCATTTGATAACTGCGCCGATCACCAAATTTCGGCGCGGACTCCGCGACTTCTCGAAACGGCCCGTAAAAAGCCGACGCAAACTTCGCCGCGTAACTCATGATCGGCGTGTCGGTGAAATGATTTTTATCCAACGCCGTGCGAATGGCGCGCACGCGACCGTCCATCATATCGCTCGGCGCAATGAGGTCTGCCCCCGCTTCCGCGTGGCTCAATGCCGTTTGCGCGAGCAGTTTCAGCGAGGGATCGTTCAAGATTTTTCCGTGCGCCACGAGCCCGCAATGTCCGTGCTCCATGTATTCGCACAAACAAACGTCCGTGATGACCAGCAGCGCCGGCAATTCCTTTTTCAGCAAGCGCACCGTTTGTTGCACGATGCCGTTCTTCGCGTAAGCGCCGCTCGCCCGCGCATTTTTTTTATCAGGAATACCGAACAATAAAATCGCGGGAACCCCGAGCGCGTGCGCCGTCGCGGCCTCGCGCAGAATTTCATCCGGCGACAATTGAAACACGCCCGGCATGGCGTCGATCGCGCGCCGCAATTTTTTGCCACTCCGAACGAACAGCGGCAGCACGAGTTGCTCCACGCTCAAACGCGTTTCGCAAACGAGCTGGCGCAGGGCAGGGGACGACCGCAACCGGCGCGGACGATAAACCGGAAATCCGGGTAAATTCATGATTGCAGTTTAGATTTTATGAAGCGGTGGCAAAAGCGGAAAGTGCGGGCAGCCAATGAAAACACTTTTCGTCGCGGTGCCCCGTGGTTAGATTTTCGGCATGAACATTGAATCACTTCGCATCGGCATGAAGGTGCGTCATCCGCAATACGGCTCCGGCACGGTCAAAACCATTTCTGAAGCCGTCGCGGAAATCCAGTTTGACGACGGCAGCAAACGCACGGTTGCACCGGAACCGAGCGGTTTGGAATCGGCGGAACCGCGCGCGGCGATCAGCGGTTTGAGCGTGCCGCTCAATCAATTCGTCAGCGAAACCTTGGTGGCGGCGATCGAAAAACTGGGTTTGCAGAAACCGGATTCAGTCGTGGAAAAACTCGGTTTGCGCTGGCACGGTGGACGTTTGGTGATGCATCCGGCGGACGTGACGTTGCAGGCGAAGGAAGTGCCGCTGGAAGTTTTCTTTCACAAGATCGTGATGGTCCGAAATAATTTGCGCGTGCTGGAACAAAAAATTAACGCCCACGAAAAGTTGTCCGATGGCGAGAAGGTCGAGATGCAGCAATATATCACGAAAAGTTACGGCTCACTGACGACGTTCAACGTGCTGTTCAAGGAGAAGGAAGATCAGTTTTAAGCGGGAGACATTGCGCTGCTCCGCAACCCGGCGCGGTGTGCGCCCTGCCAGTCAAACTTCATTCCACCGGCGCGGCGAGAAAGGCTTTCGCTTCCTCCGCTTCGTTTTCGGGGACTTCGATGCGCAGAGTCGTGGCGTTGGAAAGTCCGCCTAAATATTGCGCGGCGTTTTCGTTGGCGATGAACGGATGGAAATTCGCGGCTTCCAAGCGGGCGCGGGCGAGTTGCGCTTCGGCTTGGCTAAAGGTTTTGAAAATGACGACGGGGTTCATTTGAGGTTTTCAATTTTGCCGTTTCCAATTTGTGCTTCGCCGAAAACTAAAACGCCGGCGCCCGTTTGCACGGTGCTCTTGACTTGCACTTCCACGTTTTGGCCGACCAGCGGCTGGCCGTTGCTGACTACGACCATGGTGCCGTCGGGCAGGTAGCCGAGGCCTTGACCTTTTTCGCGGCCTTCGCGGACGATCTTCAGTTGCACGATTTCGCCGGGAATCATTTCAATCTTCATGCAATGCGCGACGTCGTTCAGGTTCACGCAGACGACATTTTGCAAGCCGGCGATCTTGGCGAGATTGTAATCGTTGGTGAACAATTTCGCTTTGAGATTGCGCGCGAGCCGGACGAGCTTGGCGTCCACGCCTTTTTCATCGGTGAAATCGCCGTCGTGGATGCGGACTTCCAATTTTGGATTATGCTGCAAACGGTTCAACATCTCAAAACCGCGACGGCCGCGCGCGCGTTTGATATCGTCGCTCGAATCCGCGATCTGTTGCAACTCGATCAACACAAAACGGGGCACGATGATCAAACCTTCGACGAGATGCGATTCGACCAGATCCGCGATGCGTCCGTCGATGATCACGCTCGTGTCGAGTAACAGTAGATTGTCCGGTTTATTTTGCGGCGAGAAGCGGACGTAAGGAATGATGAGCGAAAAATCTTCCTTATTACTGCGCATGGCCAGCACCATGCCGATGTAACCGAAACCCAAGAATAGGCACAGGCGGATGAGCCAGCGCACTTTGTCCTCGGTATTTTCAAACAGGCCGGAGTGATCCACGAGCAACGCCACGACCATGCCGAGCAAGAGACCGAACGTGATCGCGGAAAAGGCGCGGAGCGAAAAACCTTTCAGCATTTCATCAATCGCGATGAGCAAACCGCCGAAGCCAAAGCCGATGACCATGCCGGTCAACTGGCCATGTTGTTCACTGACAAACTCGGGTCGCACCTGACTGATGGCGTAGCCCCCGGCCACGCATAACCCAAGAAATAAAACTCGTATCGGCCAGAGCGGATTCATTTATTTTTTACTAGCAGCATTGGTGGTTGGTGTTTTATGCGACCACAGAATGCCCCACAATCCATGCTGGTTCAAGTTGCTGCTCGTGATGGACAAATTGGCTACGAGCATTTGAACATTGGTCGCGAGTTCCTGATTCTGCAAAACCGTTCCCGCCAAACCTTTGCCAGCCTGCAGATCGTTGGCCAGTTGCTTGATCGTCACGGAGATGTCCGAAATGTTTTTGGTGGCGACGCTGATGTTTTCGCCATTCGTGGCCAAAACACTTTGCGCCGAGTTGGCGAGCTGGTTTAGTTCGCCTGAAAAATGAACCAAATTACTCACCGCCAAGCCGACTTGTTCGCCGTTGGTGTTCACGAGCGTGTGAATATCCTGCACTGCCGCGAGCGCGGAGTCGGTGATGGCCTTCATATTCGTTACCGCCGCGCTAAAGCTGGACAAAGTCTGGGCGTTCAACACTTGCGTGCGCAGATCCGTGATGGCCGCATCCAGTTTTTTTGCAGTGCCATCGAGCTGCTGCAGAAAACCGGAGGCCGAACGCGCGACTTCCTGCAAATCGAACGGCACATCGCAATACACATCCGCATTGTTCGTCAGCTTCGGATCCGCGTTGGTGGTGGCCAGCACGGAAACATATTTGTCGCCGAGAATGCCGGCTTGTTCGATGGTGAAAATCGCGTCGTGATAGATCGGGAATTGATTGTAAATTTTCAGGATCATCGTGACGCTTTTGTCGTCGTCGGAAAGTTGGATGTCCGCCACGGTGCCGATCGGCACGCCGGCGAGCATCACGTCCGCGCGCGGTTTCATGCCGCCGACATTGGCCGAGTGCAGATGCAGTTCGTAAGAACTGCGAAACAAGCTCGCGCCCTTGCTGAACTGAATCAGCAAGATGGCGAGCAAGATCAATCCGACCAAAACGAACAACCCGACTTTGATTTCTAAACGTTTGTTTTCCATGGCTTAAAATAATTCAAGTTCAACTTCCATCGGATCGGCGACGCCGTCAATGAATTGCCGCACGATCGGATCGGTCGAGGCGAACAGCGATTCCGGCGTGCAGTTCGCGTAAATTTTTTTGTTGTGCAACATCAACACGTGGTTGCCCACGCGGCGGGCGCTGCGCATGTCGTGCGTCACGACGACGCTCGTCACTTTTAAATGGTCGCGAACGCGGATGATCAGCTTGTCAATGCTGTCGGAAACGATCGGGTCGAGCCCGGTCGTCGGTTCATCGTAGAGCACGATTTGCGGTTCGTAAATGATCGCTCGCGCGAGGCCGACGCGTTTGCGCATGCCGCCGGAAAGTTCCGCCGGATTTTTATTTTGCGTGCCCGGCAGGTCCACCATTTCCAGCGCGAACGCCACGCGTTTGGCGATCTCGCCTTCGGTCATGTTTTTCTGGCGGCGAAACGCGAAGGCGACATTTTCGGCAACGGTCATGGAATCAAATAACGCCGCGCCTTGAAAGACCATGCCAAATTTCTGGCGCACCCGCAGCAACTGGCGTTCGTTCATGCCCACGATGTTCTCATCGTCGATCAGCACGCTGCCGGAATCCGGTTGCAGCAGGCCGATGATGTGTTTGAGCAAAACACTTTTGCCGCCGCCGCTGCGCCCGATGATTACGACGGATTCGCCGTGTTCAATCTGAAAGCTGACGCCGTCAAGAATTGACTGCGGCCCGAAACTTTTTTTCAAATCGCGCACTTCAATCATAGGTCAAGGAGAACGCACAGGTGTTCCAGGGTGACGGTCAGGAAAAAGTTTGAGATCAAAATGGTGATGGACGCGTAGACCACGGCTTCGGTCGTGGCGCGGCCGACGCCTTCCGCGCCGACTTTACACGTCAAACCTTTGTAGCAGCCGATGAGTGCGATAATGCCGCCGTAAACGACGGATTTGACGAGGCCAATCTCCACGTCGGCCACGTGCGAATATTTCAACATGTTCCACCACGCGTAAGTGGGTTCGATTCCGAGCAGGCCGACGCCGACAAAATAACTCGCGGCGATCCCGATAAACATGGCTTCGATGGTGAGCAATGGCAGCGCGATATTCGCGGCGATCAAACGCGGAACGACCAGATAATCCACCGGATGGGTGGCGAGCGTGCGCAACGCATCAATCTGTTCCGTCACGCGCATCGTGCCGATTTCCGCCGCGATGGCCGCCCCCACACGTCCAGCCACCATCAACGCCGTGAGCACCGGGCCGAGTTCGCTGCACATGGAAACGCTCACGACCGCGAGCGTGCCGGTGTCCATTTTGATCTTGTGAAATTGGTAATACGTTTGCGCCGCCAGCACCATGCCTGTGAACGCGCCGGTCACGAGCACGACGGATTGGGATTTGATGCCGATGAAATAAATTTGATACAGCAGATCGCGCCACGCGACCTTGAACGTGAGGCACGACGCGATGGCGTCACGCGTCAACGACGTGATTTGCCCAAGCCCGCCGAGCCAGTCTGCAATCCATTTGCTGCCGAAAAAATTCATGGCGACGCAGACTAGCAGAGCGTTTGCACCAAAGCCAAGATTTTGCGGTGGCAATTGAGGCGGCGGGCCGATGGGGAAAGAGAGAAGCGCCGAGCATTGCCCGGCGCTTCTGGGTTAACTTTGCTCGTTTGCTTTAGATTTTACGGCGTCGTGACTTGGAAGATTTTTCCGCCTTGCAACAGGACATAAACTTCGCCATCGCCGTCTTCGGCGAAGCTCGTGATGCCGTCCGTCTGACGGAACATCTGGCCGTGCGCGGTGACTTTTTTGGCATCCACGTCATAGCGCAAACCGTAGATCGTGCCGGGGCTGTAATCGGCGTAGAGATAAATACCATTGAGCGACGGAAATTGTTTGCCGCGATAAACGTAGCCGCCGATCACGCAGTTGCCGGTCGGATGATCAGGAAATTGTCCCTGTGATTGCAAATTTTTGTTATGGCAATATTCAATGATTGGATCCACATACTGCGCGCCGACCGGGCCGGGTTTGAAATGATGAATACCTTCGCGCACGCTCCAGCCGTAGTTTTCACCTTTGTTTACAAGGTCAACTTCTTCCCATAAATCCTGGCCGACATCGCCCACCCACAACGCGCCGGTCTGGCGATCAAAGCTGTAACGCCACGGATTGCGAAAACCGTAGGCGTAAATTTCTTTACGCACGCCCATGCCGCCCATGTCCGGTTCATGCACAAACGGATTGTCCGTCGGAATGCCATATTGTAATTGGTGCGAACGATTGCCGTTGCCGACCGTCGCGCGGGAATTCACATCAATGCGCAACATTTTCGCCAGCAACGTCGCCGTGTTTTGGCCGCTGCCGAACGGATCGTTGCCCGCGCCGCCGTCGCCCAGACCGAGATATAAATAGCCGTCGGGACCGAACGCGAGTTCGCCGCCTTTGTGATTGGAGAACGGCTGTTGCACTTCAAACAAAATGCGTTCCGATTTCAGATCGGCCACGTCGGCGTTGGTCGCGGAGACTTTGAATTCGCTGATGACGCTGCGGAACGGATAATTCTGCGGCTGCGAATGTTGGTTCGCCGGATTTTTCTGGTTGTAATAAACGTAGAACAAACCGTTTGTCGCAAAACCGGGATGGAAGGCGATGCTCATCAAACCATCTTCATTCTCAAAATGCGGATTGCGGTCCACGATGTTGAAAAATTCCTTGGCGTCGCCACCGTCCGAACCTTTTTTGACGATGACAATTTTTCCGTCCTGATAAACGACGAAAAAGCGGCCGGTGCCATCGGGTGCCTCGCTTAGCCACATCGTCCGTTCGTCCGCTAATTTTGTTAGCACCGGTTTGAGCGCGATGGTGGGAAGCGCTTGGGCAGTGGCCAGAGTGATGGCGGCGAACAGACAACAAACGCTGGTCGGAATGAGTTTTAGTTGGTTCATGCGGTGTAAAATAAAAAACATCAGACGCCGGAAGTAAAGCGCGGGTTACGTGACGTTTTTTACCGCTGATTTTTTCACCGCTGATCCGCGCTCATTTTCGCTGATGGAAAAATGCGCTTGAGGAACGAAAATCTTCTTTCCTTAACGATCAGCGAAAATGAGCGCGGATCAACCGTTGAAAATGTTTTTGCTTAAAGATTCGCTGGCATTCGCGTAGATTGCCGGTTCAAAAGCATTTATTATTGAAAGCGCTCATCCAAAATACTGGTAACCGGTCCATCCGCGTTTTTCTCGTCGGAGTGGAACTCAAATCCCGCACCACCGCCGACATTCGCGAATCGCTGGATGAACTCGGCGAACTGGCGGAAACCGCCGGCACGCAAATTGTCGGCGAAGGCGTGCAAAAAATGGTCGTGCCCGTTGCCGCCACCTACATCGGGCCGGGCAAGGCGGCGGAATTCGCGAAGTCCTGCCAGGAAAATAAAGTGGATACCGTCATTTTCGATGACGAACTTTCCCCCGCGCAGACGCGCAATCTGGAAAAGATTTTCGGTTGCAAAATCATGGATCGAACCGCGTTGATCCTGGAAATTTTCGGCCAGCGCGCCCGCACCCGTGAGGGCAAATTGCAGATCGAGCACGCGCAGTTAAAATATCTGCTGCCGCGCCTCACGCGTTACTGGTCGCATTTATCCCGCCAGCGCGGTTCCACCGGTTCCATTGGTGGTGAAGGCGAATCGCAGTTGGAAGCGGATCGCCGGAAAATTTCCGAACGCATTGACAAGATCGACAGTGAACTCGACAAAGTCCAGCGCCAGCGCGAAACGCAACGCGCCGGTCGCCAGCGCAGTCAATGGCCGCTCGCGTCCATCGTCGGTTATACCAACGCTGGAAAATCCACCTTGCTCAACGCGCTCACCGGCGCGACGGTTTTGGCGGAAGATAAATTATTCGCCACGCTCGACCCGACGACGCGGCGTTTGAAATTGCCGACGAATCAAAATGTATTGTTGACGGACACGGTGGGTTTCATCAAAAAATTGCCTCACGGTTTGGTCGAAGCCTTCAAGGCGACGCTGGAAGAAGTGGTGCAAGCCGATTTGCTGTTACACGTCGTGGACGTGAGCCATCCGCAAGCCGAGGAACAGATCGCGGCCGTGAACGCGGTGCTCGCGGAACTCGGCGCAGCGGAGAAATCCACGCTCATGGTCTTCAACAAAGTGGATCTGTTGGAAGGCGCGGGAGTGCTGAATCGGTTGCGCGAAAAATATGCCAACGCCGTTTCCATTTCGGCCAAAACAGGGGAAGGCATCGCGCCGTTGTTGGCGGAATTAGGCACGCAGTTGCGTCCCGTGCGCGAGTTTTTGGAACTGCGGATTCCGCATGAACAGGCGGCAGTCATCGCGCGCTTGCACGCGGTCGGGCAGGTGGTGGAAAAGCGTTATACCGGCAAATTAGCGAAATTTAAGGCGCGTATTCCGCAGCATTTTCATGCGGAATTTGCGCCGTATATTGTGAAGGCAGAAGCGCCGGGAATTTAACGCCCGAAGCCTGCGCGTCTTTGCGCCCGGGCGTTGAATTTTGGACGTTCCGCGCCGTTCAAAAATATTTTTCACAAAAAACACATCTGCGGCTTGCATTGTCGCGGGAGTCGGCGTAATCCTTTGTCTCAACCTTAACCAAAGTCGTATTATGTCACACACCGGCAGGCAATCAGCCAACACTAGCAAAGTTCTTTGCGTTATCATGGGCGGCGGGCAAGGCTCGCGTTTGTTCCCACTCACCAAAGAACGCGCCAAACCCGCCGTGCCGCTGGCGGGTAAGTATCGCCTCGTGGACATCCCGATCTCGAATTGCATCAACTCGGGTTTTCGCCGCATCTACGTTTTGACGCAGTTCAATTCCACCTCGTTGCACGGACACATTTCGCGCACGTATAAATTTGACCATTTTTCCAGCGGCTTTGTGGAAATTCTCGCGGCGCAGCAAACTTTCACCAACACGTCGTGGTATGAAGGCACAGCGGACGCGGTGCGGAAAAATTTAATTCACTTTCTCGACCATGATTTCGATCATCTCGTGATCTTGAGCGGCGATCAATTGTATCGCATGGATTTTCGCGAGATGGTGGATCAGCATATCGATACGGGCGCGGAAATCACGGTCGCCACGATCCCGATGCCGCGCAAGGAATGTCACGCGCTCGGCATCATGCAGATGGATGCGGACCGTCGCATCACGCGTTTCGTGGAAAAACCGAAGGACGCGGCGTTGCTCGATCCGTTGAAAATAACGGACGCGGCGCGCAAGGAGCTGGATGTCCAAGTCGAAGGCGATGCGTTTCTCGCTTCGATGGGTATTTATGTTTTCAACCGCAAAGTCATTTGCGAATTGCTCGATAATCCGTTGTCTGATTTCGGCAAACACATCATCCCGCAAGCCATCCAGTCGCACCGCGTTTTTTCCTACGTCTATCAAGGCTACTGGGAAGACATCGGCACGATCCGTTCGTTTTTCGAAGCGAACCTCGACCTCGTTTCCGAACTGCCGCGTTTCAATTTCTTCGACATGAGCGCGCCAATTTTTTCGCGCCCGCGTTATCTGCCCGGCTCGAAAATCAACGGCGCGCAGATTGATCACGCCGTTATTTCCGACGGTTGCATCATCAACCACGCGAACATCAACCGCACGATTGTCGGCCTGCGCACACTGGTCGGTGCGGGCACGGAATTGAATCGCGTCATTGTTATCGGCAGCGACTATTACGAATCAGCGGATTCCGTGGAGAAAAATAAACGCGACGGCAAACCGGCCATCGGCATTGGCGAGAACTGTAAAATTGACAATGCGATCATTGATAAAAATGCGCGCATCGGCAACAACGTCACGATCTCGCCCACCGGAAAAGCGGATAATCTCGATCACCCGCTCTATTTCATCCGCGACGGCATCGTCATCATTCCGAAGGATGGCGTGATTCCGGACGGCACAGTGATTTGAAACGGTGGCTAACTATATGTTAGTGACCCGCAAGATTTTATGAAACAGTTCCTTATTGCTTGGGCGCGTGGGGTCAGCATTTTCGCGTTTTGTTTTTGCCTTTCGCTTGTTATGGCAGTTTTAGGATTTGTCGCCGAAATTTTGCCGCCCGCCATTTCTATTCCGCTCTGTCTTGTATTTGGGCCGGCTGTTATCTATTGGGCATCTCGTTGGATAGCTCCCGGCTTGTTTCCAGCGGAGCGTCCTTGGTGGCGCCGCAATTTTGATCGAGGCAGTAAGTGAAGATTTATTATTTAGTTTTAAACTAATAGCGCGACAAAACGGTTAATAGTAGGCCCAATGGAGGTCATAAAGCATAACTGAAGTCTGGGTCGGTTGTTTATCCATTTCATCCACAACACTGTGTCACCGTCATTTACTTTCCTGCATTTCGCTGCTAAAAATTCTGCGTGCCTGATTCTAATGCCATCTGGAAAAATCTGAATTCGCCGCGCCGGTTGTTTTTGATCGCCGGGCCGTGCGTGATTGAAAACGAAAAACTGTGTCGCACCGTGGCCACGTCGCTCGTCAAGACGTGCAAAGAGCTCGATATTTTCTACGTCTTCAAAGCTAGTTTCGACAAAGCCAATCGCACGTCAGGCAAAGCGTTTCGCGGGCCGGGCATCGCAGGCGGATTGCAAACCCTCGCCCGTATTCGCGATGAATTTGGCGTGCCGATTCTGACGGATGTCCACACTGAAGCGCAGGCTACTGCCGCCGGTAAAGTTTGTGACATTCTACAAATTCCCGCCTTTCTTTGTCGCCAAACCGATTTGATCGAAGCGGCGGTTGCCACTGGCAAGATCGTGAACATCAAAAAAGGCCAGTTCCTTTCGCCGACTGAAATGGGCCGCGTCGCGGAAAAAGCCCGGATCGCGGGCGCCAAAAAAATTCTCCTCACCGAACGCGGCACGACTTTTGGCTACAACAATCTTGTAGCCGACATGCGTTCGATTCCGATCATGAAAGCGTTCGGTTTTCCAATCGTGTTCGATGCGACACATTCGGTGCAATTGCCCGGCGGCGGTGGTGATAAATCAGCGGGCCAACGTGAATTCGCGCCCGTGCTCGCGAAGGCGGCCTTGGCCGTCGGCGCAAATGGCTTATTTATAGAAACGCATCCGAAACCGGACGAAGCCTTGAGCGACGGGCCGAATATGATTCCGCTCGGCGAGATGAAGGCGACATTGAAAAGTCTGCTAAAAATATTCGAAGCGGCAAAATAATCCTAAATTTATTCAGCCACAGATTTTCACAGATGAAACACAGATTTTTCAAAATACTTTTTTTAACGCCGAGACGCGAAGTCGCAGAGTTTTTATCCTCTCCGCGACTTTGCATCTCTGCGGTCTGATTTTTTATCTGTGTTTCATCTGTGAATATCTGTGGCTAAAAATTAAATGGCAAAAATTTCCAAACAACTTCACGCGCGGCTGAAACGCATCAAGCTGTTTTTGTGCGATGTGGACGGTGTTTTGACCGACGGTTCTATTTTTATCGGAGGCGAACGCGAGTTCAAACGTTTCAACATCCGTGACGGCCTCGGTTTGGTGCTGGCGCGGCGGGCCGGTTTGAAAGTCGGCTGGGTTTCCGCGCGGCCTTCGTTGGCGACCAAACTGCGCGCGGATGAACTAAAGATTGATTTCCTGGTCCAACAAGGTGACGGCACGAGCAAGACGGCGGCGATTGAACAATTGCTTACGCAGGAGAAACTGTCGTGGAACGAAGCGTGTTTCGTGGGTGATGACATCATTGATCTCGGGCCGTTGACGCGCGCGGGCTTGGCGGTGGCGGTGGGCGATGGCGTGGATGAGGCGAAAGCGGCGGCGCATTATGTCACGCACCATGCTGGCGGTCGCGGCGCGGTGCGCGAGACGGTGGAATTGATTTTAAAAGCGCAGGGGAAATGGGCGCAGTTTGAACAGAAATATTCGGAATGAAAACGCGCGGAAATAATTTTGAATTTTTAGATTTGGATTTTAAGTTTGGAAACTTGAAATTCATTTTCGCGTTCACGGTTTTGATTTTTTCTTTAGCGATCGGATACGGCGCGGATACGCCGCTGCTGGGCCACTCCAAAGGTTTTGATTCCAAACAATATTTCGAACCGCCCAACCAGCAGCAGGTCAAAGTGCGGTTGTCGGGCACGTCGGCGACGCCGACGAAGGATAATCGCGGAATGGTGATCACGGATTTACGGATTGAGCGGTTCAAGATCAATGGCGAAATAGAAGCGATTGTCACTGCGCCGGAATGCCTGTATTCGTTCGATGGCTTGGCGAATTCCGCCGGCCATCTGGAATTTCAATCGGGCGACGGTAAAATGAAAACTTCGGGGGATGGATTTTTGTGGCGGCAAAGTGACAACTCGCTCACCATTTCTAACAATGTCCACACGGTGATACGGATGAAAACTTTTAAACTGACCACGCCATGAGAAAATTTTTACTGCTATTGCTGGCCGGAAGTTGCGGCGTGGCCGTTTGGGCGCAGACCAATTTGCCCGCGCCGGCCGCCGCGCCCACGCTGACAGAAGACGGGACGGGTCTCAGTTCAGAGCACCTGAGTTTTGATGGGGTCGGCAAATTAATTTATTTTGGCAATGTTTGGGTGACCAACGCGCAGGGGAAATTAACGTGCGAGCGGTTGACGATTGATTTGCCCAAAGGCAGCGGCGAACATCCGACCAATGTCGTGGCGGAAACCAATGTGGTGGTGGATGCGCAGGATAAAAAAGGCAAGCCGCAACACATCACGGCGGACATGGCCACCTATTCCTATCATGTAGTGAATATGGTGACGAATGAGTTCATCGTATTCACGAACAACCCGGGTTCCACCAACAGCCCGAAATTTGAAAATGATCAAATTTGGCAGACGGGCGATTCGATCACTTATGACTGTCTGACCAAGGGAATTCAGATCGAAAACCCGGTGACGCACATCAAGCAAACCCACGGCGCGGGCGGCACCAATTCATCGCCGCTGGACTTTTTAAAATGAGCGCCACCGACAATCCATTGCTGCTCACCACGGACAAGCTGGCGAAGGAATATCGCGGACGGCGCGTGGTCAATGGCGTTTCGATCAAAGTCTGCGCGGGTGAAATCGTGGGGCTGCTCGGGCCGAACGGCGCGGGCAAGACAACGACGTTTAATATGGTCGTCGGCGTGGTGAAGCCGGACGAAGGTTCGGTGACGTATCAAGACCACACGATCACGACGTTGCCAATGCACAAACGCGCGCGGCTGGGGATCGGTTATCTCACGCAGGAACCGTCGGTTTTCCGTAAGTTGTCGGTCGAGGAAAACATCATGGCGATTTTGGAGACGTGCAAATTATCGCGCGACGAACGCGACGTCCGGCTCAAGTATTTGCTGGAAGAATTGGATCTGACGCCGATCCGCAAGAGCAAGGCGTATCAATTGAGCGGCGGCGAGAAGCGTCGTTTGGAGATCACACGCGCGCTGGTGACGAGCCCGAAATTGCTTTTGCTCGACGAGCCGTTGGCGGGGATTGATCCGATCGCAAAATTTGAAGTGGGAAAAATCATCCGCAAATTGCGCGATCGCGGTCTGGCGATTTTGATGACCGACCATGATGTGCGCGAGATGTTGCGGCTAATTGATCGCGGCTACATCATCCACAAAGGTCAAGTGTTGGTGGAAGGCAGCGCCGAATTTTTGGCGAACGATCCGAAGGCACGGGAGATTTATCTCGGGCCGGAATTTAACCTATAATTTTAAATTTTGAGTTTTAAATTTTAAGTTAAATTGCATGTGCGGATCCCAACTCAAAATTAAAAACCTAAAATTAAAAACTCATGGAACGCCCCTCCGTCACGGTTGAACAATTTTTCAAAGGCCACGCTGAGCCATTGCAAATGCGGCTGCTGGCGGGCGAATTGAAATCGCCGCGCATCATTCGCGAGCCGACGGTCAATCGTCCCGGTCTCGCGTTGAGCGGTTTTACGCGTTACTTCGCCTACAAACGCGTGCAGGTGATGGGCCACGCGGAGGTTTATTATTTGCGCGAATTGCGCCACGAAGAACGTGAGGCGCGGTTCGCTTACCTATTTGCTTACAAAATTCCGTGCATAGTTTTCAGTCGCAGCTTGAAGCCGGATAAAGAATTTCTCGCCGCCGCGGAACAGGCGGGGGTGCCGATTTTTCAAACGCCGCTGGTGACGATGAAGTTCATCAACCTCGCCACGCTGGCCTTGGAGGACATGTTTGCCCTGCGCGGCACGGAGTTGGGCAGCATGGTGGATATTCTCGGCGTGGGTGCGATTATTCGCGGCGAAAGCGGCATCGGCAAAAGCGAGGCGGTGCTGGCTTTGATCGAACGTGGCTACAGTTTAGTGGCGGATGACGTCGTGAAAGTGATGTTGGCGGATAATCGCGAAGTGGTTTGCACGAGCGCGGCGTTGACGCGTGATCACATGGAAGTGCGCGGCATCGGCATCATCAATGTTGAGCAAATGTTTTGCGTGAAAGCCATTCGCAAAGAAAAAATTCTCGACCTCATCGTCTCGCTCAAACAGTGGGACGACGTTAAAGATGTGGACCGGCTCGG
>JAMFSJ010000048.1 GCA_026225255.1 Methylacidimicrobium fagopyrum | reverse complement strand
CTATTTCGGGCTACCTGATCGATGATAATAAAATCTTCGAGGCATCCAATCCTACCCCAGCTCACTTATCTCCCGCCGCCACTTTCACATCGGCACTTTGAAAAGCGCGTGAATCCAGCGCCAAATTTGACGGCGGACGGGTTTCCTGCGCGACGCCTAATTCGCGATTCGGCGTATCCGACATTTCCGCTTCAATCTTCAGGCCGTTCAACACGTCGGCGTGACGAAACCAAAGTTGAGCTTGCGGTTGGCCGTTTATTTTCAGGCTGCCAATGTATTTGTTATCATGCGAATTATTGTGCGCGATGATCTGCAATTCTTTGCCGTTGTGTAAGTGAATCGTGACGCGATCAAAAACCGGACTGCCCATTTCATACATCGGCACGCCGGGCACGACCGGATAAATTCCCATCATGGAAAAAACGACGAAGGCGGAAATGCCGCCGCCATCTTCATCACCGGGAATGCCGAGCGATGTGTCGGTGAACCAATTTTCCAACAATTCGCGCACACGTTTTTGCGCCTTCCACGGCGCGCCGAGATGGTTGTAGATATAAGGAATCGCGAGACTGGGTTCATTGCCCATCACGAATTGGCCGACTAAGCCGGTTGAGTCCGGGAAGGTGGCGAAGTATTCATACTTGGACATCCCTAAATCTACCCGGAATAACTCGTCTAACTTTTTTTCTGCGGCCTTGGGTCCGCCCATCAAGCTAGCGAGTCCGTCGATATCTTGGACGACATCCCAGTTATAAGTGTAACCGCTGTTTTCAGTGAAGTAATTACGTCCGCCCTGGCCGCCGGAAAATTTGGGGTCGAACGGTTCGATCCAGTTTCCTTTATCATCCTTCGGCCACATGAAACCTTTATCGGCGCGAAAAATATTTTTAAAATTGCCGGCGCGCTTAAGAAAAAGCGCGTAGTCCGATTCTTTGCCGAGCGCCTGGGCCAATTGGGCGGTGCACCAATCATCGTAACTATGCTCCAAGGTCACCGCGACGGCCTGACGTTTTTCAAAGGGATGCACTTGCGCGACCGTTTCGATTTCATCTGGATGCAGCGAAGGCAAGTAGCCATGTTCATCATAGAACGTATCCAACACTCCGTGCGGACTGGTGCGCCACGGCAGGAAAGTGCGTTCCAGTGAATTTTTCTTCACGCCCGCATAGGCCGCATTCACATCGAAATTTGTCACGCCTTTGAACCACGCATCGGCGAACCAGGCGGCGGCGTGATTGCCGGTCATGCACGGATAACTGCCCCACAATACCGAGAAGGACGGCATCCAGCCGGACTGTTCATACATGCGCACATAGGATTGAACCTTATCCGCTTCCTTCTCCGGATTGAGCAAAGTCTGCAACGGTTCCAAGGCGCGATAAGTATCCCACAACCAGTTGTCCACATAGAACGGGCGCGGGTCCTGATGAACTTTGTGATCGTAGGCGCTGTAATATTGTCCGTCTTCCGTGATATTGACCATGCGTTCGTAGCAGCGATAGAGCGCGGTGTAAAAAACACGTTTCTGATCGAGCGTGCCGCCTTCGACTTGGATTTGACCGAGCGTCTGATTCCAAATATCACGGGCGCGTTGTTTGATTTCATTGAAGTTCCACGCGGGAATTTCTTCGGCCAAATTTTTCTTCGCCTGTTCCAGGCTGATGAACGAAATGCCGTAGCGAAATTCAAAATCATTTCCCGTTCCCGTCACGGCGAGATGGGTTTTGCCATCAGCCTGTGTGCGGGTGAACGTAACCGGCGAACTGAATTCGCCATAGACGAACGCCTGCATATCATTAAATTTTTCCACGCCGCTGACCGCACGATCACCGACCGGAGTCAATTCGCCACCCTGTTTATTGGCGAGCAATAATACCGGCCGGCCGGAAGGAAAAGTGAAACGAAAATAACCGGCGCGCGCGGTCGGCGTGAATTCCGTTTTGATGAGCGAATCATCGAAGCGCGCGGAGTAATAGTAAGGCGTCTCCTGAGCTTGATCGTAAGTTTGGGGACGATCCCACGCGCCGCTATCGGGCGCACCGTCGCTCGGCATCAGCCAAAACAGTTCGCCCAGACGATGCGAAACGATAGTCAGCGGAAACGAATGAATTTGATCATCCAAGCCGTCTTTGCGGACGGGATAAACGCGGATCATGCTGTTGGGCAACGATACCGTCGGACGCGTGGGTTCGAGCAGTTGCCCGACGTTGCCAATGGTGGGATCCACAAATTCCACCTGTGCCAAGGCCCGTCCGGCACTGGCGGCGAGCAGAAAGAATAAAACCAGATGTAATGAACGTCGCGCGGTCGGCGAAGTTTTAATTTTGAGCGGGCGCATAAATATTCAGGCATTCGGGTTAGTGAAAGAAATCATTACGCTGAAACGAATATTCAGATTGTCCGACGACCAGCTTGACCGCACAGATTATTTCTTCAACGTCTTTCAAAACGGGATTGCATTAATCATCTCGGAAGCCACTGCTTTCGTCGTGGGGTTTTAGTGCCAAAAGGAGGTGAGGATTGTGCCAAACGCTGCGCGTCGGGTCGGGCGTCTTGGATCTGGGATCTGGAGTTGGTTCCTTCTCGTTCTCGAGATGGAAAACAACCAAGCGTCCAAGCTCCAACATCCAGAGAAGCTCAAAACTTTAACCCCGCAAACATCAAGCTGAGCCCACCCTCTCAACTTCAGAGCTCACGTGTTGGCCCCTTGATATTTTTTAAACTCGCGGACAACGCTGTCCGCGCTCCGTCCCAGATCCAAGCCCCTAGCTCCGAGACCCAATATACTCGCTCGGCAGCGTGCCGAACTGTTCCTTGAATAACATGCGAAAATGTTTCACGTCCAAAAACCCGACGGCGAACGTGATCTCGGTGACGGTCAGATTCGATTCCGTCAACAGCTGCGCGGCGCGTTTCAGGCGCACGGAGCGGATCAACGCTTTTGGCGTGGTGTTGAGCACGGCTTTCAATTTGCGGAACAGTTGACGGCGGCTCACCGCGACGTTGCGGGCGAGCGCGTCCACATCAAATTCAAAATCCGACATGTTCTGTTCAATCACGCTGATAATGCGTTGCAGAAATAACGCGTCCGCCTGATTGCTCGCCAGGTCGCGCGGTTGCAAGGTGATTTCCTCATGCAAGCCGTCGGTTAATTTCCGCTGCGATTCCAGCAAATTTTCCAGGCGGACTTTTAACGCGGCCACATCCACCGGCGAGACGAGATAATCGTCCGCGCCGGCATCAAGGGCTTTTAATTGATTCGCCTCGCCCTGGTTGCCCAGCAAAATCACCGGCACATGGCTGGTGAGTTGCGACGTTTTTAGCTTTTGGCAGAAAGCGATTTCGTCCGCCGTCGCGCCGTCCACAATGATGATGTCCGGCACGAGCGACTGCGCTTTTTCCAAGCCGACGTGGCCGCTGATGGTTTCGGCGATTTCGTAATCGCCCGCCAACGTTGTGTAAAACGGCGAACTCGCTTCCGCGTGATTCGCCACGACCAAAATTAACGGCAATTTTTTACCGAGAAATTCCGCTTCTGCCGGATCGACCGGGGAAATTTCTTTAGCGGTAGCCAGCGATTCCGTTTCCGCTTTAGCCCGCACGACCGTTGCAGATTTTTCCGCCGGCCGGGTTTCACGCGATTGTAATTCCAAAATTTTCCGAGTGCGTTGCGAAATGATCAATTCCATCTGTTCCAGCTTCAACGCGGCCTGTCGCGCGAGCTGCCATTTCTCCGTCAACGTCCGCGCGAGCTGCGTCACCTCGATGCTGTCGAACGGCTTTTTCAGCACGAGCAATTTATCCGTGCGCCCCAAACGCCGAACCAAATCTTCCTGCGAATAGTCGGCATAGGCGGTGCAGATCACGATTTGAATTTTCGGATCCGCGAGCCAGATCTGTTCCACCGTCGCGACGCCGTCCAAGCCCGGCATCCGCACATCCACAAACGCCAGTTGATAAAGCCGGCCAACCGTGACGCCTTGCTTAACCTTATCAATGCTCTCTTGCCCCGAGAGCGCGTGCTCTAAAATGTAATTTGGTTTTGAAATACGGGCCTGACTTTTGACGCCAAACACGCGTTCTTCATCCGCTTCGAGTTCGGAATTTTCCGGCTCTTCCAACAGCACCAATTCAAAGTCCCGATGAATGCGCGGATTATCATCCACGATCAGAATGCGCGATTGGCCGCCCTCAACGTTTGTGTCGTTCATTGTAATTACTCCCCTTTTATCCCTGCCAGTTGGTTGAATTTTTTGTCACCAATGGCAATTCCAAAGTAAAACTTGCGCCGCGATTGTGCCCCTCGCTGCGAACCGCCAACGTTCCGCCCATGTCTTGTGCGGCGAGAATGCTGCTGTGCAAACCGAAGCCGTGTCCTTGCGCGCGCGTGGAAAATCCCTGCGTAAAAATTTGCGACAGATTTTCCGGCTTGATGCCCATGCCGTTGTCCGCGACTTCCACCTGCACGCGACCCGTGCCTTGCCGGCGAATTTTTATGGTGATCTGTTTCGGCAATTCTTTCAGCTCGGCACACGCGTGTTTCGAGTTATCGAGCAAGTTGAAAATGATCTGCAACACCTTATGCCGGTCAAACGTTCCCGCGGGCGTTTCCTCATAATTGCGCACCAGTTTAATGCCGTGACGCACAAGCGCCTCGTGGCACATCTTGAGCGCATCCTCGACGATTTCCGAGACCGGCATCGTTTCCCACACGCCGGAAACTTTCGCGTAACTCTGCTGCATCGCGACAATTTCTTTGATGTGATGAATGCTTTCCGTGAGTAATTTCGACCTTTCGATCAATTTCGTTTGTTCTTCCGTGAGATGCGCACCGAGCCGTTCCAGATGGCCGGGAACGTGTTTACCGTTCGCGTCGTCGGTCATGAAACGCCCCAAGTCCGCCTGATGTTCCGCGAGCAACGCCGCGAGCCGCGACACCCCGGGCACTTTCGATTTTTGAATCTGCGTCGCGATGGACGCGGCCAAAACATTCACGCCGTTCAACACGTTGCCGACATTGTGCAAAACGTTCGTGGCCACATCCGCCATGCCCGCCATGCGGGACGTGGTGAGCAGTTGCCGGTGGATCTTCTCCACCTCCAACTGCGCGTTTTTACGCTCGTCAATTTCGCGTTCGAGCGACACGGTTTTTTCCGCCAACGTGCTTTCGGTTTTTTTGTGTTCGACAATTTCGAGCCGCAGCAATTGCGTTTTACGATCCAGCAACGCCTCGGTTTTTTCGTGTTCCGCAATTTCGCGTTTGAGCTGCTGCGTGCGCCCTTCGACTTGTTGATGCAGCAGCCGGATCCAGATAAACGCGCCGATCAAAATGGCGACGGACGCGCCCGCCGCGAGCAATGCCTGTCGCACCGTGAGCCACGGCGGACGGTCGAGCACGGCGACGTCGCGCGCATCCCGCAGCAGCAGCGAAAACGTCGAGGGACTTTTTCCCAGTTCCGTGTGCGCCGACGTTTCCATCTGGCAAATACCGGTGATTTTAATTCTCGTGCCGCTGGCGATTTGAAAATGTTTTTCACCGAGGACCGGCAGAAACGCTTGAAATATTTTCTGGTCGGCTTGAATTTGCAACACGTCATTCGCGTCCAACGTTTCGCTGCCGACCACCAAACCGTCCAATGTCACCAACGTGGAATCGAGATTACCTTTGGCCAGATCAGCCACCGTAGTTTTGACCGGCGCGACGGGCAGCGAGCCGCCGACTTTGTGGATGATCGCTTCCGTCAAGGCGGGTGCATAGCTGCGCATTTCGGGAAAGCCGGTGACTTCCACCTGATCGCCCACTTCCAATTCCGTCTCGCGCTGCGGATTCGTATTCACTTTCGGGCTTTGCCAGAACGACCACCAACCGCCCGCCGGCAAGCTCAATGTCACATCTTGTTTTGCAATCGCCATGACGCTGCCGGATTTATCCTGGACGAAATAATTATTATTTCCGAAGTAAGTTAAAACGCCCGCAACCTTGATTTTATGGATCAATTCATTCGGTCCGCGGATTTGAAACAGACTGTCGATGGGGCGCGGTGGCAGCGCAAAAGCATTGCCCGGCGGCTGGCGCACTTCGATAAATTCCATCGAGGGCACGACCAGTTGAATGCCTTGCATCTGACCGCGTTCGTCCGTGGCCGCCATGCAAATGCCGCGCACGCGCACGCTCGCATCCACGAGCCGTTTCACATCGGCAACGGATGCGGAACGGATGGTCGCCATCAATTGTCCGTTATCGCTGGCGAGCAATAAGTGCGATCCGTCCGTGACGCGCACGACGGCATCAATCTCAATCCATTGCGCGTCCAACTGGCCGCTCGTCAGCAAACTCCACGACGGGCGGATCGGGTCGGGCAATTTTCCGTTGCCTAAATAATTGAGCACGCTGACTTGAATCACCGGGCCGTAACCCGCGGCGCCGTGACCTTGCGCCGAAATGGCTTCCCCTTCGACTTCCACATACGCGCCGAGATTTTGCGGCAAAATATTCGTCAGCCCGGTCATCCAAACTTCAATGCCGCCAGTGCCGTCTTGCACGCAAGTGCCGAACGATTCCGTCACCACGCCGCGAACTTTCACGTGCGGTCGCCGCGCCAGTTCCGTGGGCGAGAGATGACGGATCTGCTCAATCGGCATCCAACTGTTCGTATTCAAAACCTGTGCGTTCGCGATAAAATTCGTCGTCGCATTCGTTTGATTTATCAGCGACACCGTGGCCAAACTCGGTGTCCACAATGAGCCGATCACGCGGTTGCCATTATTATCCCACGCTTCATCGCTCAGCCCCGCCACCAGCACCCGCGCGCCGTCCGCGGGCGCAATCACCGTGGGCTCCACCCGCAATACATGCACCGCCAGACTGCGGCCATTCTCAACCAGATCAAACGTCAGGTCGTGATCCGTCCGCGTCGGAAATTGCACTTGGCCTTCTGTTTCCACCCACTCAAATCTTTGGCCCGCAGCGACCGGTTGCGCGGGCGTAATCCATTTCGGCTGCCGCGGCGCGATCGGCTCGAGCATTTTTAATTTGAGCGGCTGGACCGTCACTTGATCGTTCCGCCATTGGCTGACGCCTTCAAATAAAATGCGCTGGCCGGGCGCAATGTTTTCCGGCAGGTTCTCCGCCGCCAATTCAACGTGTCCGCTGTTGTCCAGAATACACAGTTGATTGGAACCGAAAACCTGCCCGGCAAAAACGCCTTCGATGTGGACCGGAAAATTTTCATTCGCGCGCGTGCGCAGAGAAAGCAGTTGATAAATATTCGTCACGACGAGATTCGCGTGGTCGAGATATTGCCACTGAATCCACGACGAACGCGTGGTCGGATGGGGATTGGCGGAATCTAGCCACTTGGTTTCGATCTGATTATCAAATGCCTGATACGCCGCTTCCGTCGGCGGATTATCATTCTGCGCCGTGATCAAATCGCAGAACAACGGCGTCGGGCTGAAATCATCCGACCCCGCGCCCATCGGCTCGATTTGCGCCAACTGCACCGCATCCGCCGCCGCCGGATTACGCACGCGATCAATCTGCAGGCGATATAAATTATAGGCGATCTCATTGGTGAAAACGAACGTGCGCCGCTGATGCCGGTCTTGAAAAACCTCACCAGTGCGCACGTCCAACGTGACCCACGTTTTGCCGTTGTCATTCGAGGCCAGCAACCGCCAATCCTGCGGGTCGCGCTGCGGAAAATCATTGGCCGAAGTCAGCGCGTATTGACGGATCACCTTGGCTGTCGCGGTTGAAACGGATTGCGCGGATAAATTTGGGGCCGACCAAACCATCAAAAAAAAGCCCGGCCAACCGAGCAAGAAACACAACATTCTTGCGGGCGAAAAGCGTAGGCGGCGGTTCATGGTCATCCTGGGCGACGGAAACTTTTGGGTTTTATTTTGCGCCATCTTTGCAAAGCCCGCGAATGAACGCCAATTATTTCCCAACGGGCGGCCAGCCGCTTGCGGGCAACCAAACGCGTCGCCGACCGCACGTCGCACGCGAAACGTCATCCCCGAAAAAGGGAAATGTCAAAATAACGACTTTACCTTATCATCCCTGAATAATCACCATCTCCCGACTCCATGAAATATAAAATCGCTAATGTTTGCGTGGCTGTGCTCGCGTTGAGTTGCGGCTGCTGGCGCGGCTACGCCACCGAAATTTCCGCCCCACCGGATTTCCATTTCGATGGCACCATCTCGCGCCCCGTGTTGGAAAATTATTTGTCGCGCTCCATTTCCTTCACCGAATTATTGCACGATGACTTGTCCCAGCCGCGCGATCGTCGCGGGGTTGATCCGCGCGACAACATCCGTTTACTCCTCGATTCCAAAGCAAAATTCATCGGGCGCGCGCTGATGTTGTGGGGCCACGAAGAAAATCTTTCCAACTTTCTCGCCAACGCGAAACCCTACGCTGATTTACTCCATCACGCCGATCCCGACATCGTGCTGCAGGCGGCCGAGTTTGAGATCGTCACCAAAGGCGTGAACACGATTGCCATTCCCGCGAGCGTTTTTATCGCGTTCGGTCAAGCCGTGACGAATCGTAATTTCAATTATGACACCATGCTTTACGCCGACGGCCACTTCGTGAATCACTGGGGCAACGGCGCTTCCGTGCCGGACATGAGCCGGCTCGAAACGCGTCTTTGGTTTTATTTTCTCGCGACGCGCTACCTTGATACGGGCATCGAAGCGATCCATTTCGGCCAAGTCGGCTTGATGGATAATCACGATCCGCATCACGCCGGTTGGCTGGACATGCTCGGTCGCGTCCGTGCTTACGCCCACGAACACGCGCGGCGGCATCTGCTTTTGTGCGATGCGCATGCGCCCACCGGCGGTTTTGTGGAAGCTGGGAAATTGCTCTTCGATTTCCATTCCTTCCCGCTGCGCATCGTCGGCGTCACGAACGAACCCTACCATGGCATGCTGCAAGTCGGTTATGCCGATTCCATTTTCAATCGCAGCCGAGGCGGTGTCACGCCGAGCGGTTGGTCGTGCGAACATCTACCTTACATTGTGGAGTTCGATAATTTTGGCAACAACCATCCCGGCCAGCCGAGCAATTCACCGTTCATTTGGGGCTGGGACGAAATCACCTGGTTTGCGCTCACGCCAGAAACCGACCGCAACGCGTGGCTGCGTTACGCGTGGAATTGGGTGCGTGCCACCGATCCAAACGGCCACTTGGAAATGCCCGGCAGCCGTGTTTTGCGTCCCGGAAAAACGGAAGGTCCGAATTGGTATTGGGCGAACACCCGCAGCGCCGCGTGCCCCAACGGATTTAATACCGAAGCCACCATTCGCGAATTGTGGGGAACTACGGCGGCGGTAAAATAGCCGCCCGTCTTAGCGCCTGCCTGAAACGGTAGCGTCAGCCAGCTTGGCTGACGTAGAACCGAGGCGCGACGCCTGGCGCTACATTTTCAACTTGGGCTTTAGCTCGCAATCAGGCCAAGCTACGACCGCAACTTATTCCTGCCGCCACGCCAGCGAACAATTGTGACTAACTTGATCGTAGGCCACGCCGCCGGAAAAGCCTTTCACAGTTTCGCGCTGATGACTACACGTCAGCATATATAGGCCCGGTTTATCTGCGGTGAAATGCACGATGCCTTTCGCATCAGCGACGAGGGATAGATCTTTGCCCGCGGGCAAATGCGCGGTGACTTTTACACCAGCGACCGCGACGTTGCGGAAAAAAACCTGATACTCGCCTGCGTTGCCGGTGGGAACGATGTCGAAATTCAAAGTCGGTTTCGCCGCACCTGCGCCGGCCGGTTGCCAGCGGGCGTAAAAGATAGGTTTGCGCGACGGCGTGTTAGTGGTCACGGGCGCGCCTTCTGCACGCATCATTTCCGGCGTCATCACTTGAAAACCAGCTTCCAGTTGAACCGCGTCTTTGGCTGAGGAATCAACTAACTGAATCTGGTCGGATTCTTTTTTGAATCGGAAATTCACCGGCTCGCCGTTCGTGCCGCATTTCCACGCCATCGGCGGATCCACTTCGTCCAAGTGGCCGGGCGACGTTTCATATTCATCCGGCCATTCGGCGAAACGCAGCGTCAGGCCTTGACCTTTAACATCTTCAAGCCAGAGAAAATGGGCGGCGGCGTTGAACGTCAATTGACAGCAAGCCGCCAGCAATGCGGCGAAATAAATCGTTTTGATTTTCATGGATTATTTATTTTCAAGGGCGGGATGGTTACTGGAAATGATTTCAATGGTGCGCAATTTGCCGGCTTCGCTTTCGCCACCGAGCGCAAGAATTTGTCCGTCCACCCCGGGCACGAGGCGATGAAAAAAGCGCGGGGCCACGAGTTTTCCGGCTTCCGTCCAGCCGTCCGCTTGATCGTTGAGTCGCCAGACAATGCCGCTCATGCCGCTGACGTAAAGTTTGCCGTCCACGACGCACGCAGAATTTCCAAAACCTTTCAACTTGCCCGCGGGCAATGGCGGACCGTCCGACCATTTTCCGGTTTCCGTATCCAGCACACTGACGTCCAGCGTGGGCGACGCGTCGCTGTCCATGCCGCCGATGGCGTAAAGTTTTTTGCCCAACGCCGCCACGCAGAGACCACGTCGTTCAAACGGTTGAGGAATGGACTGCCATTGCGGATGGAGCGAACGCAGGTCGAGCACGAGCGCATTGGTCGCCCAAATCGCCTTTTCATCTTCACCGCATAATTTCCAGCCGCCGATGACGTAAAGTTTGCCCGCCACAATCCAGCCATCGTGACTCGAACGCGCCACGGGCAACTTAGGCAACGGCAACCATTCACGGATGCGCAAGTCGTAACGCGCGGCGGTGTCGTGCGACCAAACATCATTCGTTTGACCCTTGGGATTGCGCGCCGCCATGCCGCCGATGCGATAAATAAAATTGTCATCCGCCACGAACACGGGGCTCTGCGCCGGCGTGGCCGTGGGCAAGGTTTCCCACGTTTTTCCATCCGTCAGATTCAAACGCACGAAGGCGCCGGAAACTTCGTTGGAAGAATATTCATGCCGTTTGCCTTCGTGCCCGCCGTAAACGTAAAGCCAACCGTCGTGCGTGACCGCGCCAAAACTGGTGATGGCTTGCGGCATCGGCGCGTAAGTGTCAGCGGCGTGCAAATGCGCTGCGCTCAATAAAATCGCGCCCGTGACGAGGAATCGAAGTGAAAATGTTTTCAACATCCGCGCAGCCTAGCGAACGTCGCGCGGGTTTGCTTCCGGCGGCTTGTCGAAAATTGGCGCACGGTTGCGCAGCGCAAGAGGCCGTTAATAAAACGCAACCCACCGGAAGCGGGCGGCTAAAAATTCAGGCAACGTATCGGCAGGTTCGAAAACTTTCGGTGGGGGAAATCAACGGGGAACTTTCACGCCAGTTTGTAATTTCAGCAGGAACTTGTGCCGTCCGTAAAAAAAATCAGAAGCAAGCCGGAGCTGCGGTCGTCGCGGATTTCATCGACGCTGACCGCCGCGCGCCCGCCATTTGCCGAAGCGCCCGCGTGGAAAGCGGTCGGCAACGGCTGGCGTCCGTTGTTCGGCAGCCATCGCGATTTGGGATTCAGTTTCGAGTGGCATGAATTCACCGCCCTACAGGAATTCGATTGGGCGCGCAGTTTTCATCCGGGCAGCATCGAGTTATGCCTCAATCTCGCGGGCACGGGAAAATTATCCGACGGCCAGCAGAGCATCGAATTGTTGCCGCAAACCTTGGCGTTTTATTTTCAAGGCACACCGTCATTGACCGCCACCCGGGCGGCGGGCACGGAACATCGTTTCATCACGATCGAATTTTCACCGGCATTTCTGGAGGAACATTTTCATCGGCACAGCGAAAATGTGCATCCGCTCGTGCGCGAACTGGTGCGCGGCAAGGCGATGGATTCCGTGGTCGTGCCACCGGAACGACTGGCCGTCACGTTGCAACAACTGGTGGAAAGTTTACGGCATTGTCCCGTATTCACGCCGGCGCAGGAAATGTGGTTTCGTTCCAAAGCACTCGAAGTCGCGGCGCATCTTTTTTTCCGCCCCGCCGATGGCGAATTGCTGTGCACGCGCACGCAACGTCTCGCCCGTGAACGCGTCGAGAAAGCTAAATTAATTTTGAAAGAGCGGATGCAAGAGCCGCCGTCATTGGACGAACTGGCGCGGATGAGCGGGTGCAGTCCGTTTTATTTAAGCCGTCAATTCGCGCAGTCCGGCGGTTTGACCATGCAACAATATCTGCGCCAGATCCGCATGGAACAGGCGGCGGAATTGTTGCGCACCGGAAAATGTAATGTCACCGAGGCCGCGTTTGAAGTGGGTTACAATAGCTTGAGCCATTTCAGCAGCACGTTTCATGAGACGTTTGGTTGTTGTCCGGGATTGTATCCGCTGCGCACGGGCACCCAGTCGGCTACGCTGGCGGATACGACCGGCGCTTAAAATTGGTGGAGCGCCGATCTCCTGATCGGCCAGTTAGAAGATATCATCGAGCCGATCAGGAGATCGGCGCTCCCTCTGTCACTGCGGCAAAACCCAATCGGGGCGATTCGCGTGATTGCACCAGTGGCGCATGTCTTGGATCGCCAGCAGGCTGAAATTTTCTATGTGACCGTCCAGCAAAGCGGCGACGGTGTGATTGTTGTTGAAACGCGGCGCGACGAAACCCCATTGGTTCGGCGCGGTGGCGGGCGAATAATTGGTTGTCCACTGACGCGTTTTTAAATACGGCGGCGTGATTTGATAATAACCCTGCGCGCTACTGCCGCTCACGGCGGAACGGGCGGAAGCGAAGGCCATCAAATCACTCGGATGCTGCACGTCATTCATTTTGGTGACGACCGTCCCGCCGCCAAATACGGCATTGGCGCTCGCGGCGGGAAATTCCGTATCGTTGCCGCCGATGAAATAGGAATTGATGCCGAGCGACGGAAAGAGACTTACCGAATAAACGTAGTTGGCATGATTGTTCGCCGCTTGCAACGCCCGCAATTCAGCCCGGTTTTCGCCGGAATAAATCAAGGGCATCGAACCGGACAAATACGGCACGAGACGCCACGGGTAACGCGCGTTCTCGGGAAAAAACAGCGGCTGATTTTGATCGTCCACCGCGCTGGTGTCGGTCACGTAACCGGGGAAAATCGCATTCGCGTGATCGTCCGCATACATCTGCATCGCGAGCATGAGTTGGCGGCCCGCACCCATTTCCTCAATCATGCGCGCCCGATTTTTCGCCTTGGCCAGACAGGGCAACAGCATCGCCGCCAGGATCGCGATGATGACGACGACCACCAACAATTCAATGAGCGTGAAGGCGCGGCGCGGATTGGATGGTTGGTGGTGCATGGCCGTTTTATTGAACGTTGACGCGGTAGAACCGTTGCTGGCTGGCGGCGTTAGTGTCACGCCACACGGAATAAACCAGTGCGGGATAAGCGACATTTGTGCCCGTTTTCGCCAGCCACGCGGAGGAATAATTCAATGGCGGATTGGTAACGGTCTGCCAATTTTTCAAATCCGCCGACCACTGGACATTGTATTGACG
This sequence comes from Methylacidimicrobium fagopyrum, assembly GCA_026225255.1. Lineage (GTDB taxonomy): Bacteria > Verrucomicrobiota > Verrucomicrobiia > Limisphaerales > UBA11358 > UBA11358. The sequence continues at coordinate 12,146 of JAMFSJ010000048.1, read as the reverse complement.
GCTGGGAGCGGTGGTAAAATGCAGCTCCGCGATGCCCGCTTGATTTTGCAGCGAGAGCAGACGGAATTCGCCCCCGGCGTTGGTGGGATTGATGCCGGCAATATACTTTGCCAAGTTATTTATTCCGTCGCCGGTCAAACTATTTGTGGCGTTGTTGGCGAGCGAGCCAAAGTAAAAATTCTCCCAATCATCCGGCAAGCCATCGCCATCGTTGTCCACATTGGGGCGGATAATTTCGCCGTCAATATCGAGCAACGGAAATTGATTCGCGGCCGCAACGGAACTGAAGATTGTGTAAAAATTCGGATAGTTTGGCGGGCCAGACATGCTGGCATTAAGCAATGAGCTGAGGATAAAACTCAGATTTCCATCGTTCAAACCTTGCTGCACATAGCGGTAAATGAGCGGATCATTCAAATTCAAATCGAACGTCAGCTGACTGTTGAGCGGCATCAATTGTCCGGGCACCACATTCGGGTTCTGGCCGACGGCGAATGGCGCGACTTCAAACGGGTTGGGCATTTCCGTGGTGCCGTTATCGCCGACATTGTTGGACACATCCACCAACATGCCGGTGAGGTCGAAGCCGGCCGCGTAATTGGCGCGATTAGTGTATTCGCCGCCGTTGGGATCCGCCGCCCACGGACCGTCTTGCGGATAGGTCAGCGAGGTGTAGCCACCGCGAAAACCAGCCCCGAACAGTTCGACCGGATAGCCCGTCGTGGTGGGCGGCACATAGCGCGGATCGCTGGCCGGAAAATAACTGCGATAATCGCGCAAGGTTCCCGAGTAGGCATATTGATTTCCCGACGCGATCGTCAACGTCACGCGCACGTGGCGGACGAGATAATTTTTCACGCCTTGTCCGGCAGGAATGCGATTGGTCGTATTCCAGCCGAGGAGAAATTGGGCATAACGCGAATCCGCACTCGGTGCCGACCCCAACGCGGCAAACACGCTGGCCGTCGCGCGATTGGCGGGCGAGGCGTTGTGCGGATACATCCAGCGGGCGAGCGTCGCCGGCGTGGTTTGCAAAGCAAACGGCTGTTGCGGGAAAGCCGCGGTGAATTGATCCGCCGTGTCTAACGTCAGCGCGTCAAAACTCAAACTCGAACCAGCGGCGGCGAAAGTAACGTTGTAAGTGCTGACGCCGAGGCCGGTCAGATCCCATTGCCACAAGGAAGAAACGCCGCCGGCGCTACGATCCAATTCGTAATGAAACAGCGGCGCGAGCGTGTGCGCGCCGTTGCCATCGGTGTAGTTCAAGGCCATCGAACCGTAATTGATTTCGCTACCCACCGAGTGCGTTTGCAACACCACCGTGCCGAGCGTGAACGGCGGCGTGTTTGACACCACGAAGGCGTCGGCATCGGTGAAATTATAAATGTTGCCGCTGCCGGTGAGGAAACCGTTGGGATTCGTTTGCGTCAGCACCGCCGAGGTCGTCGCGCCGGGTTGATCCGGCAAATTGCCGGGCGCACCGTAAGGCACGGTGAACGTTTCCCAATAGCCCGATTGGCTGTTGGCCGCGCCGCGAAAAGTCGGCACAACAAAGTTATTGGTCGCCGCAAAAAGCGCTGCGGGGGCAGCGATGGTGGCGAGCGCGATGGCCCCAAGTAAGATCGAAAGGTTTCGGTTAATTTTCATAGCATGATTTCAAAAGGCGACGGTCATGCGTCGCCACTGAAGTCACGCTAACAAATGGAACCGCCCCCGCGCTCCCGTCTGGTTGTCGAAGATTTGCGGACGCTTGCGCCCGGCGGTTGGCTCACGGCTGCAACCATTTCACGAACCAAGCCACCGCGGCGCGTTCGGATTCCGGCTTTACCGCGTGCCCGGTATTTTTCTGGATGAGGACGGCGAGGTGGTTGGTCGCTTGGGCGGATTGATAGGCGATTTGCGCAGCGTTGGTGCAAATTTCCACGCCCGGCAGCGGACAGTTTTTATCTCCGTCGCTATTGATGATGAGCAATGGACGCGGGGCAATGAGCGGTAACATTTTTGGCCCATCGAATTCAGCATAAATTCCCGGCACGATGCGGTCGTAGAATTTTTGCACGAATACGGAATCCGGCGCCACCACCTTTTCTTCTTTAGCAATGGTGTCGAAAGCGGTCTGAATCGTGGCGATACGGCCGCTCCAATCGTTGTTCGTCAGCGCCCATTGAAAACTTTGCACGCCGATAAATGGCGCCGCCACGGCGATGCGCGGGTCCACGGCCGCGGTCAAATAGGTTTCAATGCCGCCTTTGGAAATACCGGTGAGACCGAGGCGGCGGGCGTCTACGTCATCACGGGTTTGCAGATAATCCACCAACCGCATCACATCCCAAACGGAGTCGTAGAAAAAAGGATGCTCGCCGTTGCCGTGCCAAGCGCGGACGATGGCGTCCTGATATTCGGCCGCGCCATGGCCGGATTGGGTGCGTTCGCCGTGATAACGTCCATCAATCGACACCGCGATAAATCCTTTTTTAACCAGCGCGCGCAGGAAAGATTCTTCGTCTTCTTTGCGTCCGCCCGTGCCGTGCAAAACAATGACCACGGGACGTGGTCCGAGCACGTTCGTCGCTTCCAACAAGATGCCGGGCACGCGTTGTTGGGCGTCGGATGCGTATGAGAAATGAAATTCAACCAGGTTATTGGTCGCCCAAAGTTTTTCAACGTGCGGCGCCAAGGGGACGCGGGGGCGATCAATTAATTTAAGAAAATCCGCCCGCGGGTCAGCGGCCCAAGCGCTGGTGGTCAGCAAACCAAAAACCGTCGCGAAGATCAGTGATAAGTGCCGGAACATAGTATTTGAAAACGACTTTAAGTCGGATCCGTTAGTTTGGCGATGTTGATTTCGGGACGTGGACAGCTGGTCCGCGAGTTGGGGAAATTTACCACGAACCGCAGCAGGGGGCGGGAGTGACTTCGTTGGCACGTTTGCGCCCCCCGCTCGATTTATGTCACGTTCCGGCCTTGCTTAAGAGGTTTGTTGAAATAAAATCTTCGCCCACCACCGAATGAAAACAACTTATCGAATTGTTTGCGCCGTGATGCTGTTTAGCCTGATTTCACTGGCTAAAACGTCGTTCGCCCAAACCGCCGCGCCCGCTTATAAAAATTCCGACCTGCCGGTGGACGTCCGCGTTGCGGATTTATTATCACGCATGACGCCCGCCGAAAAAGCGCGTCAACTCGACATGTATTCCGGCATCGAAGATTTTCTCGGCACGAACGTAGATCAGACGATTGACCAGCACACGCACGCCAAACCGGAGGCGATTTTCAATCCGTCCTTCGCGGCCGGAAAAATCGGTGATCTCGGCGTTGGCTCCATCCACGATATTTATGCGCACCCGAAACTTTACAACACCCTGCAAGCTTGGGTGATCAAATCCAATCACCTCGGCATTCCCGCGTTGTTCATCGAAGAAGGCTTGCACGGTTTCATGGGCTACCACCAAACCGTTTTTCCGCAGAGCGTGAATCTCGCAACGACGTGGGATCCGGCGCTCGCGCAACAAACCGGCGCGGCCATCGCGGCCGAAGCGCGCGCGGATGGCGTGGCCATGATTCTAGGTCCGGTGTTAGATATCGCGCGTGATCCGCGTTGGGGCCGCGTCGAGGAAGATTTTGGCGAAGACCCGTTTTTGTCCGGTCAACTCGGCCTCGCGTATGTGCGCGGGATGCAAGGCGATTCGCTCGCGTCCGATCACAACGTCATCGCCGAACCGAAACACTTTGCCGCGCACGGTTCGCCCGAAGGCGGCTTGAACACCGCGCCGGTCCACGCGGGCGAACGCGAAGTCCGCAGCATCATGCTCAAATCCTTTGAACCCGCGATCCGGGAAGGCGGCGCGCTCGGCCTCATGGCCGCGTATCACGATATTGATGGCGTGCCCGTCACCGGCGATCCGTGGTTGCTGAATCATCTGCTGCGCGGCGAATGGGGTTTTAAAGGTTTTGTGTTGTCCGACCTCGGCGCGATCCGCCGGCTTTACGAGGTGCATCACGTCGCAGCCAGTCCGGTCGCGGCGGTGCAACTCGCCATCAATTCCGGCGTGGACATGCAGTTCTATGATTTTTCACATGACGTTTTTCAAAACGCGCTCGTGGACGGCGTGAAAACCGGTGCCGTTTCGGCCGCCACGTTGGACGCGGCTGTCGCGCGGGTTTTGCGCGTGAAATTTTTGCTCGGCCTGTTTGATCATCCGTTCGTGGACGAAACGCTGGACGCCACCGTCCGTCGTTCGCCCGCGCATTTGAAACTCTCGCTCGCCGTGGCGCGCGAATCCATGTGTCTGCTGAAAAATGAAAATAATTTACTGCCGCTGAAAAAGGATTTGAAACGCATCGCCGTCATCGGGCCGAACGCGGAATTCACGCGCCTCGGCGATTACGCGGAAGCCGCCACGGAAAGCACCGAGTTCGGTTTGTTGAACCAGATCAAAAAAATTGTTTCGCCGCAAACGCAGGTTGATTTTGCAGATGGCGAAAAAATCGCCGACGCCCTCGCCCTCACCAAAAATGCGGACGTGGTGATTTTAGGTCTGGGCGAAAATTCCAAGATTTCCGGCGAAGGCCATGATCGCTCGAATTTAAATTTACCCGGCCATCAAGAGGCGTTGCTGGAAGCTATCGTGCAAACCGGCGTGCCCGTCGTGGTGGTATTGCAGAATGGCCGGGCGCTGACGATTCCCTGGGCGGCGCAGCACGTTCCCGCGATTCTCGAAGCGTGGTATCCCGGCGAATTCGGCGGGCGCGCCATCGCCGAAACGCTGTTCGGCGACAACAATCCAGCCGGACGCCTACCCGTTTCCTTTCCCAAAAACATCGGCCAACTGCCCGTGTTCTACGATCATTTTCCGTCCAAGAACAACTCCTACATTGACGAAAATAATTCGCCGCAATTCGTCTTCGGTTTCGGCTTGAGCTACACGACGTTCCAATACGACAACCTAAAAATCAGCGCGCCGAAATCCGGCGCGGACGATGTGTTGGTATCATTCGATTTAAAAAACACCGGCTCGCGGGACGGCGATGAAGTGGCGCAACTCTATGTTCGCCAAACTACCGCCAGCGTGGTGACGCCGGTGCTCGCGCTCAAAGGCTTTTCCCGCGTCCATCTCGCGTCGGGCGAAACGCAATCTCTTACCTTGCGCGTCAAACAATCCGATCTCGCCATTTGGGGCGCGACGCAGGAATGGAAAGTTGAGCCGGGCGAATTCACCGTGACCATCGGCGGCAGTTCGGACGCGAATCTAGCGGCGAAGTTTGAGTTGAAATAATTTTCAACCACGAAACCCGCGCACGAAAATGGGCGATTCACCGGCGATTTTGGTTTGGCACAAATCCCCCCCGCTTTTGGCACGAACCGCCAGCGCAACCTTTGGCCCGTTAAATTAATCTGCTCTCACAGCCATGTCCCCTAAACAGCAAAACCGTCAACATTCATTATCTCTATCCCCAATGAAACTTACTAAAACCATATCAGCCTGTCTGGCTGCGGTCGGCGTTATGCTGACTGGCAGCATCAGTCAAGCAGCGCCAACGATCAGTAATTTAAGCCCCAATGGCGCCTTTCAATTTCAATCCTCCGGCACCCTGGGTTTCACGCTGGCTTCGACGCCGGGCGTCACCAATGTCAGCGTGCAATTGACGGGCACGCCGCTGACGGGTGGCGGTTCGGCGGTATTAAGTTATTTGACGATCGGCAACGGCCTGACAGCGGTAGGTTCAGCGAATAGCGAAACGATCTCGGCGACGCTTTCCAGCAACGTGATCTATTCCGCCGTCATCAAGGCCTCGGATGCGGCCGGGACGACGTCGCAAGCGTTCAACTTCGATACCATCCAGCCGATTTATACTTGGGAGGCGGAAGATTATGATTACAGCAACGGATTGTTCGTCCTCGATCGGCAGATAATCGGCGGAGTTCCTAGTCAGACGAATGCGTATCGTAATTTTGGCGCGACGTTGAATGTCGATTACAGCCACAATAGTGCCGGTGGTGGGGCTTATCGCCCGGCGCCGCCCGCGGGATTGAATACGGAAAATGCTTCCGACACGGCGCGCGTGCAATATGCGAACGGCCAGGCAGATTATGATATCGGCAATAACAACGGCGGTGATTTTGGTAATTACACCCGCGTCTATCCGGCGGGCACTTATCGCCTCTTCCTGCGCGGTTCCAATGGCGGCGGCAGCAATCCGCAAAATGATGCGGCCAGCTTGAGTGTGCTGCACGGCAATGCGACGCTCAATGGCTCCGGCCCTTATCAGTTCACGATTCCGAATGGTGGCTGGCAGAATTGGCATTGGGTGCCGTTAGTTGATTCCAGTAGCGGCCAGCCAACGACGGTCACATTTGACGGTTTAACGAACACGTTGAACGTCCACATTGATGGCGGTAACTGCAACCAAAACTTCTATATGTTGGTGGCGACGAATGCGAATCTGTCCGTGAGCAGCAGCGTCACGTTGACGAGCATTTATCCGGACGGTAATAATCAATTTGAACAAACGAACAAGCTTTCGTTCACGGCTAATTCCGGCGTGGGCATCAACCCAAATAGTATTCTGGTGCAATTGACCGGCACGACGTTGGCAGGTCAAAGTTCTTCCGCTGTTTATACCACCCTCAATGGCTTGGTCGCTACCGGTTCGGCTAATAGTTGGAATGTGAGTTTTGGCTCTTTGTCCAATGACATGACTTATACGGCCTTCATTCAAGTGGGTGATTTGAATGGCGGCGTCACCAGCACCACCGTGAGTTTTGATACGGTCAGTCCTAGCTATTACACGTTTGAAGCGGAAGATTGGAATTTTAACGGCGGATACATCGATAACCCGCAAACGAACCTCTACTACGGCAATGATGGCGTCAGCGGGGTTGACTTTTTCTATAACGGCACCGGCAGCTCAGGTGGTTATAGTCGCGTCGGTCTGACTCTGGGCGGCAGCGGTGATAAGTCGCGCACGGCTTATGCGGGCACCGGCTACACCGACTACGCGATTCAAAATGTTAATGGTGGCGACTGGGCTAATTATACCCGGACCTTTCCCTCCGGCCAATACAACATCTATCTGCGCGCCGCTAACGGCAATGGCAATAACTCGGACAGTGCCAGCCTGTATGCGGTGACCAGCGACCCAACGCAGCCAAATCAAACCGCTTCCAAGCTCGGCACGTTCGCGGTTCCCAGCACGGGCGGTTGGTCAACGTATCAATGGATTCCCTTGCTCAACAGCGCGGGTAATCTGGTGGTGTTCACCGGCGGCGCGGTGGAAACCTTGCGCGGGCGGACGGATAACGGCAGCTATAACGGGAATTATTATATGTTAGTTCCCGCCGATACCAGCGTGCACACGCCGCCATTTGTCAGCAATGTCTATCCCGATGGCACCGCCTTGTTCCAATTGACGAATACCCTGACCTTCACGGCTAATTCTGCCGCCGGCATTGCCCACAGCGGGGTGACCGTTGTCTTGAACGGAATCAATGTGAGTAGCAGTCTGACTTTCAGCGGTGCCCCGAGCGCGTTGAATGTCAGTTATCCATTACGCTCCAACATACTTAATTCGGTGGTCATCACGCTGACGGATAGTTACGGCACCACCAGTTCCACCAACACATTTGATACGCTTGACCCGAATTGCTACCAGTTTGAAGCGGAAGATTATGACTTCACCACCAACGGCCTGCCCGGACAATTCATTGACGGCCAGCTCAACGCCTATCGCGGATTTGGTTCCACGGAGAATGTGGATGAACATGATAGCGGCAACGGCGGTGATTCCTACCGTCCTTCTGGTGGCTCTACCCCGGGATTAGAAGTTGAAAATCCGGCGGCTGATATTGTCCGTCCCGCCTTCAGCGCGGGTGGTTACACGGATTACAACATCGGTTTCAATAACGGTGGGAACTGGGCGAATTACACACACACTTATCCGGCGGGCACTTACAACGTCTATATGCGTTCCGCCAACCCGAATAGTCCGCCCGGCATCCAAGTTAATGCCGCGACCTTGTCCCTCGTGACCGGCGGTTGGGGCACGACCAGCCAGGCAACCACGCAGATCGGCTCATTCAATGTGCCCTTCTCCGGCGGTTGGCATTCGTTTGCTTGGGCGCCGTTATTGGACACGGGTGGCAATCTGGCCCGGGTCACCTTAAACGGTTCGACCAACACTTTGAAAATATCCGTGGCCGGTGGCAATTATAACGTCAATTTCTACGCCTTGGTTCCGGCCGACACGAGCGCACCCGTCATCAGTGGCATTTCACCGGATGGCACCAGCCTGTTCCAAAGCAGCAACGCTTTGAATTTTGTGGTCAGCTCCTCGGCGGGCATCTCAACGAACAGTGTGACCGTCACCTTGAACGGCATCACGGTGAGCAACTTGGTCTTCACCGGTTCCTCAACCAGCTGGCACGTAAGCTATCCTAGTTTGCCGGCTAACGGCCTTTACACGGCGGTCATCAGTGCGACCACGCTCAACGGCCAGAGTATCTCCGCCACGACCAGCTTTGATACTTACAGTGCCAACAACTACCAATTGGAAGCGGAAGACTACGACTATACCAGCAATGGTATCAGTGGCTTGTTCTTTGATAACCCGCAAGTGAACGCATATACCAACTTGCCGGGCTTGACGACGGTTGACTTGTTTGAATCGGACGTCAATGGCCCGGGCCGCGGCAACAGTTATCGTCCGGCCGGCAATAGCGACTTCCCCGACACAGCGGCGGGCGATAAGGCACGGGCCCAATTCACCGCTGGCAAGACGGATTACTCGCTCGGCTCCTTTGGCGCTGGTTCGTGGGCTAACTACACACGTCACTATCCGCCGGGAACTTACAACGTGGTTGGACGTTTTGCCGAAGGCGCAGGCACTTCGCAATTTGGTTTGTCCCAATTGACCAGTGGTCACGGCACGACCAACCAGACGACCACGCCGCTCGGCTCGTTCACCATTCCCAATCAAGGTTGGGGCACTTGGGAATATGCGACGCTCTTGGACGGCAACGGTAACCCGGCCAAAGTTACGTTGGATGGCTCGCAGATCACGCTGCAATTGGTCGGCCAGAATAGTAACGAAGCCAACGTGAACTTCCTGATGTTGACGCCTACGACCCCGTCACCGACGCTCAAGGCTAAAACCAGCAACGGAAATGTGAACCTCTGGTTCTTCGCGCAGACCGGCTATAACTATCAGATCCAGTATAAGACCAACCTGCTGGATTCAACGTGGATTAACTTGGGCGGTCCGGTTGTCGGCAACAACACGAATAATGTGGTGAGCGATCCGACCACGGGCACCACGCGGTTCTATCGGATTCATCCGTAAGTAAGTTAAACGATTGCAAAACAACTTCCGGTAGTCGGATTTGATCCGACTACCGGAAATATTCTGAAATAAATTAAGCATGAACAAATTTTCCAGCCAGGTGGATGACACTCGGCGCAAATCTCACCCGGCCTCGCCCGGGTTCACTTTGATTGAACTGCTGGTCGTCATTGCCATCATCGCTATTTTGGCCGCCATGCTGTTGCCCGCTTTGAACAAGGCCAAGATTAAGGCGCAAGGCATTTCCTGTTTGAGTAACATGAAACAACTGCAGTTGGCCAGCATCCTGTATGCGGATGACAATGGTGATTTTTTGCCCGGGAATGCCGGGCATCAAGGGAATGTCAAATCGCCGGGCGGCACCACCGTTGGCATTGCGCCCAGTGATCCCACTTGGGTGGCCGGCAGTTTTGCCTATGCGGGCGGCGGTGGCGATAATCCGGCTGGCGTTGAAACCAATATCTTCTATTTGGGCGTGATCGGGACGAGTAATCCCAACGGCAACGGCGAAGTATTAGCTGGCTCCATTGGCGGCTATACCAAATCAGCTGGCATCTATCTTTGCCCGGCCGATCGTAGCCGGACACCGGTCGCAACTTATGGTGCCTCCTTGCCGCGCGTGCGGTCATGTTCGGCCAATGGTTATGCTGGGGCTTCACCTTATGAAGTAAAAAACTACTCTCCTGGCGAGATCAACCCGGCCTACAAAGTATTTCACAAATATGCCGACTATAGCGGTGGCTTGGGCAGTTCCGACGGAATGATTTTTACCGATGAAAACCCCACTTCGCTCAATGACGGGTTTCTACGGATTCAAGCGGTTCCCGCCAACGGTTACAGCGATCTTCCGGCCGTCAATCATGGCAACACGAGTTCCATCACCTTTGCCGATGGCCATTGCCAACTGAAAAAATGGCAGGACGCATTTTTGCTTGCGGGCGGAAATCCGCCGAGCAGCATGCTCACTGGCTATGACAACACGTGGTTGTCCACGCACGCCACGATTCATAATTAACGCAATGGCCACCACAATCCACGTTTTATAGGGTCGGATGAGTTGTTGGAAGAACTGGAAGAATCTGACCGGAATGAATTTGATGATGACAACTACCGCAATCCTCATCCACGCTACTATGAACAATCGACAAACTGAATCCAATCCATTTTTGCGTAAGCTAGACCAAATACATGATGCCAAGGTTAAATGGGCGAGCTCTGAATGGTTATTGGGCTTTTTGAGGAGTGAAGCAAGTGACAAGCTGAAAAATTTAACTGACGAAGAATTATTGATATGGGACAAGAACCTACGCTAAGCAATCCACAAAACCTTAGACTATACAAGCCCGACCGCGCTAGTTTAATGTTGGATGAGAAGCGCGACCCCCAAACACCGAATGAATGGTTTGTCTCTCGCTATCCTGAACAGTTTGATAAATTTGGCTCTCCATTCCTTGAGTTGTCAGACCTTTCAGATAAGTTTTCAGCCCAAGTTCAGCCAGTATCTCTAAACACCGACTTCTTCGCTAGTGTATTGGGTGTCCACGGGTCATGCCGGATGCCCTCTATGTTAGGAATATCTACCGCAATTATCCGAGTTGCCTTGGTGATGCGACTGAGGACCGAGCCAGCGCCTTTGGGAACGTCCACGACAATCTTCCACGTATGCGTTGGAATCAGCACTGGACCGTTGGGCAGCCGGTCTCCGCTAAACCCAGAAGGTCCGGAGATGATCAATAGTTCATTGCCGTTCTGCGCCATATTACGACAGTCAGATTCTAGCTTTTCCCAGACACCCTCGTTGTTGTCTTTTGATTGAGGGATGATGTTTGACATCACGAAGACACCTTCATTGTCCGTTGAATTGTCTGTTCGATCGGCTGAAGGACACATGTGGCCACGGTCAAAGCCGGATTCTTTGTAATCGGCGCTTTTGATGTGATGGAACCCGTCCGGCAGTTCAGGATCAGCCTTGAACCGTGGAGTGCGCTTGGCCGAGCCAAGGTCTTCCGCCGTCAAATCCCAACTGACCCAATTCGGTTCACCTCGGTCATCATCAAAATCCAATGCAAATACTGATCTTTGAACGAGAAAATGTTTATGGTCGCTGGTATCAGGCTTCGCTCCGCTCGGATTCCCGAGCTGCATTTGATATTCGACGCCAATCTTCGCCTGGCATATCTGTGCGCTTAATAAAATGAAAAGGGCAGCCCACCATTTTGCCATATTGTATTTTGTTATTAAATTCATGGTTGCGTTTGGGCAAATCACCTGCTCTCAGATAAATTATTTGTTCACTTTAAGCTAATTGGAATTCGTATTCAAAAGTTTCTACGCATCAGTTGAAACGGCGTTGGCATTCAGGCATGGTTGGCGGCCATGTAGCGTTTGAGCCAGTAGATGTAGCTGGCTTCGGTGCTGAGGGCACGATGTTGACGGCGGAGGAGGGCTTGGAGTGGTTGGCTCGAGATGGATTCATGGTGAATTTTTGAGCTGGATATGCGACGGCTGGTCGTATATCTGGAACAGAAGATGCTGAAAACAAAAAAGTTCCAGCGAAATACGACCTTTAAAAAATTGATCCAGATATGCGACCATTGGTCGCATAACTAGAGTTAGGCCGCTGCGCACGCCATGAAAACTAAACCGACAACCGCGATAGAGTGGATCGCCTACGTCCTAGTCTTTGTTCTGATTCAGCCGAGCACGATGTATGTGTGCCTACGAGTGCTTCACTGGAACTTTTACTTGTCCGCTTTTCTGGCGGCGGCGTTGGGGGTTGGCGGTGCGGTATTGGCCATCACTGCCCT
>JAMFSJ010000047.1 GCA_026225255.1 Methylacidimicrobium fagopyrum | reverse complement strand
ATAAAGTGCTGCCGACATTCTGTCGGCAGTTCAGTTGCAACCCACGCTTTCTCCTGCCGACAAAATGTCGGCAGCACTTTTCCCGTCGTGCCTTCGGCACGAAGGCAATGAGCGGTGCGTCTTGACCCATTTCTTACCCTCGATAACGAACCAAACTGCGACGTCCGGTAATCCTAACGCGTCATGGAGTGCGGTGGCAGAGCAAAGCGGCGACACCGCTTTCGGACGGACCGAGATCAACCAAATTAGAAATCGTCTTGGCGCGCGAAAGCGGCGTGGCGCTACGCTTCCCGCCGCACTCCATGACACGCCGGTTTCAACCCATGACTTGGAGCCATCAGCTGTCTTTCGGACGTGCCGTGACCAACCAAATAAGAAAGCGTCTTGGTGCGCCAAAGCGGCGTGGCGCTGCGCTTCCCGCCGCACTCCATGACACTCAATCTTGCCTATCGCGGCGCAAAGCTTTATCAAAAGCCATGCACTTCCGTTCCCTCGCATTGCTCGGGCTTTTTGGTAGCGGCTTGATGGCCCAAGCCGATTCGCCGACGCCCATTGACCGACATGCGCTGGTCGCGCGGCACGATATTGATTGGCCAAGTCTTGAGGGTCAGATTCCGCTCGGCAATGGCAACTTCGCTTTCAACGCCGATGGCACGGGCTTGGAAACAGTCGGTGGCAATACGATGAGCCATTGGTCTTGGCACAATTTTCCGCTGCCGCCGGGCGTGACGACGAATGACCTTCATCCGTGGGCCACGCCCGATCACGGTCGCCTCACGGGCATCACGCGGCACGATTCGCCCGCGATCACGGATTGGGAACGCATTAATCCCCAGCCACTGAACTTAGGCCGGCTCGGTTTTATCAATCAAGATGGCGAACGTTTGGCGGGCGCGGACGTGCACGTGACGGCGCGTAAACTGGAATTGTGGACCGGCCTACTGACGAGCCGCTTTACTTACTTAGGTCAACCAGTGGAAGTGCAAACGTGCGTGGATCCGAAGAGCGACACGGTCGCCGTGCGCGTGAAATCGGCGTTGTTGCGCGAGCATCAATTGCAACTCATGCTCGACTTTCCGGCGCCTGCGCAAAATGTCGGCGCGTGGGTGGGCGATTATTCGCAAGCTGCCGGACATTCGACCACCATCCTGCGCCAAACTCCGACGCGACTGGAATTGCGCCGCGAGATTGATGACGCGCATTACGAAGTGCGGCTGAACGGTAACGGATTTTCCGTGAGCCAACCAGCCGCCGCGCAACCGGAAATCACCGAGGCGCGTTACGGGGCGGAGGGCGGCGGCTGGAGCAATGTCACCACGCAAGTAGCCAATGCCATTAATAATGACGGCACGGTGACCGCCAATAATGATCTGTTCGGCGATCCGGCACTCCACTTCGTCAAACGGCTCGAGGTTAAATATCGGCTCAACGGTCACGCACGAACGAAGCGTCTGGCCGAGAACGAAAGTTGGAATCCCAGCGGCACTTCGCCGCATCGCTTCACGCTGACGCCCACGACCGGAACCGATGAGCTGGAACTCACCTGCTCCTTCGGAACCAATACTACCGCCGCCCCGGACCTTACTTTTGACCAAGTGAAATCTGCGTGCGCCCTTTCGTGGGCGGCGTTTTGGTCGAGCGGTGGCGCGATTGATTTATCATCGAGTCGCGATCCGCGTTGGATGGAATTGGAGCGACGCATTGTGTTGTCGCAATACGAACTCGCCGCGCAATCCGCCGGGGATAATCCGCCGGCGGAAGTCGGGTTGACGGGCACGGATCCGTGGCTCGCCAAGTGGCACTTCGAAATGATCTGGTGGCACCTTGCGCATTACGCGCTGTGGGATCGTTGGGCGATGGCGGACAAGGCGCTCACTATTTATCCACGCGTCGCGCCCGTGGCGAAAGCCATTGCGGAAAACTTTGATTACCAGGGATTGATGTGGCCGAAGTCCACCGGCCCGAATGGATTTAATGATGGCTATCCGCCGGAGATGGCGTTGCTGTGGAAAGAGCCGCATCCGATCTTTTTTGCCGAACTCAATTATCGGCTGCAGCCCACGCCCGCCACGTTGGCTAAGTGGAAAGACATCGTCTTTGGCACCGCTGATTTCATGGCCGATTATCCCACGCGCAATGCCGTCACCGGTCAATATGATCTGAACCCCGTGTGGCCCGCCAGCGAAGGTGGGATCAAGGCGCTGCGCCAGAACACCATTTTCGAACTGGGCTACTGGCACGCCGCGTTGGAGATGGCGCAGCAATGGCGCTTACGTTTGCATCTCCCGCGCGAACCGCATTGGGATGAAGTGGCGAATCATCTCGCGCCGCTGCCGCAAAAGGATGGCCTCTATATTTTCAGCGCCGACCGACCGGACACGTTCACCAAGCGCACGTTTGATCACGTGGACAACATCGGCATCGCGGGGATGTTGCCGCCGTTTACTGGGCTTGATGCCGCGACCGCGCGCCGCACGGTGGAAGAAGTGGGGCGCCAATGGAATTGGGACGGGACGTGGGGTTGGGATTTTCCGTGGATGGCAATGGCGTCCGCCCGCGTGGGCGATCCGCAGCTCGCGGTGGAAGCGTTGCTGAATCCCTCGTCGAAAAATCATTACGACGAACGCGGTCTTTGCACCGGCGGACCCGGCCCGTATCTCCCCGGCAACGGTGGACTGCTCTACGCCGTGGCGATGATGGCCGCTGGTTGGGACGGCGCCCCGAACCGCCCTGCTCCGGGGTTTCCCGACGATGGTTCATGGACCGTGCGCTGGGAAGATTTGAAGCCCGCGCCGTGATGCGAATGACGGATGACGGATGACGGATGACGATGACGAATGACGAATGACAAATTTTGCGCGTCGTCTGCTTTGTCATCCTCATCCTCATCCTCATCCTCATCCGTCATTCTCCCGTTAGGGCGGAGCCGCGCCGCGCCCTAACCGTTTATTTTACAACGTGCCGACTTCGAGTTGCTCTAGGTAAATAAAGTCGGGGGCTTTCACTCCAGCCTCGGCGCGGATTTTAACCAGCTTGGCCGACTCGAAGAAACTCCTAGCATCCGCAATCGAAGTCCACGCGGAGAAATGCACGATCCGGTTCGGGTCGTGCTGATATTTTAACACTTGATAAGAACGTTCGCCCGCGTCTTTACGGATGCCCGCTGCGCCGTCGAAAACGCGTTTCCAAGCGGGATAGTCCGCGACTTCATGGATGATTAAAACGTATTGCATGGGGCGGATGGTAACGGGAAAGGACGGATGAAAAAAAGGTGAACTATCACTGCTTAGTCAGCGTGCTGGCCAAATCGCCCAAACGTTCGGCGTCATTCGTCATTCGTCATTCGTCATTCGTCATTCGTCATTCGTCATTCGTCATTCGTCATTCGTCATTCGTCATTCGTCATTCGTCATTCGTCATTCGTCATTCGTCATTCGTCATTCGCCATTCGTCATTCGCTACTCTCCCAACACCCCCCCCAAAATTAGGGAGGCAAAATGCTTGGCGTGAACTTGATACATTGGCTAACACTATGTCCCGACGGTTTGCGCTCACATTTATGAATCAACGTCTCTTCACCTTTACGCTCGCGCTGGCGACGGCTGTTCTCGCCGGTTGCCGCACCACGCAGTCCACCACGCCTAATACTCCACCGCCGGGTTTCACCGCGCTATTTGATGGCACAGATATCAATGGTTGGTGGGGCGCGAGCACGGAAGATCCGCGCAAATATCTCGCGTTGCCGGCGGACAAATTTGCGCAGAAACACGACGCCAGCCTCGCCGATATCCGCCAACATTGGTCGGTGCAAAATGGCGAGCTCGTCAATGACGGCCACGGTCTCTTTCTCACCACGGATAAAAACTACGGCGACTTCGAACTGGAGTTGGATTACAAAACCGTGGCGCTCGCCGACAGCGGCGTGTATCTGCGCGGTTGTCCGCAGGTGCAGATTTGGGATTACACCAAGGCCGGCGGCAAATGGGATCTCGGCGCGGATAAAGGTTCCGGCGGATTGTGGAATAATTCGCCGGGCGCACCCGGCAAAGATCCGCTCGTGTTCGCGGACAAACCGTTCGGCGAATGGAATCATCTGCGCATCGTCATGGCCGGCGCCCGCGTCTGGGTATGGTTGAATGGCAAGCAAACGGTGGACGGCGCGACGATGGAGAATTATTACAATCGCAAACTGCCCGTGCCGGCGCACGGACCGATCCAGTTGCAGACGCACGGCGGCGAAATCCGTTGGAAGAATATTTTCATCCGCGAGCTCGGCAGTGACGAGGCGAACAAGTTGCTTCGCGGCCAGGATCCGCAAGGTTTCGCCTCGGTTTTCAATGGCGAAGATTTCACGGGCTGGCGTGGGCCGTTGAATAATTGCACCGTGACGAACGGCGCGATTCTCTGGAAGCGCGGCGATGGCGGCACGGTTTATACGGCGGCGGAATACACGAACTTCGTCGCGCGGTTGGAATTCAAGTTACCGCCCGGCGGCAACAACGGTCTCGCCATTCGTTATCCCGGCGCCGGCGATACAGCTTATGTGGGCATGTGTGAATGTCAGGTGTTGGATGATAATTATGAACAAGTCACGGGCGATAAGATTGACCCGCGGCAGGCGCACGGTTCCGCTTACGGCTTGGTCGCCGCGCAACGTGGTTATCAACATCCGATCGGCGATTGGAATTACGAAGAAGTCACGGTCAACGGCCCGACGATCAAAGTGGAACTCAACGGCACGGTCATCCTGAATTGCGACTTGAGCACGGTGCATGAAACCTTGCATAACCTCGCGCATCCCGGCAAAGACCGCACGAGCGGCTATTTTGGTCTGGCCGGACATAATGATCCGGTGATGTTCCGCGATATTTCAATCAAGGCGTTGAAGGAATGACGCATGGCGCGGCTGGAGCACCGAGCATTGCTCGGCTGGAACTACCAACCGCCCACAGATTCAATAATAATCCGCTCATGAACCCACATTTCACCCGTCGCTCCTTTCTCAAAACCATCGGCACCGCTGCGTTCGCCGCGCCGTTCGTCACGTCTGATTTGTTCGCGGCGCCGCCGAGTCGCACGTTGCGGCACGCGAGTTTTGGCGCGAGCGGCATGGCGTGGTCGGATCTCACTAGCATCGCCAATTGTCCGAACGTTGAGATCGTTGCGGTCTGCGATGTGGACCTCAGCCATACGGTGGAAGCGCGCAAACGTTTTCCCAACGCACGGGTTTATCAGGACTGGCGCGAGTTGCTGGACAAGGAAGCGAAGAATATTGATTCCGTAAACGTCTCGGTGCCGGACCACATGCACGCGCCGATCGGCGTGAGCGCGATGCAACTGGGCAAGCATGTTTACGGTCAAAAACCGCTCGCGCATGAGATCCACGAAGTGCGGCGCATGACGGAAATTGCGCATCAGAAAAAAGTCGTGACGCAGATGGGCATCCAGATTCATTCGTCGATTTATTATCGGATGGCGGTGAACATCGTGCAGAGCGGCGTCATCGGCAAGGTCAAGGAAGTGCATTCATGGTGCCCCAAATCCTGGGGCGACATCACGGACAAACCGGAACGCACGGATCCGGTGCCGGCGGAGTTTGACTGGAATCTCTGGTTGGGCGTGTGCGCGGATCGCCCGTTTATTGGCGATGGTTATTATCATCCCGGCAACTGGCGCAAGCGTTTGGATTTTGGCACGGGCACGCTGGGCGACATGGGCTGCCATATTTTTGATCCCGTATTTGAATCCATCGGACTGACCGCGCCGATTTCCATCCGCTCCGAAGGCGCGACGCCGAATCAATGGAACTGGGCGCTGAATGGTTTGGTGCATTATCAATTCCCCGGCAACGCGCGCACGGCGGAAAAAACTCTGCCGGTCACGTGGTATGACGGCGACTCCAAGCCGCCGGCGGAAATCATCGCGTTGCTCGAAGGTGGGGAAGTTCCCAACACCGGCTCGATTTTCGTCGGCACGGAAGGCGTGATGGCACTGCCGCATCCGGATGATGTGCCGACGCTGTATCCGCAGGCGAAGTTCGCCGATTACAAATTACCGCGCGTTAAGGGCGTCAATCATTGGAAACAATTCGTCAACGCCTGTCTCGGCGAAGATAAGACGACGGCGGACTTCGCCTACGCCGGCCCGCTGACGGAAACCATTTTACTCGGCGACATCGCGTCGCGTTTTCCCCACACCACACTGGAATGGAATGCGCGCCGGATGAAATTCAAGCAGTCAGAAGCCAACGCATTTCTGAAACGTGATTACCGGAAAGGCTGGGCGGTCAAGGGATTGGTGTAACGTTGCCGGATTTCAGATCGAGCAACGTTCTTCATCGCGGCACCGGCATTTGCGCGTTCACAGCCTTGAGCCAGGCGTCTAAACGCACGGCGAGTTCTCTTCGCTTTTCAGGGTGACGGGCGGCGAGGTTATTGGTTTCCGCCGCATCGGACTTTAAATCATACAGCTCCTCGGTGCCGCTTTCGTAAAAGCGGATCAATTTCCAATCTCCGACGTGCGCGACGCTGTAAGGCGAAATTTTCCCGCCATTCCAATAATGCGGGTAATGCCAGAATAAATCAGGATGCAGATTCACGTCTTTCCCGGTTAACAAGGGAACCAGACTCGTGCCGTCCACCGCCGTGGCGCTGGCGGATGTGTCCGCGCCCGCCAGTTCCAGCAAGGTGGGAAACCAATCCATCGTGATGACGGGTTCCGTGCAAGTGGTGCCGGGCGAAATCAGGCCGGGCATTTTGACAATCAACGGCACCCGTAAGCCGCCTTCGTAGGCCATGCCTTTGCCGCCGCGCAACGGCAAATTCGAAGTGGCGGGTGGCTTGCCAAAATGAACGGCCCCGCCATTGTCGGACGTGAAAACGATGATGGTGTGATCGCTGAGATGCAGGTCGTCCAATGTTTTGAGGATGCGCCCGACGCTTTGATCGACGCTGGTTAACATCGCGGAATAAACGGCATTACTCTGGCCATCGGCACCGGGACGATCCGCCGCCTGATCAATCAATTCTTGTTTACCTTGCAATGGCGCGTGCACGGCGTAGTGAAAGAAGTTCAGGTAAAAGGGTTTGCCCTTATTTTCCGTGATGAAATTGACGGCTTCGTCCGTCAATTGGTCGGTGAGATATTCGCCCTTCTGTCCGCCGCGTTCGGCCAGACCGGGCACGCGATGGTCATTATTCGTCGCGCCGTAAGGCCAGAAATACGCCGCTGGATTACCGATGTCGCCGCCAGCGATATTCGTATCGAACCCTTGATATTGCGGTAGATATTTGCCGCCGCCCAAATGCCATTTGCCGATATGCCCAGTCGCGTAACCGAGTTTCTTCAGCGCTTCGGGCAACGTCGTTTCATCCAGCGAAAGATATTCCGTCCACTCCGGCACCTCGAAACGGCTCGTCTTTGGTGCGCCCTCGCCGGGAATCCAATCGGTGAGATGCAAGCGGGCCGGATATTTTCCCGTCATCAACGCCGCGCGCGTCGGCGAACACACGGCACACGCCGCGTAAGCCGCGGTGAACATTTCGCCCGCAGCCGCAAGCGCATCAAGATTTGGAGTCGAATAAAACTTGCTGCCAAAACAACTGCCATCTTTCCAGCCCAGGTCATCCACCAAAATGAAAACAATGTTAAGCGGCGGCTTCGCTGGATCCTTGGCGAATACCGGGACGGCGATAACGCCCAGCAGGAGTGACAACAGTAGCCGTAGCCTGGGAAAATTTATTAACCTGATCGTCATTGGTTTCATAAGGAATCTAGCAACGCACTTCAAAGACTGAAAGCTCTCGCTGTCCCCCGCTCCGCTTGCGGGTCAGTCGAATGCTGCGCGTCGTCCTTCCCCAACCAGCGCCCTCCCCAGCGGCTTTTTAATCCGTCAGTCGCAGTTGGATTAGGTCGGACATTTTACTGCCGACTTTTAGCGGCTTACGTTCCGCGGCCAGATGTGTGCCGAAGAAACCATCGCCGCCGCCGGTGTGAAAACCCGTGACGAGCAAACCAGTTTGGCCGTCGGCGATGAAGGCGCGGATGGCTTGACGACCGTCCGAGGTCACGCGCAACTGTCGGGCGCCGTCAATCAATGAGGCTTCGTGGATCGCCACTTTCGTGCTGCAAAAATCATTACCGCCCAGCGCCGTCGCGTCTTGCGACCACGCGTGTCCCGGCGATGTGGTGGCGTAGGGTTTATCGTCCGTGGCGATGCGGGCAATGGCGGTGCCGATCGGACGGCCAATCGCATCCGCCGGATAAACCGACCATTGCGCATGCCGGTTCCAGTGCAAGGTTTGAAAATCCTTCGCGGCGAAAAACACCATGCCCCATTGGCGCGGATTCACTTTTTCGTTGGACGTGAAGTCGTAATTCACTTGCACGCCGCCCGCCGTATCCAACTGGATCGTGTAATCGCCATTCGCCTCCGTGCTCGTGCCTTGGACGGCGATCGCGATGCTGCCATCCGCATTGGCCGTGGCGGTCACGGTCGTGGCTTTCCAATTTTCGCACGTATTGTTCAACGGTTTCCAAACGCCGAGATCAACCGGTTCGCAAGCTTCATCTTGCAGCGGCAACACCATCAACGACGGACCGCCGGTAAGAATTGTTTTGCCATCCAGCTTGCCGCTGATGAATTGTCCGGTCACGCGACTGATGACATAAGCCACGCGGTCGCCGGTGATTTGAATCTGGCCATCCGTTTGCGTGAACGAAAGTTTGCCGGTGGGGGGCGCGATCACTTCCGGCACTTCCGAAACGTTGCCGAGCGTAATAATTTCTTCGTTGCAAACGAAACCACGCGGGTCGGTGAACGTCAGATGTAATTCGTCGCCGGCCTTTAATTTTGCCAGCGCGGGGATGACCAGCTCGCCGTCATGACGCGCGGGCAAATCCAACGTCGCCGTGCCGTGTTTTTTGCCGAGCTGCCACGCGATCCCGACTTCGCTGAGGTTCGCAAAATTGTAACGGTTCTCAATCGGGATGCGGAGGGATTCGCCGGCGGCGGGCAGCGGCACGTTGTTCGTCAATACCCGCACGGGCGAATACGCTTCTTTCACCTGCCAAAATTCCGGTTTCGCACGCCGCCAACCGCCGCAGATGGAACCCCACATGCCGTAGCCGACAAATTTTCCATCGGGCAAACAAAACACGTCGTCCACGCCCGCCCAAATCGCGCCGCCCAGACAGCCTTCGTGCGCATACATCAAGTCATACATGCGGGCAAAACCACGACCCCAATCATCGCGCACGCCGGGATCGGTGGCGAGTTCGCGCCGGTTGTAACATTCCACGTGACAATATTCGCCGAACAAAACCGGGCGTTTTTCCTCGTCGCATTTCGCCGGGCCGTTCTCGCCGGGATAATGATAAACGGCAATATCCGCCTGGCTGCCGGCATCATTGTAAGCGCCCCAACATTGATCGTGAAAGGTCGTGGGCCGCGTTGGGTCGGCGAGTTTCACGCGGCGGTTCACTTCGGCGAACAGCGGTGACCAATAAGATTCGTTCGCGAGCGACCAGATGATGATGGCCGGATGATTGCGGTTCGCCGCGAGGTTTTCAAAATCCGCCCGCATCATATAAGGGAAAAGTTTCGGGTCGCGATAATCCCACGTTTTCCAATTGGCATTGGCCCCGTGATTGATCCAGCACAACGGCGCTTCGCACTCGACGAAAAATCCATCGCGGTCGCACCAGTCCAAAAATTCTTCGGCGGGCGGATAATGACTGGTGCGGATGTAATTCACATTCGCCGCGCGAAACAGTTCCGCGTCCTTTTGCCAATCGTCGGGCGTCAAGCTGCGACCGCGCACGGGGTCCACTTCATGCCGGCACGCGCCGCGTAATTTCACCGCCACACCATTGACGAACACTTGGTTGCCGCGCACTTCCACCTGACGAAAACCAACGGGCTGCGAAATGGTTTCCGTGGCTTTACCGTCGGCTAACAGTTCCGTTTTTAGCGAATACAAATAAGGATGTTCCGAATCCCATTTGTTCGGCGCGCTGACCGGCAGGGAAAAATCGGCGACCACGTTTCCGGCCATCGTGGCGATGGGAAGGTTTTCTGTCTGTGCGAAAACCGTTTTGCCCGCAGCATCAGCAAGCGTGAATTTTACCGCGGCTTTACCGGGAGCCGCCGATTCATCAGCCCGCTCCAGGTGCACGTTCAAGCTCGCATTCTTAAATTCCGGATCAAACGTCGTCGTGACAATTTGCGCCGCGATATTATCCGGCGGCAGCGCGAAGAGTTGCACTTTGCGCGTGATACCGCCGAGCGGATGCGCGGCGTATTGCGTAGCACTCGCGAGCATGTCGGCGAGGGAATCGCTTTTCACCGCGAGCGCGAGCGTGTTGCGTCCGGATTTTACGGCGGCGGTGATATCGAGTTCAAACGCGGTGAAACAACCTTCGTGCGCGCCCACGGGCTGACCGTTCACAAACACTTTACAATCGCTGTGCACCGTATCGAAACGCAGCTTGATGCGTTGGCCGCGCCAACTTTTCGGCACGTCAAACTCGCGCCAATACGCGGCGGCGGTGTTGGACTCCACGTTAAAACCGGCCATCACCCATTCGCTAGGCACGGCAATTTTGCTCCACAATTTGGTTTGCGCGGCGGTGAAGCTGGCAAAATCAGCGGGCGGCGCGGGATTAAATTTCCATTCACCCGACAGCGAAACGAGCGGCGTTTTCACGTCGAAAACTTTTACCGGACGCGGCGACAAACGTGGCATCGGCACTTGGATTTCGGCAACAATATCTGCGAGTGAACGCGGCGTGGACAAGGTCTGCGGCGTGTCGGATAAAATTTCCAGATGCGACAGCGCCACGTTCGCACCGCGCAAACAACTCAGGGCAACCGTCAGATCGCCCTTGGCCAGCGTGTTCGCCGGCACCGTCCACTCATGCTCAATGGTTTTTCCGGACGGCAACGAAAAACTTTTGCCGAGCCGCGCGCCGTTCCATTGCAATTGCAAGATGCGCCCGGCGCTGTCGGACAGGAACGCCGCCTTGATCTGATACGACGCGTCCGGTCGCGCACCACTGCGGGCTAACGTCAGATGACTGCCAAAAACAATTTTGCGTTCCGCACTATCGGCGGGCATGACGGCGGCGGAAATATCGTCCGTGGTATAAGTGTAAGCCGTCGCGCCACCGACTTGCGCGGCGTCGTCTTTCGCCGCGTCAAAGCTGGCGATGACGTGCCACTCCGCGCCTTGCGACAGAAACGTTAGCGCGGCGAACATCATTGCGAAGACAGTTTTTTTCATAGTTCAAATTGCACGGAAAAGTTTACCAAAAGAGATAGTTTAAGAGAACACACGCGATCAACAAAACGATGCCGATGACGGCGGGGCGTTGATAAAAAGATTGGCTGTGATCCACGGTTCTCGGCGTGAGCGAATAGACCAGGCCCTTCAATTCAGCATCCGTTTTAGTGCGGGTGGTGGCCAGTGAAATGATCAGCGTCAGGATAAAACACGCGCTGAACGCCACGGCGGCGAGCCAGAAATTTTGCGCCATCTCGCTGGGGAAAATTTGCGCGAGGTGAAGATAGCCGCCTTTCGCCAAGCTGACGTAGTGGCCGGCCGCATCCAGATTCGCGGGCGTCGTGGTCAGCGCGTGAAACAAGGCGGAGCTGCCGATGCCGCCGAACAGACCGAGAAATGCGCCGGTCGCGGTGGTGCGTTTCCAGAACATGCCGAGCAGGAAGGTGGCGAACAGCGGTGCGTTCACGAAACCGAAAACGAGCTGGATGATGTCCATCGCGTTATAAAACAGCGACGCGAAATACGCGGCGAAGAGACTTAATACAATCCCCACCACGGTGATGGCTTTGCCCATCCAAAAATAATGTTGATCGCTTTTGCCCTTCGCAAAATAAGCCTGATATAAATCGTAAGTGAAAACGGTGTTGAACGCGGTGACGTTGCCCGCCATGCCGGACATAAAGGATGCGAGCAACGCGGTCAGCGCCAGGCCGAGCAAACCGGGCGGACAATATTTTTTAACGAGTGAAAGAATGACGCCGTCGTAATCGTTTTCCGCGATGCCATTGTAAAGTCCCTGCTGGATTTGCGCGTCGGATAATTTATCAGCGGCGTTGGCCGCGACGAGGGACGTGATTTTTGCCGCGTCAATTTTTTTACCCAACGCGTCGCCCACGGCTTTCACGGCGGCAGCGAGATCGTTCGGGCGGGCATTTTTCACGGCGGCCACGGCTTGCGCATAATTTTCCGGAGCCACGAGCGGCGGCGGGATGCGATAATTTTTATCTGGCAAGGTGCAGAGCGCGGCGGCGATCATGCCGGGCACGATGACGAGGAACGGGAAAAACATTTTCGGCACCGCGGCGACGATCGGCGTGTTGCGCGCGGCGGTCATATTTTTCGCGGCCATCGCGCGTTGGACGACGAGGAAATTCGTACACCAATAACCAAAGCCCAAAACGAAGCAAAGGCCGAAACCCATCGCAAAAATATCCACGCCCATCGGATTATGTTTGGCGCCGGCGATCAACGGTTGCCACGCGCTCGTCCACGCATTCGTCGCGTAGCGGGTCCCCGCGTCTTGGAGATAATAAGCGGCCGGATTCGTCGCGACAGTTTGCAGCGACTGCGTCATCGCGTGCCAGCCGTTCACGTCGAGCAATCCGAGATACACGACTGGCGCGAAGCCGAGGACGATCATGAAAAACTGCAATACTTCGGTGTAAATCGCGGAGGTTAATCCGCCTTTCAAAACGTAGAGCAACACGATGAGCGAACTGAGCCACAAATAAATGTCGTAGCTGCCCAAATGAAAACCGGCGAGATTCAGGTTCCATTGCCACGGCAATAAATTGGTCAGCAATTTCGCCAGCGCGTTCATCGAAATGCCGGAAGCGAAGATCGTCATCACCGCGAACGCGACGGAATTCAAGGCGCGAACGCGTTCGTCGAAACGTAGTTTGAGATATTCAGGGACGGAGCGCGCTTTGGAG
The DNA here is from genome assembly GCA_026225255.1 of Methylacidimicrobium fagopyrum. Taxonomy (GTDB): domain Bacteria; phylum Verrucomicrobiota; class Verrucomicrobiia; order Limisphaerales; family UBA11358; genus UBA11358. The sequence continues at coordinate 32,256 of JAMFSJ010000047.1, read as the reverse complement.
CCGTAATAAAATGGCATCATGAACACCGCCAGAAAAACCATCGCGGGAATGGCGCCGGCCCAATAAAAAAAACAAGTGGCCATGCCATATTTCGCACCGCTCGCGGCCATGCCCACAAGTTCGAGCGCACCGAGATTCGCCGAAATAAACGCGAGGCCAGTGACCCAAGTAGGGAGGGAACGCGCGGACGTCAGAAAATCCGCCGACGTTTTCAGGTAACGCGCCAGCGTCCAACCAATGCCGAGCACGAAGCCAACGTAGGCAACGAGGATGCAGTAATCAATGGCGTGGAGTTGGATGGGCGGCATGTTGGGGTCTAGGTGCTAGGGTCTGGGATTTGGAGCGGCGATGATTTCACCGAGCCGAGGAACCGCGGCGCGCCGACGGCAAAATACTTTGCGCCGGGACCTTCAGGGCTTTGAAAATTTTAATCATCTTGCAATAGCGCGCCGCGGCCACCGTCGGCCAAAATGGTATTTCCGGTAATAAAACTGGCGTGCGGGCTCGCAAGAAAAGCGCACAACGCGCCGATTTCTTCGGGCTGACCCAGACGGTTGACGAGATGCCGACTTTCCGTGCGTTTACGTTCAGCGGCCGGATCGGGAAAACTATCAAACCAATGTTGATTGCCGGGGGTGTCAATGAATCCCGGCGCGACGCCCACGGCACGCACGTCCGGACTCCAATCAATCGCCAGCGCCCGCACCAATCCGGTCAACGCGGTCTTGGCGACGTTGTAAGGAAAGCAGCCTCGAATGGTTCCGTAAGCGTGGTTCGACGCCATCACGAGAAAAACCCCGGACGTAGATTTCTTTAAATGCGGATACGCGGCGCGCGCCAAACGCCAATGCGAGGCGAGGTTCAAATTCATATTATACTGCCATTGTTCCTCGGTGCATTCATTGACGCCGTGAAAACCGTTGCGACCGGCGTTGGAAACGACGATGTCCAAGCCACCCAACGCGGCGACCGCACCATCCACCCACTGCGCCGGCGTCGCGGGCTCGACCGCATCGCCCGCGACATAAAAAGCACGTTGGCCTTCGGCTTCCACCGCCTGCACAAACGCAGTGGCGCGGGGGGAATCCGCGGCGCCCAGGCCGGTGCCGACGACATCGCAACCGGCGCGCGCGAGCATTTTCGCCACGCCCGCGCCCACGCCGTCGCTCGCGCCGGTCACGAGGGCGCGTTTGCCTTTCAGATCAAGTGGCAGTGACATAATTCGTTAAACGTAAAAGTTGGGACGCGCATTTAATTCGCGCACGCCGGGATGTTTGGCCATTTCGGCTTCCACCAGATCAACGCCGAGACCGGGGCGATCGGATAAAAATAATTTCCCATCGCGCACATCAATCGGATGCGTGATGACGGTGTCGCGCCACGGCACATCGTTCTTCATAAATTCGCAGCGGAAAAAATTCGGGATGCTCGCGCAAACGTGCGCACTGGCGAGGGTGCTCAACGGGCCGTTGGGATTGTGCGGTGCGACGAGGACATTGTAAGTCTCGGCCAGGGTGGCAATGCGTTTCATTTCGCTCGGCCCACCGCAACGCGTGATGTCCGGCATGATGATGTCGCAAATGGATTGTTCCAGCACGGGACGAAAACCGTGCCGGGTATAATGGCGTTCGCCGACGCAGATGGAGACGTTGCCCGGCAAGCGTTCGCGCAACGCCCGCAAGGTGGCGGCGTTCTCCGGCCCGGCGGGTTCTTCATACCACGTCATGCCAAAGGGCGCGAGGCGCTCGGCCATTTTCACCGCCATCTGACCGTTCATCATCGCGTGCGTCTCGATCATCATTTCCATTTCGGGACCGACGGCTTCACGCACGGCACGGGTGACTTCGCAGGCGCGATCTTGCATGGCCGGCGTGAGCGAAAGGTTGGTGTTCAAGTCCGTGCCGTAGAGATAATTCGTGTGCGCGAACGGATCAAATTTTAAACCGGTGAAACCCAGCGCCTTCACTTCCCGGGCTTGCCGCGCGTAATCCTCGGGCGAATGACCGCCACCGGTGAACCAGTAATTGGCGTAGAGCGGAATTTCTTTACGGAACGCGCCCCCGAGTAATTCGTAACACGGCACGCCGAGCACTTTGCCTTTCAAATCCAGCAACGCCATGTCGAGTCCACTGATGGCGCACATGGACGCGCCAAAAGGCCCGATCCAATTCAAGTCACGATAGAGTTTCGTCCAGATAAAATCCGTGCGCATCGGATCGAGGCCGATGACGCGTTCGCCCACGTGTTTCGCGGCGGCCTCGATGATCGGGCTGCCCGGCCAATTCGTCGCCTCGCCCACGCCGGTGTGGCCGGTGTCGGTGTAAACTTTCAGCAACGTCCAATTATATTTAACGCCCTCGACGAGCCAGACTTTGACTTCAGTGATTTTCATCCGGTAAAAAATTTTAATTGATCTGCGGCCCGATCGGGCCTGTTGTATTACATGATGCCGAATTTATCAAACGCGGCCCGCGCGCTCATTCCGGACTCGATCGCCTTTTTCACAAGTTTTTCGCCGCGCGCTTTTTCCAACGCCTTCGCGAACACTTCCGCTTCCGCCGCGCGCGGCACGATGCACACGCCGTCAATATCACCAAAAACAATATCGCCGTTTTCCACTCTCACGCCGCCGATTTCCAACGGCACGCGAAAATCAATCACCTTGCCGCGCGGCGCCTGATCCTGCGCGTAACGGCCGTAGGAAAACGTGGGAAAATTCATCGCCAGAATTCCCGTTGTGTCCCGCGAATAACCGTTCACCACCGCCCCGGCCGCGCCGAGTTTGGCGGCGCGCGTGCTCATCAATTCGCCCCACAACGCATACGTCGGCGACGCCCCGGTGCAGATATAAACCTCGTTCGTCTTGAGATCGTCCAAGGCTTCCAGCATCAGCCCGAACGATTTCGAAAGCAACGGATTGGCACTGCCTGGATGCGCTTCCTCAAAAACATCCGCCTCTAACACCGGCATCGCGCGCCCTAAGACAATCATGTCCTGCCGCAACGGTTGAATCTGCGGCGGCAAAAATTGGCGGCGCAATTTCAACTTGTCCATGATGTCGCCCACCACGGCCGTGAATAATTCTTCCCGGCAAATTCGAAATAATTCTGCATCGTCAGCCCAAAGTTTGTTCATGAAAAAAAGGATGCCGTAAACCTGGATTCATGCCCATGTTGGAAACCACACAAGTCATGTGTTTTTCAATAAATGCGCACCCAAAGCGGCCGCCTGGTTTATTGAAGTAATCAGGCGACGGAGCTGGTCGCTTTGATCACAAAATTGGGCCCAGGTTAAAAGGCGATAACTCAATCACTGCGCTTGGATGCGGTAGAAACGCTGGGGATAGCCGGCGATATTCGTGTCGGTAAATTGGAAGGAACCGGTGACGGGATCGGCGTAGTTCGTAAGCATCGCCACCCATGTGGCGGGCGCGAGATTCAGCGTCGTCAATAATACATAGGTGGCACTCGTCATGCCGGTGCCGGTCAGGGTCAGAGAATTTCCGGAAGCCGACATATTCCAATTCTTGACGACGGGCGGCACATTGTTGCTAATAGAAATGGTTCCGTTGACGGCTAATTTGGCGGTATTCCAGGCCAGCCCGGCAGCCAGGGTGGGTAAAGTGATGCGACTAAAACTGCCGGTGTAACTGGCCGCGCTGAAGAGTTGAAAGTTATCCCCCAAAGCCAAAGTTGAACCGTTATTGATCACCAGCAAATTTCCCGAGTTGGTCAGCGTGCCACTGGTGATGGTCAGGCTGCTGTTGTGCAAGCTCGCGGCTTTGTTGAGGCTGAATTGGAGCGTCCCGCCGAGCACAGGCGATTTCGCCAACTTCAATATGCCCAAACCATTCGTGCCGGGCGACAACGTGCCGCCCGTTTGAATGGTGACGGAGCCGCTGACCGTTCCCGCGCCGCCGAGCGCGGCATTGGCTTGGACACTGACCGCGCTGCCCGCGGCAAGCGATCCGTTCACCAGCAACGTGCCACCACTGACCGTCGTCGAGCCGGTAAAAGTATTCGCCGCCGTCAAGCGCATCACGCCCGCACCCGCTTTGATGATGGAACACGGCGCCGTGTTTTGGTTGATCGGTTGTTGCACGTCCAAATCAATGCCGCTGGTCGTCGTCCCCGCGGCCATGGTAAAAGTGTAGGCGGTTTGGCCGGAATCGTTACGCAACAAAATTTGATTGGTCGGATTTAAGACGCTGGTCGTGGCGCTGGGATAAGTGGTGATAAAAGAATTGAAGCCGCCGGACGCGCCCAGATCGAGTCGTGAGCTATTACCTGTGAGACTGCCGCCGGTTAAATTATAACTCACACCGAACGAACCGTTTTCCTGACAGGTAGCGTTGTTGATATTAATGGTGAGTCCGACCAAATTATTGTTCGCATACCAGCCGAAAGGTTGATAAGCACACGCGAGCGTCGTGCCGGGAGCGAGGTTGATGGTGGAACATTTCAAACTATTGGCCGAACCGCTGGTGGGTAAATTCAACGTGCCGCCGAGAACATTTATGGTGCCAGTGAAAGTATCACTGTTCGTCAGCGTCAAAATGCCCGCGCCGGTTTTCGTCAGGCCATAACCGTTACCGCCATCGGACAGCACGCCGCTGACAACGAGCGTGCCATTGCTAACCGCAAAATTCTGACCGTCACTCGCAAGCGTAGCGTTGATGGCGAACGTGTTGTTGCCGGTCACGCTCGAAATACCGCCCGCCAAAGTCAACGCATTGCCGGCGAGCGTGAAGCCGCCGTTGTTCAACACCACCTGCCCTACTCCGCTCAACAAGTTATTCGTATTAACTTGACCTTGTGTGCCTTGAAAAATCAAAGACTGCCAATTTACCGGGGCGGTGCCGCTCCAGTTGGCCGCCGGACTCCAATTGCCATTACCATTGCCACCGCCGCCGTTCCAGACGGAGGGCGTGACGGCGGCTTCGACCACTTGGGCGACTTGCGACGGCGTCAACGTTTGACTGTAAATCGCTATCTCATCCATCGTGCCGTTGAACCAACGATAAGTGCCGTTGTCGGATCCAAAATAAAGTTGTCCGGTAAACGCGGACGCAGCGTTGGCCACATTATTCGTCGCCGAAATTAATACACCATTAGTAGACATATACAGGATTGCGTTTGTCGGCGAAATCGTCAGCGCGACAAACGTCCACACGCCATTGGCCGGCACCAAGGCGGATTGCCAACCATAAGTGGCATTATTCCAGTTATAGCCCAATTGGTTTCCCGTCGTAAAAATTAAGCCGGAATAGTTGGGCGTATCCGCATAAACGACCCCGCAGTAATTGGGCTGCGCGCCATTCAATTTAATCCAGGCCGTAATAGAAAACGTATTCGTATTCAGGTTCAACGGCGGCACGGAAATCGTCGCGCTTGCGCCATCAAATTGCGCGGCGAGATTGGTGCTGCCAAATTGCGTGAACGGCGCATTCGTCACGCCGGGCACACCAAACGTGACGTTACCTTGTGCGGTGCCATTGTCATTACCCGCGGCCGAATACGCCGTCGAGCCGGACGTTTCGTTGAGATGCCAACTCGCAATCGGATTGGTGATCGCGGCTAAACTCGTGAATTGCCACAACGCTCCCGTGCCGAGGTTTGTGCCATCGAGCTCATCCACGCGCCAAAAATAAGTCACCGAATTGCTCAACGCGATGGGTGTGGTAAAAGTCGTTGTTCCCTGCGTTCCCTGAAATTCCGCTGAACTGGGGGTCGCATTCAATACTGCATTCGAGCTGGTGCCGAAATAGACATTGTATTGATAAGTGCTGCTGCCGGAAGTCCAACTCAAGGTCTTACCGATGCCGATGCCGTTCGCATAATCTGCGGGCACGGGAATCTGCGCGGGGAACGGTGGCAAGACCCATTGCAACGTATAAGTGCTACCCGCCAGAGCGGACCATTGCGTCATCCCGCCGAAAGTTTGCGTCGTAGAGACTGGCGCCCCGTTGAGGGTGACGCTGAGCGGATTCGGCGTATGCACCCTACAGTTACCCGAAAAATCCGGAGTAATCGTCGCCGTCGCCGCGGCATTCGTCCATGTGATGCCGAGGGTGTAACCGCCGTTTGCGCGCAAACCCGCAACGGAGCCAGCTGGCCAGGCGTTCGGCAACGTGGGCAGCAAATTGATAAAACCGGCGTGGCTTTGCAGGAGCATTTCCGCCATCGCCGCGGTGATCGAACAGGTGCTGTCCCACTGCGGCGTGGTGCTGCTGTATAGGCCAACCAAATTGCAGCCGATTTTATTGGCCATATAATATCGCAACTGATCATGCGCATCCCACCAATCATAAATGCGATCGTAAACGCCCATGTGCCAGGGCGGTCCCCATTCATAACCATAACCTAAGGTCAGCGTGCTAACGCGCGCCGCCGCGACCAGTGCCGGTGTTTTTTCCGGCGTCACTTGGCGTCCGGGATAAACGCAGATCAAATACATCAACGCACCATCGCCATTGTCGCCAGCGGTGTCGGGCGTGTAGAGCCATTCGCGGAGTTCGCCCTGCGGCCCGACGCGCGGCCCCAGTAAGTTGGCTTGCATGTTAGAGACCGTCACGGCAAAGACCGCATCCGTATTCAAAACGCTGCACGCTTTTTGATAATTATTGAACACGTCCCAGATCAGCACTTGATCGCCGGTCACGCCGTTTTCGCGCGGACCATGTTCCGCTGCCCAGCCGTTCGTCACGATCAACACACCCGCGGGCACGCCGTCGCTGGTCGTCGTCGCCAGCGGTTGCAAATGTTGCTGCCAAAATTGACACGTCTCTTTCAACATCGGATACGCCACGTCACGCAAATAATTCGTGTCGCCGGTGAACGCATAATGTTCCCACACCGTCATACACAACCACGCGTTGCCGGCCTCGATCCATTCCCAACCCATGCCGCCATTGAGATTGCCGCTCGTGCGCGTCGTCCAACCGTTCGTGCCCCCAAACGCGCCGCCGTAATAGCCATTGTTCAGCGCCGAACTGGTATTCGTCGTGATATTACGCCACGATGGGATCTGGCTTTGTAGATAGGTGATAAACGGCAACGTGCATTCGCTCAAGTTCGCGACTTCCTCGCTCCAGTAACATTCTTGCAGGTTCAAATCAAAGTGATAATCCGACGCCCACGGTGGATTGTTATTATCATTCCAGATACCTTGTAAATTGAGCGGCAGCGCCGAACGCGAACCGGAAATGATCATGTAACGGCCATATTGAAAGAGCATTTCCTCCATCCCCGGATCGTCATCGTTGGCAGCATTGGCCGCGAGCCGCAGATTCGTCGGCATATTTGTGCGGCCGGCCGGCGGCGTGCCCACGTGAATCGTTACGCGATTAAATAAAGCGGAAAAATCATTCGTGTGCGCCGTCAGCAGCGTGGGAAAAGTTTTGGCCACGGCCGCCTGCGCTTGCGCTATGACCGCCGCGTGCGGATTCGAGCCGTGATAATTCACGGCGTAGTTCGGCACATAATCCGTTCCTAACGCGAGGACCAGCGTCAAGCTATCACAATTGGTGAAGTTAAGGACGCCGCCACTGCTCACCAACGTGCCGCCGCTATTGGTCACTTGTAATTGCGCCTCGTATAATTCGCCATTATACAGCGCGCCGTTAAACATCAGCCCGCCCGCCGTGGAAGCCATGGTATTAGTATGGCCATCGATCAATTGAATGCTACCCGTGTAAGCCGACGGCGCACTGGCGGTCAGTTGCACTACGGCCACTTGATCCGGAGCGCTGCAAAATAAGGTGCGCGTGTAAGTGACTCCGTTATTCGTATAAGTCACCGTCGCCACGCCCGTGCTAATATCCAGCGTCCGCCGATAACCGGTATAATTCGCTTGCGACGGCAGATTGATCAGCAAGTTACCGAAAAGTTGGTAAGCGCCCATGTTACCCGTGGGACCGTTATCGTAGTTGCCGGAAGGATTGGCATTACCCGCCCACAAGCTCGATTCGTTGAGGACAATGTTTTCGTTGGTAACATTGCCAGGCATGGTCAGGCCGAGCCGGCCATTGCCCAGCATTAAACCTTGCGTCAAATTCCCAACGCCCGGCGCGTTATACCACAACAATGAATTATCCGCTTTCGCGGTGGCAAATAGAAATCCGCTGCCGGCCAATAATATCAGCCGCCGTAAAAAAGTTAAACCCGGATGATAAATCCGTTTCGAGGTGCCGATTATTTTCGTCATAAAAAACAAAGTGTTTTAAACAAGCTGACTTCCTAGCAACGTAACCCTTCGCCGATGCTTCAGCACTTTAATTGCGTCGCTAACTATTTTACGGCGGGAGCACTTGATATTGCGCATCAAATACTTCTTGGGCCGACATCGCCCGACCAGAATGAACCTCGGCCAATTCCGCGTCCGACAACATTTTAGGAACCGCCACCAGACTAACCACCTTCTGACTGAACATCTCCGGCGTCGGCTGACTGCGAGCGATAACCACGATCATGGGCGGTCGGGGCGACGGCAATTGCGCGATCTGCGCGGTGGTCAACCGCGGCACCCCGACGAAGGAAACCACATAATCCGCCGTGGCATATTTTTGTAATACGTCCGCCAATTGATTGGCGGAAAAAGGTTCCATGCCCGGCGCGGCGGATAAAGGTAGATCAATACTTTCGGTCGCCATCACTTTAACGGCTGGCCCTAAGTGCTTGCGAAAAGCGTCCGCCGTTTGGGCGAACGACGTGTCGTTGGCTTGATCATTTTTATTGATCAACAACACAATGTTACCGCCGTTGTTGCAAAGCGCCGTTGTTCTTTCCGCCATGACCTGCCCCAGCGCCGCCCAACGTTTATCACCCGTTGTGCCTGCTTCTTTTTTTCCGCAACCGCACAAGGCCAGCCACCCTGCTAATACGCCGCCGACTAAAACAATGCGGCCGAAGTTACGGGAGTTAAATTGAAATGATCCAGGGCGTTTCATAGTCGTTTGCTGAGCTTACTGGGCTGATTGAACCCGATAAAATTGCTGCGACGCATTCGTCGCCTGCGGGTCGGCGAAGTTAAAAATACCGCTGCTATTGGCGGTGTTGGTCAATAGCTTTACCCAGGCAATCGGCGGCATCAAGTTCGACGCGCTCAATAACACATACGCTTGACCGACTACGCCCGTGCCGTTCAAATTAAAGCCACCGCTAGCCATGCCGAGTCCGGTGAAACCCGGTAGAGGAGGAGCATAAACCGTAAGGCTGCCGTTGACCGCTAACTTAGAAGTGTCCCAAGCCAAGCCGCTCATTAACGTGGGCAAAGTATAACTGGCGAAAGTTCCCGCATAAATCTGCGCTTTGAATAAGTTAAAACTATCTCCCGCGGCCAGCGGCGTGACGCCAAGGTTAGTCACGACTAATAAGCCGCCACAAGTTAAAGTCGTGACGCCTTTAATTAAATCATTCGTCAGCGCCAAACCAGACTTACTGACTTCCATCAGACAACTGCCAGAAAGTTTTAAAGTATTCGTGATCGTCAAAGTGCCGATGGTATTGTCGCCCGGCGCCAAAACACCACTGGCTAAAATCGTGCTGGCGGCGGCGATCGTGCCGGTGCCACCTAAAGTCGCACCGGAGTTGACCATCAACGAAGGCGAGTTGGCAATGATCCCATCGACCAGCAATGTGCCGGCGCGATTCGTAGTGGTGCCGATATAAGTGCCGCTCCCTTTGAAAGCCATTGTGCCGGCGCCGGTTTTGGTGATGCCATAGTTCGAGTTATCGCCATTACCTGTCGTCAAAGTGCCGGTGAACGATAAGTCCACGTTGGCATTCGTTGTCACATCCGCCACGTCCAAGATTAGTGATTTATTACTAACCCCATGCAATCCTTGGGCGCTGATAACCGCCGCTACCGGACTACCATTGGTGATGTGAATGGAGCTATCCGAATCATTGATCTGCCACGAACCCCAGACGCCGCTATCCAAGCCACCGAAAGTCGCACCGCCTTGCAGATAGATAAATCCGCCAAGGTTGGAGTAATCACCACCAGCCAGGGTCAACGTGCCGCCGGAATAGACGGTCATCGTCTTCGAGTAATTTTGAAAAGCGTTTCCGCCGGAAGCTGAGGCGATCACGGTCGCATTGCTTTGAATATTGATCGAGCTGCTGTTCAAACCTTTGATGATATTCACAATGATTGTGCCGTTGCTGACCGTGGTGGTGCCGGTCAGGGTGGTCGCAGTGGAAATCGTCAATGAACCGGAGCCGGTCTTGGTGAAGCTACCCACACCTTGGATTGGCACGCCAATCGTGCTGCTGAGGTCGTCAACCTGAACGATCATCGGCTGAACGGTGTTGGTCAAACTAATCGCCAAAGTTCCCGCGAGTGAATAACTCCCGCCATTGTTTAGGTTAAAGATGATTTTGCCAGGAGTGATCGTATTGGTGATGGTCACAATGCAATTGGTCGTCGCCCCGGCACCGATCACCGCCACACCGCCATTTTTCCAAGGGGTATCCACCGAACCCGTCCACCAATTAGCGGCATTGGTTCCGCAATTACCGTTACCATCGCTCAACGCGCCCGTAACTTGGGCATCCCAGGCGAAGCCGAAACCCGTCGTTGGCAGGGTCACGCAACTAGCAGGACCCGCCAGTGAACTACCATAATTATTGTTGGCGATCAGGGAGTAACAGTAATTCGAGCCGCCCACCAAACCAAAGTCTTGATAGTTTGTCCCGGCCAAAGTGGCGATTAAATTTCCGTTGCGAAACAAATAATAACTCGAGGCGTAAGTGGCCCGCGCCCAACTAACCGTGACCAAGTTACTGGCCAAAGTAGTGACATTAGGGGCCGCGGGCAGGAGCGGTGCAGGGTTCAGTGTGATGATGGCCGGAGCGGAGGAAACCATGGCGGCAGCATCATAGACAGCTTGAGCGAACAAGGTATAATTGCCCGCAGCCAGGTTGGTTAAAGTCAGCGTGTAAGGCGCGTTACTGGAAATTCCCAACAGACTTTGGCCGCTGAAAAATTGGACGTAGTTAATCGTGTGGCCGCCGGGTTGAACGCTGGCGTTGAGCGTGATAGTAGCCGGGGCGGCATAAACGGAACCATTGGCTGGACTATCCAGGCTGATGGTTGGATTAGATTGTTGCGCCGCTGAAAGTATCTGGCCGATTTGCGTCGGGGTCAGCGTCCGATTATAAAGCGCTATTTCGTCCAATGTGCCATTAAATCGACGACTGGAACTACTGGGATCAAGTCCTAAATAAAAGCTACCATTAAAGGTCTGGCCGACATTGACTACCGTATTCGTTGCCGATTGCAGCACCGAGTTGGTGGCAAAATAAATAATGGCGCGCGTCGGTTCAATGGTCAGCGCAATAAAAGCCCACAGGCCATTAGTGGGCAGATTCAATCCGGAGCTAAAATTGTAGTCGGCTCCGTCATCGTTCCATGAATAGCGCAATTCAACATTACTCCCTTTATTGGCAACCATCAGACCCGTGCCATTGCCGTTGATGCTGCCGCGACTATAGGCCAACCCGGACCACGCGGTTTGCGCGCCATCACATTTGACCCAACCGGTGACGCTGAAATTGGTCGTGGAAAAATTAAATCCCGGAATAACCACATCTGAATCCGAGCCGTTAAATTGCACCGCCGTATTACCCGGCCCAAACCCGCTGAACGGCATATTAGTGACGCCCGGCACGCCAAACGCTATTCCACCTTCGCCCGTGCCGTTATAAGGGCCGACCGTGTCATAAGCCGTCGGGCCGGCGGGTTCATTCAATTGCCAATAAGCGATCGGGTTAGCTGACAAAATTTGCGCCGTGGCGGGCGGTGCGGATAAGACCGTCACCGTGGCATTCGCCGTGGCGGAGCCGTTGGCATTCGTCAAGCTCATCGAGTAGAGACCGGAGTCAGCCGCTTGCAAGTTGGTCAATACCAGCGAGGCATTCGTAGCGTTCAACAAGTTGACGCCATTGTATTGCCATTGATAATAGAAAGGCGCGTTGCCACTAGGACTGGCGTTCAGCGTAACTGCCTGGCCAACGTAGGAAGTATCCGCCGCCGGATTGATCGTGACACCGGGCGGGCCGACGATGTTGCCGGTCAAACTGACGTTATCAAAGCTAGCCCAAGGAACATTCGGATTGGAGGAAGGTCCGGCATAAGTAAAGAACCCGACATAGAGGGTGGTGGGGAAATCCGTCAGCGTATTTGTGAATACCGATTTCCAACTGACTCCGTCTGCCGAAACGAAGCTGGTGAAAACATTTCCGGCGCGCTGGAGTTTAAACCATTTTTGACCGCCTAGATTGCTGGAGGCGAAACCGCCGCCGCCGTTGACCATGCTTTCATCTTGATAATAAGTCCCGCCATTCACTTGACCAAATACGGCGGTGAACGGCGCGGTGCCGCTGATGCCCCACGGATAACCGGGAACCATGTTGGTGTTGCCGCGCAAAATAATACCCGCCTGCCAGCTTGTGCTGGCACTCGAACCGTCGGGTGCCGCCGCCGTGCTGGGCAAACTCGCGAGATGCGCGATAAAGGTGCAGTCCCCATTGACTTGACGCGTCAATAAATTCACGCCGTCGCCGATGACGGAGTAAGTCCCGCCCTGGATCGCCGCGCCATTCGGCGTGTTGTGATAGAAAGCTTGGGCGTATTGCCAGGGCGCCAAAGATCCGTTCGTCGTCGTCACCAAGTTCACGCCTGAATCCAGAACATTGGTCGTATTATAATAAATTCGGGCGTGGATCGGATTGTTGGTATTCGCCCAAAAAAACGAACTACTGCTGTAAGGCAAGGTCGTGTCTTGCGTCCAATAAGTATTGCCGAGATAGAACTGAACCTTGTTGATCGTCGCGCCGTTGGGAGTGACGACGGCACTGAGCGGCACGCCGGAAACGGGAATCACCGCCCCATTCGTGGGTGACGATAGGTTGATCACCGGCTCGTTCGCGACGGGCTGGCGGTAATACGCACTCGTGGGCACAAGGGTATTGGCAAGGCCCGGACCAGCATACGAAAGGGTCAAAGTATCAAAATATTCGCTAAACAACGAAGTCGGTTGCGTGTCCGAAAAGTATTGCACGTTGAGAGCATGTAAGCCGGCTTGCAACGCGATCGCTCCACTCAAACTCGATGGACTATGTTCACCGTCCCAATTGATGACCAGTTGACCGTCAAGATACAATTTGCTGCCGTCATCAGAATTCAAGGTGAAGGTATAAAGGCCATCGGTCGGCGCATTGATATAGCCGTTAAAATTGAAAGCATAACCGTTGCGACGTTTGCGCGGCGTTAAATCCAAGCCACTGACCGCACCTTGTGACAGCGGCGTCAAGGCGGCAAAATTCGGCATGGACGACCAATTCGTGCCGCTACTGCTACTGCTAATGTTGCTGGCCGATTGATAGTAGGCGAAGTTCAATCCGCTGCCGGTGCCGGTCGGGCTGCTAGAAGTATTTAAAGTCGCATTCGTGGGTGTCAGACTGATCGCCGCATTGGTCTGGTAGAAAATATCAATGATCGTCAGCTTCACATACGGCGTCGACACATTGGCCAGGCTGACTAATTCTTGCCGCGCTTCCGGGTCGATGTCATAGAAGTTCGTCACGATGTTGCCCGTGTAAGCGGCATTCGTGTAGACATCCAACCGATAGGCGAACTGGGGCGAACTCGTGGGCAAAATTTGCCATTGCACTAACAACTGGTTACCATAGACACTCGCACTGTAATTAGTCACCAAGATGGGATCAAAAGTAGGCGTCGCCGGCTGGTTGTTCATGACTAATACGGACGAAGATTGTCCCTGATTCGTGATCGTGCCGGTATAACCCGGATCGTTCTCGGCTGTTTCATAATAAACGGCGGTGTTGTTTTCGATCAATCCGGCATTCTCGATTCCGCCGCCATGATTGTAAGCTTGGAAGTTATTCGCCGGACTCCAAGTGCCGCTGCGATGATAATAACAATTACGATAATCCGTGCGCTCGGGCAAGGTGCTGCCAACAGCGTTTTCCTGAAAGCCATCCGCACCTGTGATACCCGTCACCGACATCGGCAGCTTAATGGTCGCTACGTGATACCAGATACCCGTCACCGGATCGCGCATCCACGTGCCGGAATAACCGGTATGCGGCGGCGCGACCACGGGTTGCCATGTGCGGAGAACCATCCGATACCACACATTCGTCTGCCAGAACGACCATTGACTCGGCGAACGAAAGATCGTGCCCTCGGCAATCGTCTGCATCGAAAATGTATTCGGGCTGGAATAAACGGGATTGATCGTATCCGTGATATTGATGGGACTGCTTAACGGCCAGAAGCTCCAATTGACAGTCTGTTGCGTATTGACCGGATTGGGCGAGTTGGCCGCAGGCAGTGCCAGCCCGTTGTAAAAGTAACCACTGACGCCATCCGAACTGGTCCAGTTATCATTGATCCACGTATTGTAATAACCACCGTTCCAATACGGCCAGCGGACGTCCTTGATAATGCCATCCGACCCGCTCAAGCTGCCGCCGGTGCTCGTGTTGAAATAACTATATTCTGCCCGGGCGGAGAAAGACGCGAGCACAGTTAATAATATCAATAGTGAATAAGCTGATATTTTTTTCATGAAATAAAACATTCGGATAAAACGAAGTAAAAACGAATCGAACTTTAGTTAAAAATGTCAGTAAAAGATTTCAAAATTTGTTGCGGGCGTATTTTTAAATAGCACGTCAGCGGGGTGCATACCAGTCATAATCGGCACCGGTGCTGACCCGGACTAGTTGTCTACCCTGAACCCATTGGGCTGAACCATCCGTTTGACTGACCACCAACCCATCGGGTTGCATCAAGTGGTTCGGGGGAATGCCGGTCGCCTTACCCGCGGGCACCACCACCATCCCGCTGCCGCGCATGTGCGGGAAAACGGAAGACCAGCCATTGCCGCTAACGGTAGAATCATAGGATTGGCAAGACGCGAGCGTATCGGAAGTAACGCCTAATTTATTGCTCAGTTTGATGGGACGCGTGTAGTTAGGAGTGTAAGCCGTCGCGGCTGACCCGCCCGGCACGTCGGGCCAATAAACCCAGCCGATGATACGCCAGCCATAGCCGGGAGTATAAGCTCCAATATCTACCCCCACCGCCGCCTTGGGGCCACCCGGATATTGCAAGAGGTTAGCGCAAGAAAACGCGTTAGAAGTCATCCCGTATTGCAGCATATTCGTCCAGGACAGGTCGGTAAAATGGTTGATATCTGGCGCTCCAGCCGGCAGATAATCTTGAAACTCGCCCGCATAAATGGTGCATGACAAACCAAACTGACGGAGATTGCTAACGTCCAACGCGCGGTGGGCACGCTCCTTGGCTTTCGCCAGAGCGGGCAGCAACATCGCCGCTAGAATCGCGATGATGGCGATGACGACCAGCAATTCAATCAACGTGAAACCACCTGGCAGCTTCCGTTCGTTAATGGTTTTAGAGGTAGGCATGTTTTTGAATCTAAGTCAGGGTCATTTAATAGGCGTTAAAGGGTCGGAAAGTTTGACCTTCCCGACCCGTTTCTATCGATCAAGGATAAACTAGACGATAATATCCGCCCGGTTTAGTAGCATCCAACGGGATGGTCACCGAGTTGGTAGCGGTGGAACCGATGACAGTTGTCCAGTCATTAGTATTGATGCTGATACCTGACGACAACTTATTAGTCTGCGTCAGCAAGCGCCAACCGGTGTGATCCGTTGGCCAGGTGAGTTTTAAGTTACCGCCACTCACGGAGGCCATGATGTTGGTCGGATTCAGGCTCGGGCCAGAAGATCCCGGCACCACGGACAAGACGCCCGTAGTCGGCGACCAAGACCAAGCCAAACCGCTGGTGAGGGTCGGCAGATTAGTCGCGCTGAAATTGCCGGTGTAAGTCGCGGCACTCACCAGCGTGAAGGTATCGCCGTTTTGAAAGGCGCCCCCGGCATTCGTCACCACGAGGTTTCCACCCAAGGTAGCCGTCGTGACTCCTTGGACACTGCCAGTGGCCACCCCACGGTTGATCGCCACCGCCAGCGCGCTGCCCGCATTCAACGTCAAGGCGTTGGTGATCTTCAACGTGCCCAGGCCGGGAGCGAGCGTGCCACTCACCTTCACCGCGCCGCCAATGGTGCCTGTGCCGCCCAAAGTAGCGGGCGCACTAACGGTCACGGTATTGGTGGCGAGTGCACCATTCACTAATAGCGTGCCATTGCTTACCGTCGTGGTTCCCGTATAAGTGTTCGCACCGGATAGCCGTAGCGTGCCCGCACCCGTTTTGATCAGCGAACATGTCGCCGTGTTTTGCCGGACATACACCGGCACGTCCAAATCAATGCCATTCGTCGTGGTTCCCGCCGCGACGTTGAAGGTGTAATTGGTCTGGCCGGAATCATTGCGGAAGATCACATAGCCGCCGCCGGGATTGATCACACTGGTAGTAGCACTCGGATAGGTGGTGACTGTCGCGGTAAAGCCAGCGTAACCGCCCAAGTCCAAACGACCCGTGCCGCCGACAATACTGCCACCCGTCAAGGTGTAGCTGACGCCAAACGCTCCGTTCGGCTGGCAGGTGGCACCATTGATGTTGATCGTTAAACCGATCGCGTTGTTGTTGGCATACCAGCCAAAGGTATTATAGTTACAAGTCAAGGCGGTGCCTGGCAGCAGATTGATCGCCGAAGTCTTCAGACTGGTGTTAGCACCGGAATAAGCCGTGGGTAAGTTCAACGTGCCATTACTCACCGTGGTCGGACCGGTGTAAGTATCTAGTGGAGTTAAGGTCAACGTGCCAGTGCCATTGATTATGACTCCGCTGGTGCCGGCGAGAATCGCGTCAATTTCCGTATTGTTGCTGTAGGTGATCGCGGGTGCACCTGCGGACGAAGCCGCCAACGTGACCGCTTCAGCTCCGGTGTTGTTAACCAACGTATAATTGCCGCTGTTGAAAGCCAATCCGCTGGCCGTCACATTGTTATTCAACGTCACGGTATAACTTCCCGCCACACCGCCGCCAAAATCAGCGGTCGCCGCCGGCGTCCAAGCCACGTCACTGCTACCATTCCACCAATTCGCCGTCGTGGAATCCCACGAACCGGAACCATCCAACAGCGTGCCGCCGTTGCCGGGATTGGCGTCCCACGTCAACATCGGTGGTCCCACGGCGGAGATGGCGGATAAGACGCCCGTCGACGGCGACCAAGACCAACTCAGGCCGGAAGGTAACGTCGGCAGTGTGACTGAGGAAAAACTGCCACTATAACTCGCCGCATTGAACAAGCTAAAGGAATCACCGTTCTGGAAAGTGCCGCCCACATTGGTCACGATCAGCGTGCCGCCATACGTGGCGGTGCTCATGCCCTGCAGGCTGGCATAAGTGCCAGCCGCGCGGTTCATGACGAGCACCGTGGTGGTGCCCGGGTTCAACACCAAGGCGGAGCTGCTCACCGAACCGTCCACTACCAAGGTGCCATTGCTGACGATGGTCGCTCCGCCGTAGGTATTGGCTCCAGAAATCCGTAACGTTCCAACCCCAGCCTTGATTAACACGGCTGAATTGAATCGGGCGTGAAATGGCACCTGCACATCCAAATCAATTCCGCTTGGTGTCACTCCCGCGGCCACGGTGAAGAGGTAATTCGTTTGGAAAGAATCTTCCCGGAGAGTTACATTGCCAGCCGTCGGATTAATCACACTGGTCGTCGCGCTGGGATAGGTTGTAATCGCCGTGTTAAATCCGCCCGCAGCGCCCAAATCCAAACGCGCCGAACCACCGGCAATACTTCCACCGGTTAAGGTATAAGCCACTCCCAAAGCTCCGTTGGGCTGACAGGTGGCGCCATTGATATTGATCGTCAAACCGCTTGCGTTGTTATTAGCAAAATAACCGAAAGCACCATAATTACAGTTCAAAGCCGTGCCCGGCAGCAAATTGATCACCGATGTCTTCAGACTGGAATTGGCGCCAGAAATAGCGGTCGGTAAATTTAACGTGCCATTGCTCACTGTCGTCACGCCGGTATAAGTGTTATACGCCGTCAGGGTCAAGGTGCCCGTGCCGTTGATATTTAAACCGCTGTTGCCGGCCAAGGGTAAGTCAATTTCCGTGTCGTTGCTGAAACTAATGCCTTGCGCACCCGCCATTGTGATGGTCTCGACCCCGGTGGCATTTTCAATTGAATAATTACCGTTGTTAAACGACAGACCACTGGCAATCACGTTATTATTCAACGTCACCGAATAAGACCCGCCACCACCACCACCAAAACGAGCGAAAGACTAAGCGCTCCAAGCCACGTCACTCGCCCCATTCCACCAGTTCGTTGTCGTCGAATCCCAATTGCCAGAGCCATCCAACAGGGTGCCGCCGTTGCCGGGATTGGCGTCCCACGTCAAGGTAGCGGGCACCGCCACGCTGACCACCGCCACCACGCTGGTGACGGAACCACTGCTATTCGTCACCACTAAATCATAATTAGCCGCATCGGCGGCGCTGACATTGGCCTTGGTATAAGCCGCTGAATTCGCGCCCGGAATCGGAACCCCATTCGTGCGCCATTGATAATGTAACGGCCCTACCCCGACAACGCTGGTCGCCAGCGAAAGGGTATTGCCCGTGGCCAACGAAGCTCCCGCCGGCGGCATACTTACCACGGGTTTGTCGGTGATAATGAAGCCGGATAACCAACTCTGATTGACGGTGGTATCTTGATTCGTTTGACTGCTGGTCAGCGTATCGTTCGTTAAAAGCGTGGTCGTCGGCGAGTAGTAGCCGTAAATCCCCGCGATCCCCCAGCCATAATCAAATTGGCCGCGCGACGTGAAAAGCGCCGTGTTGGTGCTGACCCCATCCGTAATGGTGATCGGCAGCTGCGGCACCGCCGGATTATTGGCGGCCGACAAAGCTTGCACTGCATAACCATGCGGAAATTGAGCCGCCAATCCGCTCAAACTGACGGTATAGGGACCGGCGATATTCCCCTGATAAACGTTCGTATCTCCCGGATAACCGACATAACCCGGCATACCGCTCCCATTGGCCCAACTGATACTGGTGTAGTTCGCCGTCCAAGCCACGCCGAATGAACCACCATTCGAAGGCGTCACCGTCATCACACTATTCGTCGCATCCAACGGAGTTGAAAACCAGTCCAGCGCCCCAATCCCAAAAGCCGTGTCGAGCACAGCCGTGGAAGCGTAGGTGCCACCGCCGTAGTAGCTGGCACTAAAATTAATTCCCACGCTGGTGCCTGCGTGCGCGGCTCCCAACATCAAGGCCGCCGCCGGCATCGCCAACAGGGAGGGTTTTAGTTTTCGAGTGAATAGGGATGAACGTTTCATTGGTTTATCAGTTGAATTTTTATCTCCATGTGACCGGGGTTAGCCTAAGGACGGTGTATCATAATCTGTTAATTTGTTTTAACTACCCCCACAAACGGGGGAAACCAGCATCATTTAAGTCCTTAATGTCGAGCGCCTTACATTACGCCAAAACTATTTTTAGGCACATGGGTAAAACCACACGAGTCATGTGTTTTTCAATAAATTACGAGCCCACAAAAATAATGGCACCGGCGTAGTGTCCGCCGATTTCAAGGGTGCAAAAGCGGATGGGAAGAGTGACTCACGGGCGGGATATTCACGCGACTGCGTTGCCCCGCAACCAGACGCGGGCACGCGATAGAAACGAAATGTTCCGGTTAAGCTACCGGCCCTTGCGGATTGATATGCGCCCGCCGCACGACGTCGCTCGGCGGAAAACCATACGCCGTCTTGAAGATCTTGCTGAAGTGGAACGGGTCGCAATAACCTAATTGCACCGCGACTTCCGCCACCGTCCGGTCGCCTCGCCGCAATTGTTCATAGGCGTGGGCGAGCCGCAACCCGTTGCGTAATTGCACCGGTGATTTCCCCGTGGCCGCATGAAATGCGTTGTTCAACGAGGAAATGCTCATGCCCGCTTTCGCCGCCAGTTCCGGCACTGTCCACGCTTTTTCCGGCTGCTGATGCATGGCCTCAATCAATTGTTGGACTTGTTGGCGGGCGCGGCTATCCCCTTCGCCCGGCAGTCGCGCCGCGGCCCAACATTCCAGCAATAACGTTTGCAACAACGCCGCCGCCCGACACCGCACAGCCACTGTTTCCGACCGCAAGGATTGAAAAATATCCTGACACCGCGCCGATTCCCGCGCCGCGCCGGGCGCATTGATAATGCGGTGCAACGGCAAACGAAAGGGTTCAGTGGGATGGAATTCAAACCACCAGAAGGACCACTTGGCCCGCTGGGTGGCGTAGCTTTCCAGCGAAGGAAAATCGAAAATCAATAGCGAGTTGGCGGCCAGCACATGTTCTTTACCAGCGCAACGCAGACGACCTTCGCCGCCCGTGGTGCGCACGGCCACCATCTCCTGCCCCGCCTTGGTAGTGCGCACATGCGAATCGTGGCGCGACCGTTCCGCGCGGATCGAATAATTAGCACCCGCCACGACCTGCCACACAGTCAAAAGCTCAATGCCGCAAGCGGCCACCGGTTCACGCGAAAAGGAACAGCGATTCATGATTCAAATCATCCTAATTGAAAAATAAACATAACCAAAATAAGCGCAAAGCTATTTCAGTCGCGAGGTTTTCAATTCGATGGCGGCGGACACCAAACCGGTGGCGGCGTATCCGATAAAATTTCCAAACGCGAGTGCACGGTATTCGCGCCATGACGACTCGTGAGGATGAAGGTGAGATCGGCGGCGACAGTGAAAAACTTTTTCCCAAGCGACGAGCATCCCATTGGATTTTTTACGCCCGGTTGGCACTGGCGGAAAGGAAGATAGCTTTGACCTGATAGTGAGCCTTGCGGGTCATACCGCTCCAAGCCAATGCCAAATGTCCGCCGAAAATAATTTTACGTTCGGTATTTTCCGCCCGCAATACGTCCGCCGAAATTTCAGCGTGCTTGCGGGATTGCCGACGGCGGCGACAGCACCCAGTGAAGCGTATAAGTTTTTCCAGTTTGAGCCAGCCATTGCACCCGGCCAAACGCGCCAGCGGTGACCGTTACCGGAATTCCATCCAGCGTGACCGTCACTGGATTCGCCGCCTGCACGGTGCAAGTTCCCGTAGAATCCGGCGTGATGGTTGCGGACGCGTTGGCCTGCGTCCAATTGAGGCCAACCGTGTAGCCGCCGCGAGCGCGCAGGCCAGTCACCGCGCCGGTGGGCCAAGCTTCGGGCAGCGCGGGCAGCAGGTTGATAAAACCCGCCTGGCTTTGGAGCAACATTTCCGCCATCGCCGCCGTGATCGCACAGGTGCTGTCCCATTGCGGAGAGTTGGCACAAACGCCGATGAAGTTCGGTTTGATTAAATGTGACAGATAGCCTTTGAGCTGGTCGTGCGCATTCTGTCCATCGTAAAGCCGGGCATAAACGCCCATGTGCCACGGCGGACCCCATTCGTAGCCGAGCCCCAATTTAAGCACGCTCACACGCGCCGCCGCCGCCAGTGTCGGCGTTAGTTCCGGCGTGACTTGTCGTCCGGGATAAACGCAGATCAAATACATCAAGTCGCCATCGGCATTTTTAACGGTCGCATCATCGGTATAAAGCCATTCGCGAATGCCTCCGTGCGGACCGACCCGCGGACCGAGCAAGTTCACTTGCAGATTGGAAACCGTGGCCGCATAGACGGCATCCGTATTCAAGATACGGCACGCCTTTTGATAATTATTGAACACGTCCCAGATCAGCACTTGATCGCCCGTCACGCCATCTTCGCGCGGTCCATGTTCCGCCGCCCAACCGTTCGTCACGATCAAAACCCCCGCGGGCACGCCGTTGCTCGTTGCGACCTTTAACGGTTGCAGATGTTGTTGCCAGAACTGACATGTCTCTTTCAACATCGGATACGCCACGTCACGCAAATAATTCGTGTCGCCGGTGAACTCATAATGTTCCCACACCGTCATGCACAACCACGCGTTGCCGGCCTCGATCCATTCCCAACCCATGCCGCCATTGAGATTGCCGCTCGTGCGCGTCGTCCAACCGTTCGTGCCACCGAAACCACCGCCGTATTTGCCATTATTAACGTCCGGACTGGTATTCGTCGTGAAGTAACGCCAGGAGGGAATCTGGCTTTGTAGATAATTAACGAACGGCAAAGTGCATTCGCTCAAATTGGCTACTTCCTGACTCCAGTAACACTCTTGCAGATTCAAATCGAAGTGATAATCCGACGCCCACGGTGGATTGTTGCTGTCGTTCCAAATCCCCTGCAAATTCAACGGTAAACTGCCCCGCGATCCCGCGATGATCACATAACGTCCATATTGAAACGCCAGTTCCTCGATGCCCGAATCGTCGCCGTGGTTCGCGCCATACATCGCCAAGCGCCGGTTCGTGGGCAATTTTTCACATCCCGCCGGCGGCGTGCCTAAACGAATGGAAACGCGATTGAATAACGAGGAGAAATCATTCGTGTGCGCCGTTTGCAGCGTGGCAAACGATTTCTTCACCCCCGCCTGCGCCTGCGCCACCACGATTGGGTGCGGATTATTGCCGCGATAATTCTTGGCATAGTCCATCACGTAATCCGTGCCCAAGGCAATCACCAGCGTCAGGCTATTGCAATCGGTGAACCGAATGACACCGTTACTATTTACCAAGGTTCCACCGCTATTGGTCACCTGTAATTGCGCCTCGTATAATTCGCCATTGGGCAACGCGCCAGCGAACATCAGTCCGCCCGTCGTCGAAGCCGTGGTCGTGGTATGTCAGTCCGTCAATTGGATACTGCCCGTGTAGGCTGCCGGTTTGTCGGCGGTCAGTTGCACGATCGCCACTTGATCCGGCAGACTGCAAAACAACGTGCGCGTATAAGCCACGCCAGCATCCGTATAAGTCACCGTCGCCACCCCGGTGGCGAGATCGAGCACCCTTTTGTAACCAGTATAATCTGATTGATCGGGCAGCTTGATCTGCAAATGGCCAAAAAGTTGATAAGCACCCAGCGTGCCTTTGGGACCATTATCAAAGTTCCCGGAAGGATTGGCAGTGCCCGCCCACAAGCTGGATTCATTGAGGACGATATTTTCGTTGGTAACGTTCCCCGGCACGATCAGGCCAAAACGTCCATTCCCCAGCATGAGTCCTTGCGCCAGATTATTCACTCCCGGCGCGTTATACCATAACCTCAAATCACTGCCCTGGGTAACGGTCGCAGACCACCAATAACCAAACAGGATGACAACCGATAAACTGAAATGTTTCATGTAAAAATTAAATCTATCTAACCGTGAACGCGCCGTCTCATTAATTTTAGTGCAGCTGGCCTTTGACGCCCATGCGTAAAACGGCAAGAGCAATGTGTTTTTACACAAAATCAATCAGCTCAATGGCATTTCACGGGCGGGTTTTGACCTTTATGTCAGCGGCGACCAAACCAGGTGCGGTCGCACGGAGCACCCCTTTACCAGCCGCAAAATTACTGGAACGGATCAGCCCCGTCGCGATCCCCGCTTCGGCATTTACGGTGGCCGGGCTGATCAATTGGATCTCACCGTTCACGGTGAACGTAACGGTGTTGGTCGCCGTGGGAATGGGATTGCCCGCCGCATCACAAACGGTGGCCCGAATAAAAACCGCGTCCGCACCATCGGCGGCGAGCGGACGATTTTCCAGTTCGGCTTCCAGTTTTAATTGGGCCGGCTGGCCGGGCGTGCGGCGAATAGCTTGGGTGACGGCCTTGCCGTCAACGTAGCCAACGGCTTTTAATTCGCCCGCCGCAAAAGCCACCGGGGCAAACGTAAAGGGCGGATGCTCCAGGTGCCGACAGTTTCCGCCATCGAACATCGAGCGCAATTCTTCCGCATGTGGCGTCTTCGCGTCGGCGGCGGATTTCTTTTCGTCGTCCAAAACGGTTTTACCTTTCGCCATGTAAACCAGATCAGCGTCCGGATGCCACACACCGTATTCGGTGTCCGGCCCGCTATCGGGATGGCGTCGGCCAAGCGATTTGCCGTTCAGAAATAATTCCACTTCTTCGCAGTTGGAAAAGATAACGACCTTCGTCGGCGACGTCCGGGGCGTCCAGTAGTTGGCGATGAAAATCATCGGCGCATTTTCGGCCCGCTGGCTTTGGTAGAAGTAATAAGAGAATTTCGGCAGCCGCAGATAATCGAGCACGCCGCAGCGGGCGATGGGATTTTCTACGCTGCAACCGCGCTGGTTATCCACGCCTTCCCAGATCGCATCGCCGCACAACCACGGATACGACGCATTGCGATTGTGCGACCAGACAAAATTCCACGCCTGCAACAACAACGCGTCCTCGCCGTCACCGCGCGCCACGCGGGTCGTGCTATGTTCGCCGCCGAATTCGTAATCGCCATATTCGCGGGCGAACGAGCGTTTGGAATTTTCAAAGCCGGGCGCAGCGGGACGTTGATAAAAATCCATCCAACCGGCGTAGGGAAAATCGTAATGACTGACATCCTTGCTCGCGTAGCTGTCGCCGCTGACGAGCATTTGGCCACCGGGAAATTCCGCGCGGGCGATGCGCGCGCAACCGGCGTAGAACGCATCGTGACCGTAAGTTTCGTTCAAGCTAACTTCCCACATCACCGCGCTCGGATGATTGCGATGCCAGCGCACCATCTCGCGGATGTTTTGTTCGGCCAGATTGGTGAACACTTCGCTGCGCTTGAAATATTGCCAGCCGGGGGTGCAGACGGAAACCATCAGTCCCAATTCATCGCAGGCCTCCATCACCGCGGGCGATTGCGGATAATGCGCGAGACGCAGAAAGTTAAACCCTGCGTCCTTCAACCGTTTGAGATCGCGATACGACGCGTTGTCCGACATCGCATTGCCGAGCCACGGAAAATCTTGGTGCCGGTTCGCACCGCGAAGGGTCAACGGTTTACCGTTGAGCACGAACCCTAGTTTATCATCGCCCGCCACGGTGCGAATGCCGAAGCGCGTCGAAGTAGCATCGGCCACTTTGCGACCGCGCACAATTTCCGTCTGCAACGTGTAAAGCCACGGATGATCGGGCTGCCACAGTTTCGGCTGCGGAATGGTGAAGGAATAATTGCTCGCTAATTCGTCGCCGGTCGCGAGCGTAGGAAGGTTCACTTCCGCGACGGCCACTTTTTTATCGCCCGGCGCCAGCACAGTGAAACGCACGGAAACATTCGTCTCGGCCACGCCTTCGTTCAAAACATCGGCTTGCGCAAAAATCGTGGCGGTGTTGGACGCGATGGCTTCCGTGCGCACAAAAACCCCGCCGCCCGCCACGCGGTTCGCCGTGATCGAATCGGTGAGGTGCAACGGATCGGTGACCACCAAATAAGCGTCGCGATACAGTCCGCCGAAATAGGCGAAGTCGAGTTGATCGTGCGGCTTTCCCGGGGGAATCAGCGGTTGATCGGTATTATCCAGTCGCACCGAAACCGTGGCTCCGCCTGCTTCAGCGAGCGCGCCCGTGAGATCCACGGAGAATGGCAAATAGCCGCCGCGATGGGTCAACACCTGCCGGTCATTCACCCAAACGTCCGCGACTTGCATCGCGCCTTCGAAGCGGAGAGAAACTGTTTTCCCGCGCCACGCCGGCTCCATCGCGATGTGTCGGCGATACCAGCAGACACCTTGAAAGTAGCTATTCGTCGCGGGCGTCGTCTCATTGCGCGGCGTGTGCGGGAGCACCACTGTTTCCCATGCGGCATCATTGAAGCCAACTCCGGCTTCCGGTGGATGAGACACATTCGTCCCCAGCTCCATCCGCTCGAAGTGCCAGTCATTGTTCAAGCGAATCTCTTCGCGACTGGCGTGCAATAATTGGCCGCTGCTGAATATCAGCGCGAGCATCAACCCTATCTTTGGCGATCTTATTTTCACGATGTCATTTCCCCTCGCGTTGATTCACCAACATTTTCGGCAGCACCGCCACGATCAAAACTCCCGCCAGCGTGACGCCGGCATTCAACCAGATCAACTGGTTCATATTTTTATGAAAGGTGTGTTCATACAGCGACGGCCCCAGTTTGCAGCCAATCATCAGGCCCACATTCCAGACACTAAGGAGCACCGAATAGCCCAACGCTTCGCTGCCCTTCGGCGTCGCGCGCACCGCGAGATCGAACAGTGGCAGATAGGCGAGATATTGCAGAAATGAACCGATGCTTTCGATCGCGATCGCGCGCGGCATGTAAGGCGTGTAAGCGATGTAAAATAAATAAGGCATCGCCGACAACGCCGTGAGCACAATTGCGAAATACAACGACGTGCGCAACGAGACTCGGCGACACCACCATAAGTAAACGCCGGAACTCAACAACGCCGCGCCGTAACCGATAAAGTTCAACCAACCCATCGAAGCGTCGCTGTAATGCAATGTCTCGGTTTGATATTGATAAAAGCTGGTGCTGCGAAACGTCGGCACGCCTTGCAGAAAAAACAGCAGCAGCGCGGGCAATACCATTTGCCAGCGTAAAACATTTTTGATCTGGCTCCCGATGGAACCAATGACGTGCCAGGATTGCTGAACGAATGTTCGTCCGTGTTCTACGCGTGCGGCCAGCGGCGGTTCTTTCAATAAAAACCACGCCGCAAAAAACAGACACGTCAAGGGCGCCACCGCGATCAACCCAACCCAGAGCAACATTTTTGCAGCGAGCAGACCACCAAGCAAACCACCGAAGCACGCGCCCAAATTTTGCGCGAAAACGCGCAGTGAACTTAAACGTCCGCTGACCCCAAAGCGTTGGCCGGCCTCCACCAGCAAACCGCCCGACGCGGTGCTCCCAAAAACAATCGCCGTGTTCAACAAAATGGACAAACCCAGCAGTGTATAGAAATAGCCGTCACCTGCCAGCCCGACGTGCTTCCATGTTTCCGGCGATTGTCCCATCAACAACCACGCGGTGATCGCCACCAGCGCGCTCAACATCAAATAATTTCGCCGTCGCGAACCGAACAACGGCACGCTATCCACGAGCAAACCGGCGATCACTTTGAATGTCCACGGCAACATCGAGAGGGAAAAAAACGTCGCCGCTTGATCACTATCTAAATGCATCGCCGCCAAAATGTGATTGAACGGCTGGTAGCCGAGCGTCTGCAACTGCACGAACGTCGTCGCAAAAACACCCGTGCTCATCACCGTTGCCACCGGCCACAGACGTGGATCAGCCGGCTCCCCGGTCGGTGGTTGAGGGGTCGATCCGGTGAGCGTTGGGTCTGACATAGTAGAATTTTATTACAACACTTCCGCCCGCACTTCGCTACTCCGATGGCCGAGGTTGCCGTAGCGATGGTAATCCGTGCTGACGCTTTGCTCGTGCTGATACCAGAGCATTTCCAAACGGCCTTCGCTGGAAACTGGCACGCTGACGAGACAACCGTTCGCCGCGTTGGCCGCGCGCAAGACGACCAAGGGCGCGCGATCCGGCGCCGCGTAACGCACGCGCGCCACTTGGCCGAGACGAATGGCCGTCGCCAGTTGCTCGTCGGTTTCCGTGCTGAATTGAATCGCCGTCGCCCACGATTTCGTAAGTTCTTTCAGCAACGTCACCGTCGGCAACGCAGCTTCGGCGGGCGCCACGCTCACCGTCACGCGGCACTCGGCCAACTGCGCGGCGCAAACCCGTGTGAACACTTCGAACGCGCTGTCTTTGGCGTGGATCCGGATGCGCACATTTGCCAGCGGCAAGTAGCGGCGCACGTTATCCTGACCGACCAGATTGAAATGATCGTGCGCTTCGCCAAACTCGTCGCGCCGCGCCACTTCGCAACTCGCCATCGCGGCGATGATGCTTTCCACGCTGGGAACTTTTTTCGCCAGCAACGCCGTGCCCAGCGTCGCGAATAACGGCAGTGTGGGCGGACGGGACTTCTTCGTCAGCGGCGCGTCAATAAATTCCATGAACTGCGCGACATAGTTCGGCCCGCCCGCTTTCATGCCCGCGCCGAAAACCGATTTCCCCATGCCGCCAAACGGTTGCCGCAACACCACCGCGCCCGTCGTGACGCGGTTGATGTAGAGATTGCCCGCGTGAATATTTTCCTTCCAATAATCCCACTCGCGCTCGTCGAGACTTTCGAGTCCGCTCGTCAAACCGTAGCCCGTCTGATTCACCAGCGCGACCGCTTCGCTCAACGTTTCAAACCGCATGACCGCCAGCAGTGGACCAAAGAATTCCGTCGTGTGCGTGTAGCCGCCGGGAGACGCACCATATTTGATTCCCGGCGTCCACACATTGGGATTGCTCGCACTCGGCTGCGGTTGCAAGGCCCATTCTTCGCCCGCTTCCAACGTGGTTAAAGCCTGCTTCAAATCGCCGCTGGGCGGACGGATCAGCGGTCCCATTTTCGTGTCCAACTCCCACGCGGAACCGACTTTTAAGCAGCTCACCGCTTCACACAACGCGGTGCGGAAAGCGACGTCATCGTAGATTTCCGCCTGCAATAATAGCAGCGAGGTCGCCGAACATTTTTGACCCGCGTGACTGAACGCCGAATGCAAAATGTGTTTGATCGCTTGGTCGCGATCCGAAACCGCCGTGATGATCGTCGCGTTCTTGCCGCCGGTTTCCGCGAAGAGATTCAGGCGCGGATTATCGTGCAACATCGTCTGCGCCGTTTCCGTGCCGCCGGTCAAAATCACGGCACTGACCTTCGGATGATTCACGAGCTGACGACCTTCCTTGCCACCCGCGCACGGCACGAATTGTAAAACTTTTTTCGACACGCCTGCGCGCCAAAAACATTGGCACATTTCCCACGCGATCAACACCGTGTCCGACGCGGGTTTGAGAATGACCGTGTTGCCCGCCGCCAACGCCGCCGCGATACCGCCGCACGGGATCGCGATCGGAAAATTCCACGGCGACACGACGACGACGACGCCCTGCCCGCGCACTTTGAGCGTCGGCAAATCCTGCCACTCGCGCGCGGTGTCGCGATAAAACTCCAGAAAATCAATCGCTTCCGAAACTTCCGGGTCGGATTCGGGCAACGTCTTCCCGCCGTTCGCCAACGCCGCGCCCATCAGATCGCCGCGCGCGCTGCGAAGTTCCTGCGCGACGCGTCCGAGAATTTCCGAACGCGCGAATGGCGTCAGATTACGCCAACCCTCCGCGTCTTCCGCCGCGCACTCCACGGCGCGAATCACATCAGCAGCCGTTGCCTGCGGATATCTCCCCACCACGACGCCGGGACGTGAAGGATCAAGACATTCCCGTAGCTGTAGTGGGACAGGCATCCTGCCTGTCTCCTTAGTATTTTGAAGAGATGAACTGGACAGGCAAGATGCCTGTCCCACTACTTCCTCCCCGCCAATCACCAGCGGAATTTTCACCGCGTTTTCACCGTAGCGCGGTTGCCACTTCGCCACGATCGCTTGCGCCCACTCGCCATTTTCCCGCAGCGAGAAATCCGTGTCCGCCTCGTTCTCAAAATGCCGCCAGCCACGCGCAATCGCCGCCGTTGGGGTCGGTCGCAGATTCCGATTCTGCGTGCGCCGCGGCGCGTCACTCACCTGCTCCGCCGCCACGCACGCCGCGAGAAAACCTTGTTCCAACTTTTGCCATTCCGCACTGCCCACCTTGATCTTGAACGCGTGCCGCAGAAAATTTTCCGGCCCCGTATTTTCATCCAAGCGACGCACCAGATAACCGATGGCGTTGATAAAATGTTCCTTCTTGCACGCCGGGGCGTAGAGCAACAGATTGCGCGACAACTCAAACAATGCGCGCCGCTGATGATTCGCCATGCCTTCCAGCATCTCGAATTGCACGCAGTCGAGCGCGTTGCGTTCCGCCGCGAGCGTCAACGCGTAGGCGACATCAAACAAATTATGCGACGCCACCCCGACGTTCAACGCCGCCAGATTCTCCGGCGACAACGCCGCGTGCAACATGCGTTTGTAATTCGCGTCCGTCTCCAATTTCGATTTGTAAGGGGCGAGCGGCCAGCCCCGCAACGACGCCTCGGCGCGTTCGTTTTCCAGATTCGCACCCTTGACCAAACGCACCGTGATGCGACCGCCGCCCGCGGCCACCCGTTGACGCGCCCACGCTTGAATCTGTTGCAACGTGCGAAATGAATCGGGAATGTAACCCTGCAACGCGATGCCCGCTTGCACGTGCTGTAGCTTTGCCCGATCAAGCGTCCGCATAAACGCTTCCGCCGTCAGTTCTTTGTCGCGATATTCCTCCATGTCCAGATAGACAAACTTCGGCACGACCTCGCCGCTCGGACGCTTGAACGTCGCGCGGTCGGCCGCGAGAAATAATTTTTCCAGCCGATCGCACAACACTTCCACCGTGTGTTCCCGCGCCAACGCCGAGATCTGCGAATACACCGTAGAAATCTTGATCGAGACGACTTCGATCTCCGGCCATTGCAGACTCGTCAAATATTGTTCCAAGCGCCGTTCCGATTCCGCTTCGCTCAAAACCGATTCGCCGAGGAAATTCACATTCATCCGCACCCCTTCGTGCGTGCGTTCCGCGAGATGATGCGCGAGCTCGTTTTTTTCACCCGGCAGAATGACGTTCGCCGTCTCCTTCTGCATATGATCTTTCACCAACGGCAACGCGACCCCGGGCAGATAACCGCCGAACGATTGAAAGCCTTTCATCAACGTGCGATCCCACGGACTGAAAAATCGCGGCACCCCTTGCACATCGAGAATGTGGATCAAGTGCTCCACGGCGCGACGCGGATCGCTCGTGCGAAACGCCTGGTCCGTCATCTGCGCCAGCGTCGCCTTGTCCGACGGCGTCTGCAACATCCGATCGAGTTCCGACTGCTGCTTCTTTTCGGCGGACGTTTGCAATTCCGTGGCCAACTCTTGCAAACAGCGGGCGAGGAACAACGCCCGTTGCACCGCCGGTGCGTGTCGGGATTTGGAATCGGGTTGAAAGCCAGCCAGTAATTCTTCGAGTCGGGTCAATTTCATGTTCAGCCAATCTAAAAATCTTCGTCGCGCCCCCCGGATTGTCCATGCGATTCAACCTGCCGGATTTCCCGACAAGCTTCCGCCCTCTGGAAAAAAGTTAACTCGCTTCGTTTGGTTCCGGACGCCCCTCTGATCGCGGGTTCACGCGCAAAAACATGGTGAAAGGAACCCGCCCCCCGGACAATACCCAATACGGGGGAGAAACCGCCCCTCGCCCCGGAACGCCGCTCACGTCCCAACGGAGCGCCGATCTCCCGATCGGCTCGGCGATCTAAATCTATCATGGGTAGGGCGAGACTCCGTCGAGCCCTGACTTTTTAGACAGAATGACAGAATGACCAGAATGGGAAGCGATAGCGTGGCGAATCGTTTTCTTGGCGGCTCTGCGCCTTGGCGTGAACCTGCTTTTACGATCGCATCGCAACGGAGCGCCGAGCATTGCTCGGCCCAATGATCGCATCCCAAACGTGCCAATCAGGCCATCGGCACGCTCCCAGCCTGTGGATTCCGCCAAAACTGAGAAATAAGAGCTAAGAAAGCATGGCAACCACCCCGAACGATCGTTAATGGAGGCATTTCCCGATATCACGGAGAGGCTACGCTATATCACGGAGAGGCTACGTTATATCACGAAGAGCCTGCGCTATATAACGGAGAGGTTACGTTATATAGCGGAGAGGCTGCACTATATCACGGAGAGGCTACGTTATATAACGGAAAGCCTGCGCTATATCACGGAAAGGCTACGTTATATAGCGGAGAGGCTGCACTATATCACGGAGAGGCTACGTTATATAACGGAGAGCCTGCGCTATATAACGGAGAGGCTGCGTTATATAACGGAGAGGCTACGCTATATAACGGAAAGGCTGCGTTATATAGCGGAAAGGCTGCGCTATATCACGCAGCGGCTTCCCGATCTCAAAAAACGCTTCCCCGATCTCAAACCGGTGCTGGCGAACAGCAAATTGGGGTCAAAACGACGAAATTCCACTGAAATTGCCACCCGCGGGCCTCCTTGGCAGCCATTCTTGTGAGTTGTCGCGTCGATCGGTGGCACTGTGCCACCGACCGCCGCAACCAATAAAAAACGGTGCGGAGAATTTTCTCCGCGCCGTTTTAGTTTTTGACCCAAGCGGGTCGAGTGCCAAAGGCACGAACGAAAATTAGCCAGACACGCAGTGTCTGGTAGCGTTCCATAAAAAATTCTCCGTCCCAGCGGGACGGCGGAAATAGTCATTAACAACTTCGGGCCCACATTTCCTGCGTCCCTCCCGGACGGGTTTTCATTCTTTACCGTTACCAGACACT
>JAMFSJ010000002.1 GCA_026225255.1 Methylacidimicrobium fagopyrum | reverse complement strand
GATGAATGTTGCTCTGCAAATGGATCGAGCCGCTCAAATAAGTTCCCGCCGAAACTAATACCGTGCCGCCGCCGGCCGCGACCGCTGCGTCAATCGCGTGGTTGATCGCCGGACTGTCAAGATGATCGCCATCGCCCATGGCACCATAATCACGCACGTTGAATAAAGTTTTGGCGGGTTCCGCTTGCGTCAGAACCGATGCCGCTAAAAAAATACTGAAACAACTAATCAAAATTGTCCGTCGAACGAGAAACATAACGGTTATTTTCACGGGTGATGTTAATGGGATGAATGCTTTCATTTATGATTTAAAATAATGTCTTGGCGCGATCAATGTTCCGATTGGCCGGGGATTTCGGGGATGCCTGGATCGTCCAGGATTTGCACGGCGCTTACACCATTGATGTCCTGCCAGTCTTGCAGGACCCAGACGATTTTCTTGTCAGGAGTGACTTCAATCATCTGCGGACCCTTGCCGTTACCGCGTGAGACGAAGATGGTATTGCCATTGGCCAACCGAGTGCAGCTTTGTGGAGCGGAAGTGAATTGATATTCCGGCGGCAGATCCGTTTTGCAATTAAATTCCCAAATCGTTTCGCCCTGGCGATTGACTTCGCGGGTAAGGTCGTCGCTTTCGTCGGTGATCAGCGTGTTGCCATTTTTCAACCGGAGGGCGGCCCAAGGCTTGGGACTTTTGTAGCGCCAGATCTCTTTGAAATTTTGATCATATTCCGCAACATAACCCAGATTAAGAAAAGCCAGGAGGTAAGTTCCCTCAGCTGTGAGACGCGCGCGGCGGAATTGCGGATGAATTCCCCCAACGCCCCAAGCCGGGTTATAGGCGAGCTCGTGATCCACTTCAACGGCACCCGTCTTGATGTTGATAATTTTCAACTTGGGCGGCAGACCATTTTCCACGAACATGACTTTATCCAAACCGATCGGCTGACACGCATGGACTTCCGTGTGATTCGTGCCGCCGGGAACATGGCAATCGTAGCGCCACACCACTTTTTTATCCGGCGTAATTTCCTCGAGGTATTCCATGCGGGAGAAAAGAATATTACCATTGGAAAGCATCCAGACATCGTCGTATTCGAAACTTTTGCCGGTCTGATAGGTCCAAATAATTTTACCCTCCTTGACGAGAAACATTTTATCGTAGTTTTCACCCACAAGCAGCATCGCGTGCTGTGCCAAGCCTTGGCCAGGCAAATTGGGTGGCGTGATCCCGTTCGTCCAACGTCCGGCGGGCGACTCCGTTTCATCCGGCCCCATCGCCGACACATTAGCGGCGGTGAAACGGTTAAGCACTTCCAAGCACGGCGTCGCCGAGGAAGATTGGGGTGCGGTGGTATGACAGCCGGTCAAGGTGCTGAGCAAAACAATGGCCGAAGTAATTACCAGTGAGGAACGAAATCTTAGGTCCATGTTTTCGGATTTTTTAAATCAAATAAAGCGGCCCAGATCGACCTAGTCGCTGGTTGGGACGGTATAAACTTTATCGGCGATAGCCACTCAAGGTGTAAGCAGAGAAACGATTTTCAAGAACTGGCTGGAAGCATTAGCCGCATAGGGAGTTCCACCCGCATCACTGCCCCACAGGGCACGGTTGCTGAAAATTTGGGGTGAGGTGCTGGCAAGGGCGTGCCCATCGCCCCAGAGAATATTCAATGCTTTTGGCGTCTGACTCGTGCGATGCGAGATGGAGTCCCAGTCATAAATCAGGTCGGTGATCGCCACGTGATCCGAAGTAAGCTGGTTAGTTTTTTTTGCCGGTTTATACCCCTGCGCCGGATTGGCACTGTTATTATAATCCTTTGAGCAGGGATAAAACATATAAGAGGATCGAAGATACCCGCTCCAAGCCGTGCCCGTCCATCCTCCAGGCGCATTATGACTGTAGGCCGGCCAAGTATTGCCATTGACATAATTATCATAGGAATACTTCAATTGGGTCGGAACACTGACACTCATGCCGGGACAATAATAGGATTTGCCACTATTGATGATCTTGGTGGTGTAGAACAACCCATGATTGACCGCATTCGTCAGTGACATGGTGGTGCCATTGGCACCCGCGTTAGGGTCTAACAGATAGGTTTCCCAACAAAAGTTGTCGCTCGGGGCATAGGTATAACTAGTGGTTGGGATGCTTTCATTGTTATCACTGCTATAAATAAACATGGCAACGCCCATTTGCTTCAAGTTGTTCAGACAAGCAATTTTTTGAGCTTTGGCTTTGGCCGCACTCAAAGCAGGTAATAGCATCGCTGCCAAAATTGCGATGATAGCGATGACGACTAAAAGCTCGATTAAAGTAAACCCTTTCCGTCTGGCCGTTTTTCGATCGTTCAAAGTAATGTTTAGGTTCATGATAGCTTTAAATTTTCGGTAATTTTTTAACAAGCGTTTTTGGAGCCGGAGCGCTAGGTTTTAGCCGGCGCTCCGACTGTGGTGATTTATTGCTTGAGCAGGTAGAATTCCTGCTTGTTAGTGGCGTTATTAAGGATGTTCGTGGACAGATTGCCGCTGCCGTCAAAAGTGCCGGTGATATTGGTCTGCCATTGGCTCAACGGCAGCGCGACATTGGTGCTTTGCAATAATACCCAGGAACCGCCCGGCAGTCCGTTCGTGGCGGAAAGCGACAGGGTCGTGCCGCTCAAATTGATGAACGTGATGCGCGGCGTTGGTGGCGGCGGGACGAACACATTGCCGACATTGATCCAGCCGGAGGCGCTCGTGATGGTGGAACCCGCTTGGAGCGTCCAAGTGGCCGGGAAGTTCGCCGGATAGAGGCCGTTCAATTGGCTAAAGAAATACAGCCCATTGGTGAGCGCCGTGCCGTTGATGGTCACACTGGCGAACGTGTCATTCTGGTGCAGGAATACCTGACCATTGGCGCCGAGAATGAGACTGCCATTGGTATTATTGATATTATATAGGGTTTCGACGGCCGCATTCTGACCATTCGTGCCCACGATAATGTTGTTCGTCCCCAACGAATTGGCACCCACACCGATCAAAGCGCCCTGATCAACGATCCATTGGCCGGTGAAGGTGTTGCCCGGGCCGGTGATCTGCAAACTACTACCGCTCAAAAGCCCGCTAACATTATGCCATAACAGATTTCCGGAGCCGGCCAGTTGCGCATCAATTCTGATGCTCCGGTCAGCCGGCGCGCTGTTGTCAACAAAGAGGCTTGAGTTGTTGGAAACGGTCAAATTTCCTTGAAGAATCAACGTTCCGGCATTACCAACGTCGATCTGTCCCCCGTTTAACACCAGACTGCTGAAGTAATTAGTCACGTCGTTGTTCTTAAAACGCAACTCGCTGACATTGACCGGATTATTTGTTCCAGTAACCAGGTTGTTGGTTCCGTCATTTTCCAGGATCCCACTGCCATCCAGGATCAATTGAAGGCCCGGGAAGGTGGCGGCGGCCGCGGGGCTCCGCAGACGTGAGCCGGCTAACAATTCAAATGTGCTGCCCGGATAAGCCACCGCTGAGATAGCGGCGGATAGTCCGAAGGGATTCCAATTGGAAACGCTGTTCCAATCAGAACCCGTCGGTTGAATAATATTCACGCTGATGCCGTTTGTGCCCGGGTAATTGAGCGTGAAATTCATGACCGGCCCGGTCGGCAGAACCGTCAATATAGCCACGCTGCTGGTAACCGAACCAAAGCTATTGGTCACGACCACGCTGTAGTTTCCGGCGTCAGTCAAAGCCGCAATTGGAATCCGGAAGAGATTGGAAGTGGAGCCGATGCGGTTGGCATTGTCGGTCAAAGCCGTTCCATTCGTATACCATTGATAAGTCAAAGGCGGGCCCCCTGCGGCCGTGACACTAAAGGTTGCCGCCTGTCCTTGATAGAGAGACAAGGATTGTGGTTGAGCAGTAATGATCGGCGCCACATTGGTGGACAACACGGTGATGCTGCCCGACGCGTTGGTAACTGTGGTGCCATAAAGTGCCGTGAAATTCGTCGGGAAGTTACTGGTGAAAGTTGCATTCAGGGTGGCCGCGGAATAAGTTCCCGGTGCGAGCAGGCGACCGTTGATCAGCGCCGCCTTGAACGTATCCGTTTGCGTCAGGAACATCTTGCCGTTGAGGACGAGGAGTGAGTTGGTGTTCTTGATGGGATAGGACGTTTCCAACACCCCGTTGGCACCGACGGTGATATTATTAGTGCCCAGTGAATTGGTGCCACTACCCACTAACGGCCCTTGCACCACGTTCCAGATGCCAGTGTAGGTATTGGTATTGCCCGTGATGTTCAGGCAACCGGAGAAATCATTTGAAAAATCATGATACTCAATGCCGCCGTTGCCTTCGAGGAAAGCGTCAATCTGGTAGGGGCGCTGGGTGCTGCCGCCGGTATCAACATAAATCGGCGTGTTCGATATGATATTGACGGTGCCTTGAATCACTATGGTCGAAGGAAACAGACCACCGTTATCACCGCCATTATCCAATTCGCCACCCGCCATGACGAGTAGCGGATAATAGTTGGTTTGCGGGATGGTAAATTCTTTGAACTTAAGCTGACCTACCGTTGTTTGGCCGGCGGCCGCGACGTTGGTAAAGATGCCATTGCCATCAATAGTCAACTTCGCGCCGGGAAAGGTGATCAAGGAAGGTCCGTTTTGCGGGGAACGGAGCTGGGCACCCGGCACCACTTCGTAGGAACTGCCCGGGTTGGCATATTGCGTGGTCGAAGCCGGCAAGCCGCCAGGATTCCAATTGGTGGAGCTGTTCCAATCAATATTAATGCCTTGAAAAATTGCCGCGCCGCCCAGATCAAGCGTGAAATTCATCGCCGGGCCGGTCGCGCTCAAGGTTATCGTTGCCGGGGGCGCACTGGTGACCGAACCGGTAACACTGCTGGCAATCACTATGTAGTCCAGCGCGTTGGCCGGCTGCGTATTGCTGATGGTCAAGGTCGAGGTCGCGGAACCGGATAGGTTCGGTCCATCCGTCAAGTTGGTATAAACCCCGCCCAAGCCGGCCATCCACCGATAGGATGTCGCTTCGATCGCGGTCACGGTCGCACTCGCCGGCTCTCCCGGATACAGTGGCGACGGCGTCCAAGTCGGCTCGGTTACGATGGACGGGACGGGCGGCACCAGCGTGTTGCCGGAGGCCGCCGCATACAAGGCAATCATCTGG
Source organism: Methylacidimicrobium fagopyrum (assembly GCA_026225255.1). GTDB lineage: Bacteria > Verrucomicrobiota > Verrucomicrobiia > Limisphaerales > UBA11358 > UBA11358. The sequence continues at coordinate 194,862 of JAMFSJ010000002.1, read as the reverse complement.
TTCTGCGTCAGGGATTGATTGAACAGTGCGACTTCATCAATTTTGCCGGTGAAGTTACGCGCGCTGGCTAAACTATCCACGCCAATCAAAGTCGGCCCTTCAAATTTTTGCGGCGGATTGGTATAATTATTGACCGAAAACGCCAGACCACTGGGATTGAGGATATAGATCGTGGCATTGGTCGGGGTGATGACCAAGGAAACCAATGACCATGTATTTTGCGGCGGCGTCAGTCCGGAATTCCACCCATAAGTAGCTCCGTCATTATTCCAAGTGTAACCCAGCACGCCGGTGGAATAGCCATCACTATTGGTCTGCGAACTGAAATTCAAGCCGGCCGTCGTCGTGCCGCTGCGGGAAAAAACCACGCCGGCTGCGGGCGTTTGTTCGCCCTCGGGATAGACCCAAGCCGTGATCGTCAATACATTCGTCCCGGCCCCACGGTTCAAATTGAACGCCGGCATGGTGGCATACGAATCAATTGGAAAATTATTATTGATGCAACCCAAGGCCGCATTCGTGTCGGGAAACCCGGTCAAGCCGTCGGCACTGGATTGCGGACCGGTGGTGCCATCGGCTCCGTTGAAGGCGCCCGAGCCAGCATTATCAGCGGCCCCGCCCGCGCCGTAATTCCCATTGAACGATCCCATAGAATCATACGCGGTCACATTGCCCAACTGCGGATCGCCGGTCTCACTGAAGGTATAGAACACAAACGGATTGTTAGTTAAGGCCGCCGTCTCATAGGCGCCATTCGGCGCGATGATCGAAACATTCTCAAAAGTGCTGTTGGTCGATCCGAGACTGTTGGTGATGACTACCTGGTAGTTAGCGGCCGCATCTGCCGCCGAAATTCCGGTGATCGTCAGGACATTGGTGAGCGAACCGGAAATATACCCCGCACTGTCAACTAGGTTCGTCCCGTTCCGCATCCATTGGTAAGCCAAGGGCGCCGTGCCGAAGGCCGCGACATTTAATTTTAAGGTGATGCCCGCAAAGACCACCACATTCGATTGCGGCTGCGCACTGATAACGGGCGGCGTCGGGATCGGCTGGGGCGCAAAAACCGCGGCCTCAAAATTATATTTTTGGCTGTTCGGATAAGTGGCGGTAAAGACTACCGAACCGGGACTTAAGCCTGAAATATAGCCAACGGAATTTACCGAATTAGGGCTGAAAACTTCCAGGGCCGTGGTCATCTGCGGCGTGCCGCCCGTGGCCGCGAAGGTGAAGGGGCTGATGGGTGTTGAAGCCCACGTATTGTTCACCGCCGCCCACGAACCGCCCGTGACCCCAGGGATGGTAAAGGTAGCGGTCGCCAAACCGCCATTGGCTGGGGCTGCGCCATAAAGAGAAGGCGTATTCGTGTCAATGCCGCCAAGAGTGTAGGCGGATATTTCCGTATTTACCGTCCCCGCTCCCGTCGTGACGGTGATGCTATTAGTTCCCGCCACCGGATTGAAAAGATAGAAAATTGCCGCCCCGCGGTAACCACTGTTAGGATTGTTGGTCTTTCCGGCCAATAGCATGGGCGTGGCGCCCCAACTCGGGGTCGATTCCGTTTCTGGACTGCTAGAGCCACGGCATTCCACCAGCACCACCAGCACTTTATTTGTTCCGGGAGTGACCACAAAGTTTGTCAGAGTCACGACAATCCCGTTACTCGTGATCATAGTTATCGGCAAGCCGGCCTGCCCCACCGTATCGACCAAGGTAATCTGCGCCTGGGCAACCACGGGCAGGATCAGCAGGGCCAAGCCTATTAAGGCGGCGGAAAACAATCCGCGCCCACGGTTAATCAAATGGTTCATTACTTTATTATTCATGTTGTAATAAGGGTATTTGCTTTACAGGGATCATTGCTGAGTTTGCAGACTAACCGGCATTCGTTGAGAGTTACTGGGGACACTGCCAAGCCCGGCGATCAAGACCAACCGACGCGGAAAATTCAAGGAACGATTCAGTAGATTGCGATTCATCGCTTGGGTTTTAGGTTTGATTCAGCTTTTTATCGCCGCCGTCAGCCATGGGCATAGAGCCAATGCTTGGCTAGTTGGCGGTAATAAATAATGGGTCTCACTGGTATCACGCGTCGTGAACGCAAAAAACCGGCCAAAATATTTTGAAAAATATTCGGACCGGAATCCCACCAACCAAAATTTAGAGTCGATTCAGCGATAAAGCTGATCAAAAGTTTCAGAAAAATATCCGTTCACAGACCTTTCATTCCAAAGAAGGTTCAGAACCCTCCACTGGCGATGGCAGCGGATCCTCACCAATCGTGGCGGTGGCTTCGCGCAGAAGAATTCGGGCGTAAATCCAGTCCCACCATAAGAATGAATCCTGATTGGCTTTTCCACGGATAACGCCATTGGGAAATTGTTTCTTAATCATCGCCCGGCCCAAATTTAATTCCGTCCGCGCCTCACCTTGACGGCCCAGCTGAAAACAATTCATGGCCAAAATAATGTGAATGCTGGCGTCACGGGCCTCGATTCTCTCCGGCAACGCCAGTAAACGCCGACACCAAAGCTCGGACGCTGGATAATCCCCGTTGCGATATTTCCAGAGCGACAAAGGAATCGTTCCCCAAGTATTTCCCGAATGGATCAGCGACCAATCTTTAAAGCCTTTTTCCACGATTCCAGCCAATGGTTTTAAGGCCGCGAGCCAAGTCTGGTCCGTCGACGTCAATAAACTGGTTCGGAGGATGCGCGAGGCTTCGATGTTATTAGTCGTGCCGGCGAAATGGGCGACCGAGGACCGGCAAAAACGGTTGTAACTTTGCCAATCACCACTTTCGGCCATGACGGTTCCGCAATACTGATAATCCCAGGAGATGATGCTCCACTGATCCAGTTCATCAATGGCGATCAATTTTGAAAACCGGTCGCCGGCCTTTTGCCATTGCCCATGAAAAGCCAACCATTCGGCCACCTTGCGATAGGCCGTCACGCCATCGATGCTTGGCCGGGACAGCTTGGTTACCCCGTCGAGAATATGATCCGCTTCCGATAGTTTTTTCTGGCTGACCAAGATCGCCGCCTGGGTGATTCGCTCGCTATCTTCCGCCTGTTGACGCAAGGCGATTTCCCGCTCATTGGCCGATTGAGTTTGCGCCAACAGCCGGGCTTGTTCATGCCAAGCTTGCCGTTCATTGAGATAGAGCCAGGTGGAAGTTCCCAACCCCGCGAACAAGGTCAACGTGACCGCCGCGCCCGCGATAAAAAGAATCTTGTTCCGACGCACCAATTTTTGCAAACGGTAGACCTGGCTGGGCGGGCGGGCGCGGACCGGTTCATTATTCAAATAGCGCTGCACATCCATCAGCAGGCCATTGGCCGTTTCGTAACGGCGCGAACGATCTTTTTCCAAGGCCTTCATGACAATCCAATCCAGATCGCCAGCCAGCATAGAAATCAGTTTGGGCGCTTCCACCTGCCGCCGTTCCGCCGTCGTTTTCAGTTCCGCGCCGTCTAGAGTTGTCAGCACTTTTGAAAGACGGGGCGGTTCATTGTCGCGCAGTGTCCGGCGCATTTGATCCAAGCCCGATTGCACCAACGTTTTTCCGTCAAACGGAGTCCGACCGGCCAGCAGTTCGTAGAGCAAAACGCCCAACGAATAAATATCACTGCGCGTGTCCACATCAAGCGCGCTCATCTCCGCCTGTTCCGGGCTCATGTAAGCCGGCGTGCCGATAATTTGTTCATAGCCCGTGAACAATGTTTGGTCGGTCAACCGGCCCTCGATGGCTTTCGCGATGCCGAAATCAATGACCTTCGGCATCGGCACGCCATCGAGCATCGTCACGAGAATGTTCGAGGGTTTGATGTCGCGATGAATGATGCCTTTTTGATGCGCGTGCTGGATGGCGTGGCAAACTTGGATGAACAAATGCAGCCGCTGCGACGTGTCGAGGTTGTTTTCATCGCAATACTTCGTGATCTTCACTCCGCGCACCAGTTCCATGATGAAATAGGGGCGGCCTGTATTCGTCGCCCCCGCATCCAGAACCCGCGCGATATTCGGATGATCCATCAATGCCAGCGCTTGTCGCTCCGCCGCAAACCGGGCGATGACATTTTTAGTATCCATGCCGAGCTTGATAACTTTGAGCGCAACCCGACGACGCACCGGCTGCTCCTGCTCCGCCATGTAAACGGCGCCATAACCACCCTCCCCGATTTTCTGGAGTAATTTGTAAGATCCAATCTGGGCACCAATCCATTCGTCCAGATTAACTTCCAGCAACTCATCCGTGGGCGATGAAACTTCATCCGCCGGGAAACTTAACGCGGAACGGGCTTTGGCGAAAAAAACTTCAGCCGCTTTCCGCGCGGCCAGCTTTTTCTCCACGAGACTGCGCAGCGTGACGTTATCCACACAGGCTTGGTCAAGATACACCTTGCGCTGCGCCGTATCATCCAAGCTGATGGCGGCATACAACACGGTATCTTCGTTTTGCTTTACCAGGTTCATGGCGATGATGGTTCAATTATAAACGCGCTTTTGCGAAGGTTTTCCGGCCAGCAAGATTACTTATGCTGGTCTTGTATCCATTGAAAAATCCACGCCTTGGCGCATTCCCATTGCCGGCGCGCGGTGCGTTCGCTGACGCCCAAACTTTCCGCCGCCTCTTCATTGGTCAGGCCGGCGAAAAATTTCAACACGACTACGCGCGCTTGTTCCGGATCTTCCTTTTCCAAGGCCTGCACGGCGTCGTTGATCAAGAGCACGTTGTCGTCTGGAGTCGTTTGGGCCAGATCCAATTCATCCACATTCAAACGTGCCTGACCGCCACCATGCTTGAGTCGGGCTTTACGCCGGGCCTTGTCGATCAAAATACGGCGCATCGCGTCGGCGGCAGCGCCAAAAAAATGCGCCCGGCTTTGCCAATTTCGACCGCCGGAACCGCTCAATTGCAGCCACGCCTCATGCACCAGCGCGGTGGGTTGCAAGGTCTGGCCAGCGGATTCCTGCGCCATTCGGATGGCAGCTAGACGGCGCAATTCATCATAAACCAGTGGCAGTAAGTCATCGGACGCCGCCGGTAAACCCTGGCCCATATCCTGCAACACCCTGGTGATATCGTTCATGGTTGAAGGTAATCTTGGTGAAATTTCAATATAGAGCAGCGCCAATTTTTGACGAGCGACAATTTCTAATTCCTCAATTCAGCCATATAAGAGAGCATCTTGCTGGGTGGTTCAGTGTTCCGATTCGCCGGGGATTTCCGGGATGCCAGGATCGTCCAGAATCTGCAAGGCGGTTATGCCATCAAAGGTCTTCCAATCCTGCAATACCCAGACAACTTTTTTGTCCCGAGTTACTTCAATGAGCTGCGGTCCTTTGCCGTTGTCACCACGCGAGGTGAAGATCGTATTACCATTGGCCAATCGAGTCGCGGTCTGCGGCGCGGAAGCGAACTGGTATTCCGCCGGCAGATCTTTTTTAGTGTTAAATTCCCAAACTGTCTCGCCTTGGGGACTAACTTCACGCGTCAAGCTATCGGCCTCATCTGTGATCAAGGTGTTACCGTTCTTAAGTCGGATGGCGGCCCAAGGTTGTTTAACTGTATACTTCCAAATCTCATTAAAATTTTGATCGTATTCCACGACGTAGCCCAAGCCGAATACCGAAACCAGATAAGTTCCTTGCGCGGTCACCCGCACGCGGCGGAATTGTCCGTGAATGCCGCCGGGATTAGGCGGCTGCGTGAAAGGCAGTTCATGCTCCACTTCGACAATACCCGTCTTGGTATTGATGATCTTAAGCTTTGGCGGCAGGCCGTTCACGACGATCATTACCTTATCCAAACCGATTGGTTGACAGGTGTGGATTTCGGTATGATTCGTGCCGCCGGGAACTGAACAATCATAACGCCATACCACTTTCTTATCCGGCGTGATCTCGGCCGCATACTCCATGCGGGAGAAAAGAATGTTGCCGTTGGAAAGCATCCAGACATCGTCGTATTCATAACTCTTGCCGGTGGAATACGTCCAAATAACTTTGCCGTCCTTTACCACGAACATTTTGTCGTAGTTTTCGCCGACGACCAGCATCGGGTGCTGTCCCAGGCCGTTGCCGGGCAGACCCGGCGGCGTGAGGCCATTCGTCCATTTGCCGGCGGGCGACTCAGTTTCGTCCGACCCCATCACCGGCACGTCCGCCGCGGTGAAGCGGTCAAGCACAGCCAAGCACGGCGTCGCGGAAGTGGACTTGGGTGCGGGGATATGACAGCCGGTCGAGATGATCGTCAGACCGATGACTGGAAATATTAGAGATGCAAAACGACGTTTCAAATACATGCTAAGTAAGCTTTTGGTTGGTTGGTAAGTGAGGTGTGATTGTTAAAAATTACACAATAATAAAATTAATCAATAGGCAGAATGGCCTAACGCAAGCCGTCAAATTCGGCGCGCCTTCAGGCGATATTCGACCGGCGTGGTTTTCGTCAGCCGTTTGAAAGCATGACAAAAATGCGGGGCATCATAATACCCGCATCGAGCGGCAATTTCGTCCAATTTCAAATTGTAGTTGTGTAACAAATGTTTCGCGCGATCCATCCGCACGTGCGCCAGGTAATTGCCAAAGGTCATGTGTCCGTGAGTTTGGAATAGCCGTGAAAGATGGTTGGGCGTAATACTGAATTGTTCCGCCACCGAGTCGCGCGTGATTTCATATTGATAATGATTTTGTAAAAAGACGCAGACACTTTCCAGCAGCCGATGGGCCCGGCCGGAGAACGCGGGTAACGCGGGTTGGCGTAGCAATTGACGGACGCAACCGATCAAAGCGCGCGCCAGTTCGGGGAAAATCTCCGGCGCGCCGTCCGTCGCCTGCAACTGGGTCAGCGCCTCCAACAAGGGCGGCAACGGCCCGGTTTGCGGCGTTGAAATAGAAAACTTCCTAGCCGCGAGCTGAGGCCTGCGCCCGCGCGGGGACGTCACGATGCTGATGCCAATCTGCTTGGCGCCGAACAACAGCGACATCAATTCCAGACCCGGTTTCCAAGCCGGCAAGTTCCAGCAATTCGGCGCCGCGAAGAGCGCCGAGCCGGGAAGCAGTTTGACGGTGACCATCTTGCCGCCGACTTCGATTTTGTTTTCATAGCAACCGCGCACAGGAAATTCGAGCCGGGGAAAATTCACCACATGACTATAGAGCGGCGGATGCAATCGGCGGCCGCAAGTGATGACTTTTTCGACCTGCAATTTGCTTAATTGTAATTCCGGCCAATGTTCCGGCGGGAGCGGGTTCACGCAACTGATTGTTACAAATATACAATAAATGCAATATCTTTTTATTTTACCGGCCGCTGGATTGCCAATAAGGTCAGACGTCACCATTTCCACTTACAACGCATGAAAGAATTACTGCAAAAACACAAACAGTATCTGTTGACGGGAGTTTCCTACGTCATTCCCTTCATCGCCTGCGGCGGCATTTTGATCGCCTTGTCGCTGACCTATGCATTTCACTTTCATCTTTTGAACGACAAAGGAGCCCCAGATCCGGCGCAAGGTCCTTGGTTCGTGCAAAACATGTTCACGATCGGAGTGACGGCGTTCACCTTGTTTCCGGCGGTGCTGGCGGGTTTTATTTCTTATGGCATGGCGGGAAAGCCGGGTCTGGTTCCCGGGTTCATTGGCGGCTTCATCGCGGGCACGCCGCAATTGGTGGAAGGCAAGAATATCAGTGCCGGATTTCTCGGCGCATTGATAATCGGTTTGGCGGCCGGCCATGTGGTTAACGTGCTCAAAAAACTTCCCGTGGCAAAAATTTTCCGGCCCATCATGCCCGTCATCATCATCCCGATTTTATCTTCAATGATCATCGGTTTTTTGATGTTCGCGCTGAACCTGCCGATCGCCCGGATATTTTTGCATCTGAATCATTTTCTCGAAAGTATGCAAAGCGGTTCGCAGGTGGTATTGGCCATGGTGTTGGGCGCAATGATCGCTTTTGACATGGGCGGGCCAGTCAATAAAACCGCGTTCTTTTTCGGTGTGGCCATGATCCAGCAACAAAATTATGCGATCATGGGTGCCTGTGCCGCCGCGATCTGCACGCCGCCGATCGGCCTCGGCCTCGCCACGCTTTTGAGCCGTAAACGTTGGAGCGAAGAACAACGCGAATCCGGTTTAGCGGCCTTAGGGATGGGGCTGGTAGGAGTCACCGAAGGTGCGATTCCGTTCGCGGCGTCGGATCCGTTGCGCGTTATTCCTACAATCATGTTCGGCTCAATGATTGCCGCCACGATCGCCATGCTCGGCGGCGTCGGTGATCACGCGCCGCACGGCGGGCCGATCGTTTTACCGGTCGTGGACAAACCGCTGATGTATATCGTGGCCATTGTCACGGGCGCCGTCGTCACAGCGGTCACCATTAATCTGGTTAAAAAATTCACCGAAAAATCGACTGTCACCATCGCCAAATAAAAATATGAAACTCGTCGCTGTTACGGCGTGCCCCACGGGCATCGCCCACACTTATATGGCCGCCGCCCAATTGGAAAAAACGGCCAAGAAACTCGGCCATACCATCAAGGTGGAAACGCAAGGTGCCATGGGCATTGAAAACGAATTGAGCCAGGCCGACGTGGACGGGGCCGACGCCGTCATTCTCGCCACCGACATTATGATTGAGCAAGAAGGCCGGTTTGCACGCGCGCGTAAAATTCAAGTGCCGGTGCAGGCGGCCTTAAAAGATCCCGACGCCATTTTTGCCCAACTGAAATAATTCTCATGGCTTTGGAGTTGGAATTTATTTGTCCGCTGCCCAGCGGGATTCACGCCCGACCGGCGAGCGCATTGGAAGAAGTGGTGCGCCAGTTCGTTTCGGAAGTAACGCTCCTCAATCGGCGCACGCAGCGTCAGGCCAATGGTAAAAGTATTTTGGCGATGGTCGGCACCGATGTCCGGCTCGGCGATACGTGCGTCTTCACAGTGAGTGGGTCAGATGAGCAAAAAGCCATCGACGGGTTGAAAGCCTTTCTCCACGATAAATTCCCTCACTGCGACGCGCCGCTGACAGCGGCAAAAATCGAAACGGCAACTCCGCTATCTCCGGGTTTACGTGATGCGGGCGCAATCATTTACCGCGGCCAGCCGGTGGTGCCGGGCATCGGTCGCGGGCGCGGGGTGCAGCTCGGTAAATTTTCGATTCCGCCATCGTTGCCGCGTAACGGCGTGACGGATACCGAAAAAGAATGGCGGCGATTGGACGCTTCGCTGGCAAAATTAAACATGGCCTATGACCATCGTTTGGTCGTGGCGAAAGGCGTCGAAGCCGAACTCGTTAGAGTGCACCAGGCCATTGCCCGCGATGTGGATTTTCAAAACCACCTACGCGCCGCCGTGACCGAACGACAACGCACAGCGGCGGGTGCGATTGAAGAGGCGGAAACGCATTTTTCAAAAATGCTGGCGGCGAGTGGTAACGAAATGCTGCAAGAACGCGCCTTGGATATTCAAGATGTTTGCCGGCAACTGTTGCGTGAAATTTACGGTGATGCCGTCAAGACCGACGCGGTTCAATTAACCGCCGCTTCCGTCGTGGTGGCCGAGTCGCTCACCCCTGGACAATTTCTGGCCCTCGATCGGAAATTTTTGAAAGGCCTGGTGCTCGCCAGCGTTGGCGGCACTTCGCACACGGTCATTCTCGCCCGTTCGTTCAATATTCCAACGCTCGCCGGCGTGACGGATTTACCGACGATTCAATTGGGCGGCCAGGAAATCGTCGTGGATGCGGACGCGGGCGCCCTCGTGACGGACCTCACCAAAGCGGCGCGGCGTCATTACACGTTGGAAGAACGGCGGATCGCTGGTCGACGCATGCGGCTGGAAAAATTATCTGTCAGCGCGGTTACCACCGAAGACGGCCAACGGATCGAAATCGCCGCGAATATTTCGACTGCGGGTGAAGCGGACGCCGCCTTTGAAGTCGGGGCCGAAGGGGTTGGTCTGTTCCGCACTGAAATGCTTTTTCTAGATCGTCCCACGCCGCCCGACGAAGCCGAACAATTTGAAAGTTACCGCGCGGTGCTCGCCGCCGCGAAGGGCCGTCCGGTGGTGATCCGCACCTTCGATGTGGGCGGCGATAAACCGCTCGCGTATCTCAATTTACCGGCGGAAGAAAATCCGTTTTTAGGCCGGCGCGCGGTGCGGATTTATCCTGAATTTGAAACCCTGTTCCGCACGCAAATCCGAGCGCTCGTGCGTGCCTCGACGGCTGGAAAATTAAGCGTGATGATCCCGATGATCGCAACGGTGGACGAAGCGCGCTGGGTTAAACGCATCATTGCTGAGGAACAAAAAAAATGCGCGGCCAAAAAAATCGCCTTTGATCCGGCCATGGCCGTTGGTGCCATGATCGAGGTGCCGGCAGCGGCGTTGGCGGTAGAAGCGTTGAGTCGAGAATTGGATTTTTTTAGCATCGGCTCGAATGATTTACTTCAGTATTTCATGGCGGCCGACCGCATGAATGCTCAGCTCGGTGTGCTTTCCAATCCGTTGCAACCGGCGTTTCTCCGTTTGCTAAAACTAATCGCGGATGCGGCGCGGACGCAAAAAAAAGAAATCAGCTTATGTGGCGAGATGGGCAGTCACGTGCGTTTTCTACCGCTGCTAGTAGGCTCAGGTTTGAATAAAATCAGCGCCGCCGCACCCGTCATCGCCGGACTTAAAGCGGAATTATCACGGCTGAACCAGGCGGCGTGCCGACAATTATTGGAAAGCGCTTTACAATGCGCGACGGCGGACGAGGTGAACGCGCTGCTGGAACAGTTTTTATCGCAAGTCAACGTGCCGTTGTTGGAGACTGATCTGATCCTAATTGACTCCGATGCGACGACCAAGGCCGAGGCGATCAAACAGGCGGTCGATCAACTATTCATCATGGGTCGCACGGATAATTCGCAAGCGGTGGAAGACGCCGTCTGGCGCCGCGAGGCGACTTATTCCACCGGCTTCGGCCAAGGCTTTGCCATTCCGCATTGCCAGACGAATGCCGTGCGTTTCAATTCCTTGGTGTTGCTCAAACTACGGTCGCCTGTGGCCTGGGATTCACTCGATGGCCAACCAGTGCGCGTGGTGATTTTGCTGGCGATCCGCACCGGTCAGGCCAGCACGACCCACATGCAAGTGCTTGCTAAACTGGCGCGTAAAATCATGGACGAAGATTTTCGCGCTGAACTTGAACAGGAAAAGGACGCCGCCCGTTTGGGCGCGATCTTGCAAAAAATATTTTAAACGCAGTTAAAAATTAACTATCTCCAACCACGGAAAAAAATCTTCGCGCTGCGGCTGGTCTTCGACACCGCCGCACGCCTTCTTGAATCGGCTCTTAAGCGAAGTTACGTCAGTTCTGATTAGGCCATAATGCCTATTGTCCGAATTGCTTTGGCAAGTTATGTCTATGTCTTTCCAACGTAAAATGCCGCAAATGAATTTCTCCAAAATTGTCGGTCTGGTTTTAGCTGTTCTTGCGATTGATAATGAATGTGTCATTCAAGCCGAATCGTTTGGGATCAAATTCTTAGGCAATTCCGCCACGACTGTTAACGCCCGTGCGGGGTTGATCGCGATCACAGGTTGGACAAACATTGTCACCTCGACTTTTACTTCGGGAACGATTTTTTCAAGCGATGGCTCAGTTTCCGCAACTCTGACAAGAAGTGGCGCGGGTGTGGCAAACGCATGGCACAGCGCATCGGCCGGCGACGGCGGGAATGGATCCTTGCTGGACGGCTACAACGACTGTTCGGCAAACCAGCCCGCGACCAATGTTATCAGCGGCCTCATAGGGGCGGCTTATACGGTCTACCTATATACCGCCGCCGATACTGCCCGTCCGAGCAACAATGGCGATTGGCTGCCAAACTATACGATCAACGGCACGGCGCATTATACCGCTACCCTCAATGGAAATGGCGCCTTCCCGGGATTAATTCAAGGCGGCGTCACTACGGTAAACAATAATCTCTACCCGCCAGCACTCGCCTATGGCAATTACATCGAGATTGATAATGTCATCCCGATCAATGGAGTGATCACTATTTCGGCCAACTCGGACAATCGGACTTGGCGTTCGCCACTCAATGGCATTGAAATTGTAGCGAGCACGAGCGCCCCATTGATACAAACCCAACCAGCGGCGCTACGGCTTTACACCAATGGCGCAGCGCAATTTTCGGTGACCATTAAAAGCGCGGCGCCGGCTTTTTATAATTGGCGCAAAAACGGTATCAATTTGACTAACAGCGGAAATATTTTCGGAGCGCAAACCAATTTGCTGACGCTGACAAATCTAGCTTTGACCGATACCGGGGATTATTCCGTGGTGGTGACCAATAGTTTCGGTTCGGTCACCAGCGTAGTCGCCCATTTAAACGTCGTCGTCCCAACCATCGCAGATTTTCAGATCGATGCTTTCAACCGAGCCTACTTAGTTCAAACGAATGGTTTCGCTTATTATGCAAAGAGCTTGAGCAACAGCGCCCCGGATGGTTCATGGACTTTTTCGATCGACATTCAAGGTCAGGAAGATGCCTTTGAGAGAACTCAAAGTCCCCAGCAGCAGCAATTAATTAATAATCTATGCACTACTTGGCTGATGCAAAATCCGCCGCCGTGGAATGATGGTTGGAACGACGACATCGGATGGTTTTCGCTAGCCTTAGTGCGGGGATATCAAATGACGGGCAACGCCAATTTTTTAGCCCAAGCCGAATATGGTTTTAACCTGGCCTTTGCGCGTGGGTGGGACACCAACTATAATAACGGAGGCATTTGGGAGGAACAACCTTCGGATAACAACGGCCAGCCTGGCAAAAATCCCCTGGCCTGCGATAGCCTGCTGCAAACGGTCTGTATGATCTATCAAAGCACGGGCGACACAAATTATTTGAATCGGGCGGTCCAAATTTATAGCTGGGTGCGCACCAATCTCTTCGTTCCGGGAACGGGTTTAGTTTGTGGTAATATTTCTACCAATGGAGTAGTTAATACGACTCCCAACCTCTATAACCAAGGGACCTTTCTCGACTGTGCTAATTTGTTGCACAATATCACGGGGCAGTCGGTTTATTATAATGACGCGCTCATCGACGTCGAATTTACGAGGAACAACCTTACGTCTAATGGTATTTTCAACAACGGTGCCACTTACTTAAACACCTGGGCCGCCGAATTTGCGCGCGGCCTGGGACACTTCGTCAAAGATAATAATTTATGGAGCACTTATTACTCTTGGATGTTGGCGAATGCCAATGCCGCTTGGGCTGACCGGCGCGCCGATTATAATATTTCTTGGAATGCTTGGACGCAACCAACGCCGACAAACATTGATATCATCGCTAACTGGGCAGTCAATGCCGTGGCCATGACGCAAGCGACGCCCGCCAGCGAACCCGGGTTTATTAGTTGCACCAACCAGATAAGCGGGACAATTATTGGCACCAGTGGATCGTGGAGCAACAGCGGCAACACGGTCGCAAAGGTATTTGATGGCAACTTAAATACTTATTTTGACGGGCCCGATAACAGCGGGGATTGGGTGGGTTTTGACTTTGGCGTGGGAGTCAGTAATGTGATCGGGCAAATCAATTACTGGCCGCGCGCCGGTTACTCCGGCCGGATGTTGGGCGGGGTTTTTCAAGGAGCAAATAATTTCACCTTTAATAGCCCCAGCACACTTTTCACAATTGCGACAACGCCGCCGGAGAATGGCGTCGTTACTTCCCAGACGATTACAAATTCTACGGCTTTTCGTTACGTCCGTTACCTTGGGCCTAACAACGGCGCTTGCAATGTGGCCGAGTTGCAATTTTTCACCCGCAATCGACTGCCCTTGCCGCCGCAAATCACCAATCGCTGGAACGGCAACCAGCTGACCCTAACTTGGCCCAATGGCGGCATACTTTTGGAGTCAACTACGGTGACTGGACCTTGGATCACCAACACGGATGCCATATCACCGTTCACAGTAATACCTAGTCAACCGCAGAAATTTTATCAGGTGCAACTCCAGTAAATGGGTGGCGGAGATTGCCCTTCAACGCGAGTCCGGGAAAAGTATTATTGTTAGGCCGCAGGTTAAATCGAGTGATTGGTGTCACTATAAACCAGCAAAAATGGGACGTTTTGAATGAAATTCTTAACCAAAAGCACGAGCGAAAAATCTGTGCATCTATTAAGGTTGAAGGTGAAAATATGAAATCAAGACTAACGCGCCGCGACTGGCTCAAATTGACGGCGGGTGTGTCGGCCGCGACATTAACCGGCGATCTATGGGAAGCGTGGGGACAAACTTCGCAAAGTTTGGCGGCAAGTGACATGGCGCAGCCCATGTTTCAGAATCCGCTTTTTGCCGGCGACTATCCCGATCCTACCATTCTGCGTGTGGGTAAGGATTTCTACCTAACTCATACTTCCTATTCTTACGCGCCCGGATTGGTGATCTGGCACTCGCGCGACTTGGTCAATTGGTTGCCTATTTCACAAGTGCTAAATGAAACCCACGGAGAAATATGGGCACCCGACCTCGTCGAACACACGGGGCGTTATTTCATCTATTTTCCTATGGGAGGTATTTTTGTCGTTCACGCCGAACATCCGCGCGGGCCGTGGAGCGCCCCGATTGATTTGAAAATTGACGACATTGATCCCGGTCATGTCGTTGGGCCGGATGGGAAACGTTATCTTTATACCGCCGGGGGCCACGTCGTTGAGTTAGCCGCTGATGGCCTTTCGACAATTGGAGAACGGAAGAAAGTTTATGCTGGCTGGGATTTTCCAAAAGAGTGGAAAACCGAGGGCTTCTGGCTAGAAAGCCCGAAGCTAACGCGACGCGGCGAATATTATTATCTGATCTGCGCCGAAGGTGGCACCGCCGGGCCGCCGACGAGCCACATGGCGGTGGTGGCGCGCTCTAAATCGCCGCTGGGTCCTTGGGAAAATTCGCCGCTCAATCCGCTAATCCATACTTATAGTGCGGATGAAGATTGGTGGTCGGTCGGACATGGCACCTTGGTTTCCACACCCGATGATCGTTGGTATTTCGTTTATCACGGCTATCGCAAAGGCTTCCAAACATTGGGGCGCAATACATTGATGGAACCGATCGAATGGACGGGCGACGGCTGGCCGCGGGCGCCGCTGGGCGCGCGTCGAAGCCAGCCAATGCCCGCGCCCATGGGCAGGGCACAACATCCGATGATTGAGTTATCAGATGATTTCAAAGCGCCCACTCTAAAGGCGACGTGGCAGGCCTGGAAAGAAACAGATATGAGCCGCTTCCAAGTGGGCACCGGCGCGCTGATTGTCCGGGCGAAAGGCAACTCGTATGCCGAAAGTTCACCTCTTACCCTAAGAGCGCGGGATGAAAGTTATGAAGTGCAAGTAGTTGCCAGCATTGAAGATCAAAGTCGCGCCGCCCTGGGTCTCGAATATAATCCTAAAGTAGCGGTTTTTGTTGAATTAGAAAATGGACAGTTAAATGTATATGGGCCAAAGGAAAAGCTCGCGAGCCGCGCATGGCCAGCCGCAACGGCTTGGTTGAAAATGGTGAACCGCAAGAACCGCGTAGAGTTTCTGGCCAGTGGCGACGGGCAGAAATGGCAAAGCTTGATAGCGAATTTTGACGCATCAGAATTCGATCAAAACGGACAACATGGTGGATTCCAAGCCGCGCGACCGACACTGGCTGCCAGCGGCAGCGGCAGCGCGCGTTTCACCGATTTCCTTTATCAAAAAATATAAAAGTCAGACGCAAAAAATCAGGGAGCGCCACGATTCAACACCCTGATGGCAACGCCTCATTCGGTAGGTTACTTGGCCAGCGTGTTAATCCATTGGCCCAGAACCTGCGTGGCGCGAGCGTCAACTTGGCTGTGTGATAGCGGCGGCATTTTCACGGTGGGAACCGCACTGGTGAGGCGTTGATAGAGCACCGAACGCTCTATTTCTCCGGGGTTCACAATCCGGGCATCGCTCAAGCCGAGCGTCACGGCGGCCGGCGCGTTGATAAGATGCTGGTCGGCCAACGGCGTGTCGTAGCGAGCATCAAAGGTGATGCCCGTGCCGCCCGGCCGATGACATTGCGCACAGTTGACATCGAGATAGGAGCGAACTTTATTTTCAAGCGAAGCCTTCGAATCCGTGATCGTCGCGAGTTTTGCGAAGCCACTGATTTTTTCTTCGTTGATCGCGGGACTAAATAGGCCCAGCCGGTTCAAGGTGCGAATCTGGTTGTCGGTGACGCCGGTGGCGGGATACGTGAGTTCGCCGTTGAACTGCCGGGCGTTGACTCCGAGCACGTAGCCGGCGCCAGGCGTGTGACACGTCAGACAATCCGCCGGGCTGGCGTAATACCAGGTTTGCGTGCGGACGCCGGTGGCGTTGGTGATGGCGATGTCCTCGCTCGATCCAGCCGTAACCAGATCAGCGTCGCGGTTATCCGTCCGCCATTTGTAAGTCGCCCCATAAACTGCGCCGTTGTTGTCGCGCACGAGGATTTGCGTTTCCAACCGCCGAGGCCGCGCGTTGGGATGCGTTTCATCCACGACGAGATCCAGATTTTTGATGAAGACGGTGCCGTCAGGAAATTTCCAGAAACCGGTCGGGCGCAACCGCAGTTGTTCGTCGGGCGTGATAGTGTCGCCCCGATTTGGCACGGCCATAAAATGATTTGCCACCGCGCCATCCGACCACATCGGCGCGTTCAGATGGTAGGGAATTAATCCCGCCACCGGCGTGCGTGCCGCGATATCGCCGAACACGCCGGTGCCGGAAAGCAAGGTTGGCACCGCGTCGCCAAAGCTGGCGGGCATTTTGAGAAAAGGCACCACCTTCACCCGGTTGGTCAAACCGTAGGGCTGTCCGCTGCCAGCGGTCACGGTGATTTGAACCGGTGCGGACGTGCCGCTCAAACCGCTTCCATCCGTGACGATGGCAGTCAAAGCGTAACTACCCGCCGCCAGTCCGGTCGTGGTCAGCGCGTAGGTGGGTGCGTAAAGACTTTGGCTTAGCTCGCCGAGTAACCGGTCATTGGCAAAAAATTTCACGTTCGCGATTTGATTAAAAGTAGACTTGGCTTCGACGCCAACGGTGACGCTGGCGCTGCCGGTGAACGTGGCGTCCGGCGCCGGATTAACAAAATCAACCGTGGGTGACGCCGTCGGGCGCGGGTAAAGCTGGGTTTGCGGAATGATTTCAGATTTCGTAGACGGCCGGTGCCAGAGCAATTGAACTGGCCCGCCCGCACCATTGGCATACTCCAAACGGAGATTGTAAAATTGCTGCGCGTGCAATGGCAGGACACCTTGATTCGTCACGGACAATGACTGCGTCGACCAGTCATTGATCAACAAGTGGTCATTGAGCCAAAGCCGCACGCCGCCCGAAGAAACGACGGCGAAAGTGTAGTCATCGTCGTATTGCGGCTGAACCGAGCCACTCCAGCGCGTGATCAAATGATCGGCGCCAATCAGCGGAGCCGGGCCGTTAGTGCGCCAGTTAAAATCAATGGTAGGGTCGATGTGTGTCCGGCTGGGCGACGCGGCAAAAGTTTCATTGGTGAAATCCGACGCGCTGGTATTAGCCCAGTATTGGCCGAGGAGTCCCGTGCCGCCGCCGACGGCCGCGGTGTTAACGAAATCCGCGCTGGCCACGGGGCTGCTGACGGCGCCCGGTTTCACCGCCAGCGCGCGAATCGTCACCGAATTCGTCACCGCCAACGGCGTCCGATAATGCAGGGAATGAAGCGTCGGCGCGCTGCCGTCCAGCGTGTAGTAAATATCCGCGTCCGGCTCGCCATCAGCCAGGGTCACGGAAACTGCGTTGTTAAAATTACCGCCGGCAGGCGACATCACCGGCGCGGTTAGAAAAACTCCGTTCCCAAAGATCGCCAAATCCTGTTGCGCACCGACAAACACTTTTCCGTCCGCGATCGTCGGCACGGACATCTTGACGGCGTTGCCGGGATTGTCGCGTTCGGGCAACTGGCTGCTGTTGTATAATTCTTCCGCCAGATTCAACGCGTTGTAGGCATGTAAAATGGCGGGGCGATGCTGGACTGCGCCGTCGCTCTGGATCGTCCACACAATCCCATCGCGCCGGCCATTCGCCGAAACGGAGGGCGTCGTGCCGAACCCGCTAAAGCTCGTGCGCGTCACCGAATCCGGCGTCGGCGTAATATAACCATTCGTGATGGCAAAGGCCTTCATCACCCCACCGATGCCCTGGTAATAGAGATGAAAATTAAAATAAGCGGGCGTGCTAAAAATCCGGCCGATGTCGGCGTAAACCTCCTGCACGAGCTGATGATTATCCGTCGGACGGTAATGCCCCATCTGATCGCGATCGGCGAGATAGATATGGCTGGACTTGTCACCGCCAACGATGAGATGGGGATGCGCCGCGCTACCCGCTTCATCGGGCAATAACAGCGCCCCACCCGAACCAAAATCAGCATCGTCCGCCTGCATCTCCGCCTGGTTGAACGGCGTGAAGTAATCCGCCACTGCCAACCGGTTGCCGGTCGTAGAAAGCTTCATGAAACAGTCGCCGTAATTAATCCCATTTCCCAGTGATGGATCGGCGTCGAAACTGCCGTTGGCGACCTCAAAAAATAAATTAGTTTCCGCATCTACGACTAACCCGTCACCGCCCATCCACAACGCCCCTTCCCCGGCGTGCGGACCGAATTTCTCCCGCGTCGCATTGGGCGTCGTGTTGAAAACGTAATGCGGCAGCAACTGGAGATTGCTCGCGTTAAAACCCATGATCCAGCCATGATACGGATCGGTGTCCGCGGCGCTGCCATAGGCTACGAACAAAATCCCTCCCACCAGCGTGAGGGCCGGTCGCTGGATGTGTCGGCGGGGATTGAAGGTGACGACGCCGTTGACACTGTCAACGCCCGTGCCCGGCACCGACGCGGCCACCTCCACGGGACTGAACGATCGTTCCGAACCATCGGTGATATTCAAGGCATGCAACTTGTGATGATAAACGGGAGCGCCATCCTTCTCCGTGCGCGTGAACGCATCCACATAGAGCGTGCCGGCAACCGGATCAATCACCGGTGTTCCCGTTATCCCGATCTGCGGCAGCATATCTTGAAAAGTATTGTCGTGATAACGTCCGCCGATCTCGTGCCGGTTGACCAGGTCAATGCCCTCACCCAAATCATCGTGCCACAACAACCCGCCGTCCGGGCCCTCGGCGTTGTCCGCGTCGAAGGCATAAACACTGTCGTTAGCCGTCGCGACAAAGACGACATTGCGCACGCCTTTGCCGGGAATGGTCAGCCCGGAATAATACAACGGTTGAGCATAGATATAACCGTCCACGGCATACTTTCGCAGCCGGCCAAACGACTTTAGGTTTACGTTGGCCGGCGTCAACAACACCTCGTTCGTGTTCGCGCCCGTCCGGGCATTGTCGTGGTGGTAGGTCAACATTGATTCCCCGGCCGCGCGGCTGGCAGCCAAGATCAAAACGGCAACGACCATTCCCAACGGGCAAAGAATTTTCATTACTTTTTAAGAAAGCGATTCACGTTTGTTTTTTACTCTAACGGTGGTGATTGCGAGCTTCAGAATCTTATAGTTCATAGCCATTCTCAATCAGATAAATTTTCCGCATTGAACTTGGCCGTGACCGTTGAAATCATGACCGCCAGCGGTTTGATGTTTTAAGGCCATGGGCGATGGCGGGAAATTTACCGACTTAAACCGTTATAAGCATTAGGCCATGTGGCCTATTGGGCGGGCAATACAGGTTCGGGTAAAGTTGAACCTTCCAAAAAACTAGGCCCAAGGAATTTTGGCGAATGATTCACCCGTGGAAAATTTAAACACCTCTATGACACATTTTAGTTATGCCCGGCTTAGTCGATTACTTCCGTTGTTCGCTTTAATGAGCGTTTTTGGAAGTTTAAATTTCACCGCCTGCGCGGCCGAAACTGATTTACCGCGCGAAAAATTGTTATTGGACTCCGACTGGAAATTTCATCTGGGCGATGACTGGGGTTTGGGTGAAAACCTTGCCAAAGCGGGTGAAAGCTCCGGCCCCGCCAATCAAAATTTCAACGATTCAAACTGGCGGACGGTTAATTTGCCGCATGACTGGGTCGTGGAACTGCCTTTCGACGCCAATGCTAATTACGATCACGGCTATAAACCGGTCGGCCCCGGTTTTCCCACCAACAGCGTCGGCTGGTATCGCCGCGCATTTGCCTTGAAGGCGGACGATCGCGGCAAACGTCTCTGGCTGGATTTCGACGGAGTTTATCGTGATTGCACGGTCTTTCTGAACGGCTTTCCGCTAGCGCATCATGGTAGTGGTTACAATAGTTTCCGTTGCGACATAACCGATGTCGCTAATTGCAGTGGTAAAAACGTCCTCGCCCTACGCGTAGACGCCTCGCAATTTCAGGGCTGGTTTTACGAGGGCGCCGGCATTTACCGACATGTCTGGCTGGAAAAAACCGCGCCTCTGGCGGTCGCGCCGGACGGAATTTTTGTTTACAGCCAATTCCAAAACAATGTGCCGGCGGGTAAAGCAGAAATTCAGGTTCAAACCCGGCTGAAAAATAATTTAACCAATTCCATTTTTGTGCCGGTCACTTTTGTGATTGAAAATCCGGAAGGAAAACGCTTCCAGAAATTTCAAGCTACCGTGACGGTTCCTCCCTTGTCTGAAATAGAAATCACCAATGTCACGTCACTAGCTAACTATGAGCTGTGGTCGCCGGAATCACCCAAGCTTTATAAGTTGGTCACGGTTCTGACAGATTTGCGTGATGGGCAAACGACTGACCGGGTCGAAACGGAATTTGGCATCCGCACCGTGGGCTTCGATACCACCAATGGATTTTTACTGAACGGAAAACCTTATGCTATCCAGGGCACTTGTGACCATCAAGACCATGCCGGCGTTGGCTCGGCGTTACCCGACGCGTTGCAAAATTTTCGCGTCACCACGCTGAAAGCAATGGGTGCCAACGCCATCCGCACCTCCCACAACGAGCCGACGACCGAATTGCTGGAGGCGTGCGACCGGTTGGGCATGTTAGTCATGGACGAAAACCGGTTGCTCGGCAGCGACCCGCAAAATCTGGCTTATCTTGAACAGCAAATCCGACGCGACCAAAATCATCCGAGCGTTTTCATCTGGTCATTAGCCAACGAAGAACACTCCTACCAGCGGTCGGCGGTCGGCGCGCGTATTTTTAAAACCATGCAAGATCTGGTTCATCAACTGGATCCGACGCGGTTATGCACGGCCGCGATGGATGGGCGCGTTGAAGCGGACCCAGCGGATGGTTTTTCTTCAGTCATGGATGTCCAAGGTTTCAACTATCTCCATCGCGGCGACATGGATAAATTTCATGAGGCGAACCCCAACATTCCCTGTATCGGCACGGAGGAATCCAGCGCTTACTTCACCCGCGGCATTTATGAAAATACGGCTAACTACCAATCGGCGTATGAAGGCAATAAGCCAGATTATGGCACAACGGCGGAGGAATGGTGGCAATACTATTCGGCGCGTCCGTGGGCAAGTGGCTCGTTTGTCTGGACTGGTTTTGATTATCGCGGCGAAGAGTCGCCGTTCCGCTGGCCGAACATCAACTCGGAATTCGGCATCCTCGACACCTGCGGTTTTCCGAAGGACGTTTATTATTACTATCAATCATGGTGGACGCACCAGCCGGTCTTGCATTTGATGCCGCACTGGAACTGGCCGGGCAAGGCAGGCCAAGACATAGACGTGCGCGTTTTTAGTAATTGTCAGGAAGTCGAACTGTTCCTGAACGGGCAAAGCCTCGGCAAAAAGACGATGTCTAAAAATTCCCATCTGCAATGGCTAGTAAAATACGCGCCCGGCACGCTTTCAGCCAAAGGTTACAACGCTGGAAAACTGGTTGCGGAAACTAAGGTTGAAACTACCGGCCAAGCGGCGGCCATTCAACTTACCGGTGACCGGCCCCTCATTAAAGCGGATGGCGAAGACTTAAGTTTAATCACGGTTTCGGTGACGGACACGCACGCCAGGATTGTGCCGGGGGCAAATAATCTGATCCATTTTGAATTGAGTGGGCCAGGGAAAATCATCGGCGTGGGTAATGGCGATCCCGCGTGTCATGAGCCGGATGTTTATCTAACGCAATACCCCGTGCATTCCCAATCGCTGGGCGCAGGTTGGCGCTTCAAGCCAGTCGCCGATGCGCGGCACGATCTGCCTGAGTTCAGCCTGAATTACGATGATTCTTCTTGGCCAACTACCGATGTGCGATCCGACAACGGTCAGTTGCGGGAACACCAGCAAACCGTCTTTCGCGCGCGGTTTCAAGTAAGCGCAAACGATTTGGCGGCCGATACGGTGAAGTTGGAGTTTCAACGGATTGACGATGACGGCGACATTTATGTAAACGGCCAGCGGATTGGGCATGCAACTGTCCGGCGCATGCCCGCGGTGCTCGAAGTGAAACGATTCTTGCACCCGGGCGAAAACACCCTTGCCATCGGCGTGGCCAATGATGGCGGACCGGGCGGCATCACCCAAGGGGTGACGTTGACCTACCAGTTTCAACCCATTCCGCCACATTGGCAGCGCAGCGTGTTCAACGGTCTCGCGCAGGTCATCGTGCAATCCACGCACACGGCGGGCGAAATCAAGTTGACCGCGACCGCCGAAGGTCTTTCGACCGCCAATGAAACCATCGAATCAACTCCGGGAAAATTCTCAGCTTTTGTGCCTTGACGATTTATGATCTGATCATGCAAAATAAAAAAGCCGGTCATAGCGTTCAAGTCAGGACGCTGACCCGAGCCTTGATTTGGCTGATCGTTATGTCGTTGCCAAGTTTTTCGCTAGCTGAAGATAATATCCTGTTCATTGGTAATAGTTATACCTACGGCGATTCGGATCCGGGGATGAACACCGAGAAAAGCGGCGGCGTTCCTGGAATATTTTCAGCCTTGGCGCGAGCGGGTGGCCAAGGAAATCCCGTGGTCATTATGCGAACGGCGGGCGGCGAAGACTTCAAGTTCCATTGCCAGAGCGACGCCACCAAGTCCGCGATCAAGTCTCAACCTTGGACTTATGTTGTGTTACAGGATTACAGCACCGAACCGACTCACTACGTGGACGGAAAACATAGTGTTGCCAATCAAATAAAATACGGCACAAAGCTTTATGCTGAGATCAAGGACAACAATCCAAAGACTCGCGTGATATTATATGAAACATGGTCGCGCCCGGTGGCTAATGAAAAGTATATCCGAGGAATTTCCACGTCTAACAGTTTTGCGAGCACAGCGGAGATGCAGCGGGAACTGCATAACAATTATCTCCAGTTAGCAAATTTGATGAACTCTAATAATTCTACGAGCCCGGAAGTAGTTATCGCGCCCGTTGGAGACGCTTGGCAAAACTTCGGTGGTCTTTTGCCTTCAACAAATTCGGGTTTTGTTAATCTTTTCAAAAGCGATAATTATCACGGCAATGACAATGGTTATTATTTGGCGGCAGCAGTATTTTATAGTCGCATCTATGGCGTCAGTCCGCACGGTTTGTCCCAGCAACCAGCCGTCGCCGCGCTGCATCTGAATTTTACCGTGACGCCCGTTCTACTGGAGGACGTTGCCTGGCGCACCGTGACAAATAACCTTGTCGGCATGGCCCCCCAAATCGGCCGAATGGAAAATTGGATAACCGGCAACCTCACGCAGCAGTTGGAGCCATTAAGTCAGCAACCTTCGATAATGCTGAAAACTTCCGATGAGAGGCCACGTATGAACGGAAACGTGCCCGCTTCCTGATCACTTCAAATAAATATCCAGCTCCTTGCCTGCTAGCATATCAGCGTATTTGACAAACCAACCGTCCAGCGGTTTGCCATCTATGGTGATTTTATCAATATTCTTGCCCTTACCTTTTTTGACAATAGTAAAGCTTTTGCCATTGCCAAGGGTTATGGCGATTCTGTCGAAAATCGGCACCGAAATGATGTATTCAGGGTCGACCGGCGAGTAAGGGAATATGCCCATGGCATTGAAGACATACCAGCCCGTGAGTGAACCTTGATCGTCCATCCCCGGCAAAGCCAGACCTTCGGGCCCCATGCCAAAGTAATGAGAGAGCAGTTTGGTGAGAATCGCTTGTGATTTCTCTGGCTTGTTCAGGAAATAATAGAGGTAAGGATAGTTGAAGTCGGGCTGGTTACCCATGCAAAATTGCCCGAGAAAACACGATAGATTATCCACGGCATATCCTTTCCAGGGAATGGTGAAGAGGTCGTCGAGTTTTCGCTCGAAATCCGCCGGGCTGTGGTAGAGGCTAATCAAACCTTGCGGATCCTGCGGCACGAAGAAAGATGCCTGCCAGGCATTAGCCTCGCGATACATAAATTCGTAGTAGGGATAAAACGGATCGAACGGCGAGCACCAGGTTCCATCAGCCAAGCGACCTCGCATCAGCTCCGTTGCCGGGTCGAATACGTTCCGGTAGTTCTGGCTGCGCTGCATCATCTGGCTGTAAAAATTGGTATCGCCCAGTGCCTTGGCCAGCTGGGCAATGGCATAATCAGAATAGGCATATTCAAGTGTCTTGGTGGTTCCGGCGGTTGATTTCGTTTCGGTCACCGGATGGGCGAGGTTGGTTTCAGGAACATAGCCTAACTTTAGATACTCTTGGTTATAAGGCCGGGCCCGATTACCGTCCGCGGTGTTGGCATTGTTCAGCATGCAGCGGTATGCCTGCTGAACATCAAAGCCCTTGATGCCGCGCAGATACGACCCCGTGATGTAAGCCGAAGCAAAATCGCCATGGAACGAGGTGGGCAGAAATCCCGAACGCGCACTGCCGCGCAGCATGGAATTAATGATGTCGTTGCTGACATCGGGAAGCAGCATGTCCAGCAGGATAAGTTGGGTGCGGAAGACATCCCACAAAGCGGGACTCTCCCTATTTTCAAACTCAGCACTCACGTCGCTGGTAACGCTGGGGAACCAGAACTGCCGGAAGAGACACGAGTAAAATAATACTTTCTCCCGCTCAGTTCCACCGGCTACCTGAATTTTGTTGAGAATCGCTTCCCAAATTTGGTCAGCATTTTTGTAAACCTGATTGAAGCTCTGGCCGGCAATTTCAATATTCAGGTTGTCTTTTGCCGCTGCAATACTGGTGTAAGAAAGGGCGATCTCTACCTCCAAAGGTTTGTTTTCGTTTTCAAAACTGATGACAGGGACATCAATCTTGCCGCTGATTTTCCTTTGACCGCCAGCACCTTGGCGAGAGCGCGAAAGATTGGATTGGTCGGGATTGCGCTTATAAGTGTCAATGCTTTTGATGCGGTGATTCATCACGGCAAAAAAATACAACCCACCCTGCTTTCCAGAAACAGCGTGGTCGCCCGCCAGTTGCAAATCCCAACTACTGCTGCCACCTCCGGCATGCACCAGGTCGAAGGCGAGTTTTTTTTCCTGCCCGCCCTGATAGGTAAATCTATAATAGACACACCGTTTGGTAGCGGTAATTTCAGCGTTAATGTGGTAGCGTTCCAAAAAAACCTGATAATAGCCGGGGTGGGCCGATTCATTGGTGTGACTAAAGCTCGAGGCGAAATCATCGGCGGTGAAACTGTTTCCTTCAAGCGGCATCAAGGGAATATTCTGTTTTCCCCACTGCGTGTTGCTCGTCTGCGCAAAAGCCTTGATCGTATTGATTTCGTATTCATAGCCACTACCGCTGCCGTAGGTAGTTATCGGACCTGCCTGAACCATCGCAAAGGGCACCGTCGCGGCGGGCGCGTTCAGGCCATTCCACGTTCGCCATGGAGGAACATAGCCAAGGTCGGCGCTATTGGTTAGAGCGGTGGTTCCGAGAAAGGGATTCACATAGTCTACGGGCTGTTTTTTAGCCTGCGCGAAGCACGTCGCAAACAGCATCAAGCTGAGCGAAAGAATGGGTTTAATCATGGTGGGGCGTTGCTCGCGCCGGCTATCATTCACGCTCTGGCGGTCGTTATCAAAGATCATAGTAGCACGATCATTAGAATTGAACGCAGCATTTCATTTTGCGTCGGGTTTAACCATTTCCGTCGGATGAACGACTTGCAAAATCACCACCGCACTACTGCAACCCCACGAATATCTCCGACCCTCCGGTGTCGGCTGCGGCCAGTGGCCGTTGGAAAGGTTGTCCGCTGGGCGGCGGGCCTGCCACGCGGCTTCCGCGTTCTTCTGCAACCACGGCTCAAAGGTAGCCTGTTCACCGCGATCTTTCATATACCGCGCAATCCAACGCACCCCAATGCCATTGAAGCCACCACCATCGCCGCTCTCACCACCGGAAGGTAGATAGCCATCGCGAGACATCCGGTTCATGGTATATAGCGCCGCCAGTCGCGCCTCGTTGGTATAACCCAGAAAATTCGCCGCGCCCACGAAGGTTCCCTGGTTATAGGTCAAAGCAAAACGTCCCATCCGCCCGTTTTCATTGATGTTGTCAGAAACCCGGCCCGTCGCCGGATCAAACAAAGTGGCGCGTTCCCACTGGAAAAGATTCGTGGCAATCGTAAAGTAGTCGGCTTTACCCGTGGACCGTCCCAGTAGAAACGCAGCGATAGATCCCGGGCCATTCACGCAAGCGTTCTTCGAGCGGACATCCACCTTCCACCACAGACCGCCGCCTAAGTTCGTTGAAGCCGCGCGCTCGTAGCAGAGATCAAAGTTCGTCCGCGCCACGGCGAGAAATTCAGGATTGCCCGTGAGCAAATGCGCCCGGGTCAAGGCAATGACCATCCACATGATGTCGTCGTTATAAGGATTATGTCTCCAAGTGCGGCTGTGCTCGGCTAGAAAGCCATGAAACAAGTTCGTGAACATCACGAGTTGCTGCGGGTTGGTGCTTCGTTCATAAGTGTCCAACACCATCTCCATTTGTTCGGCTTCCGTCCAAAAATCGGCGGGCTTGTTTCCCTCGGTGCTCTTCAGGTAGAACGCGCCGCCGTCCGCCTTCTGGTAAAAAGCCTTGGCATGCGCTTCGAACAGCGTGTCCGCATCGGTGGAGGTGAAGGCCAGCGCCGTGAATGACCCGCAACTGACCGCCAAAAAACTTATGACGATCCAGACACCACGGATACGCCACGTCCATGGACGCGCCAGATTTTGGAATGATTTTGGTTTCATAGATTGGTCATCAAAGTGTTGGTTATGCTTTTTTATAATATATCCCAGCCTTCAAAACTACTTGATATTTCCGAAATGAATCGCTTCGGGAACGCCGGTAATCACATTGGTTGTGTTTCCCAAAATTTGATACCGCAAGACTCCGCCTTGGTTTGGCCCTTGATTGTCGGGAAAATCAAGCTGGCCAAGGCTACCAGCGCAACGATTGAAAGTTTCGGCATTTTCGTTTGGTGATCAATCACGGTTAATTTCAACGGGACGCAGACTGAAGCCGCCCGCGTAAGTCTGGCCGGGATTCAGGTAGATGAAGTAATCCCCTAACATTCCGTCCGCTAAATCCTGTTCAATCGGCGCGTTCAATGCGCTGGCGTAGAGCCGCAAGCCAGCTTTCTCCACACGTCCGCGGCTGTGCAAGGGAGTTCCATCGTTCAGTAGACAAAGCGCGTATTTTTCAGCCGGCGCGGACAGGGTAAGCCATTGCAAATTGCGCTTGGTGCAGAGAAAGGTGAGGTCCTGCGGCCTGGCAGTTCCCACCGTGGCACCAATGTGATCCGGGGGATATTCAGTCCATAAACCGTCATGCCGCCACTGCATTTGATTCAGCGACGACGGCAGCGGCAATTCCAACCCCAATTCCCAGACTCGGCCAACCGGGGCGGTCCATTTCAAATGCCAGCTCACGTCAATCTGCCCGTCGGGACGAACCGTATAATTTTCAACCAGGGTGCCTTTTGAGTTGGTTGATTCCACCAGCGAGACGTCGCTGGAAACCGTGATGACCGCCCGATCGCCCGCGGATTGCGCCGTTACCACGGCATTTTTCAATTGGGCATCCTGCTTACTAATGAGTGAATTCTTCGAGTCTTCCCCACCGGATCGCAACGGCTGACGGTTGGCTCCGAGGTTAAGAATGAAATTTCCCGCCAGTAGCGGCTGGCCGTTTACCGTCCACGAAGCAACCGCTCCATCGAGCTTGTTAACGACGAATTCGGCCTGGCCGGTTGACACGCGAATTTGGTCACCAAAATCCTGAAGCTTAACCATTCCTGCGACGACTTTTGCCGCGGGCGGTGCCGGATGTTTTAGACCTTTAATTTCCAATCGCGTAAAATAAATGGAGCGTCCGTCGGGATGGATAAATTCCAGCCGCAAAGCATCCATGCCTGGCGTGACCGCAAAGCTCGCCGTGCTGGCGGATCGGGGCGCACAAGGGATTTGTTTTTCGCCGCGCGCGAGCAACTTGTCACCGGCAAACGCTTCCCAGTGACAGGTCAGTTCGGATAGATCGGTGAAGGAGTAGCGATTTTGAATCGGCAACGTGATCCTCTGGTTGACGATTTCGAAATCGCGCGCGTCAACGACGATCGGACTATAAACCATCTTCACGTTAAAATACTCCGGTTTTACGTGGCGGTAGCCATCCACGAAACCTTTGAAATTGTTTTCACGTAGTCCGTCGGAAGTGATACCGGCGCGACCGGGGAATTTATCGGCGAGACCTTGATCCTGCCATTCCCAGATGAATGCGCCGAGCATCGTATCGACCGACCAGAGAAGTTTCCACTGAAGTAGCAATCCTTGACCCCAAAAATCCTTCACGCCGTAATCATAGTTCATCGTATTAGTGGTATAGATGATATGCGGCCCCTCGGTGAGCATGGCGGGTTTCGTTGCGCGATCTTTGCTTTTGATGATCCGTTTGATTTCGTCCGCGTGCGGATAGTGAAAATCTAACAGGTCAAGATTGGTGTTATCTTTGCTTTTGGCGCCAGAAATGAAAGCCGGGCGCGTGGGATCCAATGCTTGGATCCGTTTGAATCCGGCATCGTTCACCGGGCCGAAACCACTTTCGTTGCCCATGCTCCACGCCAGCACGCAAGGACGGTTCTTATCGCGTTCGTAAGCTTCATCCGTCCGCGCCAGATAAGCCGGTGTGTAAGCTACTTTTTTAGGGTCGGCCCAGCAGAAGGGAATCTCGTTCAAAACGTAAAAACCTTTTTCGTCACATAACTCGAGAAAACGCTGCGCATCAATGTAATGGCTGGTCCGAATGGCGTTGATGTTATCCGCCTTCATGAGCGCAACGTCGGTCGCCCATTCCGACTCGGTCAACGCGTGACCGCTGACGGCCCATTCTTCGTGACGGCAGGTGCCCGTCAATTTGATCGGCACGCCATTCCAATAGAGCACGCCGCCTTTGATCTCAATCTGCTTGAACCCAAACCTTTCCTGCGTTCGCTCTACGACCTTGCCATCAACCGTCAACGTGGTGACGAGATAATAGAGATTCGGTTTTTCCGCCGACCATAATTTTGGGGCTCCGACCGGTTGCGACAATTTTGCGACCCCATCGCCGTTATCGTCCAATCTGCCCGCCTGCTTCATCTCCGGTTTGCCCACCTTGGTTCCATCAAATTGATAGAGCTGACTCGTCAATTCAAAAGGTTGTCCCGGTTTTCCGGCTACTTTTATATCGGCCCGCAAACTCGCGTCTTGGTAGTCATGGTTCAAGTCCGTGACCAGGGTAACATCAGCCACGTGGGTCGGGGGCAGTGCAACGAGATACGTTTCGCGGTAAATGCCGCCCAACGCCCAGTAGTCACCCGTGTCGAGGTCAACCGAATCTGAATTCTTACAAACGCGGACGGCAAAAATATTTTTCTCACCCGGCTTGATGAAATCGGTGACATCCAGATCGAACGCCGTGAAACCGCTCTCATGGTAGCCTACGCGTCGGCCATTGATGAAAACCTCAGCCGTGTCAAAAACGCCGTCGAAATGCCACACCACGCGTTGTCCCGCAAAACTCGCCGGCACGTTCATCACCCGCCGGTAAAGGCCCACCGCGTCATCCGGTTGGTCGTAAGTCGGTTTGGAAAAGCCTTCGACCTCCCAGTTGGCCGGCACGGGAATTGTGGCGAAGCTAGCGTCGTTGAAATCCATCCGGCTGAAATTCGATAACTGCGCAGCCTTTGAATTGAGCCCCGGATTCCAGACAACCTGTTTCCCATTCCGCCTTACCATCATTTGAAGGTGGCGAATGAATCCCCACTTAATATCCCCGCGATCGTTCTGGCCAGCGGTAAAGGTGATCCGCAGATAGCGGCATTCCGTGGGGGTCATCGCGATGTCGCCATGGGCCGCCAGATAATTGGTTTTAAGATCAGCCAGCGTAGTCCAGTTCGTGCCATCTCTACTGGTTTCGATCTGCCCTTGATAGGTAAATTTTTTGTCCTCAAACAAAATTCGCAAAGCCTGCATCCATTGGGGTTCGCCCAGATCAATTTGCCACCATTGGGGAAATGAGCCGTCCGCCGCACACCAGTAGGTGTTGGTATCCCCCAATGCGCCGCCCGCCTTATGCTCGCCCTGCTCGCTGGAGGCGGTGGCGTTGTCGGATCCGGGTAAAAAAGTTCCGGCATGTTCCCGGCCCTGGGCGATCTGAAATTTCCAGAGGCCCGTCAGCGGCAGAATCGCGGGATTATTGACGCGTAATTTCTCAACGGCAATCGGGGCCTCGACCGCCAGCGGCACGGGCACGGCAGCAGCGGTGGTAAGGAGCATCAGTCCAATTAGACCTGACAGAATGATTTTCATAGGCTTGGACGCAAGCTGCCGACGGATCGCACCGTGATCAATAGTGAGTTTAGGGACAATTGAACAAATTATTGGGCCGTGATTTTGATCACATGAGTTACCGGCACAAATGAGGACAGCACGGCGTCAGCAAATACCTCATGTTCTTTTTCCGCTCTCGCCGCTACTCGCTCCGTTACCGCCGCCACTTGGGCCATGTTCATCCCGTTGTTTCCGCTGATTTGATCATCGTTCGTGCCGTTGCCACCACGAAACAATTTTTGGATTTGTTTCGTCTCATACGCTTGCTTGGCCGCGACTGCCGCATCTACTTTGGCAAAAGCCGAACTAAATGGATTAGCCGGAAACTCCGCCGCCAAATTAATGCCTTGCGTCAATTGTTGCGCCGTAAACGTCTTACTTTCCGGGCCCCAAGTGACTTGATATTGCTTAGCCGCCGCATGGTTGACTATCAGCCTTAACCGATTCAGTTGTTGATTAAAGGGGACGAGCGTCATGCCTGACTGGATGCTATTATCCGAGGTCACTGGATCCTGCCCGCCGACCGGATAGGAAGCTGCCGCCTCGCCGGCCGGTGCACTGGCACAAAAGGGATAAAGACTACTTACAATTTTATATTCACCAGCTTGTTGGGAAACCACTTGATGCCCAGCCGAAACAGTCATGGTGTTATGCTTCAAATCAACGTTGAATGTTCCAATGTCACCCTCCAAGCCCATCGCCTTCAAAAAAGCAAAAGCCATTACCAAATGCCCGGCCCAATGCGGATGCACGCCATCATTTCCGGGAATGCCGTAGGCGGCGCTATATTTTTGTTGTCCAATAATATTCGCATTAAACATAGGCCAAAAAACATCGGCGAACCCGACGTCCTCACGGTCAGCGAGACCGATGTCTAAATTACGTAACTGGCACAAACTTAAATCCAGATCTTCCGTCGTCGTGGTCGCCGAATGCACCCACGGCGGCACTTTGCTCACCGGACCGGGCGAACCGAGAATCACGCGAACGTTATTCGCCTTGAAATCTTCGATCATCTTAGTCGAGTTATTCTGATAAGACTGCCCGATGCGGTCTTCATACGGGCGATACGCAAAATCGTTCATGCCATAACAAGTAGTCGCAATGGTTGGCTTGAAGCGCAGGCAATCATTCGTCAGGCGTGACAAAAAACCCGGCACCGTTTCACCGCTCCAGCCAAATTGACGCACCGTGACCTTTAATTGCGGCACACACATCGTCAGATAATCTTCCATGAGTCGGGAATACATTCTCTGCTCGGTGATAGAATCGCCGCAAATCGCCACCCGATCGCCGGCTTTCAATTGCAGTCCAGCGATGATCGGAGCTTTGACGGGATGAAAGTCCGTCAAATAAGCGGACGCCGTCGTGGTTAACGCAAAGTCATCCTGATGCTTGGACTCTGCGGTGTTGATCAACACCACCGCCGACGCTAGGCCATTCGCAGTTGCCGTCAGCTTAATTTCACCGGCCGCCATTTCAGACTGCACCAGAACTTGCGCGTAACCGTTAAAGATGCTCCTCTGCCATTCTAAAGGCTCGGGCTTTTTTACGAATTTCAAAACCACGTTATTGCCTAGCCCACCGGCACCATCGGCGTTGATGACGGCCACCGCGATCGTATTGTCGCCGACGCGCAAAAACGGTTTTATTTCCAAGCTCGGCGACGCTGCCCAGTCATGAGATTCGCCCACGAGCTTGCCATTAACATACACCCAGCCAGTGTCATCAATCCGACCGATTTTCAATTGCACCGCTTCGTTCGCCAAGTCTCCGGCCTGCACGGAAATATGCGTGCGGTAAATGGCCTGTCCCGGTTCCACCAATGAATCTGCATTGGCCATGGTGTTTACTTGGTTCCAGTTAGAATCATCGTAAGCGGGTTGCAGCTCGGCCAGTTGTTGATTTCTTACGTCCGGCAAAACTTTAAAATGCCAGCCGTCATTTATCGGAATCAGTTCAACATTAGGTTTGCGCACGAATTTATCGGGTTCGTGGCAAGTAGGATCGCCGTTACCCACGCCAATGATTTGGCCGGGGCCGCTCAAGGTAAAACGAACCAGGTTGGTTGCCAGCGGCATCACCCGGCCCTGCGCATCCGTCACCGCCACGGTAATCACGCTCACATCCCGCCCGTCGGCCTCAATCGTGGCGCGATCCGGCGTCAAGGTGACCGCTGCCGGTTCGCCGGTCGTTTCAACCTTGGTCTGGGCGACAACTTTTCCATTGTTGTAACCTTTGGCTGAAAGTGTGCCGGGCTCATATTTGACCATCCACCTCAGCTCAGAAAACTTTTTCATGGTCTGGCGCCCCCGACTTTGACCATTCAAAAATAATTCTACTTCCTGACAATTACTCAAAGCCCGCACACTGATTTCCTGACCTTCCCGCCCCGTCCAGTTCCAATGCGGCAACAGGTGTAGCACAACGTTCGTCGTCCACCACGATTGGTAATACCAAAAATTATCCTTCGGAAAACCACAGGTGTCGAGAATGCCAAAGTGCGAACTAATACAGGGCCACTGATAGGGCGTCGGCTCGCCGCGATAATCAAATCCGGTCCAGTCAAAACCGCCCGAAGCCCACGGACGCGGACCAAAGTAACTCCACCATTCTTCGGCGGAACAGCCCCAGCGCGGATTATAATCGTCGTAAGCAGTGACATAACCCCGCGCGGCATCGTTGGTATAAATGCCCCGCGTGCCGATGGAACTGGCCTGTTCGGTGCCCAATATGTTCGCCTTCGGAAAGGCCGCATGATAAGCGTCCATGCTTTCGTAGTGATAGTTAAACCCCTTCACATCGAGCGCGGAAAAAATGCCAAAGTCGCCATAAGCGCCGGCATTAACCGCCAGGGTGCATTGACGGGTCGGATCCAACGCATCAACCAAGGCTTGCATGGTTCGAGTGGTGGCCGCGCCGGTAGCGGTCTCTTGAGCGTTCCACTCTTCATTGCCCAGCGACCAGGTAAAGACACTGGGATGATTGCGGTCGCGCAGGATTTGACCTTTGAGCCGCGCCAGATTTTGCGCGTCACTGCCGAACAAACGATTTTCATCCAGCACCAACATTCCCAGCCGGTCACACGCTTCCAATAATTCCGGCGTCGGCGCATTGTGCGACGTGCGATAGGCATTGCCACCCATTGCTTTCAGCGCGGCGATCCGGAAATACTGCAAGGCATCGGGCACGGCGACCCCGACCCCCGCCGCGTCCTGATGGTTGCAGGTGCCTTGAATTTCATAATGCTTGCCGTTCAATAAAAATCCGGCGTTCGGATCGTAGGCCACGGTGCGAATGCCAAATTCCGTTTCCTTCCGGTCTACCACTTTTCCGTCGCACTCAACCGTCGTGATAAGCTGGTAAAGTTTGGGTGATTCCGGCGACCAGAGAACCGGCGACGATACTTTTCCATGCAGCCGCACCGTTTGCGGAACTGACTTGGCCACCGTTCCCGACGTGGTGAATTTTGCCACCGTTTGGCCGGCGGGTGAAATGACTTCGCAAACCACCGTCGCCGCCGCCGAATTGGTTTGCAGGTTCAACAAACTGGCTTCCACATTGATCTGCGCGGCGCCTTGGGGAAAATTATTTTTGAATTGGCTCGCGACAAAAATACCGTCCGGCGCGATGGCCAGCGGCGCAGTTTTTACCAACCAGACGTGCCGATAAATCCCCGCGCCTTCGTAAAACCAACCTTCAAATTGCGCGGCGTTCACTTTCACCGCGATGACATTTTTAGCACCCGGAAGCGCCACGTCGGTGATGTCGTAATAAAAGCTGTCGTAACCATCGTCGTGGTGCCCCACAAACCACCCGTTAACGAACACATCGCAATCGCGATACACGCCGTCAAACTCAAGCCACAACCGCTTACCCGCATCCGCCCGGGGCAATTCAAGGTTGCGCCGATACCAGGCGACGTCATTAGTCTCAAATTTCGGCCCAATGGGTTTGAAACCATGATTAACATCGGCCGTGCGATCGAACGGCAGTTCCACCGCCCAATCATGCGGCAGATTAACGGTGCGCCAGTCAACATCGGAAAAACCAGGCTTGGCCGGTCCGCCATTGTCACCCGCCTTGGCCAGATTCATCACGTCGCCCCAAGGATTGCCCAGATAAAACTTCCAACCAAAATCCAAGGATAATTTTTCGCGTGGCGAAATATTTTCGGAAGCCTGGGCAGCGTTGACAAAAACCAACGCGAGCGCTGTTAAAACAATTAGAACTATGGAAGCTCTTAATTTTCCAAACTTGCTGGTTGTCGTAAAAGCCAATGAGATTGCGATAGAGGAATACATGCTTAAAACGAAGCTAGCGGTTTTTTTAAAAAACCCAATAGGCCACATTGCCTATTCAGATTCATAAATTAAGTTGTATACCCTCTACGGAATTCCAATCATGTTGTTTTCCAAGCCGACCTTTCAACGCTTTTCAAGCCGCAAGCGCCGATGGTTATTGAAAATGGCTGAAACTTCATGCTTTCAAGGATGATTTAGGACCGGAAGCAATTGATCGATCATAACCATGAAAAAAAATTACGGTATTCTGGCAACGTTTTTCGCCCTACTGGCGCTCAGCCTGGCGGAAGTGCTCGCGGGGGCGGAATCGTTCGGGATTAATTTTGTCGGCGATACCGCTGTCCCAGTTACCAGTTCGGCGGGCTTGGTGCCGATCACCAATTGGAACAATATTCCAGCCACAACCTTCACGTCCGGGACAATTCATTCCAGCGATGGATCCGTCTCGGCGACATTAGGGCTCAGCGGCGGGGCGGCGGCCGGCAGTTGGCACAGCGGCACCACCGCCGACGGGGGCAATGGATCGTTGATGAACGGTTATGTTGATGCCGGCGCTAATCACAGCAGCGGCGTTTCGGTAGTCAGCACGATTTCCGGTCTGACCGGGGCAGCCTATAATGTGTTTCTTTATATTTATAGTGATGCCTCCCATCCCAGCAATAATGGTGATGGACTCCCTAATTATTCGATCAACGGGATGATCTATTACGCGCCTCAACTGGGAAGCGGAACCTCGACGTTTAATACATCCAGCGCAACTGTTGGGGGCGCCTTTACCGGCTTCGTGAAGGCGAAAACCTATGCCGCGAATTTCAACACCGCCACTGCCGCCGCTTCGGATTTCGGTAATTATATTGAAATTGATAATGTCGTCCCCGTCAGCGGGGTCATCACCATCGCCTCGGAAACTAATTCAAGCGTCTGGCGCTCACCGTTGAATGGCATCGAGGTCGTGGCCGTGGTCAATTCTCCGATCCCAAGTTCGCCGACAATTTCCCCGACTAACAATCCCATTTACGCCGCCACCACGGTGATTTTGAGCGAAACGGCCAGTGGTCAATCTCCGCTTTACTACCAATGGCAGGCCGATGGTGGAAGCGCAGGATCGCGCACCAACATCCCCGGCGCGCTGACCACTAATTTGGTGATTACAACTTCGGGCTGGCCACCTAAAACATACCATTACGACGTGGTTGTCTCCAACAGTCTGGGCAGCGCCACGAGCAGCATCGTGACCCTGAATCTAGTCGCCGCGAGCTCGCCGGTGCTGGTCGCCGACATCGCGCCATCTTTCTCCATGAGCTACGTGGGCGGCAGCGTGACTTTTTCCGCCGCGTTTAACGGCACGTTGCCGATCTACTATCAATGGCAGGCGAACACCGGCAGCGGGGCGGCGAACATTCCGGGCGCGACCAACGCCGCCCTCACCTTGACGAATCTGCAACTGGCGAATGCGGGAAGCTATACTTTGCTCGCGTCAAATTCAATCGGTGGACCGGTGGCCACCAGCACGGCACAATTGACCGTTCAATCGCTGGCAACCTTTGTCGCGGCGGTAAGCCAAGCCAAACCCATCGGTTATTGGCGGCTCAACGAAACGAATAGCACTGCGGGTGGAAATTTAACGGCGGTAGACCTGACCGGAAACTTCAACGGAACTTATGGCTCCGGCGCGACGGATGGCGTGTCCGGACCAAATCCCGTCGCTGGTTTTGCGGGGTTGGAGTCATTTAATACGGCAGCTCAATTCAATAGCAGTGCGGCCAACTCATTCGTCACCCTGCCGCAACTCAATCTAAACACTAACACCGTCACGATCACCGCTTGGATTTATCCGATCGGCACGCCGGGGGATAATAGCGGGCTGGTATTCTGCCGCCCCAATGGCGATGCGTCAGGTTTAAACATTAAGACGGGCGGGCAATTGGGTTATACTTGGAACCAAAACAACGGGAACACTTACAATTGGATTTCCGGCCTGGTGCCGCCGGTGCAACAGTGGTCGTTTATTTCTTTGGTCATCTCGCCTGATAACGCTGTGATCTATCTGTGCAATACCAACGGCGTGCAGTTTGCCACCAATGCGGTCGCCAGCACCGCCGAAGCTTTCAACAGCACCACCTTGATCGGCGCGGATGCTCAAGGTGGACGGACGTTCAATGGGCTCATGGACGAGGTAGCCATTTTCAATTCCTCGTTGAACCAAGCGCAGGTGCTGCAACTTTTCTTTAGTGGGGCCAGCCATTTCCTGCCCGTTTTCGCCCCGCTGGTTTCACCCGGCACCAACGTATTCAGCGGCACTACGGTGACCTTGATTGAAAATGCCTTTGGCCTGGTTGCGTTACAATATCAATGGCAGACCAACGGGGTTGCCATTCCCGGAGCCACCAATAGTCTCTTGACGCTGACGAATGCCACCGTTTCCGCTTCGGGAAATTATTCGGTGCGGGTCAGCAACAGTTCCGCCACCAATGTAAGCCCGGTCGTAAATTTGACAGTCAATCCTCCGACCGCACCTCTTTTCACGCAACCACCCAGTCCCGCTACAATTACAAACTACGTTGGCGGGCTGGTCACTTTCACGGCAACGGTAGATGGCACACCGCCCATTTCACTGCAATGGCAGCATGATGGCAGCAATATCCTCAATGCAACTTCAAGTGCCTTGACGCTGGCTGGACTATCGACCGCCGCCGCCGGTAATTATACCTTGACCGCCTCCAACTATTTCGGGGTGACTAATAGTCTGCCCGCCACGCTCACCGTCTTACCTTTGCCCAATACTTCCGGGCTCAACGTTTTGACTTATCATTATGACAACACCCGGCAGGGCCAGAACACGAATGAATTTCTATTGACGCCCGGGAATGTGAATTCAACCAATTTTGGCAGACTATTCTCTGTTCCGGTTGATGGCTACGTTTATGCCCAGCCGCTGATCGTGAATGGTCTGAATATTCCCGGGCGCGGCGTGCGCAATGTCGTCTTTGTGGCCACTATGCATGACTCCATTTATGCGTTTGATGCCGATAGTAATGGGGATACCAATGGGGGATTATTGTGGCAGACAAATCTGGGAATCTCGGCATCTTCGCCGAGCGTTGAATATGGCCGGCGTTATCATACCGTCGGCAACCTGGATGTGGTTCCCGAAGAAGGCACGGCGGCCACGCCGGTGATTGATCCGGCGACCGGCACGATTTATCTGGATACGTTTACCCGGGAGACGGTCGCGGGAGTTTCTACAAATTATTTTCATCGCATCCACGCCTTGAACATCACCAATGGAACCGAACGCGCCTACAGTCCGGTAGTCGTGGCCGCGACCGTGCCCGGCACCGGCATATCGGGAAACAACTACACGGAAACGGCCAACGGAACCACGGTCACCTTTTCCGCCGTTCAACACATGGAACGTCCGGCCATGACGCTGGCGGGCGGAATGATATACGTCGCCTACGGTAGCCATGATGACACGGATCCTTATCATGGCTGGGTGTTCGGCTACAACGCCACGAATCTCGTGCTCTCGACCAACTACGTTTTCAATACCACCCCCAATGCAACCATTGCGGCCTTCGGCAACAATGCCGGTGAAGGCGCGTTGTGGATGGGCGGCAATGGGCTCTCCGTGGATGCGAACACCAATTTATATTTTGAAACCGGCAATGGCTCGTTCAGCGCAAATACTAACGGTGGCGATTACGCCGATAGTTTTGTGAAGCTTTCCACGACTTCGAACCGGTTGGCCGTGGCAGATTATTTCACCCCCTACAACCAGCTCAGTTTGCAAAATGCCGACAACGACCTTGGCTCCGGCGGGCCGCTGCTACTACCGGATTCGGCGGGGAGTGTCGCGCACCCTCACCTCATCGTCGGCTGCGGCAAGGAGGGAAAAATCTATCTTTTAGACCGCGACAACATGGGACATTACAACGGCACCGATGGGATCAACGGCAATGACAATCAAATTGTCGAGTCGCTTCCCAGTGCGGTGGGCGGCACGTGGAGTTCACCGGCCTACTGGAACAAACGGATCTATTACCAGGGCAATGGCGATGTGATGAAAGCATTTCTTATTACTAATGGTTTTATCGTCGCGACTCCCGAATCACAGTCGGCTACCAGCTATGGTTTTCCAGGTGCGACCCCGACGGTTTCCGCCAATGGCACGAATAACGGTATCGCCTGGAGCATTCAAGCCGACGCCTACTTGAGTAGCGGACCCGCCGTGTTGCACGCTTACAACGCAACGAACCTCGCGCTTGAATTGTATAACTCCAGTCAGAACCTCTTGCGCGATAATCCCGGTGGCGCCGTGAAAATGGTTCCGCCCGTCATCGCTAATGGAAAGGTTTATGTTGGCGCGGAATACGCCGTGTCGGTCTATGGTCTGGGAGTTTTTCTGACGGCTCCAACCATTTCACCGGCGGGCGGCACGTTCACTAATTCCGTGATGGTAACATTGGCAGATATAACGCCGGGAGTTTCTATTTATTACACGCTGGACGGCACCACTCCGACGACCAATTCCACGCTTTACACCGGACCATTCAATCTGACCAGCCGGAGCTTGGTTCAAACCCTCGCCGCCGCGCCGGGAACCGTGAATAGCAGCGTGGCCAGTGCTTCCTTTGTTAATACTGCCGCCACGGGCAATGGCCTTGGACTGCTCGGTCAATACTGGACGAACACGACCAGCGTGGCGTTCACCAATGTGACGTTTAACACCCCGCCGACTTTGACGCGCACGGATGCGGTAGTGAATTTCAACTGGGGCACGGGGGCACCGAGTCCAGTCGTTGGCACCAATAATTTCGTGGTGCGCTGGACTGGGACGGTGCAGCCGCAGTTCAACGAAACTTATACTTTCTCCACTACCGCCGACGACGGCGTGCGGCTTTACCTCAACGGTCAATTATTAATCAACGACTGGGTGGACAAGACTGGCGCGACGACCCACAGCAATAGCCTTACTCTCGTGGCGCAACAACTCTACAACCTGGAACTGGACTATTATGAAAAAACTAATAATGCCTCCGTTTCGCTTGCATGGAGTAGTCCCTCAACACCGTTAGCCATTATTCCGCAAACACAGTTATATCCCTTTACAACTACCCCGCCGTCGGTTGTTCTGACTGGGCCGACTGGCAGCGCCACCAACTTCACCGCGGCCGCCAGTGTGACGATTAGTGCGAATGCCGATTTACTTTATAATTCCGTCAACCATGTGAGTTTCTATTCCAACCCAAACGTCTTCCTGGGAAGCGTCAGCAATGCACCTTACGCGCTGACCGCCACAGGCCTGGCGGCTGGCAATTATGCGTTGACCGCAGTGGCGGTGGATGGGTCCGGTTTAAGCAGCACTTCCGCGCCCGTTAACATTAGCGTCAATCCCGGCAGCGGCCAACCTTATGGACTTTCTAGCAATGGAACTGTCCCGGCGTTCTTCAATATGCCGACCACGTTTAACGGCACGCTACCCGCGTTGCTTTCAGCGACCGGCGTATTTACCAACACGCCTAACATGACGCCGGTGAACGGGTTGATCACTTACACCCCGAACACCCCGCTTTGGTCGGACGGCGCTTACAAGATCCGATATCTTGCCGTGCCCAATAATGGCGGCACGATTACTCCCGACCAGCAGATTGCGTTCGCGCCCACGGGCTCATGGACGTTCCCCGCCGGAACGGTGTTTGTAAAAACGTTTGAGTTGAACACCGATACGCGAAACCAAAACGTGCTCCGCCGTCTTGAGACACGGCTGCTGATGCGCGACATTAACGGCCAAGTCTACGGCGTGACCTACAAATGGCGCGCGGATAACAGCGACGCTGACTTACTCGCGGGCAGTTTATCCGAAGCGATCACGATCACCAACGCCACCGGCACGACGACGCAAACCTGGTATTATCCCAGCCCAGCGGACTGCCTCCAGTGTCATACCCATGTTGCTAATTACGTTCTTGGATTAAACACGCGTCAGTTAAACAATAGTCAGACCTACCCCACCACTGGTGTCACCGACAATCAATTGCGAACGCTGAATCGGCTCGGATTATTTAATCCGGCGTTTGACGAGCGCAACCTTACAAACTTTGAAAAACTATCTGCCTTAACCAACCTTACCGCGTCGTTGCAAGATCGCGCCCGTTCTTACCTCGACGCAAACTGCGCCCAATGCCATCAGCCCGGCGGCACCGGCATTACGCTGGATGCCCGCTATGACACGTCACTTGTAAATCAAAATATTACAAACTATCCAGCGGCCGTCTCATTGGGTTACGACCACGCCTGCATCATCAAGTCGCAAGACGTTTGGCGTTCGATGATCTGGCAACGGATAAACACGACTAACAATGCCTACAAGATGCCCCCGCTGGCCCGCGCGCTCATTGATACCAATGCCGTGCAAGTCTTTGCCGACTGGATCAATAGCTTACCTGGCACGCCCGCGCTGGCGCCGCCCACCATCACCCCCAATGGCGGCAGCTATACGGCCTCGGTCAACGTCACACTCGCGGCGCCGGATACCAATGCGGCAGTCTATTACACGCTCGATGGTTCGCTGCCTACGACCAATTCGCTGCTTTACACCAGCCCGTTCAACCTGCTGAATAACGCGATCGTTTCGGCGAACGCCTTTGAAACCAACTACAATAATAGCGTGGCGCTCAGCGCCCTGTTCCTGGTGGAGCCGCTGCACTTCACCTCGCAAGGTTTTACCAATAACATTTTCGAACTGGGTTTTGCCGGCCAGACCGGCAGTAACTACGTGTTGCAAGCCTCGACCAACCTGATCAACTGGATGCCTATCAGCACCAACCTAGCCGTCACCAACCTATTCAATCTTTTTGATATCAATGCCGCTAACTATCCCAACCGCTTCTATCGCGTGCTCCGGCAATAAGCACCGCGCGGCGCCGCCAGCGAAAGACCGCCGGATACGAGCCGCTTTTACGTTGATCGAGTTGCTCGTCGTGATCGCTATCATTGCGATCCTAGCCGCGCTGCTGCTGCCCGCGCTGGCCCGGGCCAAACAAAAAGGGCAAACGGCGGTCTGTCTCTCGAACCTCAAACAGATCGGCTTGGTTTTTCAAATGTATCTCAACGACGCGAATGATCATTTTCCCGATCGGCGTGATTTAAAAAACAGTTTACCCGGCGGCTATCATCCGTGGACTACGTGGCCGCCATCCGATCCGCGCGCTGGCTGGGCGGCCACGAATTTTCAGAGCTATTGTCCAAATCTCAATATCTGGTCCTGCCCCACGGCATTGAACTCGCCGACCGGCAATGCCATTCAGTCCGTTCAAGCTACTGGCAATGACACGAACGCTCCGCTCAGCCGTTATTGGGCGTGGCGGTTTGATCGACCTGATGATCCCGTGGGCCAGGAGGATTTTTGGGGCAAATCGCAAGCGCAAGCGGTATCCGACCTCGAAGCGGCGAGCCTCACGGATGCCACGCTTGGCCCTATCAATGGCGTGACGGATGTGGAGTTGGCCGTTGATCCGTATTATCCGCAAACCGTTCCGACCGTTGATCCCGCGCTGAAAGGCCGCACCATTCACGCCGGTGGCCGCGACCGGGTTTTTCTAGACGGCCGCACGCAGTTCATCAAAGATAGCAGAACACTTTTGCCATGATTGACCGGTCAAAATTTTCTACTGACAACTCGATTTAATTTAAACATTTAACACCCATGAAAATCACTCCTCGTTTCACCGCCTACGCCGCCCTGCTGCTCGCCGGCTGGTTATCTCCCATCAATCCAGCACAAGCCGGCGGTTACCAGATCTTTGTCTCCAACGAAAAATCCGGGACGCTCACCGTCATCAATGGCAGCGACTTCAAAGTCACCGACACGATTCCCGTGGGCAAACGTCCGCGCGGTATTCATGCCAGTCCCGATGGTCAGACCATTTATGTTGCCTTGAGCGGCACCCCGATTGAACCGCCGCCGAAGCTCGACGCCAATGGCAATCCGATCTTCGCCAAAGGCCATGGCGAGGATGACGATGCCGACGCTAAATCCGACAAGGCCGCTGACGGTATGGGCATGGTGGATGTCGCACAAAAAAAATTCCTGCGCAAAATTCCCGTCGGCTCCGACCCGGAACAATTCTGTTTAAGCCCGGATGGAAAACGGATTTACATTTCCAATGAAGACGTGGGCGTGGCGACGGTGCTGGACACGGTGACGGGGAAAATTATCACCTTCATTCCCATCACCCGCGAACCGGAAGGCTCCGGCGTCCGTCCGGACGGCAAAGTTTTCTACATCACCTGTGAAACCGGCGGTGATGTTTTCGCCATTGACGCCGACACGTTCAAAATCATTGGGCACGTCGTGGTTCATCCGCGCCCGCGCAGCATCGCGTTTCTACCGGACGGGTCGCGGGCATTCATCCCGTCGGAATCGGTGGGCGAATTGAACGTGATGGATACGGTGAACCAAAAACTTTTGAAGGTTATCAAGCTGCCACCGCAAGCGCGGCCACAGTGCGTGTTGGTTTCACCCGATGGTAAAAAAGTTTATGCGAGCACCGGGCGCGGCGGCACGGTGGTCGTGATCGATGCGAACACTTACGAAGTATTGAACACGATTCCCGTAGGTAAACGTCCGTGGGGCCTGGCATTTTCGCCGGATGGAAAATTTCTATTCGCCGCCAATGGCCCGTCGGATGACGTTTCGGTGATCGACCTCGCGACGGAAAAAGAAATTGCGCGCGTCAAATCGCCCGGCAGCCCGTGGGGCGTCGTCGCCGTGCCAAACGTAAAGTAATTCACCAACGGTAAGAGATGCCGCCGTAAAAAGAGCGGCCATCGCCCGGATGAAAAATTTGGGAGTCAGTAGAACTACCGTCACCAATCGGGTCAACCGAGGCGGCGTAACGCTGGTCCGTCAAATTTTTCGCTTCAACGAAAATTGAAACTTTTGATTTTCCCCAGTTGAAGTCATAGCCGGTTTTGAAGCCCAGCAGCACATAAGCACCGGCATAAAGCGTGTTCTGCTGATCAACGGGATAGCGGGTAAGATTGCATTGCACATTGGGTCCGGCGTAAAAACCGCAGGGCGCCTGATACATCAAATCCGCCTCGTAAACATGGAGCGGAATCGCCGCGAGGCGGTTGTTGCCATAAACCGGATCATGGTCGAAGTGAAAGTCATTGAACGTGTAAGTTTGGTTGAAGCTTAGCCGTTGCCCCGTTTCATCGGACACCTTTTTTGAATTCCACAATTCGACGCCCAGCCCCGCCTCGACGCCCTGATGATAAGAGCGGGCGACATTGACATCGCCCTGATCCACGCCGCTTGAATTGTAAAGATCTTGCAGCTCGTCATGAACCCATGAATGGTAAAGTGCCAAATCCCAATCGAACCGTCCGGAGTTGCCACGCGTGCCGAGTTCGACGGTCCAGGCGCGTTGCGGCTGCAATGGATTGTAGACCAAGCTATCACCCGCATCGTCGCCAAAACCAACCATGTTATCGAAGGAAGGCGGTTGCCAGCTCCGGCTGAAATTGATGAACGCCTGACTATGGTCAGTTAGTTCGTAAAGCAATCCAATTTTAGGATTCAAACTAAAAAAGTTTTGCCCTTGCGAAGCGTCACCGACGGGAGAATCACGGAACTGATCATAAAAATGCCGCAGCACATACATCGCTTGAATACCGGTCAACAATGATAATTTGTCGGTGAGATAATGCTGGTTCTCGGCATAAATTGGCACATTCACGGAGAGCTCAAGATCCTTCGCAATGGTGTATCCTTC
Source organism: Methylacidimicrobium fagopyrum (assembly GCA_026225255.1). GTDB lineage: Bacteria > Verrucomicrobiota > Verrucomicrobiia > Limisphaerales > UBA11358 > UBA11358. The sequence goes on along the minus strand of JAMFSJ010000002.1, from coordinate 149,953 downwards.
CGCGCCGCCGAGGTTGGCGTAATTATGATCCTGCTCGGTTTCAAATGCCGGCATCAGACCAAAGGTAAGAATGTTCCGTTGTCCGAAAAGTAAATTGCGGGTGACTGAATTCAAATTAATACCGCCATCGTTCGCGTGATACACTTGGATGCCTTGCTCATAATCCGTCGGGTCAAAAAAACCTTTCTCCTTCAACTCGCGATGCCACCAATAAACTGAAGCGTCCAATTCGTGCCCGTTGTTTTGATAACTGATCTTGTCGGCGAGACGCAGGTAATACCATTGCTTGTTGTAATCTAATGGTTCCGCCAACGGGTCAGCCTGCTTTGGATTAGACTGCATTTGAGCCTGAGTCAGTCCGCCGGACAATTGGCGATCCGTCTGGTCGGTGGTCAGATAAAAACGATTCTCCAACTGATCGCTGATCTTGTAACCAAAATCCGCAAATAAAAGCTCCGTATTTTCCCGGCTGTGGTCGCGGTAACCGTCCCGGGAACGGCCCGATAACGAAACGTAATAATCAAATTTTCCGTCCACCCCAGCCGAACTTACCTGTCCGCGTATAAAACCGTAGCTGCCGCCTTCCAATCGGATTTGAAACGGATCGGCATCGTAGCCCGTCAGCGGAATTAGATTGATCGCGCCACCCATCGTCAGCGCGCCATATTTGAAAGCAGCGGCGCCGCGATAAACCTCCGCGTATTTCAAAGTGTTCACATCAAAATCTTCGATGATCGTTTCGCCGTCGCCTTGGCCAAAACTGATCCCATCCAATAAAAATTCCACGCCGAGCGGTTCATCATCCGATTCAATGCCCGAGCCGCGGATGGATACTTTGGAAATCTCCATCCCGTTTTCACTTTGCATGAATAGTCCCGGCACACCTTGCAGCAAATCTTGAAAATTGGAGGCGCGGCCTTGGTTCATTTCGTCCGTCGTTTTGACTGTGTAACCGCCGGGAATTGCTTTCTTTTGCGCCTTGGCTTTAGCAATGGAAGGCGAAGTCAACGAACCCGGTATTGCCCGTCCCGTCACTGTGACCGGTGGCAGTATCGTCACCCCGTTCGTGCTTTTTATCGTCGCCGCTGGTGGATTGGTAGATTGAGCAAAAGTGATGGCCGCGAGAAATTGCCCCAGCACCAACACCATGAATTGCCGCGCCAATTTTGAACTCAAAAGAAATTTATTCATCCGCCAATCAGAAAAATTTCCTGCGTCGTGATACTTTTTGTGAACCCGGGCTTGAATGCTTTCGCCCGCAAGATCGTCGGGCCAGCCAGTTGAATCGGCTTTTCGTAAAGCAAATCGGACGTCGTCGGCACCGTGCCATCCAATGTGTAACGGATCGTCGCGCCCGGTTCACTTCGCAAAATGACGGTTTGCGGTTTCGTAAAATTTCCGCCGGACGGCGAAACCGTTGGCGGTGCCAGCACCGGCGGGCCGGGTAGACTTCCGATCCATTCGCGCAGCAGCTTCATGCCGGACTCATCAATCATCAGGCGCGCCAGCGGCGGCATCTTGAACGCCTCGGTGGTATCCGCGCGCAGGTAAAGAATCGAACGCCAGCGATCATTCGGGGCGATGACGCGCGAACCGTCAATCCGTTCGTCAATCAAGACCCGACCGCCAATCAAATGCTGCTGCGCGAGCGGCGTGTCATAGCGAGCATCGAAATAGGCCACCGTGCCTTTGGGGCGGTGACAGTTGGCGCAGTTCGCGTCAAGATATGAACGGGCCCGGTCCGCCAGGCTGCGGGTTGGATCGTCGAGCCCGGCGAGCTTGGAAAAATGATTCCAATCCACCCCGGCCAGATTCGTGTCAAACAAACCGAGCTGATTCCAAGCGCGTAATTCGTTATCCGTGATCCCGGACGGATAGACATAGTTCCGATTTAACTGCCGCGTGTTCACATCCAACACACCGCCCGCAAGTGGGGTATGACAGGTGAGGCAATCTTGTCGACTCGGATAATACCAAGCCTGCGTCCGCTTACCGGTGGCCGTCTGGATAGAAATCGTTTCGGTCAGGTTGGTGGCGAGCAAGTCTGCGTCACTATTATCCGCGCGCCATTTGTAAGTGACGCCGTAAACTCCACCGTCCGCATCGCAGACGAGTAGACGGGTTTCGAGGCGGCAGAGTAGGCTAAGATTTAGCTCGTTCGTCGCGAGGGCAAAGGTTTTTACGAACACGGTTCCCGGCGGGAAAGTCCACTCGCCGTCGGCTGAAAATTTTATTTTTCCCCCAGTTGGTAGAGCTAGCCAGCGAAATTTTTCCGCGCCGTCAGACCAAAATGGCACGATCAAATCGTAAGGTATTAAGCCAGGCTCAGGGATCATGCGAGCCGTGTCCGCAAAAGCGCCGGTCTGGGAAAGCTGCTGGGGAATCGCACCATCTGAATGAGCGGGCATCTGCAAATACGGGCGGGATGAAACTCGCGAATCCAATCTGAAAGGCGAAGCGCTTTGAGCCTGTCCCACGGAACAAAACACCCACGCCAGAATCATGATCACTCCAAGGCAACGTGCCGGATGTTTAAATTCTTGGCGGCAGAATCGGAGGGTGGCCGTCATTTTACTTCAGTTGTGGATGGATCTGATTTCTTTTCAGCCGCGATATTAATGTCTACGGCCTGGAGTAGGTTAGCTGAAAATTGACGGACCGTTTTACGAATGTCGCCCACGGAGGAATAAGTGTATTTCCCCGCCGGATAACCCAGCAGCACGACGTAATCGTATTGCTTTGGGCGGGGTCCAGAACCGCGAATCTTAGGAATATCCGTCAGGAAAACCACCCCGACACAGGGCGAACCGACCGCGGCAGATTCGATCAGGTCGGCCGGACGATGCGCGCTAACCAGGCCGGGCACCCACCAGGTTTTATTCAACTCCGGGCGTAAGAGGTCGGTATAACCACTTTCAACCACCAAGCCGCCGGGCAATACTTGGAGAATTTTTCCACAGATGGAACGACGCCCAAGAATACAATTATTTCGAACCTGTTCCGCTGACTGGCTGCGGGAAACATCCAAATCAACGTTAGTAGAGACAACCGGCTTGTCTGCCGTCGCGCCGGACTGGTCAGAATTTGGGAGGACTATATTTGTCTGCCCCCAAACTGACCAAGCCTGCCCCAAAAACAATAACCACAGTGCGCATTTCATAATCAAGCATCAATAGTTTCATCATAGCACTAGCAATTATTTTTTACAGTGGATATTGAAAGCAAACCTAAGATTTCAATTTGCGGGAGGAGTTAAGGCTGGATTCCAATTTTTGTGCCAGTTAAAGGTCCAGAGTGCCGGCAACTTGACGAATTCCGAGTGCCCGTCAAAAAAGCCAACGTTCACTCCTCCGGGCGGCATTGATTTTCTGGTTGGCGGAGGGAACATGGTGCCTTGGGATACCGAGCCTTTACCGCCGTGCCGGGGAATGTTGACCCGTCCGATTTCCGGCGGATTTCCCAGCCCCTGCCCGATATAAAGATTGTTGTATGGTTGATCGGTTTCCCATGGCCAACAATCCCAGATATAGGAATCAGAAATAATTGGCGTCAATGTCGTTTGATTAACCGCCGAATCCTTATTATATAAATAACTATCGGCGTTAGGAATATCACTACGCCATTGGGAGGCGGCATTTTGGCCAACATATAACCAGCCATTAAAAGCATAGCTGCCAGCTAAATTAGGACTTCCAGCCGCTCCCCCGTGAACCCAGGCCTTGTCCAATGCCCCCGCCGCGCCCGCCGGGGCGACCCAATTGGTTTCTGAAGCCGTCGGGCATAACCGCACTTTATCCACCGAAGCATATTGACCTATTAGCGTTCCCATCCAAAGATTGCCACTCACACTATTGGTCGGACCCACTAAAAGGCCCGAATTATCATTCACATACATGATCGTAGAAAGCACCAGTTGCTTGGTATTGTTCATACAACTGATTCCTTGCGCCTTCCTTTTGGCCGCCGAGAGCGCAGGTAGTAACATTGCAGCTAGAATGGCGATGATCGCAATCACCACGAGTAATTCAATTAAAGTAAAAGCCGCCGAGGTAGTTGGCTTATTTTTGCTAGTCATATTCGTTTGATAATTAGAGTGAACATTTAATTAATCTAAGTTGGCCCATCAATAAATGAAGAGGTAGACCATGAGCGATCTACCCCTTCGACCAACTCGGCGGTCAACTCATTGTTGGGCGCGATAAAACATCTGCGGCCCAACCGGGGCGATCGTTAAAGGCGAAACAGCCGCGCTGTTAGTTACCCAAGGACCGTTTACATTGGCGGACTGAAGCAAGGTTCCGGTCCAAGTCAAAACTGCATTTGCGCCTGATCCCTTGATGGAAATGCTGGCCGGCACCGGCCCTCCAGAACCAACGGCATAAAGTTGGGCGATGTCGAAACTTGACAGCGAACGCTTGAAGATTGCTACCTCATCAATGCTGCCATTAAATCCACGTGCGCTTGGAGCTTGGGTGTCGGTTCCAAAATCAAGCGGCGAGGCAAAAGCGGCATTCGCATAAGTTCCCACCAAGGTCACATTCGTCTGGCCGTTCGCATTATCCAAATACAACGTTGCCGTTGTGGGCGTCATCACCAAGGCCACGAATGACCACTGTCCGACGGGCACGGCCAGTCCGGAATCGAAATCATACGTTGGCTCGGCATTATTCCAACTGAATCCGAGATTTGCGTTGGTGCCAAAAGTTAAGCCAGCCGTCTCGCCTTGACGTTCAAATATCAAACCAACATTTATAATGGGGGGGGACGACGGATTTATCCAAGCCGTTATGGTGATAGTGTTGGTATTAAGATTTAACGCCAGCAACGATGGCACTTCTACCAGTGAATTGGTGTAACCATTGAATGTTTCAAGGGCATAATTGGCCGTCTCAAAACCAGGCCAAGTCGGGCTGGCCGGTCCGGCAATGCTGTCGGCGCCATTCAAAGTTGAGGCACCATAAGCGCCCGCGTGACCGCCAATGAAATCGTAAGCCCAGGCAGTGCTGCTCGTCGGGTCAGGGCTGGTTTCATTTAACCGCCAGTAAGCCACCGGAGCTTTATTGGTTATCGTTTGAGCATAGCTAGCGGCAATCGGCGCGGCGGTAAGACTAAAGATCGCCGGCGCACTGGTGATCGAATTAAAACCATTGGTCACAACCACGTCATAGGTAGCCACGTCGCCGGGAGCGGCATTCGAAATCTTTAGAATATTTGTATTGGCCCCTGATATATCGCCCCCATTCGCTAGCGCGATGCCGTTCTTTCGCCACTGATAAACCAGCGGTTGAGAACCTTGGACGACCACGGCAAATAAAGCCGAGGCACCGGGATAGACCTGAGATGCAGCTGGCAGTGCGCCGGTAATAGTCATGGGCGCCACATTCAACGTGGTCGGCGCTGGACTAATCGCTGATCCGGCGGAATTGGTAACGACCACAATGTAATCCGCTACGTTGGCCGGGGTAAAATTGCTGATGGTCAAGGTCGAGTTAGTAACGCCGGAAAATTGACCGCCGTTGATCAGATTCGTATAAATGCCACTACCAATTACGCCCGCCTGCCACTGAAAATTAAGCGGTGTGCCGTCGGCCACTACTTGCACCTGAACGGTAGTGCCAGCATAGTTGGTAGATGACGGTGTTTGCGCTTCAATCGCGGGCGCTACCGCCGTTGTTTCCAGCACGAGTTCAAATCCGTCCAACGGCGAACGCCAGGATTGATTGTTCGCTTGTCCAACAAATGTGATTACGCCATTAATTGGCTTAACATTATCAACTTCAACGTAGTCTCCGTAATAATTGGTGTTGGCGATCGCCGTATTATAATTGACGAGACTCGAGGTTGACTTTTTCCATCCCGGAAAAGGACCGCCGACAGCTACATTAGCGCTATTATAAGTTGTTGCTCCATTGCCAAATTGAGGGGCAAAATACGTTATGCCATTGGCAGAATAATTGGGCAAGTAGTCCCCGCCATTCCCCGGGTGGGAGGCATCGCTATAGTTATAGATATATAAGGTATAAGAAGCACCAGTCAGACCGCTGACGACGTTGGTTTCCGCCCCGCCGATGTTTGCCCCCAAATCCAAATAACCATTGGCCAGCGAGCCATTGCCCCCGTCGCTCGGCGCTCCGCTCTGCCAACCACCACTATTTCCCTGACCTTTGGTAGTGCCGGAGATGGTCAAGGTCGCCGTGGCCGAGCCGTCGCTCGACTTGATGGTTCCCGTGGTGAAACCATAGCCAGTAGAATCTTGATAATTGGTGATATTATTCCAGCCTGGAATGGGCGCCGCCCCAGCAGTTCCAGTGACCAAATCAGGCCCGGCGGTATAATTAGTTGAAGTGGTCCGGCCCAAAAATTTGATGCCCCATGAGTCAGCGTGGACACTACAAACACTGCTACTTATTAAGGCGCACAATGCCAGCGCGGCTGTTCTTGTTTGCTTCATTTTCATATTCGGTTAACGAGTTAAAATAATAGTGGTTTTGGTTTCGGGGTTGATTAGGTGCGTCAGTAAACTGACATATCCTCATATTTCCTCAATAGGCAGAATGGCCTAACGGTTTGAAGAATCTACCCCGTCACTAGGCAAACAGGTGAATTTCTAAACGTAGATAATAGCTGGAGGATATATCCTCAACTGTAAGTCGAGGTAGTGCGACGTGATACTTTCTGCGGTTTACCGATTTTGTATGGTGGTTTTATTTTGGCAAAACCAGTTTCAACGTGATCGACGTGCCGCTGCCGGAAGTAGATTCTATCTGGCAGGAGCCGTTCAATTTGCTCATTCGCTGCTTAAGATTACCCAACCCATTGCCCCTTGCTTGGATTGGATTAAAACCACACCCATCGTCTTGAATCAAAATTTCGAGATTTTCCCGGGCAATAATCAGCCGCAAAAGCACTTCGTTCGGCCGCCCATGTCGGACGGCATTATTAAATACTTCCCTAACCACAAGCATCACTTCGTGACGAATTTCAGACGCAATAACCCGTTCGACGTAATCTTGGGGCAGCTCGACTCGGCAGGCGACTTGGGCTTTGCCCAGAAACTCTTCAGCATAACTGGCAAGATATTCGACCAAAGAAGAAAGCGTATCGTTTTTGGGATTAATCACCCAGACGACACCATCTAATGCGGAAACCATGGAACGGGATTTCTCGGCGATTTCCCGAAGTCGTTCGGCGGCAATTTCCGATCCGGTTTTTAGTCCATTCAATCCTGGGCGAGGCATTGCCATCATGCTGATTTCAGTCAAGGCGCTGCCCAGATCGTCGTGCAGATCGCGGGCGATACGGGCGCGCTCTAGCTCAATGGCTCGTAATTTCTCAGTCCGTTCTCGCTCGCCGATTTCATTCCTAAGTTGGTGCGTCCGACGCTCCACTTGACGCCGTAATAAACCAATCCACGCGAACGCTAAGGTTAGTCCTGCCAGCAAACCAGTAGTCACCACCAGCAGACGGCGTAAGGTCCACCACGCTGGTCGGGCGATCACTTCCACATCGTCCGGCGTATTCAACAGTAGTTCGAATGAATTCACGTCCCGCCCAGCCAACCGGTCGCCATCCAGCGCCGAGAATGTGCCAGTGAGTTTTAAGCGACTGCCCAGCAGCCAGGCGGACGGCAGGCGTTGTTTATGATAGTCCAGTCGCGCAATGAAACTTTTCATACCCACCTGCAATTCCAAAGTCTGCTGAGTGCCGTGATTTTGAATATCCACCAAAGTTCCGTTCACGCTGACAAGGGTGGAATCATAATTATTACTAAGTGAATTGATTGAAAAATCGCGGGGATCAGGCAATAAACGATATCCTGTTTTGCGGGCAATTGCCTGTCGCAAAATCGGCGAAGCTCCGCCCAGCTCGACCAGCCCCACCACTTCTACTTCATCACCAGGATTAAATGATGCCGGTTTAGCCAGTTGAAACCGCAGACCCGTTTGACCATCCATCAAGTAATCCATGTCCGGACTACAATGAATAATCTGTCCGCTAACTTTTACCCGCCGAAACGTATCGAACCGCACATCAAACTGCATCAGATCTTTGGCGCGCACCTGATCCGGCGCAAATGGATCGATCGGTGGCGGTGAATCCACTGAAAAAGTCGCGTTCCAAATATTAAGATGAACCTCCGAATCAATAATGACACTATGCGTCGTCGGATTCCAATTAGCCACCAAACAACCCCGCACCCGAACGATCGAATTAAGCAACGACTTCCATTGCTCGCCCGGCGCCGACAAAACGTCCAGATCAAGCATCCCATCCGCGGTCAAAAGGGTCATATAGGTATCGTGCGTGCCAATAATCAATCCGCGAATTTCCACATACTGGGCGTCCAAACTTCCGCTGATTAATTGATCCCGGGTGGGTCGGATGGGTTGAGGCATACGCCCTTGCCACAACACTATGGCCTTGCTAAAAAGCACAATGGGTGAAAAGTCTGCGGGCCGGGTGATGCCATCCAGTTCGCAATAATCACCCACCTGCGGCAAACTTGCTGGCGATGCATCGCCCGTCCAAACAAAAACCGCACGGGTAAAATCTTGAATGAGCAGACTCCGGAAATCCGGTGCCACCGAAGTAATGACCCCGTGAATTTTGACCGGATATTCGTGTGCGGCTTCATCGCGGGTTAACCGTTGAACCTCCATGGCGGTAGTCAAAACCCGGGCAACATTTATTTTTTTGTCCGGTCCATGGAGAGATTCGCGGGCGATGGCTTCGTTAAGAAATAAATTCGTTCCTTGCCAGCTCCATTGACATAAACAATCCATATCTAAATTCGTTTCAACGGAAAGTGCATTCAGGAGCTGAACGGTGGCAGAACCAGTGGCATCTTCAAAACGGAGGGCTTGCGTCGCTGGATCGGTATGGAAGCGGCCTTGCAAACAGACGATGTTGTTGCTGCCGGCAGCAACTCTCCGGCTTAACTCACCAATCGTGGTTTTATTAAAGGATGACCATTGTTCTGGCATCACATCCAGCACTGACACGTCTTGCCAACCGGCCACAATCATTAACCCCGCATATTTCTGCCCTACGATGCTTTTAATGTCTGGGAGAATGCCGGTGACCCGCACCCGGCTATTTAACAGATACCAAGGAACATTGCCCGCAGTATTCAGCACCTCGACCTGCATTTGGTTTTCCCCAAAGGTCAGTTCAAAGCGCACGCTATTCTGGTGCCGACTCAGGTAAGTGATTGTGCCTTCAGATCTGGCCCAAGGATTATCAATTCCATCGGACAAAGGCTGACTGACCGCGATGGGTTGGGGAACCGGAACCGGCGCGGTTCCAATAATACTTACTTCCGGCGACGTATCATCAAGAAACATCTGAGCGCCATCATCCGAGCTTAAATAGAAAGTATAATTCCCCTCATTGGTCAGTTTCAAAAATCCATTAAATTCCAACCCCGCGTTATCTATCCGGGTTGCAACCGAGACGTTAAAATTTGAAACATTTCCAATTTTTTGTGGCACCAAGGAATTAAAATCAGGCAGCCTTTCCCAATCACCCTCAAAAAAACGATAGCTCAAACCGGGCTTCACGTTGCCATCCTCGGCAGTAGAAGCCGTCCTAAATAGCGTCGAAGTGGGGATTGTTTGTTTCGTTATCTGCGGCCCCGCATAGGCCAGATTGAGCGCATAGGCCCCTGATTGATTGAACCAAACAACCCGAATAGGATGATAACCGGCCTTGAGGTAAAGTTCGCCCGACCTTTCAATCGTCGAATGTAGATTGTCGGCATCAATTACAGGACGGGCACCCAGACTTAAACCCATATACGTGTAAGCCACGTAGTTCGTTCCACGCAAGCGAACTCTCTGTCCAGGGCGTAATTCCAATCCCTTCAACCCTAACTCCAAGACCACCGTGCCGGAATTATCTTGAAAAAAAAGCGCTCCAGAATTACTGTTCACCACAAGAATTATTCCCTCTAAATCATAAGCGCAAATGCGGCCCGACTGTAAGGTGACTGCGCTACGAAGTTGAAAAATATTCGTGACCGAAGGCAGGGTTGATTCAACCGGTTCGGCTGGGGCTACGCCAAAACCAAAACAATACGTTAGCCACAAGAGCAAATTATAGGCAAATCGCTTTCGGCAGCCAACGGGGGTCAGTCGGTTCATAGCAGTATTAATGTAATTAAAGTGAGAATCTCATAACTGAACCGTCAACGCATCAGCAAAATTTTGGTTCGCTTATTTAAGGGAATTCATCTGGGAATTTATTTTTTGACCATCCATAATTGATCACGCAACCTTAAGACCCATTTAATAATGCGTTTTCATTGAAAACTATTTTAACTGCCATCCTATGATAACAACCGTCGCTATTGTTGAAGATAATGCCAGTATTCGAAAGTCGCTTCAAGAGTGGGTCGATTCGGCGTCCGACTATCGTTGTATTTGCACCTGCGGCGATGCTGAAACCGCTTTAATTGAGTTACCTAGAATTAAGCCGAATGTGGTGCTGATGGACATCCACCTGCCAAAAGATTCCGGCATTGCTTGCACGGCGCGCCTGAAACAGATGATGCCTGAAATTCAGGTGATTGTGGTTACCGTTTATCGTGACCGTGAGTTGCTTTTTCAGGCGCTCAAAGCCGGTGCCAGCGGCTATCTGCTGAAGCGTTCCTCACCCGAAGAAATTTTGCGCGCCATTGCCGAAGTGCGTTCCGGCGGTGCGCCCATGACGGGAGAAATCGCCCGTATGGTGGTTGAAACCTTTCAAAAAACAACCACTGAAACGCCGCCTACCGTCGACCTTTCCCCGCGCGAAATTGAAATTTTAAATCTGGTTGCCAAAGGACTAACCAATAAAGAGATCGGCCCGACTCTGAACATAAGCTACGACACAGTTCGCGCCCATTTACGGCGAATTTATGAAAAATTACATGTTCGTTGCCGAACTGAAGCGGTAATGAAGTATTCACAAAACATCTGACGCGTTTGAAAACGAAACGCTATAAGTTGGAGGTTTAAAGACTTAGCTAAGTAACGGCTGAATGACACGGCATCGTGTTTAAGTAATCCGTGGAAGACTCGCGCGATAAACCGCAATGACTGCTGATTTGGGGTTATAAGTCTATGACTATCTCTAGCCATCTTTATTAATACCAACGCCCTATTTTGTTGATCCCGAAGCGGGACGTTATTTCAACCGGATCATAAAGAAATAAAAATCATGCTCACCCTCGAAGCGAACTGCATTAAGAAAATCGGTTTGCCCGGCTATGTTTGCGGCTTTCGATAAACTGCGCGACGGCCTCCGAAACTATTTTTCGTTTAACCGCCGCAACTGTCTGTAGAGATGCGATTACGGCTTCGCGCAACGAGCCTCCCGGCAATTTGGCGGTGCAATCCGCAAATTCAGAAATCACGCTCCGTAGGGAAAATTTATTGCCAATGGATCGGTGTAAAACGTCAAGCCGCTCCAACGCAGCAACCGCGTCTTTTGATTGGCTTGCCGAAAAACCGGCTGATTGCGAGCCTGGCGCAATTTCTCGAACAATACGCTCGGCGTCAGTTTTAGCCTCCGAATAATTCCGATACGAACGCATCCGGTCAGGATGATCGAGGAGAATCCCGTGAAAATTCGTGTTGGAAACCAGAGAAAACGTGAATTTCGTTGAAAAAGGTGGTGCACCCAATAGGAGTTGAACCTATAACCTGCTGATCCGTAGTCAGCCGCTCTATCCAATTGAGCTATGGGTGCAGCCAAAAGGGAAAACAAAATATCGGCTGGCAGTGAAAATGCAAGGTTTTTCCGGCGACAAATTGAGCGGGCTTTTCTGCCTTCACCACTTCGCCTGGCGAGAACCAACTTGCTTGCTCGGCAAAATCATTTCCAAACCCCGAGCTCAATCAATTCTTTGGCCGCTGTTTTGGTCCAATCGTGGCGGTTGGCTTTCGGGCTGGCCGGGCTCGGGTGCAAAATCTGGCCGACGCGGACATGCGTGCCGACAGCGGCCAATTCTGCACGTTCTTGCGCAAAACCACCGATACCGATCAGCCATTCCGGCTGGAGAATTTCCAGCACGTGCCGCAAATGTTCGTCGCACAGGGCGAATAATTGTTCGCGCTCGGCCTTGGGTAATTTGTTGGGCGTAAAATTCGCGCCGCTCTCAACGAGAAATGCGAGCGGACAATAATTTTCTACGAAATGTTCGGCAAAAAACTTTCCGGGCGAACCAAATCGTTCCGCAAAAAGTTTCCACAGGCGGCGGCCGCTGACTTCAGAACGTTTGCAATCAAAGCCGACGATCTGGCGTTTAGGATGCTCCGTCGAGAGCTTGCCGATTTTAGCGTGAATACCGAGCCAGTCGCGCACGGCGGCGATTTCACCAAACGGAACGCCGGTTTGCGCCATGCCGAATGGACCGGGATTCATGCCGAGAAAAATGACGCGCTTTTTTGTGCCGCCAAATTTTTGCAAGTAGTCGGCATGCGCCGCCCACGCATAATCGAGCGGATTGTAAACGTGCGTGACGGGCACAGCGAATTTCAGGCGTCCGACCTGTTCGGAAAATTCCTGCGTAACGGTGATGAGTTGCTGGCTAGTTTTAGACATTTTTGATTTCGAGCGTCAGACAATAATCTTGGTAGCCGACGGTGCGCCAGAACGAAATTGCAGCGAGGTTTTGAACTAGAACGTCTACGGTCAACCGCTTATGGGTCAGCCAGATTTTTGCGCGGAGAATTTCAACCGCTTGTTGCCCAATCCCTTTTCGACGTTGATGGCGGGCGACAAACAGTTGGCGCAAATAAATTTCTGCCGCTGATTCACGATAGAGAGCGTAAGCGACCACTTCGTTCGCCTGCTCAAAAATGACCGCGTTGTATTCGGACGCCAGCCAACCGCGCATCCGTTGTTCCAATTCGGCAACCGTCATCGTATTTCGATGCCCTTCGTCGCGGATCAATTGATGATTCAACTCCGCGAGCAAACCGGAGTCACCGAGCGTGGCGGCACGAAAAAGCATTTTACCTTTTCTCGCGCTTACGTCATTGCGATTTATAACCTAGTTTAGCCAAATTTTGCGTCAAGGAATTCACGAGATCGGCCAATGTCTCGCCGCTGTTATTTGCCGTCTGCGTGGCCAGAGTCGTATAGGTATAGGTCGAAGTGGCTTCGCGAAGAATCATCACGCCCGTCTGCGGGTCGGGATAGACGTGACTGTCGTTGCAAGCAAAAGTGCTAGGGAATGAAAAAGTCTTTTTCGTGCCGATGGTAAGCGTCGTGTTTTGTCCCTTGTGCAAATAGGACCAGATGTGGGGTTGGCCGTTGGCGTCAATGTCATTGCCGGCCTTGCCAAGAACGGTGTAAGTGCGGTTCGCCGAGCCTGGAATAGTCACCCAGAGGTAATCCGAGAATGCGCTAACCCAGTATTGTCGCTTGCCACTGATGACTGCCCAGCCGACGAAGACGCCATTGGTGCCGCCGGGAATTAAAAACATTTGGCCGGAATAATTGTAAGCGAATTCTTGTTTAGCCGTGGTGACCTTTTCGTTTCCAGAATAATTATAAACGAGCACGTTTTGCGCAGTCACCGTGAGCGTGGCATTCGAGCTGGAGACGGTGCCGTAAGGATTGGAGACGGTGACGGTATAATTCCCCGCCTGTGCCGGATGCAGATTAGTCAAGGTCAGCGTGGCATTAGTTGCCTTTGAAATATTCGACTTGTTAAATTTCCATTGATAGCGCAAAGGACTGCTGCCGATGGCCGTCACGAAGAGACTCACGCCGGCACCTTGCAAAGCTGTTTGGCTCAACGGCTGCGAGGTGATGGTTGGCGGATTGTTACGCAACAACGGTGTTTGGTTCTGGTAGATCGAAATCGTGTTGTCATAGCTGTTGCAGAAAACCAGATCCGGTCGGCCATCGCCGTCGAGGTCGCCGGCGGCGACGCCCCAAGCATTCCAGCCGGTGCCGAAATCGATGCGCGGAGCCAGTGAGTCGGTGGTAAAACTGCCGGACTCGCCAATATTTTGAAAGATGGAAAGTGCGCTATTAAGCTCGGTTACAATGGTCAGATCCGGTTTACCATCGCCATTCAAGTCGGCAAGAATCGGTGAATGTCCCCGACCACTGAGAGAAAAATCAACCGGCGAAGCGAATGAAAGATTTCCGACCGTGCTGGTGTTACGCAACACTGAAACTTTTTGAGAAAGATAACTTGCCACGGTTAAATCTAGTTTCCCATCGCCATCGAGATCACCGATGGCCAATTGCTGCACGTAATCGGAAATCGCAATATCCACTTTTGGCGCAAACGAATTGGTGGTGATATTGCCGGGTGAACTGAGATTGCGTAGCACCGACACAGCGCCGTCTGTGTTGTTGGCCGCCGCAATATCCGGCTTGCCATCGCCATCCAGATCGCCCACCACGATGCTGCCGCAACTGCTGCCGGTTGCGATGTCAACGTGCGGTGCAAATGAATTGGTGGTGAGGCTGCCGGTGACACTGGTATTTCTTAAAATAGAGACCGTGCCGTCTCCCCCGTTCGCCGTCAAAATTTCCGGGCGACCGTCACCGTCGATATCTTTGACTTCAATGCCTTGTGGTTGGGGGCCGCAAGGAAAATCCACCCGGGTAGCGAAGGTGTTGGAGCTGATATTGCCGGGCGTGCAGGTGTTCCGATAAACCGAAACCATATTGCTGCCGTAATCAGAAATAACTATATCTAGTTTGCCATCCCCGTCTACATCGGTCGCCAGTAGTCCGTAGGGCGTGTATTGCCCCGGCGGCGTTGTCAAATCCACGCGCGGCGCAAAGGAGTTGGCAGTCAGCAAACCATTTGTGCTGATGTTACGATACAATGAAATGGTGTTATTATAATCATTCGCCACAATCAAGTCAGGTTTACCATCGCCATCCAGATCGGCAATCACAACTTTGAAGGGGCCATTGCCGGCTGGCAAATCGAGCCGCGAATTAAACGAAGCCGGACTGATATCTGATCCATCGCCGACAAATGTCGGTTCAAATAACTGGCCTGAGAATGCCGTAAGTCCATTGACCGTCACCGTGATCGGCGAGTAGATCGCGCCGACGGGAACTTGCACCACGAGATTTGTCGCTGTGGCGGACAAAACGTTCGCCTGTACCGCCCCGAAATAAACGGTGTCGCCCGCGCCATTCGGATTGAAGTTGGCACCGGAGACGGTGATCCTCGCGCCGTTCGTGGCAATAGCTGGAGTGATGTTAAAAATCTGCGGCACGGTCGATGGCTCTTCAGCGGTGCATTTCCCCGCGCTGCCAGCGTTGTAAATGGCGGTGATTTCAGTGGAAGAAAGGGCGCGATTGTAGAGGCTGAGCTCGTCTAGCTGTCCGTGAAAAGTCTGATTGAGACCAATGGGCTGGCCCGTCCTTCTGCCGATGTTCAGGAGTGAATAAGTGGTCTGGGGCGTAATATTGCCAAAATTCGTCGACGCAACGGCAACACCATTAATATAAAGAGCCGCTATACCAGTGTTCTTATCGTAGGTTCCGGCTACATGTTGCCACGTGTTGGTATTGATTAAATTGTTAGCGGAAAACAATGCATGATCATTGCCTGCGGTATCCTTAACGTTCATGTAGAGCCTATATGGTGTCTCGGCCCATAACTGCAACCCATCAGTAGAGGCAGAATCCCATTCTACAATTGGCAAATCCTCTGTTGCTGAATAGTTTGGAATGATCCAACCTTCAATTGTAATCCCGCTTCCCGTCGCTCCAATATCCAAGTTTGAGGACGCCGGAATCGAGATATAGCTGCTGGCACTGCCATCAAAACTAAAGGCCAGACCATCTATGCCGGTTGTGTAAGTGACGTTTTGATTAATGCCGTTGTTACCGCCAACACTATCAAGCGCGTTACCTTCGGCCTTCCACCAACTAACCAAATCGGCTGGCGGCGTGACACAATCATTCGTCGACGAAATCATCGGACATTTCCCCGCACTACCAGCGTTGTAAATGGCGGCGATTTCAGTGGAAGAAAGGGCGCGGTTATACAAAGAAATTTCGTCAATATCGCCGATGAAGGGGAAACTATTTCCGCCGTCATTCAGATTGCCGATGCCGATGCCAGGCGATTGATCTGGCTCCAGATTTCCAAAGGGGCGAACGCTGCTGCTCGTTTGCGCCGCCAAAACGCCGTTGGTATAAATGCTTAAAGTGCCAGTGCCGCCGTCTAAAGTTGCCGCCACATGCGTCCAGCTAGAGTAGTTCAAAGTTGTATCTACCAGCGCGGCATTGTTATTGGCGTCGCAGATGCCGAAGCGAAGGGTATGGTTGTCCTGCATGGAAAGATAGTAGGGATCCAAGCCCGGGCGATTGTCACCGCGCCAGAAAATTATATAACTGTCGCCCCGCGGGCGGATCCAACCTTCGATCGTCAATGAATTCGTCAATGCATAAGCCGGCTGGTCGGCAATTTGAATGCCGGTATAAGTGCCATAGGAAAAATTCTCTGGATCAAAAGCAAATGCCTGACCGACCACGCCGCTGGTGTAAGTGACATTTTGATTAGCCCCGTTATTTTCGCTAACGCTGTCCAATGTGTCACCGTCACCTTTCCACCAACCAACTAAGCCGACTGGTGGCGTGACGCAGTCGGAACCGGGCGACGGCGGGCGCAAATCAGGTATGATGGGCGCAGCCGGCGGTGGCGGCAGTGGATTTGACGGATTAATCGGAGCCCACGGCACGATTGTGATTACGCCTTGGCTGGGCGAGGTTGCAAAAATTTGCGACGCATTAAAATTGGATACAACAATCGGATGGGTCGGAGAAAGTAATGTGGTGGTGAAACTTTGGGCGCGCACACTAGTGATCAGACCTAAAAACAAAATGCTCGATAACACGAGTCGAAAAATGGTAGGAGTGGCTTTCATGATGGGTTTGTTTTTTTATTGAAGGCATGAAATACAAACATCTTTTCCACAGGAGTTCAACTAAATTTGGGAAATCGGCCTTAAGTCTTGATTATAAAGATGAAAACCTTGGGCAACTCAGTTCGAAAGCAAGGTTCCAACCGGAGAGATACGAAAGCCAGCTTGGGCGACTGCCAAGTCACAATTTTTTCCAAATTTAGTGGCAACTACTTTTCCCTTCGGCTCAATCTGAAAACCAATCCGACATTTTGACGTTTCCGATGAAAGCTTGCGGCAAGGAGCATCGCCCGCCAGGTGCGGGCTTCGATATCGCAATTTCGAGGTCAAAACTACCTCTCACCCAACCTTTCAAATTCCAACGTCATCCAAACTTGCAGCCGCCATTTGCGACTGCAAGTTGAAATGGCAACTTACTTTTTCTTCGCGTGCACTTTCGCCGCGACTTTCAAGCGCAATGCATTCAACCGAATAAAACCGGTAGCGTCGTCTTGATTATAAGCCTTCGTCGGGTCAGCTTCCATCGTGGCGATATGCGGATTGTAAAGGCTCACGGCCGATTTGCGGCCGCTGACCATGATGTTGCCCTTGTAAAGTTTCACGCGCACCGTGCCGGTCACGTTCTTCTGACTTTCGGTCACGTAAGCCTGCAATGCCAAGCGTTCCGGCGCATACCAGAAACCATTGTAAACGAGTTCGGCATATTTCGGGATGAGCGCGTCGCGTTGGTGCATGACTTCGCGATCCATCGTGAGCGATTCCATCTGGCGATGCGCGAACAGCAAAATTGCGCCGCCGGGCGTTTCATAAACTCCGCGCGATTTCATGCCGACGAACCGGTTTTCCACCATGTCCACGCGGCCAACGCCGTGCTTGCCGCCGATTTTATTCAACGCCCGCATCACCCCGAGCGGATTCAATTTCTTGCCGTTCACCGCGACGCAATCACCTTTGACGAAATCGAGTTCCACAAATTCCGCCTTGTCCGGCGCGTCTTCGGGAAACACGGAAAGGGTCGTGAAATAATCGCGGTTCTTCGGATCGTAGCTGTCATACCACGGGTCTTCGAGAATGCCGGCTTCGTAAGAAATGTGCAGGAGATTACGATCCATCGAATACGGTTTCTTGGCGCTCGCCTGCACGGGAATCTTGTGCTTGGCGCAGTAATCAATCATTTCCTGACGACCGGGAAAATCTTTGCGGTAACGTTCATCACGCCACGGCGCGATGACTTGCAAATCGGGCGCGAGGGCGGCGGCGGTGAGTTCAAAACGAACTTGATCGTTGCCTTTGCCCGTCGCACCGTGCGCGATGGCGTCAGCTTTTTCGAGTTTCGCAATTTCCACCATGCGCTTGGCGATGAGCGGACGCGCGATGCTCGTGCCGAGAAAATATTGGCCTTCGTAAATCGCCCCAGCCTGCAACATCGGATAAATGAAGTCGCGGGCAAACTCCTCCTGCAAATCATCAATGTAAATCTTCGACGCGCCGGTCTTGATGGCTTTTTGTTTGAGGCCGTGCAATTCCTCGCCCTGGCCGACGTCGGCGCAGAAGCCGATCATCTCGGCGTTATATTTTTCTTTGATCCACGACATCAGCACCGAAGTGTCGAGACCGCCTGAATACGCTAAAACAATTTTCATGTGCGGATATTAAACTGCGAAGCGCGCGAAAACGCAAAACGGAAATGCAGGCATAAGCAAGGCGCGAGCACCTTGCCCGCGCCTTGCAAGTTGATTTTCAACAGCGTGGATCCGCCGTTGAAATGAATTACTTCAAATTTTCCGGATTCAACGGCTTCAATTCTTTCGTCAAAAAGATGCCGTCTTTGCGGATTAATTTACCGTCGAACCACACTTCGCCGCCGCCCCATTCGGGACGCTGAATCAATACCATGTCCCAATGCACCGCGCTTTTATTGCCGTTGCCGCAATCTTCGTAAGCCTGACCCGGCGTGAAGTGCAACGAGCCGGCGATTTTTTCGTCGAACAAAATATCGCACATCGGATTTTGGATATAAGGATTGAAGCCGAGCGAAAATTCGCCGATGTAACGCGCGCCCGCATCCGTGTCTAAAATTTCGTTGAGGCGCTTGGTGTTGTTTGACGTGGCTTCCACTATTTTTCCGGCTTTCAAA
Organism: Methylacidimicrobium fagopyrum; assembly: GCA_026225255.1. GTDB lineage: Bacteria > Verrucomicrobiota > Verrucomicrobiia > Limisphaerales > UBA11358 > UBA11358. The sequence goes on along the minus strand of JAMFSJ010000002.1, from coordinate 130,921 downwards.
ACGAGACGGACATTTTCAAATTTTGTGCCCGCATAAATCGTCGGCGTGTTGTATTGGATCGTGCCGTTCACGGAATTTTTTACGGGACAGGAAAAAACTTCGCCGTCGGGAATGTTGCGTGTGCCTTCGCATTTCTTCGCGCCGATGCCTTTGATGCTGAAGGTCAAATCCGTGCCCGGGCCTTTCAAATGCACGCGATCGGTCTTCGCCATCAATTTTTCCAACGGCGTCATCGCCTTCGCCATTTTCACATAATCCATGGTGCAAACGTCGAAGTATAAATTTTCAAACGCTTCCGTGCTCATGTTCGCGGCTTGCGCCATACTCGGCGTGGGCCAGCGCAAAACGCACCAACGCGTTTGGTTCACGCGCTGATCTTGCACAGGGCGGAAAATTTTGGAATACATCTGCATCTTATCGCTCGGCACATCCGAATTTTCGCTGATGTTGGCCGCGCCGCGGATGGCGATATATGCCTGCATTTTTTTCATGCGGAACATTTCGAAGTCGCGGATGTCCGCCGCCTGCGTTTCGGTGATGCCGCGCAATTGCTCGCGCCCGATGCGCGTGTGGCGCGTTTCCACGAACGGCGTCGCGCCCAAGGCACGCACGGCGCGAATGAGTTCGATGGTGAATTCGTCCGGCACATCAATCATATCCAGCAAAATGCGGTCGCCCTTTTTGAGCTCGGTGGAATATTGAGTCAGTAATTTTGCCAATTTGGCGTAGCGCGGGTCGGTCATAAATGTTGGTTATTTGTAAAGAAAGACGGGCAATCGGTCTATCACCTTTTTTGGTGAGTCAAAACGAGGGAAAGGTTTGGGCACGGATTTGACGAATGACCGCGGTTTAATCCCTTTGTGCAAACCCGCGAAATCCATGTCTAAGTGCTTTTTGTATCGGCGGTTAAATTCTTTACTCCTCGACGGGCGCAGTTCATTTTTTGAGCGATGGCTTCATTGCAAAAAAATCTGGATCATTGGTGCGAGCGCGGCATTTTATTTCTGCTTTTGGGAATGATGATCTTCGCGCCGCTGGCGTTTGGCGCGGTGGAGGAATGGTCGGTTCTGGTCATTCAAGGAATCAGTATCGCCATTTTCATTTTGTGGCTCGTGCGGTTGTGGTTGAATCCCAAACCAAAATTGCTCTGGCCGCCGCTGGCTTGGGTGGTCGTGGCCTTCACGATTTATGCGGTGGGGCGCTATTTCACAGCGGATATTGAATATGTCGCGCGCGCGGAAGTCATTCAGGTTTTACTGTTCGCCTTCGTTTTTTTTGTGGTCGTCAACAATTTGCACGGCCAGAGTGAATCGCAAGTCATCAGCTTCACCCTCATCGCGCTGGGCACGGCGATTTCCGGTTACGCCGTGTTCCAAATGGTCACGCATTCGGAACGCGTTTGGAACGTGTATTCCGGCTACGTCGGGCGGGCGGGCGGCACTTACGTTTCGCCCAATGCCTTCGCGGGTTTATTGGAACTATTATTGCCGCTCGCGCTGGGTTATTTGCTGGCGGGGCGCGTTAGCATTGTGACGCGAATTTTGTTGGGTTATGCCGTTTTAGCGATGGGCGGAGGATTAGCGGCAACTTTTTCACGCGCCGGCTGGGTATCTTGCGGCGTCGGCTGTTTGTTTGTGTTGCTGGTTTTAGTTTGTCATCGGAATCACCGCTGGCGCGCGCTTTTGTGCCTGGTGGTTTTGTTGGCTGGGGGCGGCCTTTTCGTGGGGAAATACCTCTCAAAAACGACCGGTTTCGCGGATCGGATCGTCAAACCCGATGCCAGCGCGCCCGGCGTGCTGGATACCTTGACACGCTTTGTCATTTGGCGCGCCGCGGAACAGATGTGGCAGGATAATTTCTGGTGCGGCGTCGGCCCGGCGCATTTTGATTATCGTTTCCGTGAATATCGCCCGGAACTCATTCAAGAACGACCCAACCGGGCCCATAATGATTACATCAATTTGCTGGCTGATTGGGGAACCATTGGCGGCCTCATCGTGTTCGCGGGTATGGGCATCTTCATTTTTGCGCTGGCGAAAACCTGGCCGCATGTCCGACGGGCGGAAGATGCTTTTCGCAGCGGCCAGAGCAACCGATTCGCTTTTTTTATCGGAGCAACTGGCGGATTGCTAGCGTTAACCGTGCATTCGACGTGCGATTTCAACTTGCACATTCCAGCCAATGCGCTCGTCGGCGTGACCTTGCTGGCCCTGCTGGCAAGCAACCTCCGGTTTGCGACCGCGCAACACTGGTTTCGCGTTGGCCCGCCGACCAAATGGGCTTTGACCACCGTGCTTGTGGCGGTGATCGGCATTTTTACGGTTGTCGAATGGCGCGGCGGTGGCGAGACATTGTGGCTGGCGCGGGCGGAACGATTGGAACCGTATTCGCCCGCTCGAGCCGTATTGCTGGAAAAAGCTTTCATCTGCGAACCCAAAAACTTCCAGACAGCTTTCGATATCGGAGAATGTTTCAACAAACAGAGCATTTATAGCGAACAGGATGCGGATGCGCGATCCGCGATCAATTGGTATGCTCGCGCCATCCAACTAAACCGTTACGATGGATACAGTTATTTGAACACCGGCATGTGTCTGGACCGGCTTGGCGACCACGTCAAAGCTGAACCCTATTACAGTCAGGCCGAGACGCTTGATCCGCAAGGTTTTTACATGATCGCCCATATCGGTTGGCATTTTGTCCAAATTCGCGATTACGCGGCCGCGCGGCAATATTTCCTCCGTTCCATCCGACTCGATTATAAGAATAATGACTACGCGCATACCTACCTCAATATTTGCGAAACCAAGCTGGCCGAAGGCGCCTCCGACCATCCCAAGCTACCTTTTGATTACTAAAAAAGCCGGTTGACAAATTCCCGGTCCGACGTCATATTTGATTCAGTTTGAAATTGGAGTAATAGAATTTTATGAAAAATTTAAAGACAATATTTGCTACCACGCTATTTGCTGCGGTTATCGGTCTTGGTGCCACGGCGTCAGCGCAAGCTACCCGCCCTGGATTCGTGACGGTTGTCCGGGTTGAAGGCATTGCCAGCTATTCGCTGGGTGATGACAACTGGCGCCCGCTTCTGGCTGGAAAAACTTTGCCCCCTGGCTCCATCATCCGCACCGGTGACAACGGCGTGGTTGACGCTGTCCTCGGCAAATCCATTGATTTTCCGAGCCCGCAAAAGGCGCCGGATCGCATTTCGCCTGCGGCCGATGCAGCCGTGCGCGGCTATGTTTCCTGCAAGCCTTCGGCTCAACAAAATGTTATCCGTATGACGCCGGAAACCATGTTGGCGATTGATAAGTTGAACGTCACGGATACCGATTCCGACAGCGTGGGTGACACCGAATTGGATTTGAAAAAAGGCCGTATTTTCGCCAGCGTTAAAAAACTTAACGCCACGTCGCAATATTTGGTCAAATATCCTACCGGTATCGCCGGTGTTCGCGGCACAGAATTTTCGTTGAGCGCTGGTGGTTCGACTGTGGTATTCTCAAGCTCCAACGGCGGCTTGGTTATCTCAGGAGCCATTAACGGCGTTGCTTTCACCCAACTCGTAGCCGTCGGGCAAGTGTTGGATGGCTTAACCGGTAATATAAGCGCTGCGCCTCCCAGCCTTCAAGCGGTTTTGTCGACAATCTTTGCAAGTTTGACAACGACTTATAGCGAAACTGTGACGGTTACAGTAAATTTTAATAACAATACTGTTACCGCCTTGGTCGGAGCGGGCTCAACCCAATCGACACCGCCGCAAACACCGCCGTAATAAACGTTTTAACGTCGGTAGTTTTAGTTCATTTGTAAAACCAGCGCAGCCTTGAGTTGCGCTGGTTTTTCGTTTATTAAAGGAGCGTGCGATTCAAGCGACCCAAACGCGCGCCGGTTCTTCTGGCGTTGACGTTGCTTGCACTTATTTGTGGTATTCGCCTGTGGAACCCTGACTTTCTGGACCGCTTGGAATGCATGACTTACGACTGGCGCGTCCGGTCAGCTCAAAAATTCTCGCCGCCAGTTACTTCTAATCTCGCCTTCGTCTCGATGGAAGATTCCAGCATTTCCTTCATCAGGAGTGGACGTTTTTGGGAGCGACCTTACGGTTATGGCCTTTACTGGCCGCGCCATGTTTATGGCCGCATGATTGAAGAGCTTTCGGCTCAAGGCGCAAAAGTCGTCGCCTTCGACGTTCTGTTTGGCGAATCACGCCCCGACCACGCATCAGTGAAGATGGCCGACGGCAGCCTGATCGAATCCGATGATTTTTTTGCATTGCAAATGCAGCGGGCCAGCAATGTCATTTCGGCCTTCACCGCCGATGTGATCCTGCCGGATTTATTTTCCACGAACAGTCTCGCACTCGGCGACATTTCGACGGAAAAAGATTCTGACGGCGTTTTGCGCCGCATCAAAAGTTTCAGTATGCGCTGGAACGGCGCCTTCAAATCTGCCGCCAAAGAATATGGCGTCAATCTAGACACTGCCCAGATCAAGCCGGACGCCATTATTTTGTCGCAACCGGACGGCAAGCAGATTTCGGTGCCACTCGATAAGAATGGGAATTTTGACCTCGCGGATTTTGTGGGTGATGAAATTCCCAAAGGTCGGAAACGTTTTGATAAGCCATTTGAACGCGTTTGGGACATGGGCATCGTCATCGCCGCGCAAGAATTAAAGCTCGATCTCAACCACGCAGAAATTAATTTGCCGCAAGGTTACATCCGATTTCACGGCGCGAATGGCATCGAACGAACCATTCCCGTGGATGCCGCCGGTGATTTTTACATTGATTGGCGCATCACGCCGACCAGTCCGGTGCTTTTGCGCGAGCCGATCGAAACCGTGCTCAAGCAAGATAAACTGCGGCTGCTGGGCGAAACGAACGGTTTGAACGATAATTACCGCGGCAAGCTCGTGGTCTTCGGGTCAGCCGCCAAAGGCAATGATCTGACCGACCGAGGCGCGACGCCGTTGGAAAATGATACCTTGCTCGTCAGCAAACATTGGAACGTCGCTAATTCCGTTATCACCAATGAATTTATCCGCCGCGCGCCGCTGGCGCTGGAACTCGCGCTCATCATTATTCTGGGCACGTTGACGGCGATTCTCACCTGGCAATCGCGCGTGCTAATGGCCGCGGGCGGCGCGATTTTGCTGGCCGCCATTTACACCGCTGCCACGTTCTTTATTTTCGCCAAAACGCGTTTCTGGCTGCCGTTGGTTTACCCGTTGGCCGGCGCGATGCTGATGGAATACGTCATCCTCGTGGCCCACCGCGTCATGTTTGAAGAAGGTGAAAAGCGCCGCGTAAAATCAATTTTTTCAAAACTCGTTTCACCGCACGTCGTGAACGAGCTTTTGGATGCGAAAAAATTATCGTTGGGCGGCGCGCATCGTGAAATCACCATCTTTTTTGCCGACGTGCGCGGTTTTACCGCCTTCACCGACGAAGCGCAAGAACAGGTTGCCGGATATGTTCGCACCCACAAATTGGATCCGGCCAGCGCGGAAAAATATTTTGAAGAATCCGCGCGGGAAACCCTGGAAACAGTAAATCTTTATCTCGCCACCGTTGCCGAAGCCGTAAAAAAACACGAAGGCACGCTGGATAAATATATCGGCGATTGCGTGATGGCCTTTTGGAACGCGCCGGCGCCCAATGAAAAACACGCCCTGCTTTCTTTAAAGGCGGCGATTGAAGCGCAACGCGCCATTTTGGAATTAAACCAAAAACGGCTGGCCCAAAATCCCGCGCGCCAAATTGAAAATCAGGAACGGATCGCCGCCGGTTTGCCGCCCAAACCGATGCACACCGCCTTGCAATTGGGCACGGGCATCAACACTGGCTTGGTCACCGTCGGCTTGATGGGTTCGGACGAACATGGTTTTAACTACACCGTTTTTGGTCGTGAAGTGAATCTCGCCAGCCGACTTGAAGGCGTTTCCGGCAGCGGCCGGGTTATCATCAGCGACGCGACTTATTTCCATCTGCTGCGCCACGCGCCGGAAATAGCCACGACGTGCAAAGAATTATCGCCGGAAAAAGTCAAAGGTTTCCGCGAAGCCGTGCGGATTTACGAAGTGCCGTGGCAAAACAAATAGTTTTGAATTTTAAGTTTTAAGTTTTAAATTCTTTCACCAAAGGAAACCAGCACATGCGCACCGCAATTTATCCCGGCAGTTTTGATCCGCTGACTAACGGCCATTTGGACGTGGTGCAGCGCGCGGCGAAACTTTTTGACCGCGTCGTCGTCGCCGTCGCCAAGAACGAAGGGAAAAACCCTTTGTTCACGCAGGCGGAAAGACTCGTGCTGGTCAAAACGGCGGTCGCGCATTTGCCCAACGTGGAAGCGGACACGTTTGACGGCTTGCTGGTGGAATATGTTGTCGAAAAAAAAGCGCAGGCGATTGTGCGGGGATTGCGCGCCGTTTCGGATTTTGAATTTGAATTTCAGCTCGCGTTGATGAATCGCAAGTTGAACGAAAATATCGAAACCATTTTTATGATGCCGAAGGATACTTACACCTTCCTAAGTTCGCGCATAGTCAAAGAAATCGCGCGTTTGGGCGGCGATGTCAGCTCCTTCGTCACCCCCAACGTGCAATTGGCTTTACGTAAAAAGTTGAAACCTAAGAAGTGAGGGTCCGGGGTTGGGTGGTTGAACATTTTCTTTACGTTCTTTTGCGGCTAAATTTCGTAGACGAGGGCGATAATGAGGAGGAAACAAAGCAGGTTTTGCTGAAACACCCGGACTCAAGGCCCTAACCGCCTTAAATTAACAATGGTAAAACGGTAGTTTTGCGCTATCATTCAGGGTTCTATGATCAAGTTTAACCTTCGCCAATTGGAGGAACACGAAATTCGCCTGAAAGGTGAGTTGCCCGTGGCGGAATTGGATTGGGACGTGCGCGATGAGTTGATCCGCGCAGAAAAGCCGTTGCGCTACGATTTGGAAGTGGAATCCATGCACGATGCGATTTTGGTGCAAGGTTCGCTGCGGCTGACCTTGGATTGTGAATGCATCCGCTGCCTGAAAGCGTTTAAACACGAGGTGGCGCTGACCGATTGGGCACTTCATTTGCCGCTGGAAGGCGAGGACAAGGTGTCCATTGAGAATGATTCCATAGACTTGACTCCGTTTGTGCGGGAAGATATGCTAATTGAATTTCCGCAACATCCGTTGTGCAAACCGGAGTGTGCGGGATTGAAGAAAAAGAGCGGAGTCCGCAAGCCTGACGGGTTAAAAGAGTTGGATAAACCGTCGGCGTGGACTGAATTGGATAAACTGAAACTTTGAATTTATAAATTTATATGGGCGTCCCAAAACGTAAACCTTCGACAAGCCGGATGAAAATGCGCCGTGCTTATAACAGTGTCTTGAAATTGCCGCAGATCGGCAAATGCGCGCAATGCGATGCACCTCACGTGCCGCATCGCGTCTGCCCGGCGTGCGGGTTCTATCGTGGCCGTCAAGTGTTGACGATCACGGCAGGAGCGTAATTTTTAGTGGATGGCGCGGGAGCAATCTCGCGCCATTTTCTTTTCACCTATGCGAATTGCGGTGGATGTGATGGGTGGCGATCACGGCTGCGGTGTCATCATCGCGGGCGTGAAGCGTGCCCTTGAGGAAATCAAGGACATCTCTATCATTTACCTCGTTGGCAACAAAGCGGACATCCACGCGGCGTTGCCTGAACGGGGCTTTCGTGATCATCGCGTCCGCGTCATTCATACCACCGAAGTGGTGGAAATGACCGACGAACCGGTGGCCGCGATGCGCAAAAAGAAGGATTCCTCCATCGTCCGCGCTTCCGAACTGGTCAGCGAAGGCAAGGCGGATGCGCTCGTTTCGCTCGGCAATACGGGTGGAATTTTCGCGGCAGCGACGTTCAAAGTTGGCCGCATCGAAGGCGTGAAACGGGGTTGTATCGCGACCGTGATTCCACGCCAGAGCAACGAATTTGTGCTGCTCGACGCCGGTGCCAACACCGAATGCAAACCGATCCATCTCGCGCAATTTGCGGTGATGGGTAACGTCTATTCGCGCGAAGTTTTGAAGCGCAAAAATCCGCGCGTTGGCATTTTGAGTAACGGCACGGAAGATTCTAAGGGAAACGAACTCACGCTTGCCGCCTTCCAACTCTGTAAAAAGCTCGACCTCAATTTCATCGGCAACGTCGAAGGTCACGACCTGTTTAAAGATCACGTGGACGTCGTCGTTTGCGATGGCTTCACCGGCAACATTGTTTTGAAAACGGCGGAAAGCCTCGCGTTTGCGATGTTTTCCATGCTCAAACGCGAGTTGACGCAGAACGCCAAACGGCAAATTGGCGCGTTGCTGGCGAAAGATGCGTTTCATGCGATCCGTCGCCGCATGGATCCGGAAGTTTACGGCGGCGCACCGTTGCTCGGTTTCAACGGACTTGTTTTCAAAGCGCACGGCTCCGCCCGCGAGCGCGCTGTGACCAGCGCGATTCGCATCGCGACGCAAACCATTAAAAATCAAATCGGCCAGATTATCGCCCGCGATATTGCGGCGGCGAATATCATTCTCGCGACCGAAACTGCGGCTGAAACTAAAGCATGAGTGTCTCTTTCAAAAATCCGCGCGCCAATCATAATTTCCAAGGCCGCACCTGCTCCATCGTCGGCGTCGGCTCGTATGTGCCGGAACGCATTTTGACGAACGCCGAGCTCGAAAAAATGGTGGATACGTCGGACGATTGGATCACGTCGCGCACCGGTATCAAGGAACGTCGCATCGCGGCGGCCAACGAATTTACGTCCGATCTCGCCACGAAAGCCGCTGAACGCGCCATGAAAATGGCCGGCGTCACGGCGGAACAGATTGATTTGATCATCGTCGCGACGTTGACGCCAGACATGCCGTTTCCTTCAACTGCATGTCTCGTGCAGCGCAAGCTCGGCGCGTTGCGGGCCACGGCATTTGACATGGAAGCCGCGTGTTCCGGTTTCATTTATGCGCTGGAAATCGGCCAGCAATTCGTCATGTCGCACACTTACGAAACGGTGCTCGTCATCGGCGCGGAAAAACTTTCGTCCATCGTGAATTGGAAAGATCGCAACACGTGCGTGCTGTTCGGCGACGGTGCTGGCGCAGCGATTTTGCAGCATCGCGAAAATTCCCACGGCTTGCTCACGTCCGTCATGGGTGCGGACGGCAATAAAGCAGATTTACTTTCAATGCCCGGCGGCGGCAGCGCGTGCCCGGCCACGCCGGAATCGGTCGCAAACGGCCTGCATTACCTCCGCATGGATGGCAAAGAAACGTTCAAAAACGCAGTGAATGCGATGGTTTCGGCGGCAAACGAAGCGATGCGCCGTTGCGAAATTGACATCACCAAGATCAAATGCGTGATTCCGCATCAAGCGAATCAACGCATCATCAGCGCCGTCGGTGAACGTCTCAACACGACGCCGGAACAGCTTTTCGTCAATCTTCACAAATACGGCAACACTTCCGCCGCGTCCGTCGCGATCGCGCTGGATGAAGCCGTTTCATCGGGAAAAATCACGAGTGGCGACTTGGTTTTATTGGTCGTCTTCGGCGCCGGTTTGACGTGGGGCGCAGCGGTTATCAAGTGGTGACGAAGTTAAAAGATCCCAGCGTCCCAGCTCCCAACTTCGAACCCGCAGGTCGGGCGCGTTGCTACGTGCGCGCCAATATCGATTGCTAATAAATGGGTCTTGATTCACCACGCCGCGTTCAATTTGACGAATTCCACCGGCGTGCTATGTTGCTTGTGTATGAGCGCAAAAAGAGTCGTCCACGGTAATCCATTTGAGAAACCGCTAAGCGTCAAAACGGGACAAGCCAAATTAGAATTATCCGCCGACAAGGTCTCCATCCACAAAAGTGGCATGGAATTTCGCAGCCCGACGCCCTTCACCGAATGGGCTGAGATGACCGTCGCGCTACAATCTCCGGCGGACGGCAATAACATCACCTGCGCGGGCGTCATCATTGCCTGCACCGGTAACAAGCACACCGGCTATCATGTCTCTATGATTTTCACCAGCCTGACCGAACAGACGCAAAAACAATTGCAAGTCATGGCTCGCTCCGAATTCGGTGTGAGTTGACTGCCTAAATTTCAAATTATTCGGCAAAAAATCTTAGGCCTCGATGTTTGCATCGGGGCCGAATTTTTTTATAATTCGGCACACATGAAAATCCTTTTGACGACGACTTCCTTTCAAGACACGCCGGGCGCGCATCATGATCTGCTCTCCGCGACCGGTTGGGAAATCATCCGCGCCCGCGGCCCGCTCAGCGAAGCGGACACGCTCGCGCTCGTCGGTGACATTGATGGCTACATTTGCGGTGATGACGCGATCACGCGCAAGGTATTGGAAAAGGCGCGTCCGAAACTGAAAGTCTTGAGCAAATACGGGATCGGCGTGGATAAGATTGATGTCAAATCCTGCACCGAATTCGGCATTCCCCTGCTCTTCACGCCCGGCGTGAATCACACAACCGTCGCCGAACACGCTTTTTTGCTGCTGCTCGCGCTCGAAAAAAATTTGCTGTTTCACACTGATTCCACCCGCGCCAACGGCTGGAAACGTAAGACTGGCCACGAGCTTTTTGAAAAAACGCTCGGCATCATTGGGCTCGGTCGTGTCGGTCGGGAAGTGGCCATTCGCGCCCGCGCTTTCGGCATGAACGTCATCAGCATGAGCCGGCATTGGGATAAAGATTTTGCCCAACAATACGGCTTGAAAGAAGCCACGTCGCTCGATGAAATTTACGCCAAGTGCGATTACATTTCGTTGCACACGAATCTTACGCCCGACACGCGGGAGATGATTGATGCCCGCAGCATTTCAAAAATGAAGCAGGGCGTCGTCATCGTGAATTGCGCGCGCGGCGAGGTGGTTTGCACCGACGACCTCATCGTGGCGCTTAAATCCGGCCATGTCGCCGGCTACGGCGCGGACGTGTTGGATCAAGAACCGCCGCCCGCCGACTATCCGCTGCTCCAATTGCCGAACGTCATCGTCACGCCGCACATCGGCTCGCGCACTTACGAAAGCGTCGTGCGCCAAGCAACCTGCTGTGTGAAAAATCTCATCCTCGCGCTGAACGGCGAAAAACCCATCGCGCAAGTGAACCCCGAAGTGCCGGTGAAAAAAGCGGTTTAAACGGAATTTTCCATGTCCGCCACCTTCAACAACATCCAGCATTTCAAAGGGAATACGGCCGCGCCGTTGTCCACCACGAAACGACTACGGTTGATGGCGAAATATCTGGATCCGAAAAAGCCGCGCTTTTTGGATTGTGGCTGCGGCATTGGCGGTTACTTGCAAGCGCTCGTGGAAGATTTGCATATGGACGCGCACGGCATCGAATACGACGCGCGCACCGTCGAGCAAACGCAGTTGAATCCCGTGCTGAAAAACCGCATCACGCAAGGCGATCTGCAGGATCTCAAATCCGAATCGAACCAGTGGGATTACGCGATGTTGAACGAGGTTTTGGAACACGTCGGCGACGAACGTAAAGTCTTGCGCGAAGTGCAACGCGTGCTCAAGCCGGGTGGAATTTTATTTATTTTTTCTCCGAACCGCTGGTTTCCGTTTGAGACGCATTGCGTGAATCTGAAAAATTCCAAGCGTCAGATTCCCCACTGGATTCCGCTGATTCCTTATATTCCCGTTCGTTGGGGCGAAAAACATTTGTTCTATTGGGGTCGCAATTATTGGCAGAAGGAATTGGCCGATTTGGCGATCAACGCCGGCTTTTCCGTCCTCGAACGCGATTATATCTGGCAGACATTTGAAAATATTTCCGGCTCGCAACCGCGCTGGATGACGGCCATCAAACCCGCGTTCAAATTCGCCAGCCAGACTTTGGAAAAAACGCCGTTCCTGCGCCGCTTTGGGGTGTCGCAGGTTTTGATTTGCCGGAAAGAAAAATAATTTTATGCCTGAAACCTATTACATCATTCCCCAAGAAAAACACGATTCACTCGTCACGAAAGCGTATTTGAAGCGCGGTTACGATACCGCCGAAGCCGCCGCCGGCGCGCGGTTTTGCGCTAGCGCGGCGTATTACGGCATCCGCACGCATAACGCCATCAAGGCGCTGCACCTCGATGAATTGTTCGGCAGCAAAGTTGGCCGCTGGACGCCCGGGGCGAAGATTGAAAAATTGCCGTCGCGTTTTGCCGCTGCCGAAATCTGGAACGGCCACAACAAACTCGGCCAAGCCGTGGCTTACGAGGCGATGGACACCTGCATGAAGCTCGCCGATAAATACGGCGTCGGCATGGTGAGCGTGGATAACGCGACGCATTATCTTTGGGGCGGCGGCTACGTCATGGACGCCGCGCTCAAGGGCTACATCGCTTATACGAATTGCACCTCGGCCACGTCCGAAGTCGTGCCGTTCGGCGGCAAAACGCCGACGATGGGCACGAATCCGCATTCGTGGGCGTTCCCGACGCAAGACGCGATCGGCTTTCCGATCGTGATTGATTGGGCGACCTCCACCATCGCGATGGGCCGCGTGCAAGTCATGAAACGCGAAGGCAAACAACTCGCGCCCGGTTGCGCCGTGGACGCCGAAGGCAATCCCACGACCGATCCGAACAAGGCCGTGGCGTTGTTGCCGTTTGGCGCGCACAAAGGTTACGGCCTTGGTTTGATTGATGAACTTTATGCGGGTTATATCGGCGGTTCGCTGCCGGAAATTCGCGGCACGTCGCGCGGTGGCGACGGCGAGAAACGCGGTTCAACGTTTTATTTTCAAGTCATCCATCCGGACGCGATGAAAGGCAACGACTACGTCAAAGGTCGTTCGCAAACGCAAAACGTGAAGGCGATCATCGAAGACGTGCTCGGTCACGGCAACGAGAAGTGCCTGCTGCCCGGCCAGCCGGAAGCGCGTTGGGGCGGCCTGTCCAAGCAACACGGCGGTTTGTTGTTCACGAAAGCGGAGATCGAAGAGCTCAGCCATCTCGTGCATGAAGTCGGCGAACCGGCGTGGAATGTGGCTGAATTTAAAACGGTTCAGGTCTGAAAAAATCGCGAACGATTCGAGCATGCGAAAACTTGAAAACGAATTAGACAGCGAGCTGAACGGTGGCAGAGTTGAAAGCTTTGCGGGAATTAGCGCAAATTTTATTACCCGCTGACGCAACCGTTCCGCTACGGCAGTTCCTTTAGTTTCAAGTTGCGGAATTCGATGGCGAAATCTTCGGCCTCCAAAGCGAGGTAGCCTGCGGACACTTCGCAGTGTTCCAGCGTGCTCAAGACATTGCCATTGCACCAGCACGTCAGCGTGGAACCGCGCGCGGTGACTTCCATCGTGTTCCACTCAACCGCTGATTTCCAACACCGATTTTCCGCCGGCACGAGGAACAATTGCGGCTGGCCATTGACCGGCGTGTTACCAAAAATATAGCCGCCATCGGAGGTCAGCTGACATTGATGCCAGATCGTGCCATCGGCTGAATTGCGAATGAAAATGCCGCTGTTGTAATGTGGATGCTTCGTTGTCAAAGTCACAAAACGAAATTCCACATGAAAGATGGCATTCGTCAACCGCCGATCGAAGCGCAACATTTCGTGGCCACCATCGCCCGTGCAGACCAGCAATCGATTAGTGACATCCACCTGCCATTGGGCGCGACCCAAGGCATTCGTTGAGGGAATCGCCACGCGTGACCAGCCTTGCAAATCTGCCGGCGGCATCACATCTGTCCAGCCGGCTGGCTCGGTCGTGAGTGCGTCCGGCAATTTTTCTGCCCGCGCATCCGCACCAATTCCCAGCAAAAACGCAGCCAGCAATAAAGCCAAACGACGGGTGAATTTCATCCGTGCAAACTAGACGCACCAAAGTCCCGTCGGCAAGCTTGAAGGTGAAATCCCACGATTGAGAAATGTGGAGAAATTATTTTAGCGACGAGCGGAAGAACGCAATTATATTTGAATTCATCCAAGTTTTTTTATTAAATTTGACGACTAATTTATGCCTATTCCACTCCGCGATAAATCCATTTGTAAATACGATCAAATCTCGCTCGGCGAAGTCATGCTGCGCCTTGATCCCGGCGAAGGTCGCATCCGCACAGCACGTTCGTTCACGGCGTGGGAAGGCGGCGGCGAATATAATACTTCGCGCGGCTTGCGCAAATGTTTTGGCTACAAAACCGCCGTGGCGACGGCATTTGTGGATAATGAAGTTGGTCACCTCATCGAAGATTTCATCATGCAGGGCGGCGTGGATACGGACTTCATCAAATGGCGCGAGGATGACGGCATCGGGCGCAGCGTGCGCAATGGGTTGAATTTTACCGAACGCGGTTTTGGCATTCGCGGCGCGGTCGGCGTGCCGGATCGAGGCAATTCGGCGGCGGCGCAATTGAAGCCCGGCGATTTTGATTGGGATCATATCTTCGGCAAAATTGGCACGCGTTGGCTGCACACCGGCGGAATTTTTGCGGCGTTGTCGGAAACGACGGCGGCGTTGACGGTTGAAGCGGTGAAAGCGGCGAAAAAACACGGCGTCATCGTCAGCTACGATTTGAATTATCGTCCGTCGCTTTGGAAATCCATCGGCGGCCTCAAGAAGGCACAGGAAGTGAATCGCGAAATCGCCAAATACGTGGACGTGATGATCGGCAACGAGGAGGATTTCACGGCGTCGCTCGGCTTCGAAGTAAAAGGCGCGGATCACAGCTTGAGCCGCATCGAAACGGATGCGTTCAAAGCGATGATTGAAACCGCAGTGAAGGAATATCCGAATTTCAAAGTAGCGGCGACGACTTTGCGCCGCGTGATCACCGCGACGAAGAACGATTGGAGCGCGATTCTCTGGCATGACGGAAAATTTTTCGAAAGCCGTAAATATCCGGAGTTGGAAATCTTGGACCGCGTCGGCGGCGGCGACAGTTTCGCGAGCGGCTTGCAATTTGGTTTCCTGGAATTCAACGATGCGCAAAAAGCCGTGGAATACGGTGCCGCGCATGGTGCGCTGGCCTCGACGACGCCGGGCGATACGAGCATGGCCACGCGTAAGGAAGTGGAAAAAACCTTCGCGGGCGGCGGCGCGCGCGTGCAACGCTAAACGAAAAATACTGCCGACATTTTGTCGGCAAAGAGCGGTTAAAAATTTATATGCCAATAAAATGTTGGCACCACATTAAAAATTATGAAAACACCTGCGGAACTTTTTTCACTTAAAGGCAAGGTCGCCGTTGTCGTTGGCGGCACGGGCGAATTATGCGGCGCGATGGCTGAAGGCTTGGCCGCGGCTGGCGCAGCCGTGGCGATCGTCGGTCGCGATGAGGCCAAGGCTAAAGTGCGTTTGGATCGGATCGCCAAGGATGGCGGCAAGGCGGAATTCTTTTCCTGCGACACAACTTCCAAAACCGGCTTGCAAAAACTTTTGGACGACGTGCTGGTAAAGTTGGGTCGCGTGGATGTTTTGGTGAATGGCGCGGGCGTGAATTCACCGACACCTTTTTTCGATATTCCGGAAGAGGAATTCGACCGGATTCTCACGGTGAATCTGAAGGGCGTGTTACTCGGCTGCCAGGTTTTCGGCAAACACATGGTCGAACAAAAATCCGGCAGCATTATCAATCTCGGCTCGGCGTCGGGCTTGAATCCGATTTCACGTGTGTTCACCTATTCGGCGTCGAAAGCGGCGGTGCACAATCTCTCGAAAAATTTGGCGCGCGAATGGGCGACGTCCGGCGTCCGCGTAAATATTTTGGTGCCCGGATTTTTCCCGGCCGAGCAAAACCGGAAAATCCTCAACCCTGAACGCGTGGCTTCCATTATGGCGAAAACGCCGATGAAACGTTTTGGTGAAGCGAGCGAATTAGTTGGCGCAACGTTATTGCTGGCATCGGACGCGGGCAGTTTTATCACGGGAACTGAACTCGTGGTGGACGGCGGTTTTGATGCGATGACGATCTGATTAAATCCGCATTCGGTGAATTGTTAAAGCGTTGCCTCGGAAACGAGGCAACGCTTTAATTTTTTAACTGTTTAAAGAAATCACAAATCCGTGATCGGTTTGTGACGTGGCACCAGGATTTTCATGATCGTCCACGCGATCAAATACGCCGACGCGCAAATGACGAACATGATGAGGTAAGCGTGTTGCGGCGTGGCTTTGAATGCGTCGGTGACATAGCCCGCGATTTTCTGAACGATAACGCCCCCGATCCCGCCCGCCATCGTGCCAATGCCAGTGACGCTGCCGACGGCCTTCTTCGGAAACATGTCAGACACGGTCGTGAAAATGTTGGCGGACCACGCTTGATGCGCCGTGGCACCGATGCAAATAGTCGTGATGGCCAGATATTTTGCCATGTCCCCAAAGTGAGCGACATTGCCGAAATATTGCGTCGTCAAAACCACGAGCGGAAACAGGGCGATGGTGAACATCGTGGTCATGCGCGCCTTGTAAACGGGCATGCCGCGCTTGATCAGAAACATCGGAATACTGCCGCCGAAAATACTGCCAACAATCGCGACCCCATAAATAATGAATGTCGGCAGCATGATTTCCGCTTTGGTCATGTTAAATTGCTTGTGCAAATAATCCGGCAACCAGAACAGCAAAAACCACCAGATGCCGTCGGTCATAAATTTGCCGATGCAAAATGCCCAGAGCTGGCGATAGCTGAACAGTTTCCACCAAGCGACTTTCGCTTTGTCACCGGTCGATTGATCAGCCACGGTTTCGTCATCAATGTGGATGTAATTGTATTCCGTCTGGGAAAGTCGTTTCTGCTTGGACGGCGGGTTGTAGAGCCAGAACCAAAAGATGAGCCACAGGAAACCAACTGAGCCGGTAAAAATGAACGCCATTTTCCAGCCGCGTTGATCGCCGAAATAAATCATGCACCACGGCACGAACAGCGCGGCGATCATCGCGCCCGCGTTGGAACCGCTGTTGAACATGGCCGTCGCCAACGCGCGCTCGCGTTTGGGAAACCATTCAGCGACGGTTTTGATGGACGCCGGGAAATTGCCCGCTTCACCCACGCCGAACAAACTGCGAACGATGATATGCGCTGTGATCGCCCCGCCGACAAAGGCGTTGGCGATGCCGAAAACGGACCAGACGATAAGGGATATGGCCAAGCCTAGTTTGGTGCCGATCTTGTCAATGATCCAGCCCGCCCCCACCGTGATGCCCGCATAAAATAGCGTGAACCACGCGATCAGATTCGCGTAATCGGTATTGCTCCAGCCGAAACCACCGGCGGAGGTGGCGGTGCAAAAAAATTCTTTCAGGTAACTAACAACCTGACGATCCATGTAATTGACCGTCGTGGAAAAAAATAAAAGGGCGCAGATGATCCAACGAAAATGGCTGGTAGCCGGTTTAGTTTGGCTGGGGGAATTCATTAAGCGATGAGCAATAACGCAAAGTAAATCACGGTTCAAGCTTTGAAATCCAATCTTTACAATTCCACCTTTTTTCGCCACGCTCTGGTTATGATTTTGAAAAAGCTTTTGCTACTTTTACCCGTGTTATTGCTTGCTGGTTGCGCGACCGGAACGTTCACGCGCGTGACGCCGACCGAGCAGCCGCGCAACACGAATAACCTCTATCCGGTGGAAGTGATCTTCAATTCGCAGCAACAAACACTGCGCTGGGACAGCATCAAACCTTACGTCGTAGCGAACGGCCAGCCGTATCCGCTGCGTCCGGTGCCGATGTTGAACAACCGTTGGGAAGGTCTCGTGCCCGTGCCGCCGACGGAAAACACGGTGAAGTTCCGTTTCAAATTTGACTATCTCTACAACGCTTTTGGTCAGCCGAAACCGAATAGCGAATCGTCACCGAGCTACACGCTGAAAGTATTGGACGGACAATAAGCTGTCGTCAGGAAAAAATTTAGCGCGGACAATTTGTCCGCGCTTTTTTGTTTTTAAACCGCTAATCGACGCTGATCTTCACTCATTAAAAACGGCCGGGCCAAGCTGCCGCCTTACCTCATTCAAAAAACGGGAAAGGAACAGAAGCAAACGAAGATTCTTCGTTCTCTTCGTGGCCTTCTGTAAAAAATCAGGCTGAGCAGTAGCTCCGCCCTACCAATTGGACTGGTTTCGATGAGCGCAGATCAGCGCCGATTAGCGGTAAAAACTCAGTGGTTTTTCGGGCGCAAGATCAAAACTTTTTTATCCGTCCCGTCCACTTCCACACTTTGCGTTTCCACCTCGGGATCATCTTTGAGGGCTTGATGCACAATGCGGCGATCGAAGGAACCGAGCGGTTCGAGCTCAACGGCATCACCCCAACGACGAACTTTATCGGCGGCGTCTTTGGCTTTTTTGACGAGCGCGTCACGCGCCTGCAAACGGTAGCTCCCCACGTCCACAGTCACTTTCGGCGAGCTTTGGTCTTGTTGGAACAGAATGCGATTGGTGAGATATTGCAAGTCCGCCAACGTCTGACCTTGGCGACCGATGAGCCGTCCGGCGTCCTCGGTTTTCACGTCGAGCAAAATGCCTTCTTCCAAATCATGCACTTCCACCGTCGTCGGGAAACCGAGCGACGTGAGAATTTTTTCAACAATTTCTTTGGGCTGAGTCGGCATGGTTCGTAAAGAGTGTTCCGTTATTTTTTCGATTTCGACGCGGGCGTCAAGGCCGGAGTCAAGGCGGGCACAGGATTGATCTTCGTCATCTTGGTCTGCAATACGCCAGCCAGCGTGCTGACCGTCATGTAAAGCGCCATGCCGGAAGAATAATTATACAGGAACACCAAGAAAATGAGCGGCATATAGCGCATCATTTTTTGTTGCGACGCGTCCATGCCGGGCGACGGCGGCTGCGCATGCGCCTGCCAGATCATCGTGCCGACCATCAGCAACGGCAACAAGTTGAACGGAAAATTAAGGCCGGGAATCATGAAAACCGTATCCGGCTTCGTCAGATCGGCGACCCACAACCAATGCGCACCGCGCAATTCAATCGCGCAACGGATCATCGCGAGGAAACCGAAGAACACCGGCATTTGGATCAACATCGGTAAGCAGCCGCTCATCGGGTTGACCTTGTTTTTCTTCCAAAGTTCCATTTGTTTCTGCGTGAACTTTTGCTGGTCGTCTTTGTATTTTTCCTTGAGCACTTTAATTTCCGGGGCGAGCGCCTGCATTTTTTTTGCCGAACGCATACTCGCCGCCGTCAGCGGCCAGAAAATCGCACGCATCAATAATGTGATCGTCACGATGGCCCAGCCGTAACTCATGCCGGTGATGTCATGCAGCCAGTTCATGCCCGACAGCAGCAACTTCGCGAAG
This sequence comes from Methylacidimicrobium fagopyrum, assembly GCA_026225255.1. Classification (GTDB taxonomy): domain Bacteria; phylum Verrucomicrobiota; class Verrucomicrobiia; order Limisphaerales; family UBA11358; genus UBA11358. The sequence continues at coordinate 111,619 of JAMFSJ010000002.1, read as the reverse complement.
AAGGTGCCGATGCCCCAGAAGCCTGCGTAACCCGTGCCAAAATTCATCGCCAAATCGGCGCGATTGTTGAACTGTTCGCTGATAAGCGAAAGTGTGCGAAATTCTTTCGGCCCGGCAAACAAGGTGATTTGACGCGTCACCGAACCGTTGTTCGTTAACGTCTGGGCCGGATAAATCAACACGGTTTCAATGCCACGCGGCTGCAGCGGACTTTGTTCCGCGCCTTTTAAGGGGGGCAATTCCACCGGCCACGCGGCCACTTGCTGCGCGGGTTCATTCGTCGGCGTCATCGCGAGCAAGGCAAAAAATTGATTATGGGCGGCGGCCCAAACAACGTTACCTTCGCCGGCGTGAAAATCCGGCGTCGCCTTATGCGGGATAACGCCGAAATAGCTCGTATTCGTGCTGAAATAAGTGATCGGCGTATCGGTGTAAGTTTTGCCATCGCTCCACATCGTGCCGAGATACATGCCCGCGAGATCGTCCACATCCATCGGCGTCGAAGTGCCAACGACGTATTGCTGCGCGGGCAACGCGAGCGATTTATCCGAATCATTTTTCAAACTCACACTCGCGTTCACGAGATAGTTGGAGCTCAAATGAAATTCTTTCGTGATCAGCAACCCGTTGGTCAACATTTTCACCGCGCGCACGCCGTCGCTGGTTTGCGTCAAAGTAAAATTGCCGTCGCCCACCAAACTCGCATCGCCCGTCACGGCCAACACCGGCACGGCGGCTTGCGTATTCAACGTCGCCACACCGTTACTGGCGCTTTGGTTTTCCTTCCGCCAACGCGCCGAAATCGTTTCCGGAAATTTTAACAATTCCACCAATTTCAAACCGCCGCCGCGCGACGTGAAGGTGTAGCGCGCATTCGCATTCGTCAGGACGATGAGTTTTTCCGGCAAGCTGCTGTCGTAAGCTGTGGCACTCGTTGGCGAGGTCGTGGTGGTCGTTGAAACCACGCTGCTGACGTGCGAATTCGTGGCGGCCGCCGCGGCAACTGCCGCGCGATTCGCCGCGTCAAAAATCGCCTGCTGCTGCGCGCGTTGTTGCTCAACTTTGTTTTCGTGAAAAAACCACACGCCGAGCAAAGCGACGCAAAGCGAGACTGCAATGATTCCTGTTTTATCCATGAGAAATTGAAATTAGATACCGCACTCCGAAGGTTGCGTTCCGGTTTTCTTCGGAACGGGATCGTGTCCGCCGCCACCCCACGGATGACAACGGCAAATCCGTTTGGCCGCCAGCGCACTGCCGTTCAAGGCGCCGTGAGCGTGGATGGCTTCAATGGCAAATTGGGAACAAGACGGTGTAAAACGGCAACCGCCCGTCGGACCGAAAAGAAAAAGCTGCGCCGGCGAAATCACCAGGCGATAAACGCGGATGGCAAAAGTCAGGCTGTGCGAGAGCAGGTTCATTTCAGTTTTTCAACAAGCTCGCGCGTTTCAGCGCCGCCAGAAAATCTTTTTCCACACCGGCAAACGTTTTGCCAGCGATGGAATTGCGCGCGACTAAAACTAATTCAATCGGCTGCAAAAATTCATGTTGATGCAAGCGGAAGCTTTCACGCAATAACCGGCGGGCCCGGTTACGTTCCACCGCGCCGCCGATTTTTTTACTGGTAACCACGCCAAGTTTCGGCTGCGCGCCCTCGGGCAGCTGATTCCAATTGGCAATCAAACAGCCAAGCACCAAACGTTGGCCGTTTTGACGAACACGCATGAAATCACGATTCTGCGCCAGGCGCGATGAGCGACCCAGACGCAGACGTTTCGGCGTTTCGGCGTGCATGACGCGCGAAGATTGAGATTAAACTGGAGTCAACCGTTTGCGACCCACGCGACGGCGATTGGCCAGCGTGGCCTTGCCGCTCTTGGTGGAATTACGATTGAGAAATCCGTGCTGGCGTTTGCGACGGATTTTCGACGGTTGATACTGGCGTTTCATAAAATTAAATAAAATTGGTTCCGGCAAAAAACCGGAGCATGCGAGGATAGCAGTGAACCGGGTCGTGTCAAGAATGGGTTCTCACTTAGAAAGTTGGGCCAAGGCCGACTCGCGGCGGGAACCTTGACCGCAGAACTGAAGCCCGAACGGTGATTGTCGCCGGCAAACTATTAGGCGGCGGGCGGCTCAGCTTTCTGGCAACGCTGCAAAATAAAAAGCGTCATCACTTGAAATGCCAATTTGGCACTCCAAATCACTTCACATTCAACTCGCGCTGGATGCCAAATTTATCAATGCGTTTACGCAAGGTCGCACGCGTGATGCCGAGGAGATTGGCGGCGTGAACTTGATTATTATTCGTTTCCTTGAGCGCCTGGATGACGAGTTCGCGTTCGACGGCGGGAATCACTTTCAGTTTCGGATCGCGTTTGGCCCATTGAAATAATTGACGGGCGAGCGCGGCGGCATCGGTCGTCGCGGCGTCGCCGGCGATATTAGACAACGTTGGCATCGAGGCGCTGGAAGTGACGCCGGAAATTTCCGGTGGCAAATCTGCGAGGAGAATGGCATCGCTTTTGGCCATGACGTGCGCGCGGCGAATGGCATTCTCCAATTCGCGGACGTTGCCGGGCCAATGATATTTCTCCAACGTTTTGACAACACTCGCGGCCAACGATTTCGGGGCGCGCTGATGTTCGCGCGCGAGTTTTTTGAGAAAATAATTTACGAGCAACGGAATGTCATCGCGCCGGTCGCGCAACGGCGGAATATGGATGCGCACGACGTTGAGGCGATAAAATAAATCTTCGCGAAACTGGCGCGCGGCAACGGCGGCCTCGAGCGGCTTGTTGGTCGCGGCGATCACGCGCACGTCCACTTGGATCGGCGTGTTGCCGCCGACGCGTTCGAACGTGCCGCTTTGCAATACGCGCAAAATTTTCGTCTGCGTCGGCGGCGTCATGTCACCGATTTCATCGAGGAAAATCGTGCCTTTATTGCACTGCTCGAATTTGCCGATGCGCTGCGTCGTCGCGCCGGTGAAAGATCCGCGTTCGTGGCCGAACAATTCACTTTCCAAAAGCTGCTCAGGAATCGCCGCGCAATTCACCGCGAGAAACGACTGTTCACTCCGATTGCTGTGATGATAGATCGCGCGGGCGACGAGTTCTTTGCCGGTGCCGCTTTCGCCCGTGATCAGCGCGGTCGCATCGCTCGCGGCGACCTGGCCGATGAGTTTGAAAACTTGCTGCATCGGTTCGCTGCGACCAACGATGCCCAGTTCGTAATCTTCCGATTCGAGCAACGGTTGATACGACACGACTTGCTTCATGTCGCGCGCGGCCTTGAGCGCGTTGCCGACAATTTCCTTCAGCTTGGGAATATCAAACGGCTTGAGCAAATAATCGTAAGCGCCGAGCTTCATCGCTTCGATCGCCATTTGCGTCGTGCCGTAAGCCGTCATCAAAATGACGAGTAACTTGGGTTCGTTCACGCGGATTTTACGCAAGGTTTCCAAGCCGGTCATGCCACCCATGCGCACATCCATCAGCACGAGATCAGGTTTGAATTTGGAAATAACCTTCAATCCTTCTTCGCCCGAGGCGGCGGTGGCCAGCTCGATTTCCGGCGAATCAAAAATTCGCTGGATCGAGTAACGCACGTCCTCCTCATCATCAATCAGCAACAGTTTGCTCATTTTGCAGGAGCATAAACGGTTTTTGCCCGAGGCATAGTGAATTTTACAGCCTGTGAAAAATTAACGGCTACGGTCATTTCCGTTTTGCGTTCCCATCATTCTGACCGTTACATTGCCCAACATGAAAAGTCGTCGCGCGTTTACCTTGATCGAATTGCTGGTGGTCATTGCCATCATCGCAATTTTGGCGGCGATGTTATTGCCCGCCCTGTCCTCCGCCAAAACGAAGGCGCAAAAAACTGCGTGCCTGAATAACATCAAGCAACTCGGCACGGCTTGGATCATGTATAATGGCGATAACAACGGCCATATCCCGACCTGCGAGCCGTTTGATCCCGTCTCGCTCACCATTAATGTCAATGCGTGGGTGCGGGGCGTGGCGACGATCATGAGCCCGCCCGGTGCGTTCGGCCAGGTGGACGCGGGCGTGCTCGACTGCACGAACAATCACGCGCTCGAACTCGGTTCGCTTTATCCCGACATCTCGGCCACCAGCATTTATCGCTGTCCGAGCGACCAGCGTAACCTCAACGGCGTGCCGTATGTGCGCAGCTATTCGATGAATAACTGGATGAATGGCGAACCCTTCGCCGATTCGGCTAACAATTTAGATTTGAGCCATCGCCTGTTCAAAACGGAATCCAGTATTTCTGCGCCGTCGCAGCTTTACGTTTTCATCGACGAGGACGCGAGCACGATTAATGACGGAATGTTCGTGGTTTACATGAACCCGGCAGGCGGCTTGCAAGATCAACCGTCGCTCCGGCACAAAACCGGTTATTCGCTGACGTTTGCCGATGGCCATGCGGAAATTTTCCGATTTTACAGCGCCAGTCAGGATTTAACGAAATTGGAAAGTGCCGCGACCGTGGCGCAATAATGGCACGGGCAGCTCGCTCGTAGCGTAAATAAAAAAGGCGTTTCAGAATTTTTCTGAAACGCCTTTTTGTTAATTCAGTTTCGCCAACTCGCTTACATCGTTTCTTTGAGGATCGTCAAAAACTGCTTCATCGCGGGCGAGAGCACTTTGTTCTTTTTGTAGATCGCGGCGAGCGGACGATAAAATTCGCCGTCGTCAATCTGCACTGCGATCAGCGTCTGCTTGGAGATTTCCTGGATGACCGTGCCGCGCGGGACGATGGAAATACCAGCGTCAATTTCCACAGCGCGTTTCACGGTTTCGACATTGTCGAATTCCATGATGTGATTCACTTCCACGTCATGCTCCTTGAAAATTTTATCCAGCGCTTTGCGCGTCGGAATGTCGGGCTCGAAGCTGATGACTTTCTGGCCGTTGAGCGCTTTGAGCTTGATGCTCTTTTGTTTGGCGAACGGATGTTGCGGGTGCACGATCAGCACGAGCGGTTCTTTGCGCAACGGAACGATTTCCAATTTAGCATCCTTGACCGGATATGCGACGAGACCGAGGTCAACGACGTTGCTCAACACATCTTCATACACTTGATTCGCGCGGCGATATTCGACGTGGATGTTCACCGTCGGATAGCTCTTCATGAACCGTTTGATATACGGCGGCAAATCGTGGAGCCCGATGGAATAAATTGTCGCCACGCGGATCGTGCCGGAAATAATATCCTTCAATTCCTGCAACTTGCTGTGCAGCGATTCGTAGGTCTGAATGATTTGTTTGCTGTAATCGTAAAGCACCTGACCTTCGCGCGTGAGGCGAAATTTCTTCTTGCTGCGTTCGATGAGCAACGATTTGAAGGTGCGCTCGAGAGCACTGATCTGCTGGCTGACGGCAGACTGCGTGACACTGTTGATTTGTGCGGCTTTGGTAAAGCTTTCTGTTTCAGCCAAGTCACAGAAAACCTTGAGGCTGTCAATTTGCATAAAGCGAACAATTAAACAGGCTTACGAAGTTCCGTCAACCTCCAGAATTGGGGGGCATCATCGCCTTGACTTTTTGCAACAGCTGCGTGCTCGTGAAAGGCTTGCGTAAATAGCCGCTGATGGACTGTTTGTCCTCGGGCATCACATAGCCGCTCATGCAGAGAATGGGCAGGTCAACCGTTCGCTGCCGGATCTGTTCGATCAATTCGCGTCCGCCCATCCCCGGCATCACCAAATCCGTGATGACCAAATCAACTTGACCGCCGGCTTGCGCCAAAATATTCAACGCCGCCTGGCCGTTACTCGCGGGCAAAACTTTATAGCCGAAATCCGACAAAATTGTTTCCGCCATCGTCAGCATCAAATTCTCATCATCCACCACCAAAATCGTTCCCTGGCCGAACAAACTATTGTCCGAAGCCGGCGTTTCGAGCACCCGACTTTTTTCCGCCGGTAAATAAATGCGCGCCGAAGTGCCTTTGCCCGGCTCGCTGGAAATCGCCACGCCGCCGCCGTGATTGGTCACAATGCCATAAGCCAGCGCTAATCCGAGACCTCGATGGGGCGGCCGTTTGGTGGTAAAAAATGGCTCGAAAATTCGCGGCATGATCTCCAGTTCGATCCCGCTGCCGCTGTCAGAAATTTCCACGCAGATATAAGTTCCCGCCGCCAACCGCACGTTGCGATCCTGCGTCGCCTGCGTCAATTCCACATTACGCGTCTGCACCGTGACCGCCCCGGCACCATTCATACCGAATGATTCCACCGCGTTTTCCAAAATTTTTGTGATCGCCTGCTGCAATTTAGCTTCGTCGAAACGCGCTTCAAATAAAAACCGCTCCAAAGCGAGATTCCACGCGAACCGAACCCCGTGCGAGGCCCGAAAGGTGTCCACGCAACGCGAAACCACCGCGTTCAAATTTCCCGCCGGCGTGCGGCGCACTTCTTTTTCGTGCCGACTAAACTGCGCCAATTCCGAAGTGATTTCCGCCGCGCGCGCCGCCGATTTTTCCACTTCCATCAGCGATAACCGCCACGGATGTCCCGGCTCCGCTTTGCCCAGCAATAATGAAGTATGCGCCAATACGCCCGTCAACGCGTTGTTGAAATCCAGCGACATCGTCCGCGCCAGTTGCAACATGCAATCCAGCTTTTGCTTTACCACCGTGTCGTGTTCCGCCATCGGCAACATCGTGGTGACGCCCGAAAGTAACTGCAGCACAATCCACCGTTTTTCCTGATCGCTGAACTGGCAAATCGCCGTCGTAAACGTCGCGGCTGCATCCGTCACCGTGCGAAATTTTAAAGTCGTCACCGCTGGTTGCGATTCCAACCACAACGTCAAAAAGTCGGTCACCGTGCCTTTATTCTCCGCCGACCAAATCTCCGTCAATTGCGCCAGATTGCCGCTCAACGCGGCGCCAAAAGTGACTTTCGCCGCGGTGTTTGCCAGCAACACTGTGCCCCCAACATTGACCAGCAAAGCTGGCCACGCCGCATTCTCCAAGCCAAAAACGACTTCAGGTTTCATCGGTCAATTAGTGACGGACAGACTACAACCCTTTCTTAAAAACTCAAGGGACGATGACAAATGCTTCCGGCAATAACTCTTTCACCGTGAACGACTTAACCGTTTTCAAGTCCGCGCTATCCGCGATAAAAACGGCGGCGTCCGCCGCGTATTCCCGCAACAATTGACGACACGCGCCGCATGGCATCGGCCCGCCATCGCACCGCGCCACCACCGCCACCGCGATGAAATTTCTTTTCCCATCCGTCAGCGCCTTGAACAGCGCGATCCGTTCCGCGCAACACGTCAGCCCGTAACTCGCGCTTTCCACATTTGCGCCGCCGACAATTTCGCCGGACTTGGTGAGCAACGCCGCGCCCACCTTAAATTCGGAATACGGCGACACCGAGCCCAAGCGTGCCTTCGCCGCCGCTTTGATAAGTTTTTTAGAATCAATTTTCATTTTTTAATTCACACAGAGACACAGAGGTCACAGAGGAGGAAAAATTAATTTGAATTTTCTCTGTGCTCTCTGTGTCTCTGTGTGCAAATTCAGCGTTTCCCATAAAGTTCCGAAAAGTTTTTGATCAACTGCGCGCCGGAATGTTTCACGCGCTCCGCCGTTTCCAAAACTTCCGTGTGCGATAAATGTTCTTGGCTAATGCCCGCCGCGAGATTCGTGATGCACGAAATCGCCGCGACGCGCAAACCGTGCTGCCGCGCCGCAATCGTTTCCGGCACCGTGCTCATGCCCACCGCGTCCGCGCCCAGCGTGGCATATGCGCAAATTTCGGCCGGCGTTTCGTAAGTCGGCCCGCTCACCGCCAGATACACACCGCGTTGCAATTTCAACTTGGTAATTTTTCCAGCCTTAAATAAAAGTTCGCGCAATTTTTTATCGTAAGCCTCCGTCAAATCCACAAAACGCGGCAACTCTTTTGGCTGCGGTCCGCGCAACGGATTGACGCCCATGAAATTGATGTGATCCGTGAGCACCATGAAATCGCCCGCGCAAAATTTCCGATTGATACCGCCCGCCGCATTCGTCAGCAATAAATCCGTGATACCAAACGCCGCGAGCGTGCGCGTAGCAAACGTGACGCGTTCCATCTCGTGCCCTTCATAAAAATGCGCGCGTCCGCTCAAAACCAAAACCGGCGTGGCCCCGAAATGACCGAAATACAATTCGCCCGCGTGACCGCTCACCGTCGGTTTGGGAAAGCCGGGGATCTGGGCGTAAGAAATTTTCTTGGCCACGCGCAATTCCGTCAGTGCGTGATGAAATCCGCTGCCGAGCACGACGGCAAGCGTCGGACGTAACGGCGAAATTTTCCTGAGCCGCGCGGCGGCGGTTTGAGGGCTGGCGGAATCAAGCTTCTTCACGGCCTCGATTTTGCCCGAAGATTTCCAGCAGACCAAAAGAAAACGCAGCGAAATAAGCGAAAAACGGGCTGGCGGGAACCGGGCGTGCTGGGCGTGCGCAGACGGGTCGCCGCCCTTCAAATTTCTGCGCCGCCGCGTTAAATTTTTATTTTCCCGCCGCCAAAAACTGGACGTGGCGTTCGATGCGCGTCGCCGCTTCAACCAGTTGTTCGTAGCTGGTCGCAAAGCAGGCGCGGCAGAAACCTTGACCATTTTCGCCGAAAGCGATGCCGGGAACCATCGCGACTTTTTCGGTTTGCAACAGGCCAACCGCGAAATCTTTTTCACTCAAACCTGTTTTTGAAATATCCGGAAACGCGTAGAACGAACCGCGCGGCAGATGACATTTCAGCCCGATTTCATTGAACCGGCGCACGATGAAATCGCGGCGGCGATGATATTGGTCGCGCATTTTTTTCATCGCATCTTCGCCGCGCAGGAGCGCTTCAATGGCGGCTTCCTGGCTGATGATGGACGCGCAGAGCATCGAATATTGATGCACTTTCATCATCGCCTCAATGAGCGCCGCCGGGCCGCACGCGTAACCGATGCGCCAGCCGGTCATGGCAAACGCTTTCGAAAATCCGTGCAGAAAAACTGTGCGCTCTTTCATGCCGGGTAGACTGGCAATGCTGATGTGCCCGCCTTCAAACGTCAGCTCGGAATAAATTTCATCACTCAAGACAATCAAATCTTTTTCGATCGCAAACTTGGCGATGGCCTCGAGTTGCGCGCGATCGCACGTGCCGCCGGTGGGATTGCACGGCAGGTTCAACATCAGGATTTTGCAACCCGGTTGCCACGCGGCGCGCAAGGCCTCGACCGTCAGCGCAAAATTATCTTTCGCAAACGTCGGCACCGGCACGGGAATGCCGTGTGTGAGCGTGATGCTGGGCGAATAGCTGACATAACATGGCTGATGAAACATCACTTTATCGCCGGGGTTGATGAGCGCGCGACACGCCAGATCCAACCCTTCGCTCACGCCGACGGTGATGATCACTTCGTCCTCAGGCCGATAGCTGAGGTCGTAATTTTTCCCGACGTATTGGCAAATCGCCCGGCGCAATTCGATGAGACCGAGGTTGGAGGTATAATGCGTTTTACCTTTTTCCAACGCGTAAATGCCCGCCTCGCGGATGTGCCAGGGCGTATCAAAATCCGGTTCGCCGATGCCGAGCGAAATCACGTCCTTCATTTTCGAGACGATCTCAAAAAAATCGCGGATGCCGGATTTGGGCAAATTAATGACGTGTTTAGCGATGTAGCGCGAGGAGTCCATGGGAAAATCTTAAATCGGAAAATTTGAATCAGGGTGTCACTTTCAGACGTTCGGCGTCGCCGGTTTTACCTTCGAGCAAAAAACGTTGTTCCTTGTAAGAGCGCAACATGAAGTGCGTGGCGGTGGACAACACGCCTTCGACCGTCGAAAGTTTTTCCGAAACAAACGCCGCGACGCGCTGCAAACTCGCCCCTTCGACGAACACGAGCAGATCATAGCCGCCGGACATGAGATAACACGATTCGACTTCATCAAAGCGCGAGATGCGTTCGGCGAGCCGATTGAAGCCGCCGCCGCGTTCCGGCGTGATGCGCACTTCAATGACGGCACGGACCGTGCCGGCTTCTTCATGCGAGAGATTCAGCACCGGCGACCACCCGAGCAGCACGCGCTGCTTTTTCAAGTCGTCGAGCTGACGGTTCACGTCCGCTTCGGACAAGTTGAGCACTTGCGCCATTTGCGCGGTGTTCAAGTTGCCGCCTTCGAGCAAAAGTTTCAGCACTGGATTCATGGGTCGCAAAGTGTCGCAAAAAACCAACGTAAATCCACTGCAAATTCGAGGAGGGTTCGTGGGTGTATTTTTGAGAAAGGGTGGCACAGGCGTCTCGCCTGTAAAATCCGGCGTCCCGCCGGATTTCGTTTTTGGCTAACGCGGGTGGTTGGTTTGCGCGAATCAAAGACCCGTCACGTTCTCAAACGGTTTTGGGCGGGACGCCCAAAACAACAGGCCGGAGGCCTGTGCCACCCGGAGCATTTTAAAAACATGCATCAATTAACAAACTCAAACAGCAGGGCGCGACCACAGATTTCGAAGTAATTCTAAAATCCGGAGGCGCGGCCGATTTCATGAGAACGACGTGGCTTTCGCGCAATGAGTGAAGAAGCAATTCAAACGGATGACCGAAAATTAGTTTAATCAGGTTGCGCGACTTGATTTATTCCGCAACTGACATATTTTGTTCAACTCGATTATGGAATTGAACAATGACGAAATCCGTCGCTACTCGCGACATCTGATTCTGCCGGAAGTCGGTCTGGCAGGCCAAAAGAAAATTAAAGCCACTAGCGTGCTCTGCATCGGCGCCGGCGGCCTCGGCTCGCCCATTGCGATGTATCTCGCCGCCGCCGGTATTGGCAAGATCGGCATCGTGGATTTCGACACCGTGGATTATTCCAATCTGCAACGCCAGATTCTCCACACGGATGCCGACGTGGGCCGCTCCAAGGCCGAGTCGGCGAAGGAAACGATTAAAGGCATCAATCCCAATGTCGAAGTTGAGATCCACAACACGCGCATCTCGTCTGAAAACGCGCTCGATATCATCCGCCCTTACGACATCGTCGTGGACGGCACGGATAATTTTCCGACGCGTTACCTCACGAACGACGCCTGCGTGTTGCTCAAAAAACCGAATGTTTACGGTTCCATCTTCCGTTTCGAAGGCCAGGCCAGCGTGTTTGCGCCGCATCTCGGCGGACCGTGCTACCGTTGTCTCTATCCTGAGCCGCCGCCGCCCGGCATGGTTCCCAGCTGCGCCGAAGGTGGCGTGCTCGGCGTATTGCCCGGTATCATCGGCTGCATTCAGACGAACGAAATTTTGAAGCTCGCGCTCGGCAAAGGCACATTGCTCACTGGCCGCTTACTCTTGTTCAATGCGCTCGACATGAAGTTCCGCGAATTGAAATTGCGGCGCGATCCGGCGTGTCCGATCTGCGGCGATCATCCGACGATCAAGGAATTGATTGATTACGAAACGTTCTGCGGCATAGTGCCGGAACCAGAAAATTTCGGCAATCCCGATGAAGTCACCGTGCAAGACATGAAGAAAGCGCTCGATAATCCGAGCCTCGGCATCAAGGTCGTGGACGTGCGCGAAGAGGACGAATACGAAATCGCGAAGGTTGCGGGCGTGCCGTTGTTGCCCTTGAGCCAGTTGAACGAACGTTTCACCGAACTCGATCCGAACACGCAATATTATCTACACTGCAAAGCCGGCGTGCGTTCGTTGAAGGCGTTGAACTTCCTGCGTCAGCAGGGATTCAAATACGTCAAGAGCGTCAAAGGCGGCATCACCGCGTGGTCGGATGAAATCGACCGCAACGTGCCGCGTTACTGACACTTTTTGAAAGCGGCAGAAAATATTTCAGTAATCTGAATTCATACGTGAGCTAAAGAAATTGAATAGTCTCTTTACGAAGAAATAATAGGTTTGATAGCTAGAGGAGAGTCAGGACGCTGACTCTCCTTTTTTATTGCGGTTTGACAGTTGTTGATAGCGCCGTCAAGTCACTAGTTTAGCTAAATTGACCATGGCCGTCCGGGCTGTTACAAGGTCGCATGAACAATTCCTTTTTGCGCAGTAGCATCATTTTATTGGCGATCTTTTGTTCAATAAATTTTCCACTAAAAACGCATGGCGCAGAACCGGCGGATAATGTTTTCAACGTCAAAAATTATGGCGCGACCGGTGATGGTCAAACGTTGGATACACCAGCGATCAATCGCACTATTCAAGCCTGTCAACAAGCCGGTGGCGGCACGATTAGTTTTCCGACGGGTAAATATGTGACCGGCACGTTTGAAATCTTTAGTCACATGACCGTTGAGGTCGGATCGGGCGCAATGATTTTGGGCAGCACAAATTTGGCGGATTATGGGTTGAAGACAAAATACGGGATCATTGAAAGTGAGATCGGCCAGTCGGGCGAGGGATTGCATACTGGGCTTATCGTGGCGAATCACGCGACGGATGTGGCGATCATCGGTCATGGCGTGCTGGATGGTCGCGGAACCTATTTTGTGAACTTGAAAGTAGTGCACGCCGGATCGTCCGGGGATTTTGATAAGAATCTCACGCGTCAAGGCCGACGCTTTGCGCTTATCCAATCGGGCATTGGCGATGGCCCGGTTTTGCCTTGGATGCCGTGGCCGGATCGTCCGGGTGTTTTGATTACACTGGCCAGTTGCACCAATATTTTGCTTCGAGATGTCATCATTAAGGATTCGCATAATTGGACGATCAATATCGGAAAATGTGAAAACGTCGTGGTCAGCGACATCAGCGTATTGAACAATCCGCTTATCCCCAATAATGACGGCTTGGATATCAGCGCCCGAAACGCGCACATTTCCAATTGCACTATTACCGCCGGGGATGACGCCATTGCGGCAAATTGTTGCGAAAATTTGACGGTCGACAACTGCACGCTTTCCTCGCGCTCCTCCGGCATCCGTTTTGGTAGCAATACCAATTGCGTTTTTGACAACATCGTCATCACTGATTCCAATCGTGGCATCGCCATTTATGGCTCCGCCGACACGGCGCGATTTTCCAATATCAACATTCAGACCCGCTTGTTCAACGGTCAATGGTGGGGCAAGGGCGAACCCATTTATCTTTCGGTCAGTCCCGGTGCCGATGGATCCGCGCAAATTAAAAATATTCATTTCTCCGGCATCGATGCCGACAGTGAAAGTGGCATCATGATTTATGGCACGGCCGCTAACGTCATTCACGACCTCACCTTTGACCGGATAAAACTCCGGCTCCACGGCGGTAAAAATAGCGATTTGGTCGGCGGAAATTTTGACCTGCGCGGCCTGGGCGGTGGTGTGCGCACCGCGATCTTTAAACATGATATACCAGGACTGTATGCACAATATGTAGCTGGCTTGCAAATCCACGGATTCGAACTGACCTGGAGCGATGATTTGCCGGATTATTTTTCCAACGGCATTCATTGCGAATATTTTAACAATCTGACGATTGACGGTTTCAAAGGATGCCAAGCGCAAGCTGCCGCGTCTAATGCCGCCATCAGGTTGCAACATGGCCGGCAAATCTCCATTCGCAATTGCGAAGCTGCGCCTGGCACCCGCATCTTTCTTTCATTAATTGACACGCAAGATCAGCGCTTTTTTGTGAATAACGACCTCGCGAACGCAAAGCAATCCACGAATCCAGAAAAAACGGATTTTAAGATTTTAACTGGTAATATTCCGGCTGAAAAATGATTTAAACCTAGTCAGTTCACGGCTGCACTTGCGTGCGGAAAAACCGCGAGCCAGTCGCAGCATTGGTTCCCGAATAAATCATTGGACTGGCCGTGGCCTGTTGCCAGCCGGTCAGCGGGGTCCAGTTGATCAGATTCGCTGAACTGGACAGTTGATACAACCGTCCGGGAATCGCTGCCCATTTCAATTGCACGAGTTGATTCGTTTGCACCGCAGCCGACAGGAAAATAAATTTCGACGCCGCGTTGGTCGGATTAGTGCCCGCCAAAAACTCCGCGTAATCTGACATGCCATCGCCATCCGAATCGGTGAACTGTGTTCGATTCGTCCCCGCCGAACCAAAATAATAATTCTCCCACGCATCCGAAATCCCGTTGTGGTTCGCGTCAATGAACGTGTAATCGCCGGTGAAATTCAACGTGCCACCCGCGGTCAATGTGCCGGTCTGGTTGGTGGGCGTTTGATAAAACGTCACGTCGCTAAACGTCACGGTGTATAATCCCGGCGGCGTGTTGGTGAAGATTGCCGTCGGCAATTTGCCGGATTGATTGATCGGCCCGGACAGGCTGAACGTTCCTTGTCCCAAATTTTTAGAAACGGTGATCGTGCCACTGCCGGTTGACGCTACGCCGGTGATACCAATGTCGTCCACCAGCCAACCATAAAGAGACGAACCAATGTTCACGCCTTGATAATACCAAACGATTTGGACGGATTGTCCGACATACGGCGTCAGATCCACCGTTTCCTGTTCCCAACCGTCGGAACTTAAGCCGCTGAAATCTACAATCGTCGGAATATCCGCTGGCGGTGTGCTGCTATTGGTGCTGATACCGAGCTGGCCGGATTCATAACCGGATTCAAAATTGAAATTATCCCAGAACGTCAAGGTGGCATGGCTTAATCCGGAAAGGTCAATGACCGGGCTGTAAAGAAAACTGCTGGCGATAAAATTGGGCTGAGTCGTTAGTAAACTGCCCCACGCATTCGTGCCGGAATAGGCGCTGTTAGCCAGACTATTGTGCGGTGTGCCGAGCGTCCAATTGACATCCGAACCATAAGTTGTATCGGCGACAACCGTCCAGTCGCCGACGCCATTTTCCAGATTATCAAACCATGGCGGTTGCGGGGCGCGCACAGTGGTGAAGGTGTAAAACACACCATTATTATCATCCACGGTCGTATTGCCGGCGGCATCGCGACTGGTCACTTGATAAAAATAATTCCGATTCGCCTGCAAACCGGTCAACGACATGACGTGATTCGTCGTCAAATTCGCGTCATAAGCGGTGTAGCTGGAAATCGTGGATTCGCCATATTGCACCAATGAATCCGCTGGTTTCGACGTGCGCCAACTGACTGAGGCGCTGCCGACGCCGGTGGTCGCGGCAACTTGGCTGATGACCGGCTGCACGTTGTCCACCGTGGCGGTGGCGACGACATTGCTGCCGCGCGAAGCATCAAAATATTTTGCCGTGATCGTATTGCCGTTGCCGACGACAAGTTGATTGGTCGCCGCATTCGCCGCGACCAACGTGAGGTAGCCACGGAACAAACCAGGATGCGTGGTTTCATTCAGTGTGATCGTGACTTGGTTCGTGGACGAACTGCTGGCGAACGTCGCAGTCGCGTGGCCGGTTCCGGCCAAATCCGAGTCACCGACTTCCACTGTGATTTGGTCTGGCACGGTGTAAACAGTTTGATTGAGAAAAATACTGCCCGCGCCATTCGCGCCGGGCGCGAGGAAATTCAGCGCATTCCGCAGCAACGTGACTTCGTTATTTGGCGGCGTTCCATTCGCAGGAATCGTATCCAGCGGGAATGACAAAAACACGACGCGGCCCGGGCTATCCAGACCGATGCGCGGATAGCTGGCGCCACAGGGTTTGCCGGAAACGGATTCAAAACAGATCGCGGTCGAGTTGGTTGTGGGCGTGAATGTGTCCGAAAAATCCGGGCCGTAGCTGTCGTCATCGTCGATGGAAAAGCTCGGATAATTATCGTAATCCAACGTCACATACATGCCGCCGGCAATGGGATTATTCGGGGCGCCGAAAAAGATCGGCACGCCAAAATCTTCATCACACGAACACGGCGAGGGCGGATCGGGATTGGACAAAAAGCCGCCGACTTGCAACACATTCTTGCGGAATGGCACGTTGCCGACTTGCTCAAGAATGTTCATGGACGCCATGAAAAATGAGCCGCCGCCGTTGAGATAGTTTTGGATCGCCGCTTGTTGCTGCGCGTTCAGCGTGTTGTTTGTGGCGGACGGATCCGGCAGGCCGTCTTCATCCACGCCGTAATTCACGATATCATCCGTCGTGCGCCAGATGACAATGGAATACGGTTGGAGGTCGGTCAGTTGTGGCGAACCGCGGTCCGTCACTTTCCAAAAACCATAACTAAAACCGGCGGCCGTCAGCGCGTTCGTATAAACGCTGTCGGGAATCACCGTTGAACCAGCGGCGTCTTCGCCGGCAGAATCATAGTCATCCACCATCAAAACTGTCGGCGTGGCGACGGCGACAAAATTGTAAAACGCACCGGAATTATTACCCACAACTGTATTGCCCGCCGAATCCGATGAACTCACGGAAAAATAATATGCCCGCCCTGCAACCAGTCCGCCGATTTTTATGGAGTGGTTCGTGACCAGATCGGCGTTCGTGATCGCGCGGTTTAGATTCACAGTATTCGTGCCGTAAAAAACAATCGAATTGGCCGGCTCGGTGGTTTGCCAGGTGATCGTGATGACGCCGAGATCCGTGGTCACCACGACATTGCTCAATGTGGGCGCGGTCAGGTCTGCCGTTGCCGTGGTGGTTCGCACTGTGCCGGAACTGTCCGTATAATCCGCTTCTATATTATCGCCATTGTGGATTTCTAATTTGCCATCCACGGCCGCCGCACCTACGACGGTTGAAATGGCGTTGGTGAAAAACCCGTAATTCCCCGCCGCGTTCAGCGAAAATATTTCACCCGCCGCTTCCGTTGTGCTCTTGAGCAACACATTGACCGAATTACTCGCTGCGCGGGCGGCGTCGAACACGCTGACATTGATCATGCTGGGCGCGGTGTAGCTGGCGCGATCGAGCAAAACAATGCCGCCATTAGGCCGCGCCAGATCACCGGAAACCACCAGCGCGAAATCCTGATCAATCGCCGTTGTATCCAGTCGCGCATCTTCCACCACGTTGCGAGCGCGAACGCGAACGAGATAATTTCCCGGCAATGGATGCGCGAGGATCACGCCTTCGACATTGTTGAGATTGTCCGGCGATGGCGCATTCGGCACCGATTCGCCGCCAGAAAATTGGTTGCCGCGATACAACGTTCCGTCCGGCCCGACGACTTCCAAATCCAGATCATTAACCAACGCCGGAATCGCGCCGGGAAAACCCGCGACGTCGGTGTAAGCCATGATGATTTTTAGCGGTTCGCCAGCCGTGCGGACAAGCGCGTGCTGTTCGTAAACTTGTCCGCTCGTCAGCAAAACCGTTTGGTCGAGATATTGATAATAACGCGGCGCGGTGGCGAAATTG
Organism: Methylacidimicrobium fagopyrum; assembly: GCA_026225255.1. Taxonomy (GTDB): domain Bacteria; phylum Verrucomicrobiota; class Verrucomicrobiia; order Limisphaerales; family UBA11358; genus UBA11358. Next base: position 94,345 of record JAMFSJ010000002.1, on the reverse strand, counting down.
GTCGTGATGATATTCGTCAACATGATGCGGCCCCAGCCTTCGTCGTTATTGGGAATGGGACCGGGCCCGCCGTTGTTGTCATCCAACGGATCGGCAGAATTGATCAATGCGGCCTTGACCAACGCGGGCGAGGGAATCGCATTCGTGTGCAAACTTTTGTAATATTGCACGAACACCGCCGCCGCACCGGCTGCGTGCGGACCGGACATGCTCGTGCCGCCCATGTAAACGTAATAATCATCAATCGCTGACCAGGCGATCGAAGCTTCATCCGGTGCGAAGGAAGACGCGGCGGACGCAATCCACGTTCCCGGTGCAACCAAATCCGGTTTGATCCGTCCATCCTGACACGGACCGCGACTGGAAAAATCGCCGATCGTATCCGCGCCGTCCGCGTAAAGCCCGTAAGTTTCCGCCAACGTTCCCGGCGTGTTTTCCGACGCGCCCGTGGCGATGACATTTTTCGCCGAGGCCGGACTGTCCATCGTTTCCGACGCCGGCCCCGCGTTGCCCGCCGAAAATTCCAGAATGTAAGGTTGATCGCCCGGCGTGGACGTATCGCCATCGCGCACGAGTTCGTCGAACGTCGCCGCATCAATATCGTATTCGCCCTGAACATCGTTGCCCCAACTGTTCGCGCCGATCTGCGCGCCCGCACGGACGGCATCGGTCGTCAACGTTTCATCGCTGGGAAACGGATTCGCTTCGCCCGCGTTGTCATCGAAAATACGTTCAACAAATAATTTTGCGCCCGACGCCACGCCGAGTCCATACCACGCGCCGGTATCTGGATCGGTCTCGCCCGTGGCCGCGTTGCCCGCCACGATGCCCGCGCAATGCGTGCCGTGGCCGTAGCCATCCGAGCCATCCGTCAGGTCGCCGTAAAATTTAAAACCCGTCACGCGTCCGCGCAGATCCGGGTGCATCGTATTCGTATTGCCCGTGTCCAAACCGGTGTCCGCCACGCAAACCGTGACGCCTGCGCCATCAAATCCCGCTTGTTGTGTCAGCGTGCGCGTGGCGACTTGGCCATCATCGCCGCCGACAATTTTCGCCGCCGCTTCGTCCACTAATTTACGTTTTGGTGCGGATTCAATCCACAGCACCGAACTGGATTGTGCCAGCGTGGCTAGGCGGTTCAGATTGATCGCGCCTTGAATAATCGTGCCCAAATGCAAGGTGCTACGGCGTTGAATCGTAGAAAAGGCAGCTTCGACATTGGCGATTTCTGCGGTCGTTGCCTCTGGCGAAATCAGAACGGTGATGTTCGTGCGCGCGTTGGGATTATTCAGCAACGCATTTTGCGTGAGGCTCGACAGGCGCGGTGCGATTTTATATTCCGCCTGATATGCGCCCACCCATTGCACAAAACTCAACGCACGGATCGCATCCGGCGACACATTCTTAAGCCGAACGATAAACGCATTGTCCGGCACGTATTTTATCAAGGTCGCGCCGAGTGCCTGCAACTGAACCCGTTCGGCGAGCGTCGGCTGGCTGTTAAATTGAACCAGGTATAACCCGGAAACGGCGGCTGATGGCGAAATGACTCGCGCTTGAACCGTAGTTTTGGTTGCCGGCGAGGTGGTAATGATACCGCTGCGTAATCGGATTTCCCGAGTTTGGGCAGTGGCGGTAAAATTTATGGAAATAACGAAGCCTGCAATAAGCACAAGGCAACTGAGGAACGACATACGACTGGGTTTCACGCACGACAATAGTCCGAGAATGGACTTTCAGCAAGTGGACATGAGTATGTTCAGAGTAAAGCTTCAGACGATTGAGGGCGGGGAAATTAAACGCAAAGGCGCAAAGGCCCGGAGATGCAATGAAAACACAGTCGGAGCGCCGAGCATTGCTCGGCTCAGAATGCCCCTCTTTTTTCACTTCTATTGATTTCACCAGCCGCTTCGCGTCTCTGCGTCTCTGCGTTAAATTTTTGCCGTTGGTTCGTCGCTCGCAATTTTTCTCCGCTCTGGCATAGTATGCGCCATGACTGAAGATTTACAGAAACGCATTCAGGCGGCGCTCGCCAATCCGCAAAACATGGGCGAGATGACCGGCGCAGATTCCATCGGCACCGTTGGCAATGCCGATTGCGGCGAGATGTTGCGTCTGTGGGTGAAGTTCAAAGAGCAGAATGGCAAGCGGGTCATTGATCGCGCGACGTTTCAATCGTTCGGCTGCGAAACTGCCATCGCTGTCGCCAGTCTGGCAACCGAATTGATCCGGGGCAAAACCGCCGAAGAAGCGCTCGCGCTCAAAACCGAGGAACTTGCCGGCGAACTCGGCCCGTTGCCGCCGATGAAAATTCATTGCGCCCAACTCGTCGAAGGCGCGCTACGTTCCGCGCTGCAACCAGAAAGTGTGGTGGCAAAAATCGAGAAGCCGGTTGCGGCCAGTTCCGGCACGAATCTTCTCGATAGTTTTTCCAAGCCGAAAGAAGGCGTGAAGTTGACGTTTTTGAATTAGGAGTTTCACACAGAGGCACGGAGAACACAGAGCATGAATTGAAAACCTCTGTGTCCTCCGTGCCTCTGTGTGATGAATTAAACCGGTTTCTCTTCTCTTAGTTTTTTCAACGCCACCAACGCCGCGTCGCTTTCCGCGGCTTTTTTGGATTTGCCGCGACCGCGCGCCAGTTCCACGCCTTCGTGAGTCACGGCGCATTCGAAATCGCGGTCGTGATCGGCACCGGTGGCGGTGATGAGTTGATACTCCGGCGCGCGCGGCGAACGTGCTTGCAACAATTCCTGCAATTCACCTTTCGGATTTTCAATGGCGGACGATTCCGTGAACGTGCTGAAATCGGCGGCGAATTCGCGCAGAATAAATTCGCGGGCGATTTCAAATCCGCTATCCAAAAGAATTGCGCCCAGCAACGCTTCAAACGCATCCGCCAGATTGGAGGCGCGATCGCGTCCGCCGGTATTTTCTTCGCCGCCGCTCAAAACCAGATACGGGCCAAGATCAAGCGCGCGGGCGTGCGTGGCGAGCGATTGGCTGTTCACTAATTTGGCGCGCGATTTTGTCAGCACACCTTCGTCGGCGGTGGGAAATTTTTCGTAAAGCGCGTGCGATAAAACTGCGCCGAGCACGGAATCACCGAGAAATTCCAAGCGTTGATTATCCGGCGATCGCGGCGCTGGCGGGGTCTCCGCGCTCGCCGTAGCGGCGTTGTAGTCGTGCGTGCTGGACGGATGCGTGAGCGCGAGGCGGAGAAGATTTTCGTCGCGAAACTGGCAACCGAGGCGTTGTTGAAAGGCGGCGAGATCGGGCATGGATCAGCGGGAAAATGTTGGAGGTTGGAGGTTGGAGGTTTTCATTTCTGAACTTCTTCAACTGCTTCACCTTCCGCCACTTCGTTTTCTGTGGGCGCGGGAATTTCTTCCGCGACAGGCGGCACGCTTTCACTTTCCGCTGCGGGCGCGGACGCCGCCGGACTTAATCCGTGTTCCAACAAATTCGCCACGTCTTGCTGCACTTGTTGCAATTGGCTGAGGTGTAAATCAGGATCGGCAATCGTGAAAATATCGCCGGTCTTCGGATGCTCATAAACGAAGATGCGCTTACCGTCGCGCTTGATTTGTTCCTTCACTTTCAAGAGCCGTTTGCGTTCGAGCATCACGGCGAGAATGTAAGCCGCGGGCGCGTGGGCGGGATCGTTTTGTTCGATGAGTTTGCGCAATAACGTTTCTGCGGTTTCTTTTTGGATGGCGTCCACGACTGGTGGCGCAATTTCAAAAACTCCCTGCCAATGCGAAATAAAACCGGCGCGACTGGCAGCTTCACCCGATGACGTTTTTTGCCAGCACGACTCGCAAATATCCGAGCGACGTAAGACCTCTTTTTCGTCGAGCAAGATGGTGTGGTAGTGCTGTTTGTCGGCAAACGGCTGCGTGCACGCTTCGCAAATATGGGCACGAGACTGGATATTCCATTCGTTCATGGGCGGGGGAATTTAACCATGAACGAACGCGGATGAACACGAAGAAAATGCGAAATGGCTCACGCAAAGGCGCAGAGACGCAAAGAATTTTTCATGCGCCGACTCAGGTTTTGCGACTTTGCGACTTTGCGTTAATTTTTATTTCCGGCTTTGATACATCGCGACGAGCGCGGCGCCGATGGCCTGGGAAAGTTCGCCCAGCACGGCGGGAATGATTTTAATCGTGTCCCGTTGCGGCGGCCAAAGATACGGTTTGGCAGTTTCGCGTATGATGCGCAGGTAACGTTCGCGAAACGCGTCGGTCGTCACTTCATGATCCATCAAACCGCCGCCGATGACCACGATGCCGGCGTCCAGCGTCATGGACAGATTCGCGACGAGCAAGCCCATGACGCGCGCTTGAAAATCAAAAATTTCCACCGCCAACGGATCGTTTTGTTGGGCGCGCGTGCGCAGCGAAAAAGCCTTTTCCTTCGGCGTGGCCGGAGATTTGGCCAGTTCGTGATCGGGATAATTTTTAAGTTTTTCCACTAGCAACTGTGGCAGACCGGAAAGCGTCGTGTAAGCTTCGTAGCAGCCCCAATCGCGACCGCAACCGCAGGAAAACGGTTTACCGGTCAAGCCCAGCAGGTGCACGGGTGCCGCCGCGTGACCCGTTTCCAAGCCGGCCAGCGTGTCGCCATCGAGCGGCAAGCCGTTGGCATCCACGAACGCGCAGCCGAGACCGGAGCCGGGCATGAGCATGGCCACGGTCGTGCGGGTTTTGCCGCGGGCGATCTGCGCCTCGGCCACACCGCCAAAATTACCGTCATTGCCCACGAGGAGCGGCATCGCGTGGCCGACCTGTTTTTCCAAGGCGTTCTTATAATCCGTGTAAACATCCCAGCCGGCGAAACTGGCGGGCAGATTCGGCGTCTTGCTGAAAACGCCATAGCGCTCGTAAGGTCCGGGAATCGAAAGCCCCACGCCGGCGACCTGTTCCCAGGTCAGATTATTTTGCGCGAGAAATTCACCAACGCCGGCGATCCAGGCTTGGATGACCGCCTCGCGGCCTTTCTCCGAGCTGGTGGAACGTTGCAATACTTTATGGGTAACGACTTCGCCATTGTCCCAAACCGCACAGAATTTTGTGGTGGTCGCGCCGCTGTCCGTTCCGATGAAAATTTTTTGGCTCATGATGTGAAAATGCTTGGGCGTTAAGTTGCGGATATTGCGGGCAAAGGCAAGAATTATCAAGCTGCAGGGGAGCTACGAAAGACATGCCGCACGCGAAAAAATCTTACCGCTTCAGATATTTATTCAACGCTTCGGTGCGCGAATGGACTTGAAGTTTTTCGTAGATCTTGCGGATGTAATTGCGCACGCCGTGGACGGTGATGCCGAGGTGGTCGGCGATTTCTTTGTAGCTGTAACCTTGCGCCAGTTCATCGAGAAAATTTTTCTGCCCGGGCGTCAGAGTTTCCAGCTCCGGCTGCGGCGGAGCGACGGTCGGCCGCATATTGGAAAAAAACTGGGTCACGGCGCGCGCGATTTGCGGCGTCATGGGCGAGCCGCCGGCTTGCAATTCTTCGATCGCCTGCAACAACCGCGTGAAGGAGGTGCGCTTGAGCAGATAACCACCCGCGCCGGCTTTGAGCGATTCGAACAGCACCTCGCTGTCTTCATAAACCGTGAGCATGAGAAAATTCACCGCTGGCAGTTTGAGTTTGAGCCGCCGCACACATTCCACGCCGTTCATGCCGGGCATCTCAATATCCATGATCACGACATCCGGCAAAACGCGGGGGATTTCTTCGAGCGCGATCAAACCATTTTCAAACACGCCGACCAGCTTCAAGTTGGCCGATTCTTCAATCAATTCGGCCAGGTTATGCCGAATCTCAGGCTTGTCGTCCACAATGGCCACTTTGATGAAAGAACTCATTTATTTTCCCGTCCCGTGTGGTTGAGGGCAACGTTCAATATCAACTTCACGGTCGTGCCCTGCCCGGGTTGAGTTTCCACGATGAGTTGGCCGCCGAGATTTCCCGCCCGCCGCCGCATGTGATCCAAGCCGGTGCGTTGCGTTGAAGCGACTGCCGCCTGATCAAAACCGATGCCGTTATCCTGCACGCTGATCTCGACGCGGGAACCGCTGACTTTGGCGCCGAGACAGACTTCACTGGCCTGCGCGTATTTCTGCGTGTTGTCCAACGCCCCTTTCACGATGAGAAAAACGTTATGCCGCAGTTCCGGCAGCAAGCGCAATTCCGGCACGTTGTGCGGGATGCGGAAGCGGCAGGACAACTCTTGGTTTTCAAAATGTTCGCGCGTGCACTGGGTGAGATACGACAGCAAACTTTCCAGGGAATCGTTGCGCGGATTAATGGCCCAGACGATTTCATCCAACGAACGCACGGTGTAGAGGGCGGATGCAGAAATTTTTTGCACGCGCTTTTCCAGCTTCGTCAACCGTTCCTCGCGCGACGGATTAAATTGGCCGAGGTCGCTCAACATCGCAATCGAGGTCAGACTGGAACCTAGTTCATCGTGCAAATCGCGGGCGATGCGGGAACGTTCCTTGTTCGTCGCTTCTTCCTGTTTCAACCGTTTCAACTGGGCACGGTAACGACTCCGCTCCAGCCACCGGACGAGGACGGCCACCGCCGCGATTAACAGCAGGCTGCACGGAACGCCGAACCAGTTGGACTGCCAGAAGTGCGGCGGCACTTCGAGGGTCAAGGTCGCCCCCACTTCGTTCCACTGCCCGTTGCTATTGCAGGCGATGACGTGAAAGTGATACGTCCCCGGCGGCACGTTGTAGCGCGCGATGCGTTCGTCGCCCACGTCCACCCAATCCGAATCCCAGCCGTCCAAACGGTATTTGAATCGCACGCGTTCCGGCGCATTGAAACTCAAACCGGTATAACGGATTTCAAAATTGTGGCGGCCCGGCGTCGTCTGAAAAATGGGCGGTTCGGACGCGTCCGTTTTTTCCGAAGCCGCCAGCGGTTGGCCGTCCACCAAGACTTGTTCCACGATGACTGCGGGCACCGAGATATGCGTTAATTGTTTGTGCGGATCAATGACCACAATGCCTTTCGTGGTGGCGAAACGCAGCAAGCCGTCGGCAGTTTTCAAGGCCGCGCCGAAGTTGCCCACACATTCCTCGGTCGGCATGCCGTCCGTGGTGCCGAAGATCAAGGGATGCAACGTGTGTCCCCGGCCTTCGGCCACGTCGCCGATGACGCGTTTGCTCACGCGGCAAATACCTTGATTAAAACCCAGCCATAAACCGTTGTCGTCATCGCTCAAAATCTGGAGCACTGTGTCGTTGATCAATCCTTGTTCCGTGGTGAAGGCCGTAAATTTCCCATCTGCAAAACGCGTCAACCCGCCGCCGTCTGTGCCGATCCACACGGTGCCGTCCGCATCCAGCGACAACGTGCGGATCAAATCGCTACCCAAACCGTTCGCGGTGGTGAAGGTGGTTAATTTTCCGTTCTTCCATTGCAACAACCCGTCGCCGAGCGAACCGATCCACAGTGTGCCATCCGGTTGTTCCACCAGCGACGTGATGGGTTTGCCAGACAAACCTTTGATCGTGGTGATATTCGTGCCCGACACCAATCGCAATTGACCGTTGAAAGTGCCGACCCAGATGCCGCCGCCCAGCGCTTCGCACAAAGACCAAACGCGGTCGCCGCTCAGCCAGCCATTGTCGTAGTAATACAGCGCGTTGCCGTTTTTGGTTTGATACAAGTGCGGCCCGGCGCCCCACCATAAACTGCCATCGCTCGCGCCGAATAAAGCTTCCACCATCAATTCGGTCAGATTATCGAGGCGAATAGGCGCGTGTTCGATTTTGGCCTGATCAAATTGCGCGCCCTGCCAGCGAAAAACGCCCTGCCCAAAAGTGCCCACCCACAGATCGCCGTTCGTGGTCTGCGCCAGCGAACGCACGAGCCGCGTGGAATCACCCGCCATCGCATGATATACGGATAATTTTCGGGAATTAAGCCGGCTCAAACCGCCGGAACGCGTGCCAATCCAGAGCAACTGTTCCTGACCCGCGAATAACGACAAAACCGCATCGTCCGGCAAACCGTCTTTTTTCCGCAAGACATTGAAACGTCCGTTCTGAAAATAGAATAAACCTTCGTCCAATGAACCCGCCCAAATGGTGCCATCGGCCGTTTGCGCCAGCCGGTTGAGGATGACGGCCGGGAAACCTTCATTCGTGCCATAGAAAGTAATTTTACCGTTGTCCCAGCATAACAAATTTTTCTCGCGCATCCCCGCCCAGACCCGGTCTTGATTATCCACCAACAGACAGCGGGGATTATTCGTGATCGTGCTCAATCCGCTTTCGCCATCCGCCACGGAAAATTGGCCGTCATGAAACCGCAGCAGCCCGGTGTGCAACGTCGCCACCCAAATGTTACCATGATGATCTTTCGCCAGATCGAAGACAAAAGGCGGCTTGATCACTTTACCCGGCGCCGCAAATTTACCGGCGTGCCAACGGCTCAAACCCGTGTGGGTGCCGATCCAAATATCGCCGTTCGTCGCTTCCAGCAAGGAACTGATGGAATCGCCCGCCAGCCCGTCTTTGAGCGTGAACATCTCAATTTTGCCCGCCGTCATTTTTCCCAAACCGCCGCCCGCCGTGCCGATCCAAAGCGTGCCGGCGTGGTCTTCGAGCAACGCTGAAATCTGCAGATTTTTCAATCCGTCCCGCAAACCGAACACGCGATATTGAACGCCATCGAACCGCGCCAAACCGGCTTCCGTGCCCAGCCAAAGATACCCATCGCGCGTCTGCGTTATGGCGGTGACCGTGCTGCTTGGCAATCCCTGCCCGACTTCCCAAGAGCGAATGAAAAAGGGCGAGGCCGACGAACCTTCCGAAGTTGGCGCCACCTGCGCCCGCGAAAGATTTCCCACGAGCAGTAACACCAGCCCGACCATCATCCCCAAGTGAATTTTTTGGCGCAGCAGCATCAATATCAACTCGTTGTGTTCTTTAAACAGCTCATCCCTAGACCCTAATTCTCCGGTAAATCCAATAACAGAGCAAAGCGAAAATCTAAAGCTACCGATCCGCGCAAAAGATTATCAGGGCATGTTTATGCCCTAGCTGCGAACGGCCAAAAAAAGAATAATAAATTGAACCTGCTTGGGAGCGGGCGCGAATTAAAAAACCTCGACGACGGATACCAACCGGACGCTGAGCGGCTTAAAATAATTTTGGGAATTTTCGGGAAAACGTATGCGACAAATGAAAAGACAACTCGGCTGGCACCAACGGTTTGATTTACGGGGTTGGGTGGCTTTGATTTTTTTGCTGTCAGCGGGCGTGGCGCGGCCGGCCCAGTTGAATCTAATTCCCCTGCCGGCCACGGTGACTCAAGCGCCCGGACATTTCGCGCTCGACGCCCAAACGGTGATTGTCACCGATACTTTATTTACCAATGAAGCGGCGTTGCTGGCCGATAAATTGCATTTGACCCGCGACCCGGCGGCGACGACCAACCGCATTTCTTTGACCACGCAAGGCGCGGAAAAATTGGGCGATGAAGCGTATTCTCTGGAAGTGAACGCGCAGGGCATAACGGTCCGCGCCCGAACCACCGCCGGTGCGTTTTACGGCTGCCAAACATTATCCCAATTGATGCCCGCTACTGCGTCGGAAATTCCATTCGTCCAGATCGAAGATGCGCCGCGTTATGTCTGGCGGGGATTCATGCTCGATGTCAGCCGTAACTTCTTCGCCCCCGCCACAATCCGGCAACTCATTGATACGATGGCGGGTTATAAATTGAACCGTCTCCACCTCCACCTGGCGGACAGCCAAGCGTGGCGATTGGAAATCAGTCAATATCCCAAACTCACTCAGATTGGCGCGCAGGGCCATTACACCGACTCGCCGGATCATACTGACCATGTTGATACCAATGCGCCGGCGTATTTTTATACCCGCGCCGAGATGCAGGAACTCATCGCTTACGCCGCGCAACGGCACATTGTCATCGTGCCAGAAATTGACATGCCCGGCCATGCCGGCGCAGCCGTTCGCGCTTATCCCCAACTCGATGGCGGCAGCCAGACTTTTAATCCCGCCCGCCCGGAAACGTATGATTTTCTTCAAAACGTGCTCCTGGCGACGATGCAAATTTTCCCTTCGTCGTGGATTCATTTTGGCGGCGATGAGGTAAATCGCGCCAGTTGGAATAAAAACCCGGACCTCATCAAAAAATTAAAAGCCGATGGCCTGCAAAACACCTTGCAGTTGGAAAATCGTTTTGCCGATCACATCGCAAAATTCATCCAAGCCCAAGGCCGCACACCCGCCGGCTGGGATGAAATCGTCGCTGCCAAACCCGTGGCGGGCACGGTCATTTTCTGGTGGCGGCACAACAAACCGGAAATGTTGAAAGCCGCCTTGGACGGCGGTTATTCCGTAGTGCTTACGCCGCGGGCGCCTTGCTACTTTGATTATCCGCAGGACGACAGTTACAAAAAAATCGGCTGGCGACTCGTCAACACGCCGGAACGCGTTTACCTCGGCCCCATCATTCCCAACGATGTATCCGCCGCCCAACGCCAACAGATTCTCGGCGTTGAAGGCTGTCTCTGGGCCGAGCATATCACCAGCGTTCCCTATCTTCAGTTCATGACGATGCCGCGTTTGGCCGCCTTGGCAGAAATGGCGTGGACGCCGGACGCCCAACGCGATTTCGCCCAATTCAGCGAACGCATGAAACCATTTTTCACCCAATACCAAGCCCAAGGCCTTCATTATTATGATGCCGCCGACCCGCAAGGTTCACTCCAAAAAGCCGCTCCATTCCCGCTCCAACCAGCGGCCACGACGCCCAAGCCGGATTAAGCGTCAGCCGGAAAATGTCGCGCAGGCGACAGAACCGAACGGAGCGCGGCGGGGTCGCAGAGACCAGCCGCCGCCACTTAGCTAGCCAGAGAGACTGCACAATTGACCTTACGTGCCGGGCATAAAAAACCTGGCGGCGGATCACGGTCGGATATTTTCGCTCGATATATATCTATGTTGTCTCGTTGAAGATAAATGCTTTACAGAAATGATACCGCCCCGCGAAACAGGCTAGCAATCGGACTGTGAGTGAGGAGGGGCTTTGCGGCTATTTGCCCATTTGTGAAGCAACCAAAAAAAAATGAGATAATTTAAGCAGACATTGATAAACCAATGCGATTGCAGGATTTGCCATTGATTCACCCAATCCGGTTTCAAATAACAAGCTTCCCCAAGTATTCTCGCCCGTATTTACTGACGTTGACCGCACCTCACCAACTATCCGCTGACCAACAATTAATTCAGCACCGTCCGGCTATAACTGGGAATGAGCGCACTCTGATTCAAGGCCGGCGGCAGGATTTCCACCGTGAGCCGGGAAAGACATTTTTGATATTGGCGCGATTCATCATTTTCCAAGATCGCACCCACGACCAAGATTTCCATGTTCCAATCCGACGCCGAGCCTTCGGGGCTCTCCACTAACGGTGAATATCTGGCGGCCCGCTTCACCGGCGCCGGCGCCAACGCGCCAGAGGTGGATGCTAAATAAGAGTAAATCCGCTTCAGGCTATTTTCCGTCGAGTTCATAATTTTTTTTGGGGCGTCAAACCTATCGCCGGCTGATTTACTGGCTTTAGATTCACCGAAATTTTTATTCGCAACGTTCTTAATCTCAACCCGTTGCATGAGTTCATATTCTCATGAAACTCGATCGGGGGTTAGATACATGTCCGTGTTATTTGGCAACACAAACATGTTAATTCGTTGAAGCTAAGCACCTTGCGGAAGCCTATTTGATCCGGGGAGGCGACGATGGATCTGGCCAATAATCCAGATCTGTTCGAGGGAGAAATGAGCCACGATAGCCAGCCACCTTGATCCATTTTTAACCGGCGGGGACGAAGCCGAAATCAAACTGGGGCGACCGCACCGCTGGTCTAGGCGACGTGGGCGCAATTACTTCACTTCAATATCCAAACCGCGACGTTGCAGCGTGCTACCTTCCTGTTGGGCGAGGTTGCACAAGTCTTGTTGGTATTGAACGAGTGCCGCAATTTCAGCCGAACGCGCATTGGTCAGCTTGATTTGATATTGCAATACTTCAAACGTGGTCGCTTTGCCGACCGCATACGTTTTTTGCTCGGCATCCAGCGCGGCTTCGGCGTAAACGCGCGCTTCCTTCGTGGCTGCCACATTTTCAAAATCAGATTTAGCATCACCGATCGCGTTGTCAATCTGCACCATGATGGTTTGCTCAATCTGCTTAAGCTTGAGTAAATCCTGCTGTTCAGTGACCTTGTCGGATTTTAAAGTATTACGAGCTGTAACATTGCCCAACGGAATCGATAACTTCGCGCCGTAAGAGTAAAACGGACTGTTCTGATCCGCGTATTGGCGGAACACATCGTTATATTCCTGGCCAGAACCGTTGTAACCAAAACTGCCGATCAAATCCAATTCGGGATAAATTTGGTTGCGATCAAATTTCAACTGAATGCCCTGTTGTTCCAGCGTGATCTGGGCTTGCAATAAATCGGGCCGCAACGTCAAACCTTTGTTCCAGCTATCCTGCAAATCAAACAACTGCCGGGGCGCATCCAAAGCGTCGGTGAGCTCGATGTCCGTGGCCTGCCACTTGGCATAGTCATCGGTGATCAAACCTTTTAAAGTCCGCAAATCGCCCGCCAGATCGCTTTCCGCCGTGATCACGGCGGACTTATCGGTGGCGACCTGCGCTTCATCCTGCTGCACACTTAACTGCGCCAGCGTGCCAATCTCCAACCGTTGCCGGTCCTGATCCAACTGCGTTTGATCCAGCTTCAACGCATCCTGATGCACCGTCAACTGCCCTTGGGCGGCACTGACGGCGTAATACGCATTCTCAACCGCGGAGATCGTCGTGATGAGTTGCGCGCGCAAACCCTGCTCGGAAATTTTTAAATTATTTTTGGCGACCTTGATCTGTAACCGGGTGGCATCAATCCAGAAGTTTTTTAACAACGGCTGTGCCATCGTGATGCCAATGGAACCGCCAGAGTTTTCTACCCCATTTAAGATATTGGTGCCGACCGTGGAGTAGCTGTTGTTGTTCTTATAAACATTGCCCGTAAGGTCGTAGGTCAAGCCTTCTGGCAGTATCCCGCTAAGCTCAGAATTAAAAGAGTTTCCTTCAGTGACTACGGCCGGAGTGGGGTTTTGATCGGCATTGAGTCCGCTCGGCTGGGTATTGTAATTATGCGTGCCGGAAAACTTAAACAGCGGATCCCAACCGCCATAAGTCGAATACACATTGTAGAGATCAATCTGCGGATTGTAACGCGACACCTGCACGTCGAAGTTGTGCTTCAACGCTTCCGTGATGCAATCCTGCAAAGACAGCGCGCGGACCGGCGCATTCGTTTGCGCGCGACCCGCCGACAACATGGCGGCAAAAATAAGAACGGCAGCTAATTTTTTCATTGGCAAACCCAACCAGACGCCCCGCCAGCCGACAAGGTAACTGTTTAGTTACTTGACCACGGAGACTTCCGTGATGGTGGCGTTCTTTTCCAGCAAGTCCAACACTTTTTCGTGCACAACCTGCTCATAAAGTTCATTCACCGCATTGCGTTTTTGTAAATCTTTGATGAATTCGTCGATCGGAATCCGGTTCATCATCGCCACCGATTGCGCCCGGCGCATCGCGTCTTCCTGCGTGACCTGAATCTTTTCCTGCTCGGCGATCTTCTGCACGATGAACGCCAGACGCACGCGTTCCTTCGCGTTGCCCGCCGCCGCCGCGTAGATTTCATCCTTCTGGGTCTCGATCAGTTCGCGCGCGATGCCACGTTGCGTATTTTGGCGAACGAGGTCATAAACCACATTGCGCGTTTCCGCGGCGACCGCTGATTCCGGCAATTCAAAATTCAACTGTTCCAACAACGTCTCGACGACTTGCTGGCGGATGGTCTTGGAACGCGAATATTTCAATTCGTTTTCCAGATCCGTGCGCACCCCGACCGTCAATTTTTCCACGTTGTCCGCGCCATATTTCTTGGCGAGTTCATCGTTCAATTCCGGCAGGCTTTTTTCCTTCACTTCCACGACTTCCACCTGATAGACGCCTTTTTTACCGGACAATTCTTTCGCCACGAAATCCGCCGGGAAATCCACCGTGACCGTGCGTTGCTCGCCCGCTTTCGCACCGATCAACTGTTCGCTGAAACCCGCGATGAAGGAACCCGCTTTGATTTCAACCCAAAAACCTTTTTGTTCCGTCAAACCTTTGGCCGTCGGGGCCAACGCCGTCAACGGCTGGCCGTCGCTCGTGCCCGTGTAATTGACGACCGCGACATCGCCGTCCTTCAATTCGCGCGTGACCGATTCAAATTTCGCGTGCTGACCGCGCAACATTTCCAAAGCTTTATCCACGTCCGCATCCGTGACGGATTTGGTTTCCACCTTCGCGGTCAAACCTTTGTATTCCGGCAATTGAAAGTCCGGCGCGGTTTCAACCGTTGCGGCAAAAATCAAGTTCTGACCGCGTTCAAATTGGATTTCTTCGATGTCGGGGTAACCGATGGCGTGAATTTTCTGCTCATCGAGCGCCTTGCGATAATTATCGCCGATCAGCTTGCGCTTGGCTTCGTCCTTGATTTCGGTGCCGTATTTCTTGAGGACCATGGCTTGTGGCGCTTTACCCGGACGGAAGCCCGGCAAGGCTGCTTGTTTCGAATAATCTTTGGTGACGGCATCAAAGATTTCGTCCACGGACTTCGCGTCCAATTCCACCCGCAACAGTTTTTTGCACGGCGCCAGATTTTCAACGGATACGTTCACAATAAAAAAATTAGATTTCGGTTAAACGAGCCGCGTAGAGTAGCTGAATCGCGGCGATTGCGTCAATGGTTTTAGCAAGAGTTCAGATTGTCGGGAAACGGGGTTTCGGTTCGGGCGTCTGGGATCTGGGGATTTTCCTGCTCGTTCGCGAAAAAATCGCCAACCGCTCGCGCCCGAGCGGTAGTTTTATTGGAGGTTCGCTGTGGGAGGTTGCGGGCGGGATGTTCCCCGTTCCCGTTTTTGCCGCCGCCAGATGCCCGCGACCAAACCAATTCCCGCCAGCAATAGCAACCCGTTCGTTGATGGTTCCGGCACGACACTGAGAATCCACGGCATTGCCGCGGAAATTGGCCCCAAAACGCTGACGTCGGTATAACTCGCGTTGGCGTTGCCATCCGTGGCGACGACGGCGGAGATGACGCCCGCCAAATAACTTTGCGAGCCAATGGTCAGAAAAACCCCGCCGCCACTATCGCCCGGCGCAACGCAACCTTCCAATGGCAGCGGGATCGGGCTGCCAAATGAATTATTGGCCGTCGTATTGGGATTATCAAAATCACTGCCTAATATTAACGCCGGATTGCCAAAATCGCCGTCCACCACGTTTTGAAATGCGCGCTTCTGTCCGTCGAACGTTTTCCAGCCGGTCAGTCCCGTGCCGGTAAAACCGTAGCCGACATAGGTCGCCGTTTGACCAATGGCCGAGGCACCGGTAAAAAGCGTCACCGGCGTGACACTCGTGACGGGCGTGCTCAAATGCACCAGACCAAAGTCATTGCCGCCAAACGCGTTACCGTTCCAACCCGGATCTTTAACAATGGCGTCCGAAGTGTAAGCCGTTCCGTTGATCGTGAAAGTTCCCGAAGTCGCGGCATCTAACATATGACCCGCCGTCAACACCCAGTCCGGCGCGATCAACGTGCCGCAGCCAGTGTAACCCCAGCTATTGACGAGCAATCCAACCGCCGCGTAAGCCGAATTGGCGCCCAGATTCAAATAGTCGCTGTCCGGCACGTCGTCACGGATCGTGGCACTCCAACTTGAAAGCGGTTGGAACCAGGTGGAAATTAAAATCGCGCTCCCGAGAAAAAATCTACTGGATAATTTCATGGCGACAGTCTGCACAACCGCCCACCCGCGTCGAGGCCAAATCTTTGACGCACACAGACATATACATATCCGCGCCCGCCAAAATCAAGCCGCCGACTTTTTTGCTTTCATTCCGCCACCTGAGCTTTGATATATTCAACCCATGCGAAATCCCATCATCGCCGCGTTGGATGTGCCGACGGCGGAAGCTGCGCTGAAACTCGCGCAACAACTTGCACCGGCGGTCGGCGCGTTCAAGATTGGCAAAGAATTATTCGTCGCCGCCGGGCCGGACATCGTAAAAAAAATCCGCGCGACGGGGGCCGCGGTTTTTCTCGATCTGAAATTTCACGACATCCCGAACACTGTCGCCAAAGCCGTGGCCGCCGCCACGCGACTCGATGTGCAAATGCTCACGATCCACACCAGCGGCGGCGGCGAGATGATGCGCGCCGCCGAAAAAGCCGCGCAAGACACCGCGAAATCGCTCGGCCTCACCGCGCCGCTCGTGCTCGGCGTCACCGTTTTGACCAGTTCCAATAACGAAACCCTCGCGGAAATCGGCTGCGCCGCCGACACGGAAAAACAAGTTTTACGCCTCGCGCAACTCGCCGTGCAATCCGGTTTGCGCGGACTCGTTTGTTCGCCGTTGGAAATTGTAGCGCTGCGGAAAATTTTACCGCCGCACATCCAACTCGTTACGCCCGGCATCCGCACCGGCGCGGAAAAAGCCGACGACCAAAAACGCACGCTCACGCCGCGCGAAGCGATGCAAGCAGGCGCCAGTTGGCTGGTGGTGGGCCGCCCGATTTACGCCTCGGAAAATCCGCGCCTGGCCGCGGAGAAAATTTTGGAATCACTCAACTAATCCATTTATGAAAACTGTTACTGTCATCGCCACGTTCCAAGCCAAACCCGGCCAGGAAGCGGAATTGAAAAAAGCACTGATCGGCCTCGTCGCGCCCACGCACCAAGAAGCGGGTTGCCTCAATTACGATCTGCATGAATTGGCCGAAGATCCGACGCGTTTTCTCTTCCACGAAAACTGGACGAGCAAGGCGCATCTCGACGCGCATCTGAAAAACACGCACATCCAAGTTTTGCTGCCGCGACTGGATGCACTCTGCGTCGGCCTGCCGGAAATTGTGATCTGGGAAAAGATCGCTTGAATAAATAATCCGCTGGAACGCCGATCTCCGTTATTGAATGATTTCGACGATCAACGGAATCTTTGCCGGTCGCTGGGCGGAAATTTCAAAAGCCGTTTTCAATCGTGAAATCGCTTCTTCCGCTTGCGGGCGTGACGCCGCGTGCAACCGCGCTAGAACGGAATTTTTCTCAACGCGTTCACCGGGCTTGGCGATTTGATCTACGCCGACATCGAAATTGATTGGCGATTCTTTGGTCAAACGTCCGCCGCCAATATCGCGAATAACTTCGCCAAGGATACGGGCATCGCATTTGGCCACGAAACCGGCGCGATCCGCTTTTAATTCCAAAACAACGGGCGCGGTGGAATCGAATGCGAGTTTCTGATTGAAAGCTTTTAAGTCCGCGCCTTGCGCGACGAGCATTTCATCCCACTTTTGTCGCGGTTCACCGGCGTTCAAACAGGCTTCCGCGAACGCGCGCGCGGCGGCGAGAGATTTTGCCTTTTTAGTTTGAACAAGCAAATGTGCGGCCGAATCAATCACTAATCGACGCAAATCATCCGGGCCTTTGTTTTCAAGACAATCAACGCTTTCTTTCACTTCCAACCAGTTACCGGCGGCGCGACCGAGCGGCGTGTTCATATCGGTCAAAATGGCACGCGTGTTCGTGCCGCATTCGTTGCCGAGGGCGACCATCGCGCGTGCGAGTTTGCGCGCGTCAGCTTTGGTTTGCATGAACGCAGCGCAACCAAATTTCACGTCGAGAATCAGCGCATCCAAACTCTCGGCGAGCTTCTTGGAAAGAATTGAAGCGGTGATCAACTGGATGCTCGGCACGGTTCCGCTGGCGTCGCGCAGGGCGTAAATTTTTTTATCGGCGGGAACCATTTTGTCCGTTTGACCGCAAATGACGCAGCCGACTTTCTGGACCTGCGCGACGATTTGCGCGGCGGGCAAAAGCGTTTTGAAACCGGGAATGGAATCCAATTTATCCAACGTGCCGCCGGTGATGCCGAGGCCGCGACCGGAAATCATCGGCACCCGAAAGCCAAGGCACGCCAGCAACGGCGCGAGCGGCAGCGAAACTTTGTCGCCGATGCCGCCGGTAGAATGTTTGTCCACGAGCGGACGTTTGTCTTTGGGAAATTTCAACACGTCGCCGGAATCGCGCATGGCGAGCGTGAGTGCCGTGGTTTCAGCCGTATTCAATCCGCGAAAATAAATGGCCATGAGCAGCGCGGCCATCTGATAATCAGGAATTTTCCCGGCGGTGAATTCGCGGATGAATTCTTGGATTTGCGCGGGCGAAAGTATTTTACCTTCGCGTTTGGATTCGATGAGCGGGAGAAAATTCACTGGATGTAAGGTTTAAAATCTGCCAACGACTCACCAAAAATCATCTTCGGCGCCGATTCAGGCAGAACCTGCGCATTCTCAAAAATTTGTTCGGCCACACTCATGATTTCACCCAGTTACTTAAATTATCGCTCGACAAAGTTCAAGGCTCGAAACAATGTTGGTTGACGGCGGAAAACTGGCGACCACAAAACTTTTACGCTTATGCTCAGCGAGCAGGATAAAAACACCCAAATGATCCTCCAGTCATTTCACGATGTGCTGGTCAGTTTGAGCGGCATCGCTTGGGTGCTGTTGAGTTTTCTATTTTTGATTACGCTGGGGCTGCTGGCTTTATTTTTCCGTTGGATTCGGCGCGGCGGGCTGAGACCACGGTCCACCACGGAATTTTTCCGGCGACAAAAAATGGCCGAACAATTTTATCAAAATAAAATGGATCGCGTATGACCACGGATTCCGACTGGTTTTTCTGGGCGATTTTTTCCGCGATTTTCGCCGCGCTCACCGCCATCTTTGCCAAAGTTGGATTGTCAGGCGTCGACTCCGACCTGGCGACGCTGCTCCGCACCATCGTCATCATCGTCGTGCTCGCCGCCTTTGTTTGTTTTACCGGCAAATGGAGCAACCCGCTCACTCTATCCAATAAAACATTGCTGTTTCTCGTGCTGTCCGGCCTGGCGACAGGCGCGTCGTGGGTTTGTTATTTTCGCGCGTTGAAAATCGGTGCAGCCTCAAAAGTGGCGCCGGTGGACAAATTAAGTCTGTTGCTCGTGGCAATTTTTGCGTTTTTATTTTTGCACGAACGCCCGTCGGTGCGCGAATGGACGGGCATTCTTCTGGTCGGCGCCGGCGTGCTGGTGCTGGCATTTAAACGCTAGTGAGGCGGCCAAGAGGCGCATCACTACAGATTGAATTTTCCACAAACATCCGGCACATTGACCGCGTGAAATTTTTCATCCATCTCGCGCTGCTGCTCGGTGCCACGTTTTTTGTCGGTTGCCATAAAGATAATCCGCCGACTCCGGACAAGCCGCTCACGATCGAAGATATTTTGCCGAAACAAGCCCAGACTAAATTGCCGACGGTGAAAATCTATCTCGGTGCCGAAACGCTCGACGCCGAACTGGCGTTGACTGAAAAACAGGAAATGACCGGCATGATGTTTCGCTCGAACATTCAAGACACCGATTCCATGCTCTTCGTTTTGCCCTCCACGCAACGCGCTAATTTCTGGATGATGCACTGCCCCGAATCCATTTCCGCCGCTTACATTGATCCCGAAGGCGTCATTTTGGAAGTCCATCACCTCGAAAAAAACGACACGAATGGCGTCATCGCCGCGACGGACAATGTCCGCTTCGTGCTGGAAACCAGCGACGGCTGGTTCACCCGGCACAACGTCGGCGTCGGCGCCGTGATTCGCACGGATAAAGGTTCGCTCGCGCAAACGTTTCTGCCGGGCGGCCAATAACAAGCCATCATGTTGACGCTGGAAAAAATTTCCGATCTGATCGAAAAAAATCGCCCGGCCGCCGCCGCGCGCGTCAAAGAATTCCCCATCGGTGGCCGGAAGTTTAATTTCAATTCAACGCCCGCCATCATGGGCGTCGTCAATTTATCTACCGACTCATGGTATCGTGAAAGCGTTTGTTTATCGGCGGATTCAGCGATCCAGCGCGGAAAAATTCTCGTGGCGCAAGGCGCGGACATTATTGATGTCGGCGCAGAATCCACCCTTGCCCACGCCGCCCGCGCGGGTGACACGGCGCAAAAATCCAAATTGATTCCGGTCATCAAAGGTTTGCGCGCCGAAAAAATTCTCGTCTCGGTCGAAACCTATTCGCCCAAAGTGACCCGCGCCAGTTTGGAAGCGGGCGCGAATGTTTTGAATCTCACCGGCACGGCGGCTTCGGCGGAGATGTTTAAAATCGTCGCCGCGCACGATGCCGCGGTCATCATCTGTTTTGTCGCCGGAAAAAACGTCCGCGAAGTTAGCGATTTTGATCTGAGCGCCGATCCGATCCCGATGTTGCGCGAATTTTTTGCGCGCCAGATTGAGCTCGCGCAACGCAACGGCGTCAAAAAAATCTTCCTCGATCCGGGTTTAGGGTTTTACTACAAAAATCTGCAAGACAGCGCGGTGCGCGTGCGGCATCAGATGAATATTTTTCTGAATACGTTCCGCTTGCGCGAATTGGGTTTTCCGATCTGTCACGCCCTGCCCCACGCGTTTGACTTTTTCCAAGCTGAAGTCCGTTGCGCCGAACCCTTCTTTGCCGTGCTCGCCGCGTTGGGAAAAACTGATTTATTCCGCACCCACGAAGTTCCGCGCACGAAAGCAGTGCTGGATACGTTAAGCGTATTTTAAAATCAACCCCGCTGCGGGCGAGCTTGACCCACAGATTTTCGAACCGGAAATAGTTATCGTTTAGGGAGGACATTTTTGGCGTTGCGAAAAAGGAATGAACTCAAGTCTTCCAATTGGCCCAACGACGTGATGTGCGCCGGACGTCGCCCCACAATTTTACGCAGGGTCGCGTCGGTGGTTGAGTTTTCGCTTTTCACAATTTCAAGCTGCGCGGATGTTTCTAGTCGGCCAACTTGAACTATTTCTGCGGGAAAATTTGGTAGAGCAGCAAATACACCACCACGCCGGTCACCGAAACATACATCCAAAGCGGCCATGTCCAACGGGCGATGTTTTTATGGGCTTCAAAATTTTGTTTTTTTGCCCGCCACAACGTCATCAAAATCAGCGGCACGATGATGATCGCGAGCAGGGTGTGCGAGATCAAAATCGCTAGATAAATCGGTCGGAACCAGGCGGGATTCACAAAATGCGTCGGGCCTTGTTTCAAAACAATGGCGAGATAGCCGTGATAAATCAGGTAGCAGATCAGAAAAACGACGGACGTGCTGAACGCCGAAATCATACAGTTGCGGTGCGCGATCTTGTGGCCGCGTTTGATCGCGATAAAACCGAAGGTCAGGAAAATCGCGCTCAAGGCGTTGAGCGTGGCATTGAGGGCGGGTAAATCGTGGATGGTCATGGTTCGCGTTCGAGTTGGGCGATGGCGGCGATGATGTGAGTTTGCACGTTCGTCCAATTTACGTCGTCCCCACCGGTCTCAAAAACACCGCGCAATTGTGCGTGTTTATCTACGAGCACAAAAATCGTCGTGTGGATGAACAAATCGGCGACGCTTTTTTGGTCTTCGAGTTTTATCGGCGTGCTGCCCAATTTCAAACTGCCGCTACCGAGATTGGCGATTTCCGATTTCGTGCCGGTCAAAAATGTCCAACGTTTATTATTCGCACCAAAGTGATCGCTATAGCGTTTCAGGATGGTCGGCGTATCAAATTCTGGATCCGTCGTGAGCGTGACAAGCTGGGCACGGCTCGTCGCGGGCAGTAAATCTTGCAGCGATTTCATCTGTCCGGTCATGCGCGGACACGGCCCGGCGCAGCGCGTAAAGATAATGTCCGCAACCCAAACATGATTCGTTAAATCCGCCAGCGTGGTGAGTTGGCTGTCTTGATTGGTAAGCGCGAAGTCCGCAATTTTTCCCAACACAGGCAATGCGGCGTGTTTGTGCTGACGTTCCATTTCCGCCAGTGAAAGGATGTAGGCGAGGCCAAGCAGCCCCATCACGAGACCCATGCCTAACCACAAGGTTCGCGGAATGGATTGGGGCGTATCAGACATAATATTTAAATAATTGCCCTAAAAAGCTACCGCATGACGCCTGATTTTTCAAAACAAACGTGTCCCTTATTTGGGTTCGCAAAATCCATCCGTGATAAAAATTCATTTGTCTCAACGCGGGAAAAAATTAGAATCAGCGTTCTTAATTTATGAAAAAATTTAAAGTTGCAGCCTTGGCCGGCGACGGCATCGGACCGGAAGTCATGCGCGAAGCGATCAAAGTTTTGCGCGCGACGGAAAAGAAATTCGATTTCACCACCGAGATCACCGAAGCTCCCGTCGGTTGGGCGGGCATTGACGCGGCGGGCAAAGCGTTGCCTGACGCCACGCTGGAGTTGTGCAAAAAATCCGATTCTATTTTATTCGGCTCCGTCGGTTTGCCGGATCGCGATCCGACGATTCCCAAAGAAGAACGTCCCGAACGCGCGGCGCTGTTGCGTATCCGCAAGGAATTCGGTTTGTTCGCCAACTTGCGCCCGGTGCAATTGCCCAAGGCGCTCGCGCACGCGTGTCCGCTGGCGAAGGAACGCCAGGGCGATGGCATTGATATCCTAGTCGTCCGCGAATTGACGGGCGGCATGTATTTCGGCCAGCCGAAAAAAACTGAAGATCTCGGCGGCGGCAATTTCCGCGCGATTGATACAATGGTTTATACCACGCCAGAAATCGAACGCATCGCGCACGTCGCGTTCAAGGCCGCGCAGTTGCGTCGCAAAAAATTGACGAGCATCGACAAGGCGAACGTGTTGGAAAACGGTATTCTGTGGCGCGAAGTCGTCACGCGCGTCGGCAAAAATTATCCGGACGTGACCCTTGAACACATGTTCGTGGACAACGGCGCGATGCAACTCATGCTGCGCCCGACGCAGTTCGACGTGATGCTCTGCGAAAATATGTTCGGCGATATTTTGAGTGACGAAGCAGCGGCGATTGCCGGATCGCTCGGCATGTTGCCCAGCGCAAGCCTGGGCGCGACGAGCAACGAAAATACGTTCGGCTTCTACGAACCCGCGGGCGGCACGGCGCCGGATATCGCGGGGAAAAATCTGGCGAATCCGATCGCGCAAATTTTATCCGTCGCGTTAATGTTGCGTCACAGCTTCGGCTTGAACGACGCGGCGGCGGCGATTGAACGCGCGGTGAAAACGGCCATCGAAGCAGGCAACCGCACGGGCGATATTTTCAGCGCCAGCGAAGCGAACGCCCGCAAGGTCGGCACCCGTGAAATGGGCGACGCAATTGCCGCGGCGGTTTGATTTCTCAACCGCTAATTGGCGTTGAACTTCACTGACAAGTAATTACGGAAAACAAAAAAGGGCGACCATTGCTGGTCGCCCTTGAATTTTCTATATCGCGCTTATTGCGTAGAGATGTAATAGAACTGCTGGGCGGCAGCATTTATATTCGTAAAGGTTCCAGCTCCGCTGGGGAACGGTTGACCATAGATAACATTATATGGTCCGGCAACATCGCTGGCGTTCCACAAAGTGGAAGCTTGGCTAGTATTCGCCGGGAAGGTCAAGACTGCCTTGCCATTCACATAAGTAATCACCACACCCGCCACGCCCGTCGGGATTTTGGTTGCAGTGGCCCAAGATCCGCCGTCGTATTGCGCACCTGGAGTAACCAGATTTGTGCTGACGTAAGTTTGCAGAACCAGCGAGTTCGTCCAAGTTGGGAAACGTGACGTCGAACCATTAGTAGAGACATCACTTGCCGCATATGCCAAACGATCGATGATGTAACCACTATTATTACGAAGAACTAATACCCCACCCGATTTTGAAAGTCCTAAACCGGTTGAAGCCGCCACCGGCGTTGATAGTCCGGGTGCATCAACCGGGCTGCCATCCCCACCATAGATGACCAATGAGCTAGACGCCAGAAGAGTTGTTCCAAACAAGCCAAACGAATCAAAAACCGGCTTAGATGCCGTGCCCGTATCCAGAAAGAATTCCGAGCTCAGGTCACTGGTGGATTGATTCACAATTTCCACATATTCATCGTTTGTAGCAATACCACTGACCGCCGTTGCCCGTTTGAGCGGGTTATAGAACGATAAATTAGTATTGGACGTCGGACTGACCAAAAACTCGGTGATGGCAATCTGTTGTTCTTGCGGCGTTGGCACATACACATTGATTGTTTGAGTATAAGAGGCTCCGGTTGTGGTAGACACACTCAGTTGAATTGGGTAGTTATTGCCAGCATCTGCAGCCGAACCAGTATAGCTGAATACACCGGTTGCGCTGATTCCGCTGGTGATTCCAGACCAACCAGCCCCTGTTGGCAAACTTCCTACGGGAGTAATTGTCACATTTCCGCCGGCAACATCACCAATGCTGACGTAAGTCGTCAATGACTCGCCCGGACGAACAACTAATTCAGAATATGAATTGGTTGCCAAATCTCCTTTGCGAGCATTGACCAATACATTAGTCACATGGTTATAGGAAATGATGTCCGCATAACGGCTCGGAGTAAATTCATAGCCGGCTGATGAAAAATATCCCAGCACACCAAAGATCGTCACCGGAGTCGTATACTTTGATTTGTTCGGAATATCCGTCCCTGCGTTGACAAACAAAATGAAGGTCTGTCCTTGTTGATTGGTGAAGCTCACTGTCGCGCCACTATTTGTTGCAGTGAGAATGTTAAAGGCATTATTGGTAATGGTATCGTTCGCACCCGAGGCGAAATTAGGTGTCACCAGATTCAACATGACATTGGAGGCAACAAAATACATGCCTTCAAAATTTTTCATCGCCGCTAAGCTACCAGTGACATTGGGATCGAACGGCAACGGCTGCGCCTTCGGCAAAGGATTATTAGTACTGAGAACGGTAACGTTATGCAGTGGATTAGAGAGCACTGGTTCAATTTCCAATAAACCATTGAAAGCCCCCAGTGGACCAGTTACCTGCACTAATGAACCTGCCGCTGGCAGGCTCGTGCTTGGCGCAGCACCGGTCCAGAAAACAACTATGCCGCCGGAACTATCCTGCATATAGAACTCGGAACTGGTCGTGCTGGTCGTCATGTTCGTCCACGTGGTCACAGTGCCGGTAATCGTGTAGGCCGTGGTCGTATTGGTCGGCGCAAAATTGGTATCCACCATAGAACGGAGTTGTCCGATGGACAAAGCCACTGGCGGAGTCACCGTCAACGTTGCTAAGGTGCTGTTAGTGTTGCCGAATGAATTGGTAATAGTGACAAAATATTGACCGGCTTGCGCGGTAGTTACGCCGGACAAACTAAGCGTCGCTGTAGTAGCGCTCGAATTGGTAAGAATATTGGTCACTCCACTAACGACAGATTTCCATTGGTAAGCCAAAACCGGGCTGCCCCCTGCCAATACCGTGAAGGCTGCCGTATCACCTGCGTTGACCGTTATGCTGGCTGGCTGGTTGGTGATCGTGGGTGGAACGGGCGTAGAACTTACCGTCAAGACCGCATAACGGGTTGTGACAGAACCCACATTATTGGTAACCGTGGCAGAATAAGTGCCAGCTGAAAGCGTTGTGATGTTGCTCACCGTCAAGGAAGCATTGGTCGCATTAAGCAATAAAGTGTTAGTATTGTAATACCATTGATAAGAAAGTGGGGCGTTACCGCTGGCGGCAGTGGTGAATGTGGCATTCACCCCAACAAACAGACTCGCATCTTGCGGCTGAAGAGTAATCGAGGGAGCCAAAGCATTGGCGCTGGGAGCGAGCGCTACTCCACGAAAGGCTGTATTAGCTGCGGCGGTGGCTAAGATGGTCACCTGGTCGGCAGCATCACTTGTATCGGTTAACGCACTTGTATCGATAATTTTAATTAACTTTGTCAACGTTGCAGCATCGGTGGCGTATAGGACCGGATTTGCCCCACTAAAATCAACCGCCAACGACCGGCATCCGTTGCTGAGCCCGTTGGCTGTTCCAAAGGTAAATTTTTTGGTCCAAACACCGCCGCTAAGAACCCATTTCTCAATACCACCTGTTCCCGTCAATGCCCCATCGTCACACACATAAGCAATAGTGCCTGCCGGATTGATTGCAAAATCATATATGCTAGTGCTCGTAATGCCCGTGGCCGTTCCCGTGGCTGTTGCTGCAGGAAGTCCAGAATAGACAGAAATCGCTGCGGATGAGGAGTAATAGAGATTGCCATTATAAATTCTGGCCACACGGAAATTGCCACTACCAGAAGTGATTTGGATCGGCGCACCACCGGCAGCAGAATACCAAACACCACCCACGCTCCCTGCCGTCCAATAATTGACCCCGTCAGATATGGAACTGCGGATGTTCCCTCCGCTATACATGGCTGATCCAGTCGCTACCCGCGTAAAATTTCCGTTAACATCCAATTTTCCAATCTCACGACCAACAGTGGTAGATGTTGAGGCCGCAAGACCTGCTGTGCCTGCGTCTGCGTCATAACCAGGAAGAGTAAGGATGTTCCGATCAGTTGAGCGCGTTAAAAAACCTTCTGAGGTAGCATTACCAGCCACAGTCAACCGGGTGCTGCCAGTGCCCGGAATGGTAATGGTTTGCACTGGGCTGGCTTGGGCAGCCGTAGAAGGAAGATATTCCAAAATAAACACAGGCGTGGCAGCCGAACTCAATGCCGCCGAGCCATCACCAAATTGTTCGACCACAACGTTGCCCGCCGTGAAGCCGGCGGCTTTGACTCCGATAGGCATTAAAAGACATAACACCAATATCGCGCTAACATTTTTAATCATGGATTTCATTGCTAACTTCTCCTTGGTTTTCTTTTGTTTTTTTATTAAATCAAAAAATATCAGTTAATGGAATCATCCCGGTTGGGATTCCAATAAATATCCGGATTCCGTTTTTCTTCCCGCGAATCTGCCACCGGACTTGGATTAAAAACATACTTATATTTGTAATAACTGGCATGACCGTCCATAAAACCAATAATGCCACCAAGACTGTGCCGCTGAGGAAAATAATTCCAGCGGTCGGCCGGATAGGTTCCGCTATTACGATTACCTTCTAAAGTCGGGCTAAATGTCTGTTCAAACATGAACACTTGCGCACTGGGCCTGCGAATACTTGATATCTTTGGCATTCTGGGCCAGCCGTAACTGTTGCCCGATCCGTTTGCCGCAACGGCCACGCCGTTCTTGATGTCACCCAATAACTTCAAATCTAAATCCATCGCGTAAGTAAAAAACCCATATTTGCCTCCACTTAAAAATGGAGTTGCACCGGTTGCATCTGCCGGGTTCAACCATCTTGCGGAAGGACAGAACCAAACCTTACTGCCAGCATTGGTGGTATTGATTAATGGGTATTTAGAAAAAACCGGGAGCGAAAGCCCATAGTAGTATGAAAGCGGCTGGTCAGCCATCAACTGCGGAAGCACATTGAACCAAGCTACCGGACACTGCGGCCCCCCTTGGTAATCCGGCCCCGTAGTCGGAGCCGCCGCATCTGGCCCATATGTTCCGCCATTGTCAGTCCCATCGCGCGGCATTAAATCATTACTATCCGCACCATAAATAGACAATGTTAACGCCCATTGTTTCTGATTTGAAACGCAATTGATCATTTGCGCTTTTTTCTTGGCTGACGCCAACGCCGGCAGCAACATTGCCGCTAAAATCGCGATGATGGCGATCACCACCAAAAGTTCAATCAAGGTAAATGCCGCGCGTTTGCGGGACTGATTTTGGCGCGCGGGAAGTTCCTGATTATGCGACTGGTTATAACTCGTTTGCTTCATACTTTCATTACAGATTGATTATTCTACCCTAAAACTGAAAAAATGAACGTGACGTTTTGGTAACAACCTAAACCTTAACCCCAGACAAACCAGCCTATTTGGAAATGGATACAATGCGGCCTTGTTTTGGATTATCACCAGTTGTTTTTTGGTCGTCCTTTATTTGGTTACAATGAACCAATAGCTATTTCTCTCATTTTTTGCGGGCGCAGGCAAGCAGTTTCCCTGAAAATTATCCACAAGTTCTTCACAATTACCGACAAAACAGGGCGTGACTTTTCCCCCCATTGGCTGATTCTTTTGAACGGTTCGGAAACCCGCAGCGTCGGAGTCGAGTTCGGTTAGAACGGTTAAACCATTGGAATCCACTAATTTAAATGAAAAAAATCATCACTCTCGCGTTTACTACGCTGGCGCTGACCCTTTGCATTCGCGCCGCCAGTCCGGTCGATACCAATTCGCCCGCCACCAATCATGCGACACTCGCCAAAATTCCCGACGCCGCGCATGCACCGGTATGCGTGACCAACACTGTCACCATCGCGGGCGAAACCGTGACGTATCGCGCGGAAACCGGCATGTTGCCCATTTTGAAAGACGATGGCACTTCGCGGGCCTCGATTTTTTATGTCGCTTATACCCGCCTGAACGCGACGAATGCGGAGCCGCGACCGGTCACTTTTAGTTTCAATGGCGGTCCTGGTTCCGCGTCCGTTTGGCTGCACCTCGGTGCGCTCGGCCCGCGCCGCGTGAAGATGAATCCCGACGGCACGCAACCCGCACCGCCGTTTTCATTGGTGGATAATCAATATTCCATCCTAAATCAAAGCGATCTGGTTTTCATTGATCCCGTGGCGACCGGTTTTAGCCGCGTCACGAAGGATGAAAAAACGGCGGACTTTTTTGGTGATGAAGCGGATTTGGACAGTGTCGGCGAATTCATCCGGCTTTGGACGACGCGGAACGATCGCTGGCTTTCGCCCAAATTTTTGTGCGGCGAAAGTTACGGCGTCTTCCGCGCCGCCGGTCTGGCGGATCATTTGCGCGGTCGCTACGGTATGTATTTGAACGGATTGATCTTGATCTCCGGTGTTTTAGATTTCGCCACCCTCGACGGTGCGACCGGCAATGATCTGCCGTATCCGCTCATTTTGCCGGGTTACACGGCGGCGGCATTTTACCATCAAAAATTGCCGGCGGATTTGCAAGCCAATCTGACCAACGCGCTCGCGGAATCGCGCGCTTTTGCGAACGGTGAATTGACCACCGCTTTGCAGCAAGGCGCCGCGTTGTCCGCCGACGAACGCGCCAAAATCATCACCGAACTCGCTCGGCTAACCGGCCTCAAACCGCAAATCATTGCCGACTATAATCTGCGCGTGGACGAAGGCGTTTTTCGCAAGCAATTGCTGCACGATGAAGGTTTGATTCTCGGAGCTTACGAT
Source organism: Methylacidimicrobium fagopyrum (assembly GCA_026225255.1). GTDB lineage: Bacteria > Verrucomicrobiota > Verrucomicrobiia > Limisphaerales > UBA11358 > UBA11358. The sequence goes on along the minus strand of JAMFSJ010000002.1, from coordinate 65,058 downwards.
GCGCGTTTGACCGGACGTGATGGCGATCCGTCCGCGGCTTATCCCGATTTTGATCCGGCGATGGCGGCGGTAATGGGTCCGTTTTCGGCAGCGATGAATTCCTACGTCCGCAGTGAATTAAAATTCGAAGATGATCTGCCCTACGAGCTGCTCGCGGGTGTGCAGCCGTGGAATTACGGCGCGCGCAATCATTATCCCGACGCCAGCACGCGGTTGGCGCAAGTGATGAACCAAAATCCGTATCTGAAAATCCTCGTCTTCGGCGGACGCTGCGATCTGGTCTGCCCGATTGACACCGTGAAGCACAGTCTTAATCACATGCCGCTCGCGGATGAATTACGAAAAAACATCCACTACGCCGAATTTGACGCGGGCCACATGATGTATGCCAACCTGCCCGACCTGCAAAAAATGCAGGTGGAATTGGAAGCTTTTTTGCAACCGTAAAACCAGCGCAGAAAGAACCGCTAAGCCAATTACAAACTGCTATCGTCTTAATTACTAGTAATGCTACCCGGCGGCGGAATTGTCCAATTAAAGCGAATAGGAACGAGTGCCGCCGGCACGCCCGGTGGCTGCTTGCCCGGATTATAATACGTTTGATCAAACCCCCAATTACGTGTCGGGGCTGAATAGTAAGCACCTGCTGAACCGGCCGGCACGTATTGGTTGGTAGCTGTCTGGCTAGCATAAAGGCACACAATAGAGGTATTATAGGTTAGAGTATAGTTAGCCCAATCCTCAAGCATCCGGGTTAAGTTATGAACCCCACCGCTGAATTGAGTCGCACCCGTTCCAGTAGAAGGAACATTCCCAACTATAATAGCGGCATTCATGGTCATATCAGCAGGATTTTGGGTCACAGTATAAGAACTAGTGCTTTGACTATCTTGCCAATTAGTCGAAAGAATAGTAATTGAATCCGCTATCAGCGCCGCCGGGACCGTATAAGTCATAGTGACGCCATTGGTCGCCGTGAAGACGTTGGTGGTTGAATATATAGCCAATGCTTGATGAACACCTTTATCAATGGTCGTATTATAGTTGCCTTTAAGATAAATGGGATTCAGCGTGGCCACTGAAAATCCAATACCATTGTTGTAGGGCAACTGTTGACCATTCACAACTCGCACTACCGCCATTTGCTTTGAGTTGACATTGCGCCGGTCGGCCACATATAAAATAGATGGATAATTGCCACTCAAGACAAATTTATTGCTGCAAACAATATTAGTTAAGGCCCAGCTTGCGAACGCGCCCACGTCAATTTGAGTCACTAAGTTAGTCTTGCTTTCACGCTGATCATAAAAGGTATTCGTCAAACTGAGGAACGGCAGCGCAATGCTGCCTAGCGCATTGCTGGGACCGAAAGCTGTGGCGGCATAGTTGGTTATGCAACTCCAATTCGTCTGTAAGAACGTCGTAGTGACATTGGTATAATAGTAGCTCTTAGCATTTATATCCAATACCGGAGCATTTCCATTATAGGAATTTTGAAGGGTAATATATACTGCCGGATTAGTGCCGCCCGAAGGTGAGTTAGTTACAATTATGCACACATTAGCTTTATTATATTCCCGCTGCAATCCCAGAACCGAAGTAGTCAACTCTCCCGCAGGTGGGAGCTCAATGATGGAATGGGTGTTGGTCATCGGAATGGAGATGGCAACGCTGACGACATTGGTCGAAGAGCCGGCATTGTAAGTAGTGTGCGCGGTAGATGTAGTATATGGACCCCAAGAAGCTCTTTGCGGCATTTGAATAACACTGCAACAAGTGACTGGCGCATTAAAAGTGCACGATGCGCTCGTGCCGACACAGATATCCGCATTGGAATGAGTGCGACCATTGATAGTCATCGTGGCGCAGCCGGTGAATTCGATTTCTCCATTATAAAAAATCGCGTAGGTAGTAATCGGCACCAGTGCGAGCAGTAAATCTTCCTGCGCCGTGCCGACGATCGTATTGAAACGTGTGCCGGGCATCGTAACGTTTGAAACAATCCGGTAAATCGGGGAGGTGGCGACATAAGAATTCGTGTATTGGCTCGGCATCGGCCCGGTATAGTTCGTCAAAAAACCGATATAAGTGTAATTATTGCTGGTCGCATCAGAAAAATTAAAATTTCCGAAAAATGCATTATCATTCGTTGTCGGCACGATTGCCTTATAAATACCCGCAACCATATTATTGCTGACCTGGCCAAGCCCATAAGCAGTAAAATCATAAGCCATTTTCGAATATACTTTTTCCGTGGCCGCCTCGGCCGCATTGCGGCACATTGCCACTTGGTTATTGCGCTGATTAATATTAGCGGTCGTGTTGGTGTAGCTCATAACCCCGGCCAAGACCACCAGACTTGCGGCGCACAAAACCATGACCAAAAGCAGAATAAATCCACAGGCCGATGATGAGGATGTCAGTTTTATTTTCATGGTCCGTCTGGTAAATGAGGTGTTGCCCGGCAATCAACCCGGTAATAGTTAAACAGATAATTAGAACCCACCTTTGTTTTCGGATACTGGAACTCACTGAACTGAAACGTAGTATGGATGATGCCTTTATAGGTTCTAACTGTTTGGGTCGCCCCGGTGAAATCTTCCCCGGTAAAATACAGAGTATTGATAAGATTCGAAGCCATCACCGTCGTCGTCTGATTCGTGCTGACGTAGCGCCATAACTTGCCGTTACTATTAGCCGCATCGCTTAAATCAAAATAATACAGAGTATATTTAGTCGTATCAATCGCCTCATTGGTGCTGATAAGGATCGGGAATAATTGCAAGGCCACCCCCTGCTGATTACCGTTGGTGATCGGAATCAAGCCATTGGTGCCTGAGAGAGAGCCAATTTGGTAACCTTTAGCCATGCGAATATCTTGATAGAGATAGTTTGCGACATTGCGCGATGTATTATTCGCACCGGACTTGCTCGACATCAATTGATTCTCCCGAAGCCCAATGTAATTGGCGCTTACCAAGGCGAGGATGACTATCACCATAAGGGCGGAAGTAATCATGATCTCCACCAACGTCATCCCAGACAGTTGGCGATCAGCCCCGCGTATTTTAACATTCTTTTGTGGGTATAATTTCATGATGTTAAAAAGTGCTGGCGTCGCGATTATCCGGGGCAATCATGGTGCAGGCCGTATTGGTAAAATAAAGATTTTGCTTCCGAATATAGAACGGCCAGACCGTATCCACGCGCACCATTTGAACCTGAACTCCAGTGTAAATGCTAACCGTAAGCGTTTGCACCGTCACGTAATTGGTTGCTGTGATGTAATTAGTGCTGCTATATGGAATATCCAAGATATTGGTGGAATAACCCGACCAACTGGTGCTGTTAGAAACTACCCCCATCAAGTTTAGTTGATATATTTGACTTACGGCTGGCGTCTGGGCCGGATCCCAAACTGCTGACCGAGCCTGCTCAATCGTTTCCAAGGCCAGCGATTGGGCCGCCAAGGAATAACCCGTCCATTGCAGTCGTAAACCTGATTGGATATAAGCCTTAAGAGTTCCGCCAAAAACTACCGCCACAATCGCCACCGATACAACCACTTCAACCAACGTCAAACCCGACGTTGATTTGCCGGAAAGCGGACATCCGCAGCGTTGCCAGCCGGTCGATGGTTTAGGTTTGCATTGCATAAAGCTTCATTTCAACTGAACTGAAGCTTGCATCAAGCACGCCGCGTGCCACATCGCCCCGCAGACAAATATCGCATAGCCAAGCACTTATCCTGTCCACAAACGCGACAAACGTTGTCCTGCTGCTCAGGCCGACATCACTCGCGCCGCTGGGGCTTTCACGAAAGTCGTTTCCCGCAGATAAATCGGCTCCAGCTTTTCGCCCGGGATAAAATCCGTCCGCCCTGCCGCCAGCCGCGCCATCGCCGCTGCGTTTGGGAATAATCCCGTGTCCGGGCCAACGAATAATTCTCCGGCACTTTGCCGCGCAGCCATTTCCGCCGCCGTGATAATTTTTAACGGCGCAATTTCCATTCGCGTCGTCGCCGAAATTTCCCACGTCGCCAGATAAAATTCACCGCGTTGCGCATCGATCACGACGTTCACCTGACCCCAAATTTCCGCCGCCTGCGCCTGAGCCACAATGGCTTCCACGCTACTAATACCCAGCACTTTGACACCGCGCGCCAACTGCCAACCCTGCGCCACCGCGATCGCCGCGCGAATCCCCGTGTAAGAACCTGGCCCTGATCCAACCGCGATGACCTCAATTTCTTCCCGCGCGATTTTTGCTTCCGCCAAAACATTTTCGATCAGCGCAAGCGCGTTCGTCCCGCGGCCGCCGGTTTCCGTCGCCTCGGCGAGAACTTGTCCGTCGCGTGCCAAAGCCGCGCTCCGATGCTCTGAAGAAAATTCAAGCGCCAAGATCGTCATAAATAATTTTTCGTTCCATTTCGCTCACAATGTCAATCCGCACGCTTTTCAAATCGGCAATCGGCAATCGGCAATCGGCAATTCTCTCCATCCATTCGATAACCGCCAAGCCCGCCGGCGATAAATATTCTTCCACGCCCGCGCTCCAAACCTGTTCCACCGTTTCCAGTCGATATAAATCCAGATGAAATAATTTCAGCCGACCGCCGCCATATTCATTCACCAACGTGAACGTCGGCGAATGCACGCGCGTCGTGATGCCCAAGCCGCGCGCCAAGCCGCGCACGAACTGCGTTTTGCCCGCACCCAGATCACCGCTCAATGCGATGACCCAGCCAGGTTTCGCGGCGCGGCCAAACCGTTCGCCGAGCGATTCTGTCTCCGTCGGACTATGTGAAATAAATTCGACCACGCTATTTTTCAATCAGGAATACCGGAACGAAAGCAACCGGTTCTCGAGTTCTACCTTATTAATTGTCGGCAAAATGGGCGTAGCCATTCGTATTCAATTGATACGCCCCCATGCGATCGCGCAGCACCACGCCGTCGCCCGCGACGATTTTTCCAACGCAACTTAGCTTCAGTTTTGGAAATTGTTTTTTCCACCCGTCGAGCAACTTCACCGCATCACTGCTGGCGATGGTGAACAATAATTCAAAATCTTCGCCATCACTCAACGCCGCGATGAGCGGCGGTTTCGCCGCTGAATTTTCCCGCGCCCGCAATTTGGCCGCCCGCGCAATCGGCACGGCTGTTTTTAAAATTTCCGCGCCGACGCCGCTCGCGCGCAAAATATGGCGTAAATCGCCCGCCAGCCCGTCGCTCAAATCCATCAGCGCGTGAATGGGAAAATGTTCCGCCAGCCAGCGCGCCTCGGCCAAACGCGGCTCAAAATCCAGATGCTTGCCCGCGAGCGAACCGCCCAGTTCACCCGTCACAAAAATCGCGTCGCCCACTTTTGCGCCGTTGCGTAAAAATTGTTTTCCGCGTGAAACCGTTCCCAGCAGCGCGATGGAAATTAAAATGCGTTCGGGATTCGTCGTCGTTTCCCCGCCGACAATCGCCACGCCAAATTCCTGCGCCAGCGCGTTCAAGCCGTCGTAAATTTTCGCGATAAATTCCGCGTCGAAATTTTCCGGCAACGCAATCGTCACCAACGCCGCCGTCGGCGTGCCCGCCATCGCCGCGATGTCGCTCAAACAACGCGCGAGCGCTTTGCGTCCGACTTTTTCCGGCGGCGTTTCGCGCGTGAAATGAACCCCTTCAACCACCGCGTCCGTCTTGAATAAAATCAGCTTTTCCGCCACGCCCAAATCCAGCACCGCGCAATCATCACCCGCGCCGACCATCACCGTATGGTTGGTCGGCAGCGATTTCGTCAGGCGCGCAATGAGTTCAAATTCGTTCATGAATCAAGGTTTAAGACCGAAATGATCCGCTAAAATTAACAGGCCAAGATTCGCACCGTTGAACAACGCGTGCGCAAAAATCGGGGCGAGCAAACCTTCCGTCCGCTCGTAAAGCCACGTCAGCGCGAGCGCAAAAACGAACAGCGGCAGAAAAATCGGCGCGCTGAAATGAATGAGCGCGAACAAAAAACTGGCGCCCACCGCACCCCATTTCGGCCATCCCAATTTTTTGGCCGTTGAATATAACAACCCGCGAAAAATAAATTCCTCCGCGATCGGCGCAATCACAACCGCAAAAATCCCCATATAAATCTTCAGTGCCATGGACTTGATGCCCAAAAACATTGCCACCGCATCTTGATCTTCCACCTTCCAGCCAATCTGCTTCATCAGCAATTCGGAAACAATTTTCAAACCGATCATCAACGGCGCGACCATCACCAAGACGCCGACGGCCATGAATAAATGACGTTGCCAGTTCACGCCGCGCAAGCCGAGCACGTCGCACCAACTCAAATTGTGCAATTTCAAAAAGACCGTTCCCAGCACGATCACCGCGCCGTGAAAACTCAACGTGGCCAGCAAGACGCTGCCGACATCATCCGCCGTTTGAAAACCGGCGACGTGTCCGCGACGCAAGAGTTCCACCGCGAGGCCGCCTAGAAAAAACGAGAGCACGATGCCGCCCGCCAGCATCAGCACCGCTTCCGGTTGCCACGTTTTTTTCCACAACATTAGTTCAGTCTAGTTGAAATGCGCGGGGGAGACGATTTCAATTTTAACCGGCCGGGATCGAAAATTTTGCCGGTTTAAATTCTGAATAATTCTGTTAATTCTGTCTCGTGATCAAAATGCACACGAACCGGCTCGCCCGCGAAAAATCGCCGTATCTGCTCCAACACGCGCACAATCCCGTGGATTGGTGCGCGTGGAACGACGAGGCGTTCGCCAAGGCGCGCACGGAAGACAAACCGATTTTTTTGAGCATCGGCTATTCGACGTGCCATTGGTGTCACGTCATGGAACGGGAAAGTTTTGAGGACGAAAAGGTCGGCGCGTTTTTGCGCGAACATTTTGTCAGCATCAAGGTGGACCGCGAAGAACGGCCCGACGTGGATAAAATTTACATGACCTTCGTGCAATCCACGACCGGCAGCGGCGGTTGGCCGTTGAATGTTTTTCTCACGCCGGAATTAAAGCCGTTTTTTGGCGGCACGTATTTTCCGCCGGACGCACGCCATGGTCGTCCAAGTTTTTTGCAATTGCTCGAACAGATCGCCGGCCTGTGGCGCGAACGGAAATTAGAGATCGCCGCGTCCGCCGACGAATTGCACGCGCGCCTCGAACTCGTCACCGCCCGCGATGCGAAGGAGAACCTCCCGCTCACGCCCCAAACGCTCCGGCACGCGACGGAAATGTTCAAGGATGCTTACGATCCCGCGAACGGCGGTTTCGGCGGCGCGCCCAAATTTCCGCAGCCCGGCATTCCGTTGCTCGTGTTGCGCGCGGCCAAACGGTTCGGCGATGACGCGGCGATCAAAATGGTTTTGCACACCTGCGACCGCATGAATGCTGGCGGCATTCATGATCAACTCGGCGGCGGTTTCGCGCGCTACGCCGTGGATGCCGAATGGCTTGTGCCGCATTTCGAGAAAATGCTCTACGACAACGCGCAGCTTGTGCAGCTTTATCTCGACGCGCACCTGATCAGCCAGCCTGAAATCTCAAATCTAAAACCTCAAATTTACGGCGGGGTCGCGCGCGATATTTTGGATTACGTTTTGCGCGACATGACGCATCCCGACGGTGGGTTTTATTCCGCCGAAGACGCTGACAGTGAAGGTCACGAAGGCAAATATTATTGTTGGACCAAAGACGAACTTTCCAAGCTGCTCACGGTCGAGGAATACAATGTCGCCGCGACCTATTTCGGCATCACCGCCGAAGGAAACTTCGTCGACCACAGTCATCCCACACCGCTGACGGGACAAAATATTTTGAGCGTAGTGAACCCAAACGTTCCCGCCGCTGATCAACCTTTGCTCGCCGCCGCCAAAACCAAAATGCTCGCCGTGCTCGCCACGCGCATTCGTCCGCATCTCGACGATAAAGTTCTCGCCTCATGGAACGGCCTGATGCTCGGCGCGTTTGCCCGCGCGTCCGTTGTTTTAAACGATGAGAAATATCGCGTGGCGGCCGAGAAAAACGTAGCGTTCATTCGCGAAAAACTGTGGGTAAAAAGTGCGACCGACATCCTCTCGGCCGGGCCGGATCGCCCACAAGATAACGTCGGCACATTATTCCACCGCTGGCGTGATGGCGAACGTGACAACGTCCAACTCCTCGAAGGCTACGCATTCCTGCTCGACGGCGTGATTCAACTTTACGAAGCCACGCTCGCGCCAAGCCATTTGGATTTTGCCATCGAACTCGCCGAAGTGTTGCTCGCCAAATTTTACGATGCCGCGAACGGGGGATTTTGGCAGAGCCTCGCGGGCACGAACGATTTGATCCTGCGTGTGAAAGACGACTACGACGGCGCAGAACCCAGCGGCAATTCCGTCGCCACGCGCGCGCTGCTCAAACTCGCCGGCATCACTGGTCGCGAAGATTTTAAGCACGCCGCCGAGATGACACTGCAACTCTTTGCGCACCGCCTACAAAGCCAGCCGGCCTCACTTGCTTTCATGTTGAACGCGCTCGACTTCTGGCTGGATGAACCGCGGCGCATCGTCATCGCCGGGAAAAGTGAGTCAGTCGAATTTCAAAACCTGCTTCATGCCGCGCACTCGGTTTATCAGCCGAATAAAATTGTGCTGGGCAACCTTGGTGCCGTCGAACCGTTTGCAAAAACACTGACTTCAAAAAATGACGCAACCGCCTTCGTCTGCACCGGCAATGCCTGCCAGCCGCCGACCCATGAAGCGACAATTTTACTACAACAATTAAGCCAGTAAAACCAAGTTGCCGCGTGGCTGTTTTAAAAAAATGAACAGAAGGGAACGAAGAGTCTTTGTTCACTTCGTTCCCTTCTGTGAAAATTCCAAAACTTGATAATTGGGGCAAGAGCAGTCACTTTGCCCCAACCCCCAAGCCCCCTTTTAACAAACGCTCCTTGCGTCTTCGTGCCTTTGCGTCCTTGCGTTAAATTCCCGTCCAAGCTTTTTACTTTCGTATCTTTTGTGTTTAAAATTTCCCCGGCACATGAGTGATTTTGAAACACGATTCGGCGGCATCGCAAAACTTTACGGCAAAGCGGGTTTGCAAAAGTTGCGGGCGGCGCATGTCTGCGTGATTGGCATCGGCGGCGTCGGCACTTGGGCGGTCGAGGCGTTGGCGCGCTCGGGCATCGGCGCGTTGACACTGGTGGATTTGGACGAAGTCTGCGTGACGAATATCAACCGCCAATTGCCTGCGCTCACGGAAACCGTGGGCCGCGCGAAAGTCGAAGTCATGGCCGAACGCATCCGCGCCATCAATCCCGAATGTCGTGTGGCGGTGGAACAACGCTTTTTCAACGCACAAACCGCCGGCGAATTGCTCGCGCCGAAATTCGATTTCATCCTCGACGCGATTGATGACGTGACTAATAAAATTTTGCTGCTCGTGCAATGTCGCGATAAAAATCTGCCGGTCATCACCTGCGGCGGCGCGGGCGGACGCCGCGATCTCGCTTCCGTGCGGCTCGGCGATTTATCGAAGGCCAGCCACGATAAATTGCTGTCCGAAGTGCGACGGCGTTTGCGCAAAGAACATCATTTTCCCGCCGAACATCGCGTGATGTCTTTGCCGTGCGTGTATTCGGTGGAAAAAACTATCTTCCCACAGCCCGATGGTTCGGTGGGCGAAAACCGCGCGGCAACCGAAGAAGGCTCGCGCCTGAATTGCGACGGCGGTCTGGGCTCGGCAACGTTTGTGACCGGTGCTTTTGGTTTTGCGGCGGCAGGATTTATTGTGCGGAAAATTGCGGAAGGCAAAAGCGGAGCGCCAATTTCCTGATCGGTAACTTTCTATCTTTCGTCGAGCCGATCAGGAGATCGGCGCTCCGAAAACTCGCAGAAAATTTTCTTCAATGCGCACCGTCAGTAATTCAGTTTTCTCACCAAGTAATTGTGCCAACCCTTCGTAAACCGCTACAAGATTGGCCGGATGATTCACCGGTTTACCCTCAACGCCAAAAAGCGGAAAACGATTTTCAGATTCAGGTAAAGGCTGGTCGGGCGCATCGGTTTCTACAAGCAAACGATCGGGCGGAACCTGCTTGAAAGTTTCGCGTTGACGCAGTTTACGCTCATGCAAGAAGTAGCCGGGGAAACTGAAATACGCGCCGAGTTTGGCGAACGCAGGAATCATTTCCAGCGGACCGCCAAAACTGTGCAGCACGAATCCGCGTAAAGGACGCGGATGATCGCGGAGCAATTCGTGCATTCGTCCCCACGCCTGCAAACAGTGAATGCTCACAGGCAGATTGCGCTCGGTAGCGATACGCAGTTGCATGAGAAAAATCTCTTCCTGTCCGGCATAAGCCAAGTCCGGTTTCCAGCGATCGAGGCCAATTTCACCGACGGCGCTGGGAATTTGATCGAGAAAATTTTCAAGATTTTTTTGCCAATCAACGGTGCACTCGGCCAAATACCACGGATGATAACCAAAACTCGGCAACACCATTTTGTTCGCGTGCGCCAAGGCGAGGACTTGCGGCCAATCGCTTTCACAGGCGCCGTTCACGACCATGCGCGTCACGCCAACTTTTTCGCACGCCGCGAGCAGTTCGCTTTGCTGGCCAGCGAAACGGTCGTCTTGCAAATGATTGTGGGCGTCGTAGAAATTCATTTCACGTTAACCTCGGCAAATTCGTGGATCCGTTCCCAGACTTTGGCGAGGGCGTTCCGGCGGTTAGGCGTGAGATGTTGCGTGATGCCGAGGGGCGCAAGAAAACCGGGATTATGCGCGAGAATTTCGAACGCCAATTGATCGCTGTAAAAATCGCAGAGCAAGCCGGCGATGGCTTTGACAACGAGTGAATCGGAATCGCACGCGTAGAAACATTTCCCGTCGCGAAATTCAGCGGTGAACCATAATTTGGCGAGGCAGCCGGGAATCAAATTTTCGACCGTGCGCAATTCCGACGCGAGCGGCGAGCTGGCTTTAGCTTTTTCAACGAGCAAGGCCAGACGGTCTTGCCCGTTTTTAAGGGCGGTCAATTCGGCGGTGATTTGATTTTGTTTTTCCGCGAGGTTCATGGCGCGGAAATAAAATCATTCCAAACGCCGCGGCTCATCGCCATGGTCGTCGTGGCTTTCCGGCTCGTGAGATTCGGTCGGTTCCGTCGGCGTTTCCGCGGGCGCTTCGTGACCTGACGGCTCCGGCTGGTTTTGCGGGGCTTCCGGGCGTGGGCGCGATTCATTGCGTGAATCTCGCCGCGGTTCACGTTGCGAATCGCGTGATTGGCCGCGTTGTGAATCCCGCTGTGCATCGCGTTGCGGCGGTTCGTCCAACTGGCGCGGCGGCTGAATGCGGCGCAGGGCGCGGCGAAGATTATCCAATTCGCGTTCGTCGGCGAGTTTCTGGCGTTCGGCAACTTCGACCAATTCCAAAATTTCGTCAATGCGATCCGTCATCATCTTCAATGACTCCGCGATTTCGGTCGCGTGGACAACGGCTTGATGAATGGCGGAGGTATCAGCCTCGCGAAAATCAGCGGGCTTGACCCACGGTTTCGGCTGGCGCGGCGGCTCGGGGCGACGTTCCGGACGCTCTTGCCGCTCCGCCCGTTCCGGACGTTCGCCGCGATCGGCGCGTTCCGGTCTTTCGGTGCGCTCGGGGCGTTCACCACGTTCGCCACGATCTTGACGCTCACCGCGCTCGGGCCGTTCGGGACGGTCAGGCCGGGGCGTGAGCCGGATGGGCGGCGGACGCGGCGGAGCAATGGGTTTTTCGCCAGCGGGTTGTTCCGGCGCATTTTCAGCAGCGGCAACGGGTTGGGCGATTTCGGGGGCACCGGAATTTTCCGGCGCGGATTCAACCTTGGAGTTTTCCACGGCTGGATTATTTTCCGCTGCCGTTGCGGGCGCGGGCGAAGTTTCTTCGGCGTTAGGGAGAGTAGCAGTTTCCGACATGGGACGAGGGTCGCGACCACGACCGCGTCCACCCCGACGACCGCGACGGCGATTGCTGGGACGGCGCGCCGCAGTGGCGGGCTGATTTAGATTTGGTTGTTCGTCTGGCACAAATTCAGGTGAGGATGGCGGCTTGTCCGGCAAATGCAAAGACGAATTATCGTTCCTTTTTGACAAACAGCGCGAGCGCAGCGGTGTGACTATGCAGAAAATTCTTTTCGCCGATGGGTCCAATTTCGCCGTTGCAGAAAAATCCGCCTAAACCCATCGCGCCAAAATGTTTCTGCACCAAGCCGGCGTCGTGGCTGACTTTGCCAAAAAGTCCTTTGCCGCGACCGTAGCAACAAAAAAGACAGCCGCCGTAAATCGTCTTGTCCGCGAGCTGGGTTTTTGCGGTGGCCAGCAAGTCATTCATGTCTTGCGAGGCGGTCGCGGCATCGCGCCGTTGAAATTGAATCGTCTGGCCCATGCGCGGCAAGGCGCCGACCGCGAGCACCCCGGAATTCGGATCGCCGCCGATCAGATTGCGCACGAGAAAATCGCCGCGATGAAAATCTTCCAGATATTCGTTCACGACCAGGCCGATGAAGAGATTGCCGCGCGCCTGCAGTTGTTCCGCGGGCGTCAACTGGCTGACCGTTTCCTCGAGCACTGTGTAGGCGCGACGATTGCCGATCTGGCGGATCAAATTTTGCTCCACGCGTGTCAACGTCCACGCTTCGCCGATGGGCGTGCAACCTTGCGCGACGACGCCGCTCAACATCACGTCGCCCCCGACTGCGATCGCCACGCCGCCATCTTCAAAAACGTCGCCGTTCAGATAAACCTGCGAAAACGGTTCGGGAAAAGTGCCGCTCGCCAAGCCGCCATAAACCGGCAGCGCCGCATAATTTTTATTCCACGAACGTAACCACGCTTCCGCATCCATGTGAAACGGATCGATAAACGTAAGCCAACCGTTCACGTTTTGCGGCGCGATGCCGGTTTCGACCGGCCAATAATTGTCATCGCCCGCAGCCGCCTCGACTTGTTCCTGCGTGAAACGAACCGATTCCAATTTTGCGCCCGGCAACGAATGCAGCGACAGCGACAAGCCTCCGGCGCTTTCAATTTCTTCGCCACCGGCAATCACGCCGCTGCTCGAACAACCGACGAGCAAAGGGATTTTTGCGTGCACCCGGAGGATTTCCAAAACCTGCGCCGCGTGCGGGAAAAAATTCGGCGACATGAATACCAAGCCGAGCGAAACTTCCGCTGCCGGCAAGCGATTACGCAGACGGCGCGCCCAGTCGGCCAGGCCGTCTTCGTCCATCCCGCCCGCCCAATACGCCGCTATGGAATAGCCGTTGTTCACAAACTCACTTCAACCATGACACAATTTTTTCGTCTTCCCAGATTTTTTCAACCTTTTGACGTTCGCGCGCGGCGGCGGCTTGCTTGCCGCTCACCAAAACTTCCGCGGCAAACGGACGCGCATTATAATTCGATGACATCACGAAACCATAAGCGCCCGCGCTCAACAACGCGAGTTGATCGCCCTCGCCGACTTTCGCCAGCGGACGGTCTTTGCAGAAATAATCGCCGGATTCGCAAATGCCGCCGACCACGTCGGACGGAATTGTCGCGCCCGCTTTTTTCGTCAACGGCACGATTTCATGATACGCATCGTAAAACGCCGGACGGATCAAATCATTCATCGCCGCGTCCACGATCACGAAATTCTTTTTGCCCGTTCGCTTCACATATTCCACCTGCGTCACCAAAACGCCCGCGTTACCCACGATGAAACGACCCGGCTCGATCAGAATTTTCAAACCCAGCGGTTGCAACAGCGGCAACAATTTTTCCGCATACGTCGCCGGCGTCATGATGCCCTTCGCCGCTTCCGTTTTCCACCACGCGGACGAACCGCTCGCCAGTGCCGGATTATAAACGATGCCCAGTCCGCCGCCGGGACTAAAAAATTCCAGCTTATATTTTGCCGCCAGTTTTTTGACCAACGGCAATACTTTCGTCACCGCCAGCTCGTAAGGCGACGTCTGCGTCAACTGCGAACCGATGTGCATTTGGATCCCGCGCAGCTTGATGTTTTTCAACTTCGCCGCCCGCGCATAAACGCCTTCGATGTTCTCGAACGCGATGCCGAATTTATTTTCGTAAGTGCCCGTCGTGATTTTCGCGTGCGTGTGCGCTTCGATGTTTGGATTCACGCGCACGGCGATCGGCGCGATTTTTTTCAACCGCGCGGCCACTTTATTGATCCGCGTGATTTCCGGTTCGCTTTCGACGTTAAAAGAATAAATGCCTTTGCGCAGCGCGAATTCAATTTCGCTTTCCGATTTCGCCACGCCCGCAAAAACGCAGAGTTTCGGATCGCCGCCCGCCGCGATGACGCGTTGCAATTCGCCCGCGCTGACCACGTCGAACCCGCTGCCGAGCTTCGCGAGCACGCGCATGACGGAGAGATTGGAGTTCGCCTTCATCGCGAAACAAATCAAATGATCCAGCGGCCCGAGCGCAGCGTCTAATTTCTGAAAATGATCGGTGACCGTGTTTTGGGAATAGACATAAAGCGGCGTGCCGAATTTTTTGGTGAGCGTTTCAACCGCGACACCTTCACAAAATAATTTATTTCCGACGTAATGAAAATCGTGCATGACCACCGCAGTTTAAGGTTTTACAGCAAAAACTCAAGGTTGGTGAATCCGCCCCGGCGCGCCCGCTTTCCGCGGGCGAATTTTTAACCACGGAGGGACACCAATTAAATCAGACAAATTGAATGCGTAAAAACGAGCGCCATTCGCATCCACCGATTTCCCACCTGCGTCCATCCGCCGTTGAAAATGCTTTTTTCCGCGCTGGCGTTTGGCGGGAAATGGATTATTTTTTTCGCATGGAACTGTTTAACAAAATTCTCAAAACCGCCGTTGACGGCGGCGCTTCGGACATTCACATCAAAGTCGGCACGCCGGTCATTTTCCGCATCAGCCGCGAATTGATTTCCATTGATTGCCCCATTCCCACCGAAGAATGGATGAATAACGTCATCGAAAAAATGACGCCCATCCACATGAAGAAAAAGTTGGAGGACGACCGGGAAGTGGATTTTTCCTACAACCTCGCCGGTGCCGGACGCTTCCGCACCAACGTGTTTCAACAGCGCGGTTCGTGGGCGTTGGCCATGCGCCACGTGAAAGCCACCGTGCCGAGTTTTGAACAACTCGGTTTGCTCGAACAGATCAAAGGGCTCGCCGAATCAGCGCGCGGTATCGTGATGATCGCCGGCTCGACGGGTTCCGGCAAATCCACGACGCTCGCGGCGATGATCGAGCATATCAACAGCAATTTCAAAAAGCACATCGTCACGCTCGAAGATCCGATCGAATTCGTGTTTGAAGATAATCAATCCGTGATCGAACAACGCGAAATCGGCCTGGATACGGCCACTTTTCACGGCGCGTTGAAACACGTTTTGCGCCAGGACCCGGACATCATCATGCTCGGCGAAATGCGCGATGCCACCACGTTCACGGCGGCGATGAGCGCGGCGGACACGGGCCATTTGGTCTTTTCCACCTTGCACACGACGACGGCGGCGCAGTCCATCACCCGCGTTTTAGATTTCTTTAAGGCCGACGATCGCGAACAGGTTCGTCGCCAGCTCGCGAGCTGTTTGCGCGGCGTGATCTGCCAACGGATGGTGCCGACGATTGACGGCAAAATGACGCCGGCACTGGAAATTTTGACCAACTCGCCGGTGGTGCGAAAGATGATCGAAGAAAATCGGTTGGACAAATTATCCGCCGCCGTCGAAACGGGTGGTGATGATGGCATGATCACGTTCAATCAATGTCTGTTCAACCTCGTCAAAGCCGGCAAAATCACGGAAAAAGAAGCGCTGGCCAAAGCCTCCAACCCGCAAGCGTTGGAGATGAATTTCAAAGGTATCTTCTTGAACGAAGGCGGACGTATCGTCGGATAAACGGCGATCTTGGAGCGCATTTGCACGGATGGACGCGATTAAAAAACGTCCATCCGTTTTTATTGGCCGTTAAAACCAGCCCGCTTTCACGATTGACTTAAAACCGACCATAACTATCGTCCTTAACTGTTATGCGAGTTTCTAAACGAACGGATTATGCGTTGCGTGCTTTGTTCACCCTCGTCGATCATTTTGGCGGTCAACCGATTCCCATCCGCGAATTGGCGCGGCGAAACGATGTGCCGAAACGGTTTCTCGAACAAATCATGCTCGCCTTGAAATCCCAAGGCTGGGTGGACAGCAGCGCGGGGATTCGGGGTGGATATTTCCTCGCCAAAAATCCGGCCAAGATCACGATGGGCGAAGTGGTCCGGCATTTCGATGGCATTTTAGCCCCGATTGATTGCGTTTCCGTCACGGGTTATGCTCGCTGCTCTCAAGAATCGGTCTGCCGTTTTCGCCGCGTTTTCTTCGACGCCCGTAATTATGTCGCCAGTCTCATGGACAAATCCACGCTCGCCGACGTGGCCAAAGGTCAGCCTTTGACCAAGAGCGAAGTCTATGCCGGCTTCATCGGCGGCGAAGGCATCTAAAAATAATTTCAAAAAGTTCGTTGACAGTTTTAATGACTTAGTTCAAATTACGACTTATCAAGTCGTTGTTCAAATGAACTAAGAATGGCCGGATTCAGTCCGGTCTTTATTTTAAACTTAATAACGACATATATAGTAGATATTAAACCTGACAATGAAATCGACCCATCAACTGAAAAAACTGACTGTCGCCACCCTCGCGACGGTCGCCAGCCTGCAATTCGCCCAGCCAACGCACGCCGCGGACGCGATTAACACTGCGCCGCAAGCAGATAATGCCAACACGTCGCAGGCGGCGGAGATTGATGCGCTGAAAAAAGAAGTGCAGGAACTCGCGCAAAAAATTAACACGTTGCAAGCCCAGTCATCGGTCGCGGCGCCCTCCGCTACGGAACAAGCCCTCGACCAGAAGGTTAAAATATTGGAACGCGAACGCGAGATCGACAAGGATGATGCCGTCGCGGTTGCGAAGACGCAGCCGAAAATTTCCCTGAGCGCGAATGGTTTTAGCTTCAGCTCGGCCGACACAAATTTTGTGCTCAATTTGCATGGCTTGATCCAGTTGGACAGCCGGCAGTTTTTCTCCAATTCCAAACTCGCGGCCGGCAATGATACTTTCCTATTGCGCCGCGCGCGGCCGATTTTTACGGGCACGGTGTTCCACGATTTTGATTTCAACTTCACGCCGGATTTCGGCGGCACGACGACGCAGATTCAAGATGCATTTTTGAATTATCGTTATAACTCGGCCATCCAAGTGCAAGCGGGCAAGTTCAAGTCGCCGGTTGGTTTGGAGCAATTACAGTCCGACAATTTTGTATCCTTTAATGAACGTTCCATCGCCAATGATCTCATTCCTAATCGTGATGTCGGCGTGGAATTGCACGGCGATCTGTTCAATAGCACCCTCAGCTACGCGGCGGGAATTTTCAACGGTGTTTCGGATTACAATAGCACCACATCGAATCAAGACACTGACAACAACAAATCTTTCGCTGGCCGCCTGTTCGCACAGCCTTGGAAGAATACTTCGACAGATGCGTTGCGCGGCCTCGGTTTCGGCGTGGGCGGCAGCTATGGATTTGATACGAAAGGCATCGCTGGTTTGACGCCCGGTTACAAAACGGACGGCCAGCAAACGTTCTTCTCGTATACGCCGACCACGATTCTGGCCGACGGCACCCACTGGCGGGTTTCACCGCAGGCCTATTACTACTATGGTCCGTTCAACTTTCTCGGCGAATACGTTATCTCCGATCAAAACATTTTGAACAACTCAACCGGCATCAAATACGGGATTCAGAACACCTCTTGGGAAACTTCAATCGGTTGGGTGTTGACGGGTGAAGACGCCAGCTACAATGGAGTTAACCCGCGCAGTCCGTTCAGCTTGAGCAATGGTCAGTGGGGCGCCTGGCAGGTGGTCGCACGTTATGCGAATGTCGACGTGGATAATGCGGTGTTCGATCACGGTCTGGCCAGCGTAGGAAATTCCGCCTCGGGCGCCGACGCATGGTCGATCGGGCTTAATTGGTATCTCAATAAAAACATCAAGGTCGCTACGAGCTTCTCGCGCACCACCTTCTCTGGCGGCAAAAGCGGCACGGTGACCGCCCAGCCGGAAAACGTTTTATTCACCCGAATTCAACTGGCATTCTGATCCTGATTAAAAAATTAAAACATTACGATAAATTCATGAAAACTTTGTTAAATATCGGATTAGTGCTGGCGCTGGCCGTATCGGCCAACGCAAAGGAAATCAAACTGCTCAACGTCTCCTACGACCCGACGCGCGAGTTGTATCAGGAATACAACGATGCGTTCGCGAAATATTGGAAGACGAAAACCGGCGATGACGTCGTCGTCGCGCAATCACACGGCGGTTCCGGCAAGCAGGCGCAGTCGGTCATCAACGGGCTCGGCGCGGATGTCGTGACGCTGGCGCTGGCGTATGACATTGACGCGATCGCCGCGCAGGCGAAATTATTGCCCGCGAATTGGGGCGAAAAGTTTCCGAACAACAGCACGCCTTACACTTCCACGATTGTGTTTCTCGTGCGCAAAGGAAATCCGAAGAACATCCACAACTGGGATGATCTCGTGAAGGCAGGCACGTCGGTCGTGGTGCCGAACCCGAAGACGAGCGGTGGTGCGCGTTGGGCGTATCTCGCCGCCTACGCCTATGCGCTGGAAACTTTCAATCACGACGATGCCAAGGCCCGCGCCTTCATCAAGCAGCTTTATAAAAATGTGCCGGTGCTGGATTCTGGCGCGCGCGGTTCCACGGTGACCTTCGCCCAACGCGGCATCGGCGACGTGTTGCTGGCGTGGGAAAACGAAGCGCATCTCGCATCGAAGGAATTTGGCGCGGATAAATTCGACATCGTCACGCCGCCCTTGAGCATTCTGGCGGAACCGCCGGTCGCGCTCGTCACCAAAAATGCGAAAAAGCACGGCACCACGGAAGTGGCCAATGCCTATTTGAATTATCTCTATTCCGATGAAGGTCAGGAAATCGCGGCGAAGAACTTCTATCGTCCTCGCAACCAAGCCATCGCCACGAAATACGCCGCGAACTTCACGCAACTGAAACTGGTCACGATTGACCAGGAATTCGGCGGCTGGACCAAAGCGCAAGCCACGCATTTCGCCGACGGCGGCGTGTTTGACCAAATCTTCCAACCGCAAAACTAGATTGCGGATCCTCCGAAGAAAGCGGTGGCTTGGACGAACTTCAGGCCGCCGCTCCTCTAAAAAATTTAACGCGCAACACTAAATCTTGATCATGAAAATCGCCGAAGTTTCCGCCACTGCCGCCGTCCAAACGCGGCCCCGCCAACGTCGCTCCATCGCCGAACTGCTCGCGCCGCTGGAACGGATTGCCGCCACCTCGCCGAATTTGGTCACCAATCATGATGCGCGTTTTGATGTGAACGGCGAGACTTACGATTTGCCACGTTATTTATTCGTCGGCCCACGCGGCGGTGACACGCCGATCCGCATCGGCATTTTTGCCGGGATTCATGGCGACGAACCCGAAGGTTCGCATGCCCTGGTGCAATTCATTAAATTGCTGGAAGCCAAGCCCGAGCTCGCCGCCGGTTATTATTTGTCCTTTTATCCGATCTGTAATCCGACCGGCTTCGAAGACAGCACGCGCTTTTCGCGTCGCGGCAAAGATTTGAACCGTGAGTTCTGGAAAAATTCTGAAGAACCCGAAGTCCGCCAACTGCAAGCCGAACTGCAATCGCATTCCTTTCAAGGCGTCATCTCCTTGCATACCGACAACACCAGCCATGGTTTTTATGGCTTCGTGCGCGGCGCGACGTTGACGAAAAATTTGATCGAACCGGCGCTCGCGGCGGCGGAAAAATTTCTCCCGCGCGACGGACGTTCCGTCATTGACGGTTTCCCCGCGCGCAACGGTATCATCCGCGATTGCTACGATGGCGTTCTCAGCGCGCCGCCGAAGTCACGGCCGCGGCCGTTTGAGCTCATTTTGGAAACGCCGTCCGCGCCGCCAGAATACTTGAAGCAATGCGCGTTCGTCGCCTCATTGCAAACCATCTTGCTCGAATACCGGAAATTCATCGCTTACGCACCCAACATATAAACCAATATACCAATATTATTTATGTCCCGCATATTTAACGACATCACGGAAACCATCGGCAACACCCCGCTTGTGCGCCTCAATCGCACGGCAAAAAACCACGGCGCGGTCGCCAATGTTTTACTGAAGCTCGAATTTTTCAATCCGCTCTCAAGCGTGAAAGATCGCATCGGCGTGGCGTTGATCGACGACGCATTGCGCTCCGGCGCGATTGGCCAGGATACGATTTTGATCGAGCCGACCAGCGGTAATACCGGTATTGCGCTCGCGTTTGTCGCGGCGGCGCGCGGCTTGAAATTGATTTTGACGATGCCGGAAACGATGAGCACCGAACGTCGTAAATTGCTCAAAATTCTCGGCGCCAAACTGGTTTTGACCGAGGGCCCGAAAGGCATGAAAGGCGCGATCGCCAAGGCGGAAGAATTGCACAAACAAATTCCGAACAGCGTCGTGTTGCAGCAATTTTCTAATCCGTCCAATCCGCAGATTCATCGCCGCACGACCGCCGAAGAGATCTGGCGTGACACGGACGGCAAAGTGGATTTTGTCGTCGCGGGCGTCGGCACCGGCGGCACGATCACCGGGGTGGCGGAAGTCATCAAAAAATTAAAACCGGGATTCAAAGCCGTTGCCGTCGAACCGGCCAAGTCGCCCGTGCTCTCCGGCGGCGCGCCCGGCCCGCATAAATTGCAAGGCATCGGCGCGGGTTTCATTCCGGAAAATCTGAACGTAAAAATCGTGGATGAAGTCATCAAAGTTTCGGAAGAAGATTCCGCCCCGATCACCAAAGAAGTGAATCAACTCGACGGAATTCCCATCGGAATTTCCAGCGGCGCCATTGTGTGGGCCGCATTGGAAGTCGCCAAACGCCCGGAAAACCAAGGCAAAACTATCGTCGCCATAATTCCATCCTCGAGCGAACGCTACCTTTCAACGTGGCTATTCGCGGATATTAATGTTGAATCTGACGATATTAGCGGCTTGCTAACCGCGCCCTGAAAGTTTTTGCTATTGGGCTCTTAATTTGTGGCTCAAAAATTATTTAAATCGAAGACCCGAGTATTACCCGGCTTCCGACTGACCCTCGGCTACACGCTGCTTTATTTAAGCCTGATCGTGCTCATCCCGCTGGCGGCGGTTTTTTGGAAAACAAGTTTGCTGACGTGGCCGCAATTCGTGCAAGTCATCACGTCGCCGCAAGCCCTCGCCGCGTATCGGTTGAGTTTTGGCGCGTCATTGTTGGCCGCCCTTATCAACTCCGTGTTCGGCCTGATCGTCGCTTGGGTCTTGGTGCGCTACAATTTTTTCGGCAAAAAATTTGTGGATGCGCTCGTAGACTTGCCGTTCGCGCTGCCGACCGCCGTGGCGGGCATCACCCTGGCGACGCTCTACGCGCCGAACGGCTGGATTGGCCAATTTTTTGAACCGCTCGGAATCAAAATTTCTTTCACGCGCCTCGGCGTGCTCGTCGCGTTGACGTTCATCGGTTTGCCGTTCATCGTGCGCACGGTGCAACCGATTCTTGAAGATTTTGAACCCGAAATCGAAGAAGCCGCCGCGAGTCTCGGCGCGAATCGTTGGCAGGTTTTTTGGCGCATTATTTTCCCAACCTTGACGCCGGCGCTTATCACCGGTTTCGCGCTCGCTTTTGCCCGCGCGCTGGGCGAATACGGATCGGTCGTTTTCATTTCAAGCAACATTCCGATGAAAACGCAGATCGTTCCCCTGCTCATCATGACCAAGCTGGAACAGTTTGATTACCCCGGGGCCACCGCGCTCGCCGTCGTGATGCTGGTCTTTTCTTTCGTGCTCCTCCTCACGATCAACGTGCTCCAGTGGTGGGCCAACCGCTATAACGCCACCAACCTATCATGACGCCCGTCGCCACCACTTTGCATCTGCCGCGCGCCGGCACGCAACGTCGCTCCACGAGCGAACCGCCGTGGGTGCGCTGGCTGCTTATCACGATCGCGTTGCTGTTCTTGACCCTGTTTTTGTTTGTGCCGCTCATCGCGGTTTTTGCCCAAGGCTTGAACAAAGGGATCGGCTTTTATCTCAAAACCCTGTCGGATCCACTCGCTTGGAGTGCGATCAAATTAACGCTCATCGCCGCGGGGATTTCCGTGCCGCTGAACTGCGTTTTCGGCGTCTGCGCGGCGTGGGCGATCGCAAAGTTTGATTTTCGCGGCAAAAATATTTTGCTCACGCTGATTGATTTGCCGTTCTCGATTTCACCCGTGATTTCCGGCATGATTTACGTCCTTGTTTTTGGCGCGCAAGGCTGGCTCGGGCTTTACATGAACGCCGACAAGCCGTGGTTTCCGTGGCTCGCGCAATGGCTGAACGTCCACGACTTTCATATCATTTTCGCCGTGCCGGGAATTGTGCTGGCGACGATTTTTGTCACTTTCCCGTTTGTCGCCCGGGAACTCATTCCCCTCATGCAAGCGCAAGGCCGCACCGAAGAAGAAGCCGCGCGCGTGCTCGGTGCGAGCGGTTGGCAAACCTTTTGGCGCGTGACGTTGCCCAATATCAAATGGGGTTTGATCTACGGCGTCGTTTTGTGCAACGCGCGCGCGATGGGCGAATTCGGCGCCGTGTCAGTTGTTAGCGGTCACATTCGCGGCGAGACCAATACGATTCCGCTGCACGTGGAAATTTTGTATAACGAATATAATTTCACCGGCGCTTTTGCCGTGGCGTCCGTGCTGGCGTTTCTCGCGCTCATCACGCTGGCTTTGAAACTTTGGGCCGAACGCAAAAACGCCGCGCTGCACGCGGCCAGCCAATAAATTCCCATGAGTGTTGAAGTCAAAAACGTCACCAAAAAATTCGGCAGCTTTATCGCGCTCGACAACGTGAACCTCAAGGTCGAATCCGGTGAACTCGTCGCATTGCTCGGCCCGTCCGGTTCCGGCAAAACGACCTTGCTGCGGACCATCGCCGGTCTGGAATTTCCCGATCCCGGCACCGCGCAAATTTTATTTTACGGGGAAGACGTGACGCTGATTCCCGCGAGTGAACGCAAGGCCGGGTTTGCGTTTCAACATTACGCGCTGTTCCGTCACATGAGCGTATTTGAGAACATTGCGTTCGGCTTGCGCGTGCGTCCCAAAACAACGCGCCCGCCGGAAGACGAAATCCGCCAGCGCGTCAATAAATTGCTGCAACTGATCCAGCTGGAGCCGCTCGCGAAACGTTATCCTTCGCAGCTGTCCGGCGGCCAGCGTCAACGCGTCGCCCTTGCCCGCGCGCTTGCGGTCGAACCGAAAGTTCTCCTGCTCGACGAACCTTTCGGCGCGCTCGACGCGAAAGTGCGCAAGGAACTTCGCCGCTGGTTGCGCCAGTTGCATGATGAGATCCACATCACGACGTTGTTCGTGACGCACGATCAGGAAGAAGCACTAGAAGTTTCCGATCGCGTGGCGATTCTGCGCGCTGGCAAGATTGAACAAATCGGTTCGCCGGAAGAGATCTACGATAATCCCGCGTCGCCGTTTGTTTATGATTTTCTCGGCAATGTGAATTTGTTCAGCGGCCGCGTGCACGAAGGGTCGGTGATCATTGGTGATACGGAATTTTCCGTGCCGGAAACAGCGGGCGAAACGGAAACGTCCACCGTGGCGTTTGTGCGGCCGCATGACATCCGTATCACGCGCGAGGCGAACGGTGACAAAACGTTTGCGGCGCTGGTCGTTCGCAGCAACGCCGCCGGGCCGGTGGCGAATCTCGAATTGGCCCGCGTCAATGGCGGCGTTCAATTCACCGCGCAACTGAGCAAAGAGGAATTCCAACAGCTCCAGCTCAAAACCGGCGAACGGGTTTTTGTAGAGCTGAAGAACGTGAAAGTTTTCAACGAAGATTTTTCAATCTGAAGGGTAAAACCGATCCGGGGTTAGGTAGTGGTCTCTTTTGAAATCTGAAATCTTCCGCGTGGAATCATTCGTGCTAAAATGGGCGGATGAAGAAAGCGAAATCAAAGCCTTCGAGTGATCCTAACGTTGCTTCATTCGATGTATTGAAACGTGTCATCAAACTAACTGAAAAGCCCGCCCGTAAAAGGCGTGGGCGCAAACAATAACCAACCACCCGCTCACAAGGCGGGTTTTTTATTTTATGAAATCCATAGCCAATTCCTGCTGCCTGCACTCCGTGCTTGTGGTGCTGATGATTCTTATTTTGGTATTGAATTTGATTGAGACGATTGCGACGTGGCAGATTTTTCCCCGGATCGAAAAGCTGGAAGCCGGTCTTTCACAATTGGCCAAGATGCAATCACAGCAAAAATAGCCGCAATGATCGCTGCCCAAAGCAGGATAAAATTTGTGCGGGCAGATTCTCGTTTTGATATTTCACCATCAACCATTGCCAAATAGCCAGATACGTCTGCAAACATTTTATTGATCTGGGCGTAATCCACAAAAACAGAGCGCATTTTGCCCAGTTCATCCTTGGTCATGGTTTTATATTTTCCCGTGCCAATATCAATTATCGCTTTTTCGTAGAGATCGTTGATTTCAAAAGGATTTTCTGAATTTATCATGGGTTTTAATTTAGTTAATTTCCAACTTTGATTTGATCTTCTCAACACCAGCCTCCATTTGAATCTGGTTGTCGTTTGTGAGCAGCATGGAGCTGGTGATGTTTATTAGGCGTCGGGTTTCATCATTAATGGCATTCACTGACTTTTGACTCTCTGCCGACATTGCGCTCAGCACGTTGCTGGTGCAGAACAATTGCGCGTTAACCTCGTTGGTGTAAAATCCTGCGGCTAAAACAAACATTTGGTTTACGCTCGGTAAATTGGTGGCCTGAAAAGCCATCTCCCTCATTATCACCTCTTGATTTTTAAGCAGGACATCCTGCGTTCGTGCCAAGTCGTCAATCTGCTTGGAGATTAATTGCACGTCCTGATTTTTCGGCGTGCATCCGCAAAGTAAAACTCCCGATAAAACCGCCAAAAGTGCCCGTTTCATATCGAATCCCTTCTGCAACCTATTCGTTAGTGTTGTGCAGACGGAGAAGATAATGGGCGCGAACTCGACGCGTCCCAGCCAGAGGCACCGCTAAGAGCCTGTCCAGAGAAACACGTCAAGCCGCGCCCGATCTGGGCGTGGTTCGGTGGATCTTCTGGACGGGTGAAAATTAGCGGTTTTCTGGCTGTCCAATCCGGCTACGTTAAATTGTCAGGCTTCATCAAATACCCGCCCGTTCCGCAGGTCAACACGATTTTAGTGTATCACGCCTTTCGCAACCTATTTCCCCAGTAAATAATGAACAAATTAAGCATCGAAAAACGCGCACGCATCATTTCCTGCCTGATTGAAGGTTGCTCACTCCGGGCCACCGTCAGGATGACTGGATTCTCTCGCAAGGGCGTGGCCAGGGTGATGACGGACGCTGGCGAGGCCTGCGCCAAGTATCACGACAAGATCATGCGTGACCTGAAATGCAAAACCGTGCAGGTGGACGAGGTCTGGAGCTTCACGTATTGCAAGCAGGCAAACATCCCCGAGGAACACAGGGACATGGAAGGCATCGGCGATACGTGGACGTGGATTGCCATTGATGCCGATACCAAGCTAGTTCCGTCTTATTTCGTCGGCGACCGCAGTTTGACCAGCGCGCAGATCTTCATTCACGATTTAAAGAGTCGCATAGCCAATCGCATCCAGCTCACCAGCGACGGCTACCGGCCATACAAGACGGCGGTTGAAGATGCGTTTGGTGGTGATGTGGACTACGCGATGCTGATCAAGCTGTTCGGCAAGCAGCAGAACTTTGAGGCGCGCTATTCGCCGCCCGCCTGCATTGGTGTGCGTCGTCGTAAAATCACCGGCAAGCCTGATCGGAAGCTGATCTCCACCAGCTTTGTCGAGCGTCAGAACATGACGCTGCGGATGCAGAACAGACGGTTTACGCGTTTAACGAACGGTTTCAGCAAGAAGATCGAGAATCACAAACATTCCTTGGCGCTGCATTTCATGCACTACAATTTTTGCCGGATTCATCAAACGCTGCGGGTGACTCCGGCAATGGAGGCTGGCGTGTCGAAACACGTCTGGTCTATTGAAGAACTCGCGGCCCTACCAGTCCCTACGTATGAAAAACCAAAAAAAATCAAAATTAGAGGCTAAATTCCATGCTGCCGTGCGAAAGCTTTCACGTCATTTAACGAAGCACGCGTCTGATCATAAAAAAATTCGCACCGTGCTACGGCAGATTTCAGAGAATCTCGAAGCGAAGCGTCTATCTGAGGCAAAGAAGACAATACGCGATTTATCTCGAGCTGTTCCTCGGCAAGGTGGCAGGACTTCTCGGTCAAGGCGATCAGCAAAATGAATATGCTTTTTTCGTTGTTAGTCATAATATCGGTTGAGGTAAGCCCTGATCATTCCAAAAACCAATAAAAACGACAAATTAAAAACCGGTTTCAAAAGAGACCACTACCCGGGGTTAACTTGGTTTGAACTCCGGCGCCCGTTGGCTTATCATCTTTGGGGCAACTCCTCAAAACATGAAAGCGAATTTACTTTTCCTTACCTTCGTCGTCAGTTGCGCGTTCACGACCGGCTGGGCGGATGACATCACCACGCTTGACGGCCACAAATATGAAAACGTCAAAGACGTGGCCTTAAAACGCACCGGACTTTTCTTCGTTTATGGCACGGCGGACTCGCTCCATGGCGTCACCGTGCCGTTCAATAACCTGCCGGTTGACCTCAAGGAAAAATATCATTATGACCCTTACGAAATGGGGCTTTCTTTCGCCCGCCAAAACGCGACGGTCAACTTGACCAAAAATCTAGCCTTCTCACTGGATCAATTGGACGCCGCCAAAGCCAAGGCGAAATCGGAAAAGAAAATGATCGGTTTCATCATGGAATGGGATTCCATGCTCAAGCCCGCCAAGCCGATGGGCGGCAGCAGCAATTGCGCGATGGCGCATTTCTACGATGTTTTTAATGATGGCCTCGTGCTCGTATTTGTGCGGCATGAAAATGAACTGAACCAAGTTCCGGCGGCGGTGGGGCAAGGTTTCTTCGGCCCGGAAGAGGGTGGTTTTGCACCGAACATGGCGGTGGTCACGGCGGATTGCTCGCGGTTCATTTGTGAAATTCCTTACGGCGGAAAGGACTCGGATGGAGCGGTCCGTGAAAAAATCTTTCGCGAGAAGATCACCGTGATCAAAAAATTTACCGCGGAAGCAAACGCTGCCAAATAAGCGAAGTGCGCTCCCAACGCTGGTGAACGACCGGGTTTAGGGCGTGGTTTCAACGGATTATTCGCGAAAGATGCCGGTTACTTACGGCGCCGGGTTCCCGGATCAATTGACTGGAGCGTGCCGGATTTCGATCAATTGCCGGCCATAATTCCCAAAAATTTTCTTCGCAGCCTTTCGGCTACGTGGTTAAATTCTTTCATGTTTTCACACGTTGTTATTTTTTGGACGGATCCGGCGCAACCAAAAGCGGCGGATGAATTGATCGTGGGCGCGCAAAAATATCTGCAACCGATTCCGGGATTAAAATTTTTCCACATCGGCAAGATGGTCGGCAGCGAACGACCGGTAGTGGAGCAAAGTTATCAGGTGGCGCTGAACACGGTGTTCGAAAACAAGCAGGCGCAGGATGATTATCAGGTGCATCCGCTGCACTTGGAGTTTATCTCGAAATACGTGAAGCCGCTGGTGAAAAAAGTCACCGTTTACGATTTCGCCTGAACGTCGGTCACGACGCGGCGGAGCATGGTGCGGAGGTCTTCCAGCTGCGGCGGCTTACTCAGAATGCCGCTAACGCCTTTGAAATGTTCGTCCTGCATGAAGGCGCCCCAGCCAGTAAGCATGATGATGGGCATGACGGCGTCTTCGGCTTTGATCGCCGACGCGACTTCGCGTCCGTCCATTTGCGGCATCCCAAAATCAGTGATGACGACGTCAAACGGTTTGCCTTGCGTGCGTGCCGCGAGAAAGGCGGCGACCCCATTTTTACCACCATCGGCCAGCTCGACTTCGTGCTGGTCGTGGCGAAGCATTTCAAACAGGAGTTCGCGGATGGCAGGCTCGTCGTCGATGCATAAAATACGGAACGGGCCGGGAACCGTTTCTTTTTTGGGATCGGCCCGGAGCTCGATCGCTTTGGTTTTGTCAGCGGGAAAAACGAGCCGCATGGTGGTTCCCTGCCCCAGCTCGGTATCAATCTCAATTTTGCCGTGATGCCGTTCTATGATGCCGTAGACCATCGCCAGACCGAGGCCGGTGCCGCGCCGACCTTTGGTGGAATAAAAAGGTTCGAGACAACGCTTGCGGGTTTGCTCGTCCATGCCGGTGCCGGTATCGCTGACCTCAATGATCACATTGGTCCCGGCGCTGCGGGTGCGGAGGGTGACGGTGCCGCCGACGGGCAACGCGTCCAGGGCGTTGATGACGAGATTGGTGAGCGTTTCGCGGATTTCGCTTTCAATACCGACGATCGCCGGCAGTTCCGGCTCAAGTTCTTCGCGCACATTGATCATGATGCTGCTCAATTGCGAGAGGTCGCGCCAACGCGGCCGAGTCATGTCAATCACTTGCCGGACGAATTGATTCAAGTTGAGCGTATGCAGCGATTCATTCTCTTCGCGCAGCCGGTAAAATTCGCGCAGCCCGGCCACGATGTGGGTGATGTCTTCGCCGGCGGTTTTGATGTAGCCCAGATATTTCTTGGCGTCGGCGGTCAAATTTTTCTCGGTGGCAACAATCAATTCCGCGAAGCCGACCACGGGTGACAACGCGTTATTGATGTCGTGCGCGATGCCGCTGGCCATCTGGCCGAGCGCTTTAAGCCGTTCTTGCCGCATGACGGTTTGCTGCGTTTGGTGCAGATCGTTGTAAGCCTTTTGCAGATCCTGATACAGCTGCGCCTGCCGCACCGCCAACGCGACGTGCATGCTCAAACCATGGATGAATTCGCGCTCCGGCTCATCGATGGCGTTTATTCCGCGTCGCAGCAAAATCAGCAGGCCGAACATCTTGGAATCGAGAAACAGCGGCACCAACAGGCCGGAAAAATCTTCCGTCTCGGAAATTTTTTGCGCCATGTGGGCCGTGCTTTTGCTCAAATCCGGCACATAAACCATTTCGCCCCGCACGCATTTTTCATAGGACGCGTTGGTGAGCGTGAGTTCGGAATTCAATTGATGCCGCTCGACAATCGCCCACGCCTTCGGCCCGCGCGCCATGACCTTGAAATTTTTCGTCGTCGGATCAAACCAATACGCACTCGTAAAATCCAGCGGCAGATAATGCTCCAGCTGTTGCAGCACGACCATGACGATGCTTTCCGAATCCTGCCGCGCCGCGACGGCGAACGTGATCTGGTTCAACAAACTGATGCGGTCGAATTGCTGCTGCAAATCGCGCGTGCGTTCGTCCACGCGTTTTTCCAAACCATCGTTGACGCGCTGCAGGGCGACATCGCGCATTTGAATCTGCGTCAACATGCCGTTGAACCCATCAATCAAATTTCCCAGTTCGTCATCAGACTGCTTGACGGCGCGGATGGAATAATTTTTTTCGGCGGAAACAATTTTCGCCGTGTTCGCCAGATGCGAAATCGGCTGGGAAATGATCCGTTGCAGCCGCGAGGCGAGCAGATAAACGACGGCGAGCGCACTGCAAATAAACAACAGCATGATGGCCGCGTAACCCCACATTTTCGAGTGCAACACATCCAGGCTGGAGCAGACATAAAGGGCGCCGATATCTTCGCCATTCAGAAAAATATGCTGGTAGCCGGCCAGCATCCCGTTGGTGAATAGCAAAACATTTGGCCCGGGCTGTGAGTCGAAAGCCAGATCGCTGTGTTCCGGATCGCGATACCAAGCGAAGCGCGCGTTGTTCGCGTAAAAACAGGCGGCGATGATCTGGGATTTTTTTGGGGTTTCCGCGCTCCGATCAGCGGGTTTCCCGGCGACCAGGGTTTCCAGATTATCTTGTGCCGTCTGGCGGTCGCCATACGTCAACGCCGCCGAGCTTTGGTCGCCGACCACTTGGGTAAGCGTGGAAATATCATCCAGCATCTGTTGCCGGAACGAAAAATGGGTGTAAATGAGAAACGCCGCCGACACCAGCAGCAACGCCGTTGCGCTGCTGACCATCGTGATCAACAGTAATTTTTGTCTGATCGAAAACGTGCGCATGGCCTTTTATTTTTCCGCCGGCTTGGAGAGCGGCAGCAATCGGGAACTGATCTTTAAACCGGCTTTATCCGCGGTCGGGACATTGATCTCAAACCGGATTCGATTGTCCAGTCGCACAAAATTGATGATGAGATTCGAATTCGTAAAATGCTCCAGATTTTCCGTGACGGTCAGGATGCCCGGCTGGCGCACCGCCGCCAGCAAATCACTCGGACTGCTCTGCGCGGCGGAACTGAGGAAGATGATGTGACACCCTTTCACCTGATCCGCCGAGGTGATCGTGCGAATGATCACCATGTGCCCGTCAATTTTTTTATGGGCGACCAGCCGTTTCAAATCGCCATGAAACGGGTCTTCGCCGACGACGCCGATCACCAGCGGGGCGTAAGCATCAGCAAAGGCGTTCGTCGGCCAGATAACGAATTTGCCGAAGTTGTATAAGAACGCGGCTTTTACCTGATATTCGGACGGCTTGTCTTCCTGCGCCCGCAGCTGGCCGACGCTGGCCAGCCACAGCAACGCCAAAAGCAAAACGCACCCGCGTCGCCAGTTGGTAAAACTGGCCGCAGTTGGCAAGGGGCGCCGATCAAGCTGTTTAGTGTGATTCATGCTCGACGTCAAAAGCGCCACGTGACCCTGGCATAAACACTGCGTGGGATTTCAGTGATATTTCCGTTTTGCGTTCCCAGATACGTCGGCCCGAATTCGGCGTGGGCGTCGTGTAAAAGATTTTGCCCGACGAGCGCGACTTCCCAATGTTTGTTAATTTGCCACGCCAGCCGCGCGTCGAGTTCAAAATAACTATTGATCGCGAAATACGACAGGTAATCCACATAGCGCAACGAAGTATCGAATGACAGGCCGTGCGAAAAGTCCATCGAGGAACGGATAGAAAATTGATTTTCCGGGCTCGTGCCTTCGAGTTGCGCTACCGATGCGTTGTCGGCCAAGCCGGGCGCATAGGGCCGCGCGTGCAAATCCATTTTCAAAAAAGTATAAGACGGTTGCAACCGCCACCAAGCCAGCACACGCCACGTCGCCGAAATTTCCGTGCCGTAGGTGTTGCCATAAAGATCATTCGCAATCGCCAGCTGGGTCGGGTTGCCGTCAATGGCTTGCTCGCTCCGCAGATGATCGTAGTTGTTGAAATACGCCGCGATGTCGAGCGACAATTTATCAAAAGGCTCGGTGCGATAACCCACTTCGTAAGCGATCAGATCTTCTGAGCCGTAACTATTCGTGCCGATAATATTGACCGGCGCGTAGTGGCCGGGCGCATATTGTTCCGACTGCATCAGATCAAATGTTTCCTCGGCGCGCGACGGCGTGCGCACGGCGCGTGAAACGGAGCCCCAAAAAGTTTGGTGCACCACCGGCGTCCACAATAGCCGCGCACTGGGTTCAAATTCAAATCCGGTATAGTCGTTGTGCTCGAATTTCGAACCGAGCGTCAACGTCAGACAATCTGGCACGAGCGTGATTTCATCCTGCAAAAACGTGCTGTATAAATTCAACGTTTCGGACGTTGGATTGAACGTGAGCGTCGGATTGTTTTTTTCCTGGTCGGCCGTGACCCGGTAACCCAAACCCCAACTCAAATGATTGCGCTCGCCGAGCGCAAATTCATTATGAAAATCCAGATCGAACGTGTGCCGTTGCTCATCAATCACCGCCGCGTCCAGAGCGGTGTAATCGTAATACGCCTGCAATTTAAAGTTCGCCGTGTCCGAAAGCGTCCGCGTCCAACGCCCGAGAATATTGGCGCCATCCGCAGTCTCCAGATTTTGCACCGAAGTGGTGAACGTCGGCGAAGCGGGATCGAATACGCCAAAAACTTGATGGATATTTTCCACATAACCGTCGCCTTGCAGGGTGAATAAATTATCTTCCGTCGGCGTCGAATCGATGCGAAAACCGCTGCGGAAGGATTGCCAGGGATTATTGGCGCTGCTGCCATCCGTCAACTGTGTCGCGCCGTTGTCGGAGTAAGCCCCGTAAACGCGATAAAAGGTATTAGTGCCCAGCATCCCACCGTAACGCGCTTCGCCAAACGCCCGATCAAAATTGCCGCCCCCGCCGGAAGCCAACAAACCCTGCGTATCCGCCGCGTTCTTACTGATGATATTGATGACGCCGTTCATCGCGTTCGCGCCCCACACCGTGGCACCCGGTCCGCGCACGACTTCGATCCGGTCAATGTCTTCCATCATCGTGTCCTGTTCATTCCAGAACACGCCGGAAAACAGCGGCGTATAAAGACTGCGACCGTCTTGCATCACCAACAATTTATTGGCGAACACATCGTTGAACCCACGCGCGCTGACGGCCCATTGGTTCGCGTCCACCTGCGCCACATCCATGCCTGGCACCAACCGCAAGGCCTCGGGAATATTGCGCGCACCGGAACGTTGGATGTCGTCCTGCGTCACCACGGAAACCGCCGCCGGAGTTTGGGAAACGGATTGCGCTGAACCGAGAATGGAAACTTTCACCTCCATCAACTGGTCAATATCCATGTTGGCCAGATTGGTCAGATCGGTATTCGTGCTGGTATTGGAAGCGTCCTCCGCCAGCACCGGGGTGCCGACCAGCATGAGCACAGGCAAGAGCCAAGAAGTTCCGAACTTCCATTTTCTCCCGCGAAAAAAATTTCGCAACCCCAGAGTTTTGTTCATATCGCCCGCTGACTCCCGCCCATTAAATCGCTAAACACATGGCTACCACAAACTTAACAAGCAATTTTAGTGCTAATTATACGTAAAACTGCATTTCCGCACTGTTCCTAATGGTTTCTCGCTGTTGAAAAATAATCACCCACCCAACTGCGCCAATTTGTGACACTCAAGCCAAATAACAGGACAATGCGCTGATAAAAACCGGCCAGCGCCAGTCGTAAAAATGAGCCATAACAGCCAGACACCCTCAGCGAATTATCGGCCTTGCGGCGATTCTGCTTGGGCGCGCGGATGAAATTTTCGATGCACCTCACGCAATCGGTTGCGCGTCACATGCGTGTAAATTTCCGTGGTGCCGATGCTCGCGTGACCGAGCAATTCCTGGATCACGCGCAAGTCCGCGCCGTGCTCCAACAGATGCGTCGCAAAACTATGTCGCAACATATGCGGCGTGATATTGCGTTCAATGTCCGCGCGCTGAACGCGTTTTTTGATCCGCAACCACAACGTCACCGCCGCGAACGGCGTGCCGCGTTGCGACAAAAAAACATTCGCCGGCGATTTTGGCGTGACCAATTTTGGCCGCCCTTGGCCGAGGAAACGTTGCAACGCGTCCACCGCTGTGCGGCCCACCGGCACGACGCGTTCCTTGTTGCCTTTGCCAATGACGTTGATGAAGCCCGCTTCGAGATGCAACTGTTCCAGCCGCAAATTTTTCAATTCGGACAAACGCAGGCCGGAGGCGTAAGCCAGTTCCAGCACCGCTTGATCGCACAACGTATTTTCCGTCGCCGGCGTTTCCGGTTTGAGCAGCTTTTCGATTTCGTCATTCGACAGCGCTTTCGGCAATCGTTTCCAGCGGCGCGGCAGCGAAAGATTTTCCGCAATATTCAGCGGCAGAATTTTTTCGTTCTCGGCAAATCGATAAAACGCCCGCAACGCCGCGATCTCCAGATAAACGCTTTCGCCGCTCAAACGCTGCGTGGATTCCGGCGGTTCATCCAGCCGCGGTCGCGCGCGTTCGTGCTGCAAAAACGCCATGAGATGTTTTAGTTCAACGGACGCCCAATCAGTGAGCTTTTGTGACGCCGCCCACGTCGTAAATTTTCCCAGCAACGCGGCGTAAGTTTTCGCCGTGTTATCGGACTGCCCGCGTTCGTGGCGCAGGAATTGCAAAAAATCTTCGACGAGCGTTTCCATCAGATGGGTGTTTGTCTGGAGTGTTGTCGCTGGAATTGCGCCATTCTGCAAGCTTGATATGTGAATGGCGAAGAATTTTAAACGCTCAACCTTCCGCGAAAATTTTCCTTGCACTCCGGCGCGGGTCGAATTAATACTTAACCACATGGTTAAATGTTCGCCCCGATTATTGAACCGCACTTTCGCCGCGCTCGCTGATCCCACGCGGCGGCGGATTCTCGAGCATCTCGCGGGCGGTGACCGTTGCGTCACGGATCTGGCGCGGCCGCATTCCATGTCGTTGCCGGCGGTCTCAAAGCATTTGCGGATTCTGGAAAATGCCGGTCTCGTGCGTCGCCGTCGTAAAGGACGCGTGCATTCGTTGAAGCTGGAAGCGGCGCCGATGCAACAAGCGCAAGCGTGGATCGAGGAGTATCGCAAATTTTGGGAAGGCAGTCTGGATCGTTTGGATGAATATCTCAAAGAGCTGCAAAAGCAAACCGGCCATGAAAAATAATTCAACTGTATCAGCTACTAAACTGGTCATCTCCCGGGTCATCCATGCGCCTTGCGCGCTGGTTTACCGCGCCTGGACCGATCCCAAACAGATGGTGCAATGGTGGAGCCCGAAGGAGATTGAATGCCGGAGCGTGGCCGCTGATTTGAAAATCGGCGGCGCGTATCGCATCCACATGGTCAACGGCGAGGGCGACCATATCGCCGTCGGCACCTATCAACAGATTGTGCCGAACCGGCGGCTCCAGTTCACGTGGCAATGGGAACATTACGCCATGTCGGAAAGCGTGGTGACCGTCGAATTTGAAGACCTCGGTCAAACGACCCGCCTGACGCTGACCCACGGAGGTTTGCCGGACTCGGAAGATGTTCCCGATCACAAATCGGGCTGGACTTCGGCCATCGAAAAATTTGCCGAGCTGATGGAACAAGGCAAAATTAAAACAGATTAACCAACCAGGAGAAATAGGGCGACGAATCTGCCGGAGACGAATAGGAACAACGAAACTGCCATCAGGCGGGGTTTTTAAAACTAAATGTCATTTGCAAAATAGCGGGCAAAACATCTAACTGGAATCGACCTAAAATGAGAAAGATCAAGATCTTCGCACACATCTCGCTGGACGGCATAATCGCGCCGCCCGGCGATAGCGACTTCGCCCAAGGCGGATGGAAGGCGCGGTATCGGAGTTCCGCCGGGGCTGAGGCTCTGGCCGAGGCGCAGGGCAAGAACTTCGATCTCTTGCTGGGTCGCCGCACCTACGATCTCTGGGCGGAATTCTGGCCGAAGGTCAAGGAAGGCGCGTTTGCGGAAAGTTTGAACGCCGCGACGAAATACGTCGCGACCCGCCGGCCGGAAAGCCTCAACTGGGGGCCGGCCCAGGACTTGGGCGCGGACATGCTACAGAGTGTTCGCCATCTCAAGTCGCAGGATGGCCCCGACCTGATTGTCTGGGGAAGCTCGACGCTGACGTCCGTGCTGCTGCAGGAGGGGCTGGTTGACGAAGTAGTGCTGATCGTCTGTCCGGTCTTACTGGGCGCGGGCAAACGCTTCTTTTCTGATAATGCTGACCCGTGCGAACTCGCTCTCGTCAGCACGAAAACCACGGCCACGGGCGTGCTCTTGAACACTTATCGTCACGTTGGATCGTTGCCAGCCAAATGAACGTGATGCCACCTAGTCCGATGGCGACAACGGTGGAGCTCGAAAGAGGAATTGATAGCTGACGGAACAAAATAAAACCGAAGCAAATTAACCCATGGAAGCAGGGAATTATGACCGCCAATCTGACCAAAAAAAGACGCCCCAGGAAATCATCATCACGCGCGTTTTTGATGCGCCGTGTGCGCTGGTTTTTAAAGCGTGGATTGATCCGAAACAGTTAGCGCAATGGTGGGGGCCGCGTGGTTTCACCGCGCCCCGTTGCGAACTGGACGTGCGGCCCGGCGGGCTGATCCGCATTGATATGCGGGCGCCGAACGGAACGATTTATCCGATGAGTGGGGTTTATCTGGAGATTATCGAGCCGGAACGTTTGACCTACACCAGCGGCGCGCTGGATGAAAAGGGGATTCAATTCTTTGAATTTCTCCACACCGTGACGTTCGCCGAACGCAATGGAAAAACGACGCTTACCATGGTGACACGCCTGGTCAAGACGACGGCGGAGGCGGCAAAATACATCGGCGGTTTCGAAGCCGGCATGACGCAGAGTTTGGAAAAACTGGCAACGGCTGGACATCATTTTTGGACGAAAGCTTGAAATCATTTCTCGAATCACAATAATCAAATAACCAACCAAAATTATGACGCCAAAATATCCCATCATTACCACCTATCTGATGTTGAACGGCCGTTGCGAAGAAGCGATCGCGTTTTATCGTCAGGCGCTCGGGGCCGAAGTGGAAACCCAGATGCGTTTCAAGGATTATCCCGGCACGCCGCAGCCCGGCATGATTCCGCCGGGCATGGAAAATAAAATCATGCACTCCAGCCTGCGGATTGGCGGCACGCTGGTCATGCTGTCCGATGGCCGTTGCGATGGCGGCTCGACGAAGTTCGAAGGTTTTTCGCTGACGCTTTCGCTGACGGACAAAGCCGAGGCGGATCGTTATTTCGCCGCGCTGTCTGCCGAGGGCACAGTCGTGATGCCGCAAACGGAAACTTTTTATTCGCCGCGCTTCGGCATGGTCGCGGATAAATTCGGAATCATGTGGATGGTCATGGTGCTGCCCGCATGATTCAAATGG
This sequence comes from Methylacidimicrobium fagopyrum, assembly GCA_026225255.1. Lineage (GTDB taxonomy): Bacteria > Verrucomicrobiota > Verrucomicrobiia > Limisphaerales > UBA11358 > UBA11358. Next base: position 28,134 of record JAMFSJ010000002.1, on the reverse strand, counting down.
AGCGCCGATCTCCTGATCGGCACGTTTCAAATGTCCGCCGAGCCGATCGGGAGATTGGCGCTCCGCGATGGGTTTGAAACGCGTCGCTTCGCCGCCTGCTAAAAATTTATTATTTATGACCGCTGCTAAAAATAATTCTGAAAACACATCTGATCGCGAGATCGTCCTCACCCGCACCTTCGACGCGCCACGCGAGTTGGTCTGGCGCGCGATGACCGATCCCAAGCACGTCATCCATTGGTGGGGCCCGCGCGGTTTCTCCACGACGATCGAGGAAATGGATTTTCGCGTGGGCGGCGTTTGGAACCACGTCATGCAAGGGCCGGACGGTGCGAAGTATCCGAACAAAAGTATTTTCAAGGAAATCGTTGTGCCAGAGAAGATCGTGTATTCGCACGGCGGTGGACGCGAAGACGGCGCGGCGGCGGGAGCGAATTTTATCGCGACTTGGACGTTTGAAGCGCTCGCTCCAAACAAAACGAAACTGACCTTGCATAGTGTCTTTCCGACGGCTGCGGCCCGCGATTTTGTGGTCAAGGAATACGGCGCAATCGAAGGCGGCAAGCAAACTTTGGAACGCCTCAGCGAACATCTGCCAAAGATGCTGGCCGCGTCGCCGCCCTTCATCATCACGCGCACATTTGACGCGCCGCGCGAATTGGTTTGGCAAGCGTGGACGGAACGCGAACGCCTGTTGGAATGGTTCGGTCCGAAAGGCTTTACGATGTCCACCGCGAAGCTGGATTTCCGTCCGGGCGGAAGTTTTCATTACGGCCTGCGCTCGCCCGACGGCAAAGAAATGTGGGGCAAATTTATTTATCGTGAAATTGTCGCACCGGAACGTATCATGCTCGTGAGTTCATTTTCCGATGCTACCGGCGGCTTGACGCGGCATCCGTTGAGTCCGACGTGGCCGCTGGAAATGCTAACGGAAACGGTATTCAGCGAAGTGGCTGGCAAAACCACGATCACACTGAAATGGACTCCGTTGAACCCGACGGCGGAAGAACAAAAGACATTCGACGCGGTGCACGCGCAAGGCGGCATGAACCAAGGTTGGGCGGGAACGTTCGAACAGCTTACGGCTTATCTGGCCAAAGCACCCAAACATTGATTATAAACTGACAGGGCAAAGCGGCAGTTCCGCGCTACCGTCCAATTAAAAACCAAATAAAACTATGAAAATCGTAACGATCATTGTTCGCGTATTGATGGGGTTGGTATTTCTGAGCGCTTCCGTCTTCGTGCTGTTCCATCTCATGAAACATCCACCGGAATTGACCGGCAACGCGAAGCTGTTCATGGACGGCGTCGCCGCCACGGGCTATTTCATGGCGCTCCTAAAAGTCACCGAGCTGGTTTGCAGCCTTGCTTTTCTCACCGGCTTATTTGTGCCGCTCGCCACCGTCGTGATCTTCCCGATCACGTTAAATATTTTGCTCTATCACATCTACGTCGCGCCCGAAGGTTTGCCAGTGGCGGTTCCATTGATAATTGGAAACCTGTTTCTGGCATTCGCCTGCCGTAAGCATTACCGCGCATTGCTCGCCGCCAAAATTGTTGCTTAAAACTGAGCCCGGAAAATCATTATGCTTATCACCATTTTGATTCTCATCGCCATCGCGCTCATCATCTTTGCGACGCTGGTGGCGATGCAGCCGGATGATTTTCGCATCACGCGTTCTACCGCCATTTCGGCTCCCCCGCCAGCCGTGTTTGCGCAGGTGAATGATTTTCATCAATGGGAAGCGTGGTCGCCTTGGGCGAAAATGGATCCCGCCTGTAAAAATTCTTATGAAGGACAAACTGCCGGAAAAGGCGCGATCTTTAGTTGGATTGGAAATAAAAAAGTCGGCGCCGGCCGCATGACGATCACGGAAAGCCGTCCGGCAGAACAAATTCTGATCAAGCTGGAATTTTTGAAACCGTTCAAAGCGACGAACACGGCGGAGTTCAGCTTCAAACCACAATCCGATCAAACATTCGTGACGTGGACCATGTCCGGCAAAAACAATTTCATGGGCAAAATGTTCGGCCTGATCATGAATTGCGACAAGATGATCGGTGGCGATTTTAAAAAAGGTTTGGCAGCGATGAAGGCGATTGCGGAGAAAAAATAATGCCGAGGGTCTATCCCGAGCCAAAATAAAATAGGACACACCCAGAAAATTTACTAAATATTTTCCATCTGCGTTTAAATTTGGAATTTAATTATTATATGGATATAAAAACATTCGTTTCTGAAAGCCTAACTCAAATTATTCAGGGCATTGAAAATGCCCAGCAGGAAAATGGCAATTCTGTCGTGAATCCAGTTCGCAGAAAGATTTCCGATGAAACCATGCAAGACATAGACTTTGATATTGCTGTAACCGTTGAAAAGGAAACAGGAACAAAGGGTGGTATCGCTGTTTTGGCTGGAGCTTTTACATTAGGTTCACAGGGACAGTCCAAAGCATCTGACATTACAGCAAGTCGAATCAAATTTTCAATTCCGGTTGATTTCCAATTAAAGTCAGCTGAGCCAAAAGAATTAAAACCTTCAAATTAAGACACTACCCTTTTCTTCGCACACTTGACGCCCGCAACATTCTCCCGTATCAAAAGGACGCATGATTTGTTCCGCCACCTCCCGCATGATCTTCGCGATCATTATTAGCCCCGGCTTGGGGCAGGGATAGACGCGCAACGATTCATCGCAACTCTAATCTCTCAAACCCCGAGCCTGAGCGCCCGGGGTTTTTATTTGCTTAAATCACTCCATGAAAAATCAATCTGACAATACTGTTTCGCTGGCCGAAATCATGACCGCGCGTTCGCGCTTGAACGGCGTCATCGCCCGCACGCCGTGCGTGGAATCCGCCGCATTGAGCGAACTGACTGGAGCCCACGTTTTCTGCAAGCAGGAATTTCTCCAACGCACCGGAAGTTTCAAGGAACGCGGCGCGCGCAATGCCTTGGCGCAATTGACGCCGGAACACGCCAAACTCGGCGTCATCGCGGCCTCGGCGGGCAATCACGCGCTCGGTCTGTCTTGGCACGGACGACTACTCGGCATTCCGGTCACCGTCGTGATGCCGCGTTTTGCGCCGTTGGTAAAAGTCGCGCGTTGCCGGCAATTCGGCGCGACCGTGATTCTGCACGGCGACACTTACGACGAAGCGCGTAGCGAAGCCGGTCGTCTCGCCGAGGAACGCAAGCTGACTTACATCCATCCCTTCAACGATCCGCAAGTCATCGCCGGGCAAGGCACGATGGCGTTTGAAATTCTCGAACAAGTGCCCGACGCCGACGCGGTCATCATTCCCGTGGGCGGCGGCGGATTGTTGGCCGGCATGGCGACCGTTTTTCACGCGCTGAAACCGCAGTTACAAATCATCGGTGTCGAACCCGCGAGTGCCGCGTGTTTTGCCGCCGGACTCGCCGCTGGCGCGCCGGTGCGCATTCCGATTCGCGCCACCGTGGCCGATGGTCTCGCGGTTGCCGAAGCGGGTTCCAACACGCTCGCCATCATGCAGCCGCTGACGCATCGCCTGGTCGCCGTGAGCGAAGAAACGTTGGCGCTGGCGATCTTGCGGTTGGCGGAATTGGAAAAATGCATCATCGAAGGCGCGGGCGCAGCGGGACTCGCAGCTTTGCTAAGTGGCAGTTTGCCTGAACTTGCTGGAGGTAAAGTCGTGTTACTCCTCAGCGGCGGCAACATTGACCCGCTCGCGCACAGCCGCGTGATCGAACGCGGTCTCGCAGCGGACGGACGCATCTATCGTTTCGACGTATTGCTCAGTGATCGTCCCGGCGCGCTCGCGCATCTCGCAGGCGTGCTCGCGGCGGCGGGCGCGAACGTCACAGAAATCGTGCACAATCGCACGTTCGCCGGACCGGATCTGTCGCGTGTGCATGTGTTGTGCACCGTGGAAACGCGCGATCGCGGCCACATCACCGAACTGCAACAACGGCTCGCGGAAAATGGCGTGGAACTGTTCAGCGAAGAACGTTTGCGGGTGACGGCTTAAATCGCCTCCCCCTATCCTCCTCCTCCTCATCGTCATCGTCATCCTCTCCCTCGGCAGAAAAGTGAGGATGACGATGACGATGACGATGACGATGAGGATGAGAGGAGAACGATGAGAAGGATCAAAAAACGGTTCATGGCAAAATAAATTTTCTCTGCTATCATGTCAGCCGTTCGTGCGAATTCCCGCCGGACAAACCAAAGGGATTGATTTATGAAACGTAAAGCATCGGCAGTGTGGCAGGGCGATCTGAAAACTGGCAAGGGCACCATCTCCACCGAAAGCGGCACGCTCAAGCAGGCGCAATATTCCTTCAGCACCCGTTTTGAAAACGGCGTCGGCACGAATCCCGAAGAACTCATTGCGGCTTCGCACGCCGGTTGTTTCTCCATGGCGTTCTCGGCGGAACTCGGCAAAGCCGGTTTCACGCCCACGGCCATCAATACCACCGCGACCATCACGATGGAAAAAACTGACGCCGGTTTTACCGTCGTTGAATCGCACCTCGACATGACGGCAACGATTCCCGGCATCGATCAGGAAAAGTTTACCGCCATCGCGAACGGCGCGAAGGCTGGCTGCCCGATTTCACGTTTGCTGAATGCGAAGGTTTCGCTCGACGCAAAACTGGAAGCGTAATTTTTTACGACGAACAACACACACCGCGCAAAATGGAATGGGGGCGACAGAGCGCGTTTGTGTGCGCGTTGACAAGCTGTCAGATGCCGTTAGCATTTTGGCACTTGCAGCTTTCAACTGACGCACAAAAATGAACCCGCATGGCCGCTACTGATCCGAAAACGAAACACTGGTCCGGCAGTGGACAATTGCGCGGTGGACGTCGGGGCATCTGGTTTTTCATCACCGCGCTGCGCGTGTTCGGCTTGCGGCTCACGTATCTTTTGGCGGTGCCGCCCGCGATTTATTTTTCCTTCGCGTCGCCTGATGTCGCGGCCACGATGGATTTCCACCGTCGTGCTTTCGGCCCGTTGCCGTGGTGGAAACGACGCGCATATGTGTTTAAACATTTCCTCTCGTTCGGTCGCGCCTTGATTGACCGCACGGCGATTTTGGCGGGCGATAAGAAACATTTTACGTTCAGTTTCGATGGCGAAAAAAACCTGCGCGACGCCCTGTCTCATGGTCGCGGCGTTTTGCTGCTCACGGCGCACATCGGCAATTGGGAAGCGGGCGGACAATTGCTCGCGCGCGTGGACGTGCCGATCAACGTCACCGGTTTCGACAACGAATCGCCGGAAATCCGTCAGCTGCTAAATTCCGCTTCCAGCACAAAATTTCGTCTGCTGCCACTGACCGGTTCGCCCACCGACACCATCCCGCTCGTCGCGGCATTGCGACGCGGCGAAATCGTCGCCATGCTCGGCGATCGCTCCTACGGCAGCCCGTCCACGCGCCTGCCGTTTCTCGGCGACGACGCGGCGTTTCCGGTCGGCGCGTATGTGATGGCCGCCATCGCGGGCGCCCCGTTGATGCACGCTTTTAGTCAACGCGAGCCCGGCGGGCATTATCGATTTTACGGATTTGAACCGCAATTTTTAGAGCTGCCCGCCCGCAATCAACGGGATGTCTATCTAAAAAAATGCGCAGCCGATTTCGCCCGCAACATGGAAACCGTTGTCCGCCGCGATCCATTTCAATGGTATAATTTTTATCCGTTCTGGAAATTGGACGCGCCGCCACAACTCACGCCGCAATCCCTTAAACCGCCGGAACAAAAAAACTGAATGATGCGCGTTACGCTCGACCAACTCGTTCCGCACCGCGCGCCGATGCAATGGATCAACGCGTTGATTGATTGCACGAAAACGACCGCAACCGCGACCGCCTGTTTTCGCGAAAACGATTTCGCCGTTACCGCTGGAAAAATCAGTGAAACTGCATTGGTCGAATGCGTTGCGCAAACCGTGGCCGCCGCGCTCGGTCAGCGGGCGCAAGCGGGCGTGGGAAAATCTGGGGCCGCCGCCAATGGCATGTTGATCGCGGTTTCCAATTTCAAAATCCAATCGCCGACGCCGCTGGGTAAAACGTTGCACATCGAAATTCGCGAACAAAAACGACTCGGGCCGATGTTACTGATCGCCGGAAAGATTTCTTGCGAGGGACAAATTATCGCGACGGGAGAATTGTCATTGTATGCGTGAACCAGTCGTCATCGCCGGTTGCGGGGTGATTTCCGCCGTCGGTTGCGGCCTCGAATCGCTGCGGGTGGCGTTGCGTGAAAATTCCAGCGGCTTGCGGCCGTTGGAAAAATTTAATCCGCCGCGATTTCAGTCCAACCTCGTTGGGGCGGTGCCAGACAGTTTCATCAACATTGAAAATCCCGCGTGGTCACTGGCGAACGAAGCGTTGCAACAAGCCTGCGCCGCCGCGCAAAAAATTCTCTCGCCGATCCCTGCCACCCGCATCGGCCTCGTGCTTTCGACCACCAAAGCCAACATCACGACATTGGAACGCCTCGCGGAAAATCAGCCGGGTTCCGAAACGGCACGACGTCATTTGCAGGCGGATTTGCTCGCCGCTGATTTTGCGACCGCGCACGGCGCGAGCGGGCCAGTGCAAACTATTTCGCTCGCCTGCGTTTCCGGGCTCACCGCAATTTCGCAAGGGGCCAAACTCATCCAGCGCGGCGACGCCGACGCCGTGTTGGTCGTGGGCGTAGATGCGCTGTCCGCATTTGTCGTCGCGGGTTTCACGGCGTTGAAGGCGATTGATCCGCTCGGTTGCCGTCCGTTTGACGCGGCGCGTTGCGGCCTAAGTCCGGGCGAAGCGGGGGCGGCGATGGTTTTGGTGCGGGCTGATTTTGCGACCGGTGACAGAATTAAAATTGGCGGCTTCGGCAGCAGCAACGACGCGAATCATCTGACCGGACCGTCACGTGATGGCTCCGGTTTGGCGCAGGCCATCCGCGGCGCGCTGACGGCCGCAAAATTATTGCCGCACGACGTGGATTACGTCCACGCGCACGGCACGGGCACGAGTTACAACGACGCGATGGAATCGCTCGCGCTGCGCACGATTTTTGGCGACGAGGGTCCGCCGGTCAGCGGCTCGAAAGGCATGTTGGGGCACACGCTCGGCGCGGCGGGCGTGATTGAAGCAATCATTTGCGTGCTGGCAATGTCGGGAAATTTTTTACCCGGCACACCGCGCTTGGAAACGGCGGCGGAAGGCACACCCAAAAACCTCGTGCGCGAACCGCGTTTTGAGGTGCAGTTAAAAAATGTGCTCAAGCTGAATACGGGATTTGGCGGAATGAATGGCGCGCTAATTTTGCAAAAACTGTGAAGCTCAAATTTTCCATATCTGATATCTCCATCATTGCCACGAGCGCGTGACGGAGGCGGATCTGGCGGACGCGCGACTGGGGCAACGTTTTGGCCGGTTGGATTTATCGAGCCGGCTGGCGTTGCTTGCGGTGGCTGCGTTGAAAATTAATTTCGATGAATTCGCGCGGGATCGCATTGGTATTTGCCTCGCGGCGAGCGCGGGGTCGTTGACGACGGATGTGAATTTTTGGCAAGGTCGCAACGGCATTGGCGGGCCGAGCCCCACGTTGTTCGCCTACACCTTGCCGAGCGCGGCGGTCGGCGAAATTGCGATTCATTTCAAATTGACCGGGCCGAATCTATGTTTTGTAGGCGCTGAAAAAATTATTGTGCCGGAAGCCATGGATTTGATCCGACGCGGCGAAGCCGACGGTTGCGTCTGCGTTTTTTGCGACGTTATTTCGGCGGAGCTGGCAGAAATTATTTCGTTGCCGCCGATCGCGACGGCGCGGGCGTGCTTTCTGCAGCGTGTCCGCGACTGATTTACCGCTTGTCTGGCGGAAGCGTCAGATACGTCAAAACATATTGATACGTGGCGGGCGGAAACACGAAGACCCAACGGTCGCCATCCAGCGTCACGGCGGCGACGGCGGTGTTGGCTTGCGTCAATTCCATGCCGAAATCTACGGATAGTTTTTCGCCCGTTTTCAATTCGATTGTGAGTGAAAGGTTATTGGTATTAAAGCCGCCGACTGTGGCTGGCAGATTGCGTCCCGCCCAACCCCCAAGCGCGTCGATCTCGCCGAGGCGATGCACCGATTCTTCAATGGCAGCGGGAGCAATAATGCCTTGCGAGCCGGGCGCGGGCGACCAGGCGTTCGCGCCGGTGCGCAATAGCGTCTGCGTTTTGCCATTTTGCCGCAGCGTGATTTGCGTGACGTTGGTTTCCGAAAAATTCCAGATCCGCCGGTCGCGATACATCCAACTGTTTTCCCTCTCCTTGAGGTTGTTGAAATCGCCCAAGGTCAGCGCGTAAACGTAATTTTCATCGGCGCGTTTCACATACGCCTGGTTCGTGGTCTGCGCGCCAAAAATAAGTTGCGCGATGACGCTATTCGTATCGCCAACGGTCGCGCGCAACGTGATCTGATTCGTGCCGGAAGCCGCGTCCAAGCCGAAACCTTGCAGGTCGGTCGTGGTGTTTTTGTCCTTTCGAAATTCCGCGACGCGGACGCTCGTGAGCTCGCGGATGAAATCACGCACGCTGTCGGCATCAACGGGAAATTTTTCACCGATGATGGTCCAGTCATTCGTGCCGTGTCGTTGCAACGTAAAATTATTTTTGCCACGCACTTCGATCTCGGCGACGGGCGCAGTGAGTTGAAACAAATGAGCATCGCGAAAGTCATTCACCCCGCCACGCCACGGAGTAAAGACGTCTTTCGCCACGGCCACGATGGAATTCCAGCCATCGCGGCGCGCGAAAACTTGCGCGGGATTATCCGTCGTCGCTTTACCGACATGCAGACCGGCGGTCAAATTAGTGCTGTTGCCAAAACGCAGATCCAAATCTGCGGGCTGCAAGCCGAACGTGGTCAAATCGGTTTTCGGATCGTCAGTGACAAAGCGCGCCGCTTGCGCGGAACGAAGTTGTTGCAGCGCGGCGTTGATGCCGTCGCTGTCGGCGCGGGCGGTGGTCAACGGCCAGGTCATGCGCCAGAGCCCGTTCGTCGCATCACGGTGCAGTTCGATCACTTTCGTGCCGTTCGTGATGACGATCCAATCGTAATTCGCGGCCGTGTCCATGAGCGAGGTGTCGCGCCAAGCCGTGGCGTTGAGCGGTAAATATTGCAACCAATTCACGTCGGTCACGAAGACGCCGTCGGTGCCAACGATGCGCACGAAAACTTGATCGCCGGGCGCCGTTTTATTACCGACCTGCAATTGCCAGTTTTGGCCACCCGCCGTGAGGTTGATCCGGAACTGGGGATTGTTGAAACCAAAATCAAGGTCGGTATTTTTGCGCGCGCTAATTTCAGCGGGTGTGATGCGCAGGGCGGGCGTCAATTTTTCCAACGCGGTCAGCAAGGTTTCAATCGCCGTGGTTTGCGCGGGATAAATGAACGGTTTTTCTAATTGCCAGCCGCCGTTCGTGCGGTCGGCGTTGATGGCGAAGGCAGCGGCGGGCGTGACTTCCACGTCCGTCACGTCGGCGATCCGCAAGCCGGGCAACAAACGCAACACCACCGGCGCGTTGTTTTGTTGATGCTTTTGCCAAAAACAGATGAAGGCGAAGAGCAAGATCGCGAGGACGAACCAGATGGCGGTGGATTTGGTTTTCATTTGCGACGCACGAGCCAGACGAACCAGCCCAAAAGCAACACGCTGCCGGGCAAGGCACCGAGCAAAAGCCAATTGAGTTGCTGCCCTTGTTTGCGCGTGAGCTGTAAGCGGTATTCCGTGATGGAACGTGAGCTGATGCCGCCGAGCAATTCCTGACGGTCGAGCAACCAGTTGGCCGCGTAGCTCACGAAATCACGGTTGCCACCACCTTGGATGTAATAATTGCCCAGGAAAACGGAATCACCCACGACGACGATGCGCGTGTTGCCGCGCGGATTGGCCGCGCCCGCAACAGGTTTTTGTTCGACCGATGCGATCACGGGATAACGGTGCGGGGCGGCGACGGAATCGTGCGCGAGGAGCGCGCCGTCGCTGGTGAACGCGAGCTCAGTCACTTCCGGCGGATTCGCCGGCGGATTTTGCCAATCCACTTTCGTGATCGGCAGCGGACGGACGATCTGCAATGACAGTTCCGTGAGCGGGGCGACAAATGATTTCAGATTGAAGTTGCGGATTTTAATATCGTCGCCCGTGATGGAAAAGTCCGGATCTTTCACATAATCGTTTAGAACATTGACGCCCCATTTTTGCAAGATCGGTTCCAGGCCGGAGGGATGCTCAATGGATTGATAATTGAAAATCATGAACAGCTTGCCGCCTTCCGCGAGATATTGATCAATTTTTTGCAGGTCGGTCGGCGCCAGCATCGTCGTCGGCGCGGCGATGATGAGCAGGTTGCAATCCGCCGGCATTGACTTATTGCCAGCCAATTCAAGGTTCTGGACGTAGATAAAATTCTGTGCGAGTTGCAAACCGAATTGGGTGAAACCAAAATTACCGCTATCACTTAACGACGATTCGCCGTCGCCTTTCAAAAAGTAAGCCTTGAAGGGCTCCGACTTGGCGAGCGCAAGCAACTTGGCGGTGAACATGGCTTCCCCGTTGAACAGCACGGGTTTTTTGCGGAGCTGCATTTTCTGCTCGCTCGGGTCGAAGTCCGGATCATTCTTCGCTATCTGCACGGTCTGGAATTGCACGATCGCCGCGCCGGGAATCACGATCGGAACCCGCCCCGGGCTGTCGAAAATGATCAGGTCTTTCGCGGGCGGCGAGTTCGGACTCTGGGCGTCGCCGGGCAAATGATATTGCTCCTTCACCTTGGCCGCGTCGCCGGGATTGCTCACGTAATCCACGGTGTGGATGAAAATATTTTTATTCGCTTCGGCATACGTGTTCGCCAGCGCGAGGAGCGTGGAATAAAAATTATTTTGATCGTGCGTGTCGTAATACAACGTCACGGTCATCCGGTTCGTCAACGAATGCAGGATGGTCAAACTCTGCGAAGACAGGCCGACATTCGTCTGCGAGCTTAAATAAAACCGGTGGGAAAACTGGGTGCCGAGATAATTCAGCATGACCGCGACGGCGAGCACGAGCCCCGTGCGCACGAGCTTGTCGAAACCGATTTTCAGGCGGTTCGCGGGCGAGAAACTGCGGGGGGATTTAGGCGTGTCGCTCATGTCATTTCCAACGGCGGCTTTCCACCACGCGCAAGGTCAGGAACAAAAATAAAAACGTGGCGGTCACATAAAAAACCATTGCCCGCGTATCCACCACGCCCCGCGCGAAATCGTGCATCTGGTCGAACAGATTGAAATACGATAACGCCTGCGTCTGCCAATGGCCGTCGCCGATTTTCGATTGCGCCGCCTTCGCCAAAAACCCCAGCGAAAACAGACCCACGCCCAGCACAAAGCTGATCATCGCCGCGGTCATTTGGCTTTGCGAAAGGGCCGAGGCGAGACAGCCGAGCGAAAGGAAAACGCAACCGATCAGGAAAATTCCCAGATACATTCCGCCCACCGTGCCGGTGCCCAACGCGCCCGCTTGATTCGCAAAATGTTGCACGATGAACAGGCACGCGAGCAACGGCAGCCACGCGACCATGTAGAAAATAATCGCCGCCAGAAACTTGGCCATGACGACTTGCCCATCGCTCACCAACGTCGTCATCAAGGTTTCAAACGTGCCGCTCGCGCGTTCCAGCGCGAACAAACGCATCGTGATCACCGGCGCCGCCAGCAACAAGATGAGCCAGAAGAAAAACGTGCTGTAAAACATTTCCGTCACCGGCGCGGTGAACGGCGCGTTGCCGAGCGTGATCGTCAACACCACAAAACTTAAGCCGATCAGCAGCGTGATCGCCGCAATGATAACGTAACCGGACACCGATAAAAAAAACGACGCCAACTCGCGCCGCAACAACGTCCAAAAAACGCTCATTCCACTTCCTCCGTGATCGGTTTGGTCACTTGCACGTAAATATCTTCGAGCGAATGGCGGCTGCGCGTCAATTCGCGTAACGGCCAGCCTTTTTCGCGCGCCAGATTCGCGATGATCGGGCGCAAATCAAAACCTTCGCGCGGCGTCAAAGCGCAGCGCAGATAATCGCCTTCACTCGGCGAGACATCAAATTGTTCCACTTCCGGCAACAGCTCCCACGCGGCCCGCAACAGCGCTTCCGGCGCGGCGATTTCCGCGATGACCTGGCTGCCGCCCGCCATGCGACGTTGTAAATTTTCCGGCGTGTCCGAGGCTAAAACTTTTCCCCCAAACATGATCAAGATACGCCCGCACATCATTTCCACTTCCGGCAAAATGTGCGTTGAAATCAAGACCGTGTGTTTGCCCGCGAGACTTTTGATCAGCGTGCGCACCGAACGAATTTGATGGGGATCCAGGCCGATGGTCGGTTCGTCCAAAATAATTAATTCCGGCTCATGCACCAGCGCGTCCGCGAGGCCGACGCGTTGCCGATAGCCTTTGGAAAGTTGGCCGATGACGCGACGATGAACGTCCGTCAGACTGCATTGCTCCATCACCGTGGCCACGCGATCCCGGGATTTTTTCCAACCGAGACCTTTGAGCCGCGCGCGAAATTTCAGATATTCGCGCACCCGCATTTCGAGATAGAGCGGATTATTTTCCGGCAAATAACCGATGCGCCGCCGCACTTCGTCCGCATCGTGAAAGACGTCGAAGCCCGCCACGCGCACCGTGCCGCTGGTGCCCGGCATGAAGCCGGAAAGTATCCGCATCGTCGTGCTTTTGCCCGCGCCGTTCGGGCCGAGCAAGCCGACGATTTCGCCGCGCGCAACCGTGAACGAAATATCGTTCACCGCCGTGCGGCCACCGTAGCGTTTCGTTAAATTGGAAACTTCGATCATTACGTTCTGTCGGGCAGACTTCTGACGCCAGTGTAACCGGAAAAATCTCGTTCCGGCCAACAAAATTTCCAGCGCGTTAATATTGAACAGGCAAAGGAACAAAGAGTTTCGTTCAAAATTAAAATGAATTATCGCCCCCGCAGCAACGGGCGCGGCGTGGGCCGTCACCATTTTGATTTTACGTTCGCGAATTCCGAGCCTTTCGGGTTAAAAACGTTGCCCCTTGAAATTATTCGCCCGACCGTTTGGCATTCTTGCATTCGCGTGTATATTGCCGCATGCTCGCGACCCCGGAAATGATCCACGAAACGAGTCAACTCGCGCGATTGGAAGAGCTCTTGCCGCGTTGGCGAACCGTGCCTTTATATCGAAACCAATTGTCCCGCACGGAATGCAAAAGCTTCGCCTTGGACTGCTTCAAAACCCTCCCACTGATCGCCAAGCGGGAGATGCGCACGGATTTTCCGCGTAATTTTCTGCCCGACAACGAAACCGTCGAAACGTTGCTCGAAAAAAATTTGATCGAGCTCGAACACACGTCGGGAACGTCGGAAGAACGCTTGCCGGTGATCTTCGCGCGCGGCTGGTGGAATGCTCAGGAAGAAACTGCGTTGCGCTTGAATGATTTTGTCGCTGCTGTTTTGGATGAACATCCCGACATTCGCCGCGCAACGATCACGTCGCCTGCGTGCAACGGCCTGACGTGTCCGACCGTCTGGATGTCGCGTGATCAACGCACGATCGGCAACGCGCTCTTCGTCAATCTCGCCCGCATTCCGTTTTTGTTGAGCGAAAAAGAATTGGCGCACATGGCGGCGGAGATCATTGATTGGGCACCGCAATTTCTCGACGTGGATCCGGTGCACGGCATGCGCTTCGCATTGTATTGCGAAGCGAACGGCATCACGTTTCCGTCGCTCAAATTCATTTTGTGCAGCTACGAATTTGTCAGCGTAGTGCACAAAAAAATTCTCGCGCGCGTTTTCGGCGTGCCGGTCTTCAATCTCTACGGTTCAACGGAGACCGGTCATTTGCTGATGGAAAACACGGTGGGAGAAATGAAGCCTGCCTACGAAACTGCGTTTCTGGAACTCGTGGACGCCGACGCGGCTGGCATCGGCGCGTTGATTGTGACGACGTTGACCAATGATTTTATGCCGTTGCTGCGATATCGCATCGGCGACCTTGCACAAAAAACGGAAACGCCTTACGGCAATAGCTACACCGTCCACGGTCGCGCCCGCGATGTGCTGACGGCCCGCGATGGCCAACGCGTGACGACGTGGCAAGTGGATCAATGTTTCGCCGGCGCGAATGGCTTCGCGCATTATGAATTGCGGCAGGAAGAAAACGGTGATGGCACGTTGCGTTTCGTGCCGGACGCAATCGTCCCAACGGAAGCTGATCTACAAAAAGTTACTGCGCGTTTGGAGTCACTGCTCGGATTTGCCATCCAAACCGAAGCGATGAAAACTTTGGTGCCGGCCGCGTCCGGAAAATTCCGGCTGACTGCCCGCATCGTGCCCGTCTGAAACGGAAATGCGCGGTGCAGCGCGTCCCAAAAAATTAAGCGGAACGACTTCTCCGAGATAACTTCCACCAGCCCAGCAAGGCGAGCGCGCTCAAACCAAGCAACGCGCCGGTGGCGGGTTCCGGCACTGGTGTGATGTCCAGGCTCCAGCCATTCAAGGTCGCGGGTGCGCCACCACCGCCCACCAAGTTTCCCACAAACAAGGTCCAGCTGCCATTAGCGTCACTGCCCGTGAACAAACTCAAGTTGGCCAAGGTGGCGGCGCTATCAAACGTGGCGGGGGAAGATTGCGGGTCAATGTCCCGTCCGTCAGCACCCCAAGTTCCGGTGACTTGTCCGTTGCCGTTAAGGCTGTAGCTACCATTGCCATAGCCATGGATGTTGCCGCTGTTGGCAACGCCGTCATCCAACGTCAAGTTGATGCCCGCATCCGCAAAGCCGAACGTATTGGTCGAAGACACACCGACGCGGTTCAATAAAACCGCCTTTTGTCCGCTGGGGCCCGTCAGCGTGGCATACAAGCTCCCGTTGTAACCACCGGCGATATCCAGACTGATCTGGATGTTGGCAATGTTCCAAGCGACATTGCTGACGCTAATGGTGTCCATGATCCCGGTCGGATTGCCATTGGGAATGGTCAGGACGTTGGTAGAACTAAACGTGTCCGCCGACACAGCTGAGGCCGCCAGCAAGCAGCCTAACGCGACGACCTTGATCTTGGTATTCATAGTTTTATTATTTTGTTTTTAATTGAGGGTGGTGGTTCAGTTGCCGGCCCACAGCAGGCGGTAAAAGGCGGCACCGACAGGTGGGTTGGTATCGATATAGTGGAATACGCCACTGGCCGACGCATTAGTGGTTAACAACGTCGTCCAGCTGCCCGCAAGGTTGGTGGTTACTTGAATCTGGTAACGGTAGTTGGCAATCCCCGCAAAGTTAAGGGTGGCGATGCCACCGCTCACGGTCAGGCTGTTCACCTGCCCACCCAAGGCTTGCGCGGACGCCGCCGTCAAGGTGATGATGCCCGAAGCCGTGTCGCCAATAGAATTAGTAACGGTGTAGGTGAACCGGTCGTTCACCAGATTGGTGTTGTAGTATTGGAGATAGCCATTCCGAATCGCAAGCGTCACCCCGTTGGTGCTGATACCGAGGCTCGCGAGGGACACCACATTGCTAGAGGGGTCGGTAACATTCGCAAGCAAATCACTCAGTCGTAATTGCCAAGCCACCAATTGGTTGCGGTTGTAAACCACATTGTTGGCGGTGAGCACGGCCACATAATTTCCCACAATGCTGTTGGTGAGATTGAAGCCCACGGCGACGATTTGATTGGAGGGCGTGGCATAGCCGTTGACCGGGTTGAAGATGATCGTGTGGTTGGTGACGATCAGGCTGGAGCGGGTGGCCCCGCTGGCGTTGGTAAAACTTCCACCGTCCAATGACCACGTCGCCCCAAGATTATTCATCACCGATAATGCGCCGGCATATAACACCGTGGGCCGTCCATCAAATATCGCCCCCCAACCAGTCGTGCCCGGTTGATAGTAGACCGTAACCAAGGTATTGGTAAAAACCGAGATCGTATTGGTCGGCGTGGGTGCATTGCCGGCAAAATAAACAGCGGTCAAGTTGGAGCAGGATTGAAAGGCAGAAGCCCCGATGGCGGTGACACCACGCCCGATACTCACGCTCGTTAAGTTGGTGCAGGATTGAAACGCTTGACTCATGAGGTTGCTGACACTGTTAGGAATGACTAAATTCCTTAAACCAAAGCAGGCGACAAAGGCAAGGCTCCCGATCGAGGTGACGCTGTTGCCCAAGGTTAGATTGGTCAGGCCGGAACATTGGGAAAATGCCGAGCTGGCAATCCCAGTGACGCTGTTCGGAATGATCGCACTCGCCAAATTAGAGCAGTTTTGAAATGCCCCCGATCCAATGCTGATCAAGCTATTAGGAAAGATCACATGGTCAGGCCAAGACATCCCAAAAATGTCGAACTACCAATGGTGCTAACGCTGCTGCCCAGGGTTACATTCGTCAGTTTAACGCAGTAGGTAAAAGCCGAGTCGCTAATATTCGTGAGGCTATTGCCAATAATCACGTTCGCGAGGCTGGGGCATTGTGAAAACGCACCGCTCTTGAAGGTAGTGACGCTATTGCCGATAGTCACGGTCTGCAAGCCAGCTATGTTATAAAATCCATTGACGCCAATGGTCGTTACGTTGTTGCCAATAAATAAATTCGTGATGCCGGTGCTATACCGAAACGCAGAATCCCCGATGCTGATGGTATTGCCAGGAATGGGAAAGTTGGCGCTTAAAACTGGTGGGGCGAGAATCAGATTAGTCTGCCATGTTTTATCGAACACCAACCCGTTGACGCTGCTATAAACCGGATTCGCCGGGTCCACGGCAAAATTGGTTACGCCGCTTAAGTAAAATGTCAGACCGGTCAGATTGGTCAGGTTGATGGGCAGCGTCACATTTTTCAGGTTCGGGCAGTAATAAAATGCCAGACTAGTAATGTTGGTGAGGCTATTGGGCAGTGTTATATTTGTCAGACTGCTGCAGCCAGAAAACGCTTGGCTCCCGATATTGGCGACGCTATTGCCAAGAATTACATTTTTCAGATTGGAGCAGGATTTAAAGACATTATCCACGATGGTAACCCCATTACCAACCATCGCATTCGTCAGGCCATTACACGGACTAAATGCATACGGCCCAAGATTAGTGACACTATCAGGAATGATCGCATTCAGGATGCCGCCGCAATTCTGGAAGGCATATTGTCCGATGGAAACCAGACTGTTAGGAAGCGTTAGGTTCGTCAGCCCGGACGCTTCAAACGCATTGTTTGCAATCTGGCTGAGATTGGTGCCAAGGTCCACATTCTTCAAGTAAGCACAGTAAGAAAACGCCTGCACGCCCAGGTTGGTGACCGTATTGGGCGGGGTGTAATTGCCACTTCGCCCCGCTGGAAAGGCGACTAATGTGGTCATTGCCTTATTGAAAATCACTCCGTTTGAACTGGCATAGACCGGATTCGCCGGGTCGACGGTGACATTCGTCAAATAGCTACCGGCAAGCGACCCAACCAAGTTGGTGACGCTGGCAGGAATCGCCACGTTAAGCAGGGAAGAACAATTATAGAAGGCAAATGTGCCGAGCGTGATGACGCCATTCGGTATCGTCACGTTCGTCAAGGATAAGCACTGCCTAAACGCAGATGAGCCAATATTGGTGATGTTATTACCTATGGTCACGCTTTTTAGGGCTATTTGGTTCATCAACGTATTGTTGGCAAGGCTAACCACTGGCAGGCCATTCGTGGTATCAGGAATCACCAATATGGCCGGCGCCGTGCCAGAATAGCCGGTTATGGTGATGGCCCCGCTATTGGTGGTGAAGGTAAATTGGGCGGACGTCGTGAGCGGACTGATCAGACCGACGAGACCCAGACTACAGACAAATAAAAACCGAGTAATGCATTTCATAAATCAAAATAACGGCAATGAAGTTTTAGCGAGGAGCGACAAGTAATAGATTTAGACCTTCAAATTTATCGTGGGCGGCCAGCGATACTAGCAACGAAATCAAACATGACTTGGCTTTCAAAAGAATGAGATCGCGAATTTTCATTACGATTTATCAAAAGCGAATCTAATGCCATTTAATTGTAAAATCTCGAAAAAAAGAGCTGTTTGACTGTTTTAAAATTATTAATTTTTTAATAAAACTTATAACTTGTTGATAGAAAAATTGTTGCAAAATAATTTGGTCCGGATTTTGGCAGTGATAAAAAACAAAAATTTACGAACAATGAAAACGGGTCTGGTGTGTCGGCAGGCCAATACCACCCATCTTTTTTTGAGCGGATTGATTTTGAGACAATGATTGGCCGATAAGTGGACAATTTGAACACCGATTAACCCGCCGCCCGAAAAATAAGAAAAGGGCTAAACGAAATCGTCATCATCCACGATCGGAATTCTGGCGACGAGTTTTAATTGTTATGGCCGCGGAAAGAATAGCGGCAAAATTATTCCGGAGCTGAACTGCCCGACCTGCCGACCGGCGGATCCGCCCAGCCACAAGTTTGGTTAAACGTAAAGAAAAACGTAAACGGAAAATGACACCGCCGCCAAGCCCGCCGCCGCGGCGACCGACCACAAAAAATTTCGCTTTCGAGCCGCGATGGCAAAAGTGGCAATGATCACCGCCAGCTGTGCCGCCAGCATGCCGTAAAAAAACTTTCCGCTGCGCGCATGGTGTTGCTCGGCGGAAGTATTGCTTTGGCGCACTTGCAATTCATAGACGCTGGCAATGATCTGGTTCAGGTGCGCTTCCACGTCGTAACGCGCCGCCGTGTAACGCAAACGCGCGGCACTGAAATTACGGAAGGCCAAGTTATCGCCCGCCATCAGTGCTTCATCCAGCTGGTCGGAATTTTTATCGATGGGTTTGGTGGCATTATCAAAATCCAACGCCGCTTGTTGGGCCGCCACCAAGGCGTTGCCCAAAGCTTCCGGTTTAATTTTAGTGAGCCGGGCAGAAATTTCTTTTTCCGGCAATGAATCCGCCAGCGCCGCCAACGCCGCCGATACCAGATCGTCAAATTTTGCAGGGGCGGTCTTGGGTAATTCATTTTTAGTGAACGCGGCCACCGTGGCGGCATCCGCATCACCCAAGGCGACCGCCGCTAGGGGATGGGTTTCGCCCGTGGCCGCGAGCAAGTCGAGCGAGTTATGGGCAAAGGCGCTGCGCAATTTTTTGGCCTGATAATAACTCCACTGGTCGCCCGCTTTCGTTGCAACTGTGCGCCGAGTGAACGGTCATATTGCGCCTTCGTCATTTCGCTGGACGCAAGGCCGGCCAGCATCGTGGCGATGACCGCCATCACGACCGGTGTGGCCGCGAGGATTTTGCCCCATTTCGTGGGCGGCAGATCGGATTTGAGACTTTCGGGAATTTCAGTTTTTGCGGCCATGATTTCTTCGGGAATGAACTTAACGGAAAAGCTTTAAGCGTCCAAGCGCCAAGCACCAGTGAAGCCCAAAACTTAAAACACCAAGCCGCATCGGCATCCTGGAACGGCAAAATTCAGCCGGCTTTCGAAAATTAAAAATCCAAGCCCAAGGACGCCTTGGCAATTTTGCTCGCCGGCCAATGTTGCGTCTTTTCACCGTTGCGCCCTTGCGTTGAATTCACCTTTTACGGCAGCATCGCAGACAGCTAAATCAATTTTTTATGCGCCGCATTTTTACGTTAGTCATCGCCATTTTTTTACTGCTGCCATTTTGCTCGCAGGGAGCCAGCCCGAATGAAGCCATCACCCGCGCGACCGCGGCGATGGCGGCCGCGGCCCCCCGCGCGCAGGCCGATCCGTGGCACCCGATTTTTCACGTCACCTCGCCCGCGCAATGGCTGAACGACCCGAATGGCCCGATTTTCTACAAAGGCTATTATCATCTGTTTTATCAGCTCAATCCGCTCAGCGACGAGAGCGGTCCGACAACTTTAAGATATTGGGGCCACGTTCGTAGCCGCGATCTGGTGAAATGGGAACCGTTGCCCATCGCCCTCTGGCCCAGCACCGAGCTGAACGAGCAATCGGTCTGGTCCGGTTGCTGCACGACCAATGGCGACGGCCAACCCATGTGCTTTTACACGAGCATCGGCCTGGGAAAAAACGCGTTCGATCAAGCCGTGCAATGGGCGGCCATCGGCGATGATGATTTGATCACCTGGCAAAAATCGCCGGCGAATCCCGTGTTGTCCGAGACCGTGAATGGCGCGACGAAAATTTACGATTGGCGCGATCCGTTCATTTTTCACGAGGGCAAAAAAACGTTCCTCATCGCGGGCGGACATCTGAAAAAAGACGGCGACGCGGCGGTGAATATTTACGAAGCGCAAAACTCCGCGTTGACGGAATGGAAATATCGCGGTGCGTTATTTCACGTTCCCGGCGCGCCCACGGCGGAATGTCCGAACTTTTTCAAGCTCGGCAATCAGTGGGTTTTGCTGCTTTCGCCTTACGGCCAAGTGCAATATTTCGTCGGTGATTTCGATGCGACGACGGACCGTTTCACCGCCCGCACCAATGGCGTTTTGGATTACGGCTCCAGTTTTTACGCACCGAACACGATGCAAGTTCCCGATGACCGCCGCCTCGTTTGGGGCTGGGTGAAGGATTTTCCGGGCGGACGCGGCTGGAATGGCTGCTTGAGTTTGCCGCGACAATTAAGTTTTTCAAGCGCTGGACAATTGCAACAAAATCCCGCGCCGCAATTGACCCAACTACGGGGTAAAAAAACTGAGCAACGAAACCTTGAGCTGGTCGGCGGCAAAGTCATTTTCGCCCTGCCACCCACGAACACGTTGGAAATCTCGGTCGAACTTGAACTCACCACGGCGACCAACCTTGAACTGCAACTGCAGAGCGGCGCGAAAGATGGCCCGTCGGTCGGCCTTCATTTTAATGGCTCAGAGCTACAAGCCTTGGACGCCAAAGCGCCACTGGTTTTGACCCAAGGAAAATTAAATCTGCGGATTTTTGTAGATCGCTCCGTGCTGGAAATTTTCGCGAATGGAACGGTGTGCATCACCAAGGTCATTGCACCGCTCGACGGAAATTCGACATTGGAAATTCACGTCGATGGGGGCGCCGCAAAAGTGAAACGCGTTCAAGCTTGGCCGATGAAATCCATTTGGTGAACAACCCGATTTAAACCCGGCGTGCCTGAATAAAACCAGGGGTTTTCCCCTTTGTGTTTATCCGTGATTGAAAAAATCACAGCACATCTAAATAGCTTTGCAGCAAAATGGCCGCCGCCATTTTATCCACTTTTTCTTTACGCTGATCGCGTCGGACGTTGCCTTGGATCAAAATGCGATTCGCCATCGTGGAGGTCAGCCGTTCGTCCCACAACTTGATGGGAATTGGCGTAACCGTTTTTAATTCGGCGACAAACGCGTTCACCTTTTCCGCCGCCGGTCCGTAACTGCCATTCATATTACGCGGCATGCCGATGAGGATGAGATCTACTTCCTTTTCAATGAGAATTTTTTTGAGCCGCCCCAAAAAATCCGCCAGCGGTTCCGCGGGAATATATTCGAGCGGCTGCGCAATGGTCTTCGTCTCGTCGCTAGCCGCGACGCCGATGCGTTTGGTTCCGTGATCGAGGGCGAGAATTCTCATTGCGCACCTAGTTTGCCGCAAATGTCGCAAAACTCAATGACACGAATCGCGCGATTTTTTCACCCATTGAGTGTGTGCCAAAACTTTGCCGCCGAGTGCTATAGGAAGTAGTCAGCTTACTTTTACCAGCGCGCCTTTAACAAAAAGTTGGAATTCCAACCGGCTTCCGGCAAGCTCGTGCCGCTTATGCTTCAGAAAAAAACCTTTTTTGGCGGCGCGGTTTTACTGTTCGCGCTGTTCGGTTCTATGAACGCTTTTGCGGGCGATGCCGATATTCAATTGCCCGCGCTGCAAGACGCTTCGTTTCTCGGGGGCAAGTTGACCAGCCACACGATTTTATTTTCCGGCCTCGTCGTCTGCGTGCTCGGCGCGTTGCTCGGAATTTTCCAATACAAACAAACGCGCGCGCTGCAAGTTCACAAAAGCATGAGCGACGTCTCGCACATCATTTGGGAAACGTGCAAAACATATCTGTTTCAACAGGGAAAATTTCTCGCCGCGCTGTGGATTCTCATCGCGATCTGCATGGTTTATTATTTCAAAGGTTTGCAAAATAAATCCGTTGCGGATGTCGCCGTGATTTTGGGCGCGTCCATTTTGGGGATTCTTGGCAGCTACGCCGTCGCGTGGTTCGGCATTCGCATCAACACCACCGCCAACAGCCGCACCGCCTTCGCGTCGCTGAAAGGCAATTCGCTCAAGACACTGTTCATCCCGCTGCAGGCCGGCATGAGCATCGGCACGTTGCTCGTCTGCGTGGAACTGTTCTGCATGATCTCGATTTTGCTGTTCGTGCCGCAACATCTCGCCGGCGCATGCTTCATCGGTTTTGCGATTGGCGAATCGCTCGGCGCCTCGGCTTTGCGCATCGGCGGCGGCATCTTCACCAAGATCGCGGACATCGGCAGCGACTTGATGAAAATCGTTTTCAATCTGCCCGAAGATGATCCGAAGAATCCCGGCGTCATCGCGGATTGCACCGGCGACAACGCGGGCGATTCCGTCGGCCCGACGGCGGACGGTTTTGAAACCTACGGCGTGACGAGCGTCGCGCTCATTGCGTTTCTGTCGCTCGCGCTGGTCGCGTCGCCAATCCTTTGCGGCAAGCTCATCGTCTGGTTGTTTGCCATTCAAGCCCTGATGGTCATCACCTCGCTCGGTTCGTTTTATCTGAACAAAGCCATCGCCAACGTTCGTTACGGCAGCAAAAAGAGTTTTAATTGGGAAGCGCCGCTCACGGATTTGGTTTGGATCACTTCAATTCTTTCGATTGTCGTTACTTTCATTGCGAGCAAAATTTTATTGGGAGATTTTGCCCTTCCTGGACTCGGTTGGATTCCTTTGCCCAATCTCTGGTGGGTTTTGTCCGCCATCATGGCCTGCGGAACTCTGGCCGGCGCGCTCATCATGGAGTTCACGAAAATCTTCGTCAGCACCAGCTCGCGTCACGTCAAGGAAGTCACACGTTCCTCCGAGCAAGGCGGTGCGTCCCTCAATATTTTGTCCGGCCTCGTCGCGGGCAATTTCTCCGCATTCTGGATGGGCCTTGTGATCCTCGCGCTCATGTTCGTCGCGTATCTCTTTTCGCAGAACGCGGACCTGCTCGCGCTCATGCCGTCACAGTTCACTTTCGCCGCCCCGATCTTTGCCTTCGGCCTTGTCGCGTTTGGATTTCTCGCCATGGCGCCCGTGACCATCGCCGTAGACAGCTTCGGCCCCGTCACCGACAATGCCCAGTCTGTTTACGAATTAAGCCGCATCGAAGCGCAGCCCAACATCAGCGCGGAAATCAAAAAGGATTTCGGCTTCAAGCCCGATTTTGCTAATTCCAAACTCGAACTCGAAAAAGGCGACGGCGCCGGCAATACTTTCAAAGCCACCGCCAAACCCGTCTTGATCGGCACCGCCGTCGTCGGTTCCACCACGATGATTTTCGGCATTATCATGCTGCTGCAAAATGTTTCCGGCCACGCGATCGAAAATTTGAGTCTCGTGCAACCGCAGATTATTTTCGGCCTACTCATGGGCGGCGCGGTAATTTATTGGTTCACCGGTGCGAGCATGCAAGCCGTCGTCACCGGGGCTTACAGTGCGGTCGTATTCATCAAAAAGAACATGAAGTTCGACAAAGAAACCGCCTCGCTCGCCGACAGCAAAAAGGTCGTCGAAATCTGCACCGTTTACGCCCAACGCGGCCTCGTGAATATTTTCGTCGTCGTGTTTGCCTTCGCGCTCGGCCTGCCGTTTTTTAATCCCTATTTCTTCATTGGCTATCTCATCGGCATCGCGTTTTTCGGCTTGTTCCAAGCCATCTTCATGGCGAATGCCGGCGGTGCGTGGGACAACGCCAAGAAAATCGTCGAAGTAGATTTGAAACAAAAAGGCACACCGCTCCACGCCGCGACCGTGGTCGGCGATACCGTCGGCGATCCGTTCAAAGACACCTCATCCGTCGCGATGAATCCGATCATCAAATTCACGACGCTCTTCGGCCTGCTCGCCGTCGAGATCGCCGTGGAGATGAAACAGAAACATCCCGATTCCTGCCTATCCTACGTGATCGGCAGCGTGTGTTTCCTCGTCGCGCTCATCTTTGTCTATCGCTCGTTCTACTGCATGCGCATTCCGGAAGATGGGAAATGAGTTGTAGCTCCTTTGGAGCACCGATCTCCTGATCGGCTCCCCAAAATTCCTGGCCAGCTTGTCGATCAGGAGATCGGCGCTCCGTTGCTTGACACCTTTTAAATTATGGGCAAAATTATGCCCATGAAGACGATCTCCATGCCCATCGGGCAAGCGCGTAGCAATTTGTGCGGGGTCATTAAAAAAGTCCAGTCCGGCATCCGTGTGACCCTGACCAGCCATGGCCGCCCGGCGGCGATGATCGTGCCGCTGGAAAAAAAGGGCAAACCGTGGCGCGTGGAAAAACCGACCGATCCGTCACATTTCGGTGATTTGCAATCTCCGGTCATGGATGAGTGGAAATGAAGCTGTTATCTGACACCAATTTGTTCGTCAAATTTGCTCATCGGCAACCTTTGCCGGAAGAAGTTGAGAAAACATTCGATGACCCGGAAACCCTTCGTTATCTGTCGCCGATGTCCGTCATCGAAATCTACCAGCTCTGGCAAGGTGGACAATTGACCGATCATCCCGATGATTGGTTAGAGCCAGCCCTGACCTCTTGGATACTTTTACCTGTATCGGTTCCGATCGCTCGCCAATCCGTTTTGTGGGATTGGTCGCACAAAGATCCAGCCGACCGCCTGATCGCCGCCACGGCGAAAATTGAAAACATCGAACTGTGGCACACCGACACGATTCTCAAAAAACTCTCGGGTTTTCCCAACCGTTACTTCGTAAACAAACTTCGCGCTCGCTAAGCATTTAAAAATTGTGTCTGTCATCGAACGCTCCATTCAAGTTAGTTGGCCTTTGCGGGTCTTTTTCACCGACGACGTTTTCACGCCCGGAAATCCCGTTCTGAAAAATGCGCTAGCCGATACCGCGCCGCGCAAAGTATTAGTGGTGCTCGATCAAGCCTTGGCCCAAGCGCAGCCTGATCTGGCCCGCACAGTTGAAAATTATTTCTCTACGCACGCCGCCAGCCTGCAACTCGTCGCGCCGCCCATGCTCATCGCCGGTGGCGAACGCGCCAAAAACTCCGCCGTCGCCGTTGCGGAAATTCACGCGCAGATTGATAGCCACCACATTGATCGGCACTCGTATCTGATCGCCGTGGGCGGTGGCGCGTTGCTGGATGTCGCCGGGTTTGCCGCCGCCACCGCGCATCGCGGCGTGCGCCACGTTCGCATTCCGACCACCACTTTGGCGCAAGCGGATTCCGGCGTGGGCGTGAAAAATGGCATCAATGCGTTTGGTAAAAAAAATTTCATCGGCACCTTCGCGCCGCCGTTTGTCGTCATCAACGATTTTAATCTGCTCGCCACGCTGACGCCGAAAGACAAACGCGCCGGTTACGTTGAGGCCGTTAAAGTCGCCTGCATCCGCGACGCTCAATTTTTTAGCGAGATTGAAAACAACGCCCAAAAACTCGCCGACTGGGAACCGGCAGCGATGAAACGTTTAATCCACCGCTGCGCCGAATTGCATTTGGATCACATCGCGGGCGGCGGCGATCCGTTTGAAACCGGCTCGGCGCGACCCTTGGATTTTGGTCATTGGGCGGCGCACAAACTGGAACAACTTTCGCATTTTCAAATCCAACACGGCGCCGCCGTTGCCATCGGCATCGCGCTCGACGTGATTTATTCGCGCACTATCGGACTGCTGGCCGCGCCGTCCGCCACCCGCATTTTAAATTTGCTCGAACAACTTGGCTTCAAGCTATTCACCGATGAGTTGCTCGCCACCGACGACCAAGGCCAATTACAAATTCTCAACGGCCTCGAAGAATTTCGCGAACACCTCGGCGGTGAATTAACCATCACGCTCCTGAAAGATATCGGCCAAGGCATTGAAGCGCACGAAATGAACCGGCAAACTATTATGGCCGCCATTCACGAACTTCAGTCACGCTAAAAATCAACCACGAACGGCTTTTACGCCATTTGAGATCGTGTTAATCGGGTCCAAGGTCTTTTCCGCCAGCTGCGTCTACCGACGGATAGAACCGAAAGGGTTAGTCAGCGGTCCCGCATGTTGTGCCGCCGAAGTTTTAGGGTCATTTCTGTGCGTGTCTTTCGGCGGCGGCGCGGTTAAATTTTTCGCGCGATGATTCAATATCTCGATTTGCTGCGACACGTCCTCGAAAACGGAAAGTTCAAGGCCGACCGCACGGGCACCGGCACGTTTTCGTTGTTCGGCGCGCAGATCCGTTGTCCGTTGCGCGAATCCTTTCCGCTGCTCACCACGAAGAAGGTTCACACCAAATCCATTATTTATGAGCTGCTCTGGTTTTTGCGTGGCGAGACGAATGTCAAATGGCTCAATGATCACGGCGTGACGATCTGGAATGAATGGGCGGATGCCGAGGGCAATCTCGGTCGCGTGTATGGCGCGCAATGGACGGATTGGCGCACGACTGATGGCCGCTCGCTCAACCAGATTGACGATGTGATCGCGCAGATCAAAAAGAATCCCGACAGTCGGCGACTCCTCGTCAGCGCGTGGAATCCGGGTGAAATCCAGGGCATGGCTTTGCCGCCGTGTCACACGCTGTTTCAATTTTATGTGAGCGACGGTGAATTGAGCTGCCAGCTTTATCAGCGCAGTGCGGATATTTTTCTCGGCGTGCCGTTCAACATCGCCAGCTATGCGTTGCTCACGTTGATGGTCGCGCAGGTTTGCGGACTGAAACCGGGCGATTTCGTCCACACATTCGGCGATCTGCATCTCTATTCCAATCACGTCGAGCAGGCGAAATTACAACTGTCGCGCGAACGGCGTCCGCTGCCGCAGATGAGGTTAAATCCGACGGTGAAGGACATTCACGACTTCAAATATGAAGATTTTGAGATCGTGGGTTATGACCCGCATCCGGCCATCAAAGCGCCGGTGGCGGTATGATTTTTTGACAGGATTAATAGAATTTACAGAATTAAAGGCCAGCCATTTTGAATTCTGTTAATTTTATTAATCCGGTCTAAAACAATATGAAACATTTCAAAGCCATCGCGGCGATGTCGCTGAACCGGGTGATCGGGGCGGGGAATCAAATTCCCTGGCATCTGCCGGAAGATTTTAAATGGTTCAAACAGACGACGATGGGCCATGTGGTCGTGATGGGGCGCAAGACGTTCGAAAGCCTCGGCAAGCCGTTGCCGAATCGTAAGAACATGGTGCTGACGAAACAGCCGCAAAAGCTCATCAAAAAGCATCCGGAAATTTTCGGACAATATCACGAGTGGCGCGGCGGGAATTATCTCAAGCAGCCGTATCAATTTCATTTCGCGAAACTCGGCGAAAAATTGGAGACGGAAATTTTTATTTTCAAGTCGCTGGACAAATTGGATCCGGGCGAATTTCCCAACGACATTTTTATCTGCGGCGGCGCGCAGATTTATGAACAGGCGTTGCCGCGTTGCTCCGATCTTTATTTGACGTTGGTGAAACGCGAGATTGAAGGTGGCGACGCATTTTTTCCGCCGTTTGAGGACAAGTTTGAATTAGTGGCAGAATTACGCGACGATCCGGCGTTTAAGATTTTGCATTATCGTCATAAATCATTGCGGTAACACCACTGCGCTCCGGTTTTATCGTCGCGGAGCGACGAATGGAAATTAGCCAGACACGCAGTATCTGTTAGTCGTGATAAATAAAATTCCGTGCTGAAAGCATGGTGGTTATCGTGGAAATGTCCATCGTCCCTTCGGGACGAAGAGATTTTTGTGGGCCATGACCAGACACTTTGTGTCTGGCTAATTTCCGGTTGTCCCTTCGGGACAATTATTTGGCAATGCGTATCCGGAATATTTTCCTAGATAGGCGAATGTCACTTCTAAAATGTCATAATTCTCCTTAGTCGAGCGATCTGGATTGCTGACAATGTGTTTGAATCAAGATGGCTT